>JAZRLR010000019.1:0-59143 GCA_045646965.1 Bacteroidaceae bacterium
GGAGCAGCAACAGCAACAGCTGCAGCAGCGGGTTCGATACCATATTCTTCTTTAAGGATTGTTGCAAGTTCGTTAACGTCTTTTACTGTAAGGTTAACCAATTCTTCTGCAAGAGCTTTCAAATCTGCCATTTTCGTATAAATTTAAATTGTTTTTACTAATTAAAAAATGATTATTCTCTTTCACCGAGTGTTTTAAGTACTCCGTGGATGGTGTTACCACCTGATTGTAGAGCTGAAACAACGTTCTTGATCGGAGACTGCAACAAAGCAACAACCTCTGCGATAAGTTCATTCTTGCTCTTGATATTAACAAGAGTCTCGAGCTGATCAGCACCAACATAGAAGCTCTCCTCGGCGTAAGCGCCCTTCAAAGCGGGAACCTCAGCTTTACCAGCAACGTCCTTGATAAGTTTAGCGGGGACATTGGCTGTGTTGCAAAGCAAGAGAGCGGTAGTTCCTTTCAAACAGGGATAGAGGGGTGAGAAATCGATCTCTGAAGCCTCGAATGCCTTGTAAAGAAGTGTGTTCTTTACAACGATCATCTTAACCTCCTGCTTGAAACATTTTGCACGCATAGCATTTGTAGCCGCAGAGTTCATAGCGGTTACATCTACCAAATAAAAATGTGCATATTCCTTTATGACCTCACCAAGAGAGGCGATTACATTTACTTTATCTTCCTTCTTCATAGTTCAATCATATTAGTCGATAGATTTGGGGTCTATTCTAAGACCTTTACTCATCGTTGTAGACAGGAATACACTCTTAACGTATGTACCTTTAGCTGTAGAAGGTTTCAGCTTGATGATTGTAGCCATAAACTCCTTAACGTTGGCGATAATAGCCTCAGGAGAGAATGAAGACTTACCGATAGAAGCGTGTACAATACCCGCCTTGTCTACCTTGAAATCAATCTTACCTTGTTTAACCTCTTTTACTGCTTTAGGTATATCCATAGTAACGGTGCCACTCTTGGGGTTAGGCATCAATCCGCGAGGACCGAGCACACGACCGAGAGCACCCAATTTACCCATTATGGACGGCATTGTAATGATAATGTCGATATCCGTCCAACCACCTTTGATCTTCTCGATATATTCGTCAAGACCAACATAGTCGGCACCAGCCGCTTTAGCAGCTTCTTCCACATCGGGCGTACACAAGCAAAGAACGCGAACCTCTTTACCGGTACCGCTGGGGAGAGATACTACACCTCTCACCATCTGGTTAGCCTTACGAGGATCTACGCCCAGGCGTACGTCGATATCCACTGATGCGTCGAATTTTGTAAAGGTAATCTCCTTCAACAATTCAACAGCCTCTGACAGTGAATAGGACTTAGCTGTGTCAATTTTTTCGGCTGCCAACTTTTGATTTTTTGTCAGTTTACCCATTCTAGTCTAAATTTTAATTGTTTCCAGGAAAAGTTCCACTTACACTGATACCCATACTTCTTGCTGTACCTGCAACCATTTTCATAGCAGCCTCTACAGTAAAGCAGTTCAAGTCAGCCATCTTCTCTTTTGCAATAGCCTCAACCTGCTCCCATGTAACAGTGGCAACTTTTTTACGGTTAGGCTCTGCAGAACCACTCTTGATCTTTGCAATCTCAAGCAACTGGATTGCTACAGGAGGAGTCTTAACGACAAAGTCGAATGACTTATCTGCGTAGTAAGTAATGATAACAGGCAAAACTTTTCCGGCCTTATCCTGGGTTCTGGCATTAAACGCCTTGCAGAATTCCATAATATTGATTCCCTTAGAACCAAGTGCAGGTCCTACAGGAGGTGATGGATTTGCTGCGCCACCTTTAATCTGTAACTTGATAAGTCCAGCAACTTCTTTTGCCATTGTAAAAAAATCTATAAAATTAACAACATTTTAGAGCGATGTGTGGAAGCCGCATCACTCTTTATCTACTTGCATATAACCTAAATCTACGGGAGTGCTTCTTCCGAAAATCTTCACCATAACCTTGAGGCGTTTCTTCTCGGTGTTTATCTCCTCGATAGTACCATTGAAACCAGAGAAAGGACCTGTATTTACCTTTACAACCTCGCCGAGTGTATACTCCAGTACATTCTCCTCGGGAACCTCCTGAAGCTCATCAACGGTACCTAAAATTCTATTAATTTCCGATTGACGGATGGGAGTAGGCTGCTCCATTCCGCCCAAGAAACCCAACACATTGGGAGTATTGCGCAACAGGAATGCGATTTCACCTACCAATTCAGCCTCAACCAATACATAGCCGGGGAGGTAACTTTTCTCCTTCACAACACGTTTGCCATTGCGCACCTGCACTACTTTCTCCGTGGGGATAAGTACTTGAGATACATAATCGGTCAAGCCGCGAAGTTTGATATCAGCCTCGATATACTCCTTAACTTTCGCTTCTTTACCGCTAATGGCACGCAAAACATACCACTTCTTATTGCCTTCAGCCATTTATAAAAATATTAGTTGGGATATACAAACTTCATTACGAGCTGGAATACCTGGTCCATAGCAAACACGACCAAAGCTATCAGCAACGAAGCCTCTAAAACAAGTATAGCTTGGCTCGTCAGCTGTTTCCAAGAGGGCCAAGTTGTTTTATGCACGAGTTCATTGTAAGAAAGCTTACAATAATTAACAAATCTAGTCAGCATAATAGTTTATTTTGTAGCACGGGAAGAGAGGCTCGAACTCCCGACACCTGGTTTTGGAGACCAGTGCTCTACCAACTGAGCTATTCCCGTAAATATCGGCTCTTTGAATATCGCCGAGCCGATACTTTATTTTAAAGAGTTATTATTCGATAACCTTTGTGATCTGACCAGCACCTACTGTACGACCACCCTCGCGGATAGCGAATGTAAGACCCTCATTCAATGCAACGGGATAGATCAACTTAACAGTGATTGACAAGCTATCGCCGGGCATTACCATCTCAACGTCTGCGGGGAGGTGAATCTCACCTGTACAGTCCATTGTACGGAGGTAGAACTGGGGACGGTATTTGTTACGGAATGATGTGTGACGACCACCCTCCTCTTTCTTGAGGATATAAACTGAAGCCTCGAAAGTAGAGTAAGGTTTAATCTGACCGGGGTGGCAAAGTACCATACCACGTTTGATCTCGTTCTTATCAACACCACGGAGCAACAAACCTACGTTGTCACCAGCCTCACCAAGATCAAGAAGCTTGCGGAACATCTCAACGCCTGTTACAACAGTCTTCTTCTCCTCGCCAAGACCAAGGATCTCAACCTCGTCACCTACCTTAACAACACCAGTCTCGATACGACCTGTAGCAACAGTACCACGACCTGTGATTGAGAATACGTCCTCAACGGGCATCAAGAAGGGCTTGTCGATATCACGGGGAGGCAGGGGAATCCAAGTGTCACAAGCTGCCATCAACTCCATTACTTTCTCCTCCCACTCACCAACGCCATTCAAAGCACCGAGAGCAGAACCACGGATGATAGGAGTGTTGTCGCCGTCGAACTCATAGAATGAAAGAAGTTCGCGCATCTCCATCTCAACAAGCTCAAGCATCTCTGCGTCATCAACAACGTCACACTTGTTCAAGAATACAACCAAGCGGGGAACGTTTACCTGACGAGCGAGAAGGATGTGCTCACGTGTCTGGGGCATAGGACCGTCAGTAGCAGCACAAACGATGATAGCACCGTCCATCTGAGCAGCACCGGTAACCATGTTCTTAACGTAGTCGGCGTGTCCGGGGCAGTCTACGTGTGCATAGTGACGGTTCTCTGTCTGATACTCAACGTGTGCAGTGTTAATAGTAATACCACGCTCTTTCTCCTCGGGAGCGTTATCGATCTGGTCGAATGATTTCAACTCAGAAAGACCTCTCTTTGCCAATACTGTAGTGATAGCAGCAGTCAAAGTAGTCTTACCGTGGTCAACGTGACCGATTGTTCCAATATTTACGTGAGGTTTGGAACGCTCAAATTTTTCTTTTGCCATAGTTTTAAGTTTTAATTATAACAATATATTTACCAAATATCTGTAATCGTTTATCTTGACTAATATTAAGACAAGAAAGCTCTTCTCCAGAGCTGTTACCGAGACTTGAACTCGGGACCTCTTCCTTACCAAGGAAGTGCTCTACCACTGAGCTATAACAGCGTTGAAAAAGAGCGGAAGACGGGGCTCAAACCCGCGACCCCCAGCTTGGAAGGCTAGTGCTCTATCAACTGAGCTACTTCCGCAATGCGTTTACATAAAGAATTTGCAAACAAACAAAGACGATTTATTTTTTGATAAACGTCAAGGCCGGTTTGCATTCTCCTTTTTCAACACGTTGTGGGCAAAGATGGATTCGAACCACCGAAGTCGAAAGACAGCAGATTTACAGTCTGCCCCATTTGGCCACTCTGGAATTTGCCCTTGTCACTATTTCAGAAAACGCATTTGCGACAACTTTAAACTTTACGCATCGCTTGTTTTTCTTTAGAGCCTCTTGTCGGATTCGAACCAACGACCCCGAGATTACAAATCACGTGCTCTGGCCAACTGAGCTAAAGAGGCAGGTACATTTGCGATGCTGTTACCGTTGTAAAGCGAGTGCAAATGTACGAGTTTTTTTTTAATCACAAAACTTTTTCGAGGTTTTTTTTATTATTCACCTCATTTTTTCGCGTTTTTTCTCGATTTGGGCCTTTAAAGCGTCAATTGTGACCAATAAAGCGTCCTCAAACGTGTCGGAAATTTTAGACGCGAACATATCGCCCGATGCCGATGCAAGACGCAAAGCGACCTCTTTATTCATCGCCGTCTCGGGTTTTATAAGTTTCATCGATACTTCCAAAGACGTTGCGTCATCGCATAATTTTTCGATTTTAGCGATTTTTTTCTCCACAAACTCCAGCAACTGTGCCGATGCATCAAAATGAATCGATTGAATTCTTGTCTCCATAATTAATCCTCCTATTATTTAATTATTACCGGCTCGAGGATGAGCCTTATCATAAAAACGTTTTAATTCCTCAAATGTCAGATGGGTGTAAATTTCGGTTGTCGCCAAACGTTTGTGCCCGAGAAGTTCCTTCACCGCCACAAGTTCGGCATCGTTATTAAGCATCGCCGTGGCAAAACTATGCCTCAACGTATGCGGGCTCTTCTTTTTTACCGACACAACTTCGCCGAGACGCTTATTCACCACCCTATACACCTGCGAAGAGGTCACGCGCTCTCCTTTTATAGATAGAAACAACGCAGGCTCGCCAGCCGACGCAATCTTTGCACGCTCCTCGAGATACTCCTCGAACTGCCTGCACAGACCCGCCGCAAAAGGGAGAATCCTCTCGCGACTACGCTTACCCAGAACCTTTAGCTGACACGACGCAAGGCTGACATCTTTTACATCGAGCCCCACAAGCTCCGAGAGACGTACTCCCGTTTCATAGAAGCAGGCGATAATCATTCTATCGCGACAAGCCGCATACCCCTCCCCAAAAGAGACTTCGTCCATAAGCCTGTCAAGTTCCGCCTCCTTTATAAACACAGGCAGCGCCTTGCGACACTTTGGACCTTTGACCACGGCGGCAGGACTACCCGACACCTCGCCCTCGGCACGCATATAATTATAAAAAGAACGCAACGAGCTCAGTTTTCTACAAACCGAACTTGTCGCGCCACCATTATCCATTAGACTCGCCACCCAAGAGCGCAGCAAATCGGAATCGGCTGTAACAAGCGAAAGCGTTTCATCCACCTCACGGATGTATGTTTCAAACGCACGAAGATCACCCGCATACGCCTTGAGCGTATGCAACGAGTAGTTTCTCTCGTTCTTGAGGTGCCCTATGAATGCTTCTATAAACATATTCGTTGCCGCAAGAAATCTCTTACGGCAACGAATATAATTCAGATTAATTTAAAAAACAAGAAAAATGTGCAAGTTTTTATTCCTCGTTTGCACGAAGCTTCTGAACATAGATAGCGTGCTCCATTTTCAGTCTCTTAAGAACTGAAGGTTTGTCAAACTGCTGACGTGCGCGCAACTCTTTAACTACACCGGTCTTCTCGAATTTTCTTTTGAATTTTTTGAGAGCTCTCTCAATGTTCTCGCCCTCTTTAACAGGTACTACAATCATTTCCTATTCTATTTTTAGTTTATATTATTATCCACTGAACAAAATGTGGCGCAAAATTAGACACAAATTCTCAATCGGCAAAGTGTTTGCTCTTTTTTTTGCATAAAAATCTCATATAAAAGGCTAAATAGGGCCGAAATGAGACTTCGCAACCACCATTTAAGAGGAAAAAGCACACAAAAGCTCAACACGCGAAAGCCGCGACACACCCCCGCAAATAGAAAGCAAGGCAGACGAAACGCCTGCCTTGCTCATATTTCTCCTTATATAATATATTAGAGATTGGGGTTAAGGCTCTTCCACTCCTCAACTGCGGGGATGATGCCGAGAGCGATAATCTCCTCGCGCATCTTACCCAAGTGCTCAACTGAAGACTGCAATGCTGCCATCTCCTCGGCTGTACCCTCGGGAGCCACATAGTGAACACCGTCAGCATCGATAACTGTGGGCATAGCCATCATCACGTTCTTGTAGCCAAGCTCCTCGCTATTTACATAGCAACCTGCGGGCAATGTGTAAGGCTCGCCACCCATTGCAGCCTCAATCATCTTGATTGCGCAATAAGAGGGGCTCTGGAATGATGAACGACCACGAAGCTTGATGATGTTTGAACCACCCTGGATAGTGTTGTGCTTGATTTCAGCCCAACGCTCCTCTGACAAGCCCATTTCGGCCAAAGGTTTGCCGTCGATTTTCACCTGTGATGCGAATACAGCCATCTGCTCGCCGTGACCACCGTATGTTTTTGCACCGGTAACTTTGTCCTGCTGAACACCGAACTCCTTGGCAAGAGCCTGCTGCAAACGTGTAGAGTCGAGAGCTGCAAGAGAAGTAAGCTGGTTGGGTTTCAAACCTGAATGGATGAGAGCAGTAAGAGCTGTAACGTCGGCGGGGTTGAAGATTACAACCACGTGCTTAACATCGGGGCAATATTTCTTGATAAAATCTCCAAACTCGGCAGCAATCATACAGTTGCCCTTCAAGAGATCCTCACGAGTCATACCCTCCTTACGGGGAGCACCACCTGATGATACGATGTATTTAGCACCTGTGAAAGCCTCCTCGGGGTTTGTTGTCCAAGTGATATTTGCACCGGGGAAACCACAATGAGCCATCTCGTCGGCAACGCCGTGCACACCGGGCTCAAAGATATCATACAAGCAGATGTTGGGAGTCAAACCGAGCATCAAAGCGCTCTGTACCATATTTGAACCGATCATACCACCGGCACCTACAATTGTCAATTTTTCGTTTGTTAAATACTGCATAATTCTAAAATTTAAGTTATTGTATTGAATTAGTTATACTTTCACACTTATTTTGCGAAGATAATATTTTTTTGATTCAACCGCCATTTATCGGCAATCTTTAATAAAAATAATTTACCTTCAAACCTCGAGGGCGCTGAAAATTCTCGCCGACGCACCCGAATTGTTCGAAACATAGGCTCCGGCCGCATCTCCGGCCTTCTTGGCCGCCGCCGCATCCTTGTCGAGACACAGCATTTTAGCCTCAAAATCGGCAGCCGAAGTTATCTCTATACCGCCTCCGCAGGCCTTGAGCTGCTGCGCCTCCTGGAATTTCGCATTATTCGGACCGAAGAAAACGGGCACCCCGTACACCGCAGCCTCAAGGATATTGTGAATTCCTACACCGAAGCCGCCGCCCACATAAGCAACATTTCCATATCGATATATCGACGAAAGCAAGCCAAAGCAGTCTATTATAAGACACTTGGCCGAGCGCGCCTCCTCCAAAGTAGCCAGCGAGTAACGCACGCACAATCCCTGCACCTGCTCTTCTATAGCCTTGATTCTCTCCTCGTTCACCTCGTGCGAAGCGATGATGAGCTTCCACCCCATATGGGTATTGAAATAGGGCATATAAACAGCCTCATCGGCGCCCCACGAACTACCCGCAATGAAAATGCGCTTGTCACCCTCGACAAAAGCCTCTACCAAAGGCAACATACGCGCCTGCTCCGATATTTTGATAACTCGGTCGAAACGAGTGTCTCCCGCTACCGTCACATTATCTATGCCTATCGATGCAAGCAAGCTCTTCGAAGCCTCGTTCTGCACAAAAAGACGAGTGAAGCAGCGCAACGCTCTGCGATAGAAACCGCCCCAAGAGCGGAAGAAAACCTGCTCTTTGCGAAAAATCGCCGAGATTATATATGTGGGTATCGAGCGTTTCTTGAGCGCAAACAGGAAATTGAGCCAATACTCGTATTTTATAAAAAATACCATCTTGGGGTTCACGATGTCGATGAAACGCTTCACATTGCAAGGGGTGTCGAACGGCAGATAGCACACTACATCGGCCTGCTGATAATTCTGCGCCGAACGGTAACCCGAAGGAGAGAAGAAGGTGAGCACCACCCTGTATTCGGGGTGCTCGGCACGAAATCTCTCAATCATAGGACGTCCCTGCTCAAACTCGCCCAACGACGAGGCGTGGAACCAAATGTAATCGGTGCCCGGCTTTATTTTGTCGCGCAAAGTAGAAAAAATTTCCTTGTGCCCCTCGAGCATATGCTTCGCCTTTCTGTGGCCGAAAAGTGCCGCAAGTTTTATGGCGAGAATATAAAAATATATACCTAACGTGTACATTCTGTGTCGTTTATCCCAATACCTCTATGGCTCTGCGCAAGCGTGCCAGAGTCTCCTCTTTGCCAATCAAGCCCGAAATATCGAACATCTGGGGGCCCTTACCCTCGCCCACGAGTGCCAAACGGAAGGCGTTCATAATTTCGCCCATTCCATAGCCTTTTGCCTCTATCCACTCGTGTACGGCTTTGTCCTGATTCTCTATAGAGAAATCGTCGAGGCTGCCGAGCAGGTCGGCAAGCTCGCCCATCTTCACGGCAGAGTCCTCTTTCCAGCGTTTCTTTGCTGTCTTCTCGTCGTACTCTGTGGGAGCGATGAAATAGAAGCTGCAGGCATCCCACAGCTCGTGTACAAAGTTTACACGGCCCTTCATAAGCGACACAATCTTTGTGAGCAGCTCCATACTTGTCTCAATGCCGTGTGACTGCACTACGGGCATAAATATGGCGGCAATCTCTTCGTCGCTTTTCTTGAGGATATATTCGTGATTGAACCAAATCATCTTTTTGTAGTCGAAGCGCGCTCCTGCCTTGCTGCACTTTGCAAGGTCAAATTTCTGCACAAGTTCCTCCATTGTCATAAGCTCCACGTCATCACCGGGGTTCCAGCCGAGCAGAGCGAGGAAGTTTATCACAGCCTCGGGCAGATAGTCACTCTCGCGGAAACCCGACGAAACGGCACCGCTCTTGGGGTCGTGCCACTCAAGAGGAAAGACAGGGAAACCGAGACGGTCGCCGTCGCGCTTGCTCAACTTACCGTTACCCTCGGGCTTGAGCAGGAGGGAGAGGTGAGCGAAACGGGGCATTGTATCCTCCCAACCGAACGCGCGATAGAGAAGAACGTGAAGAGGTGCCGAAGGCAACCACTCCTCGCCACGGATTACGTGGGAAATCTCCATCAAATGGTCGTCCACAATGTTTGCGAGGTGATATGTGGGGAGCTCGTCGGCCGACTTGTAAAGCACCTTGTCGTCGAGAATGGTGGAATCGATAGTAACCACACCGCGGATAATGTCGTTTACCACGACCTTCTCGCCCGGCTCCACCTTGAAACGCACCACATACTGATGACCGCTCTCAATGAGCGAAGTCACCTCCTCGGGCGACAGCGCCAACGAGTTGCGCATACTCAAACGGGTAGATGCGTCGTACTGGAAATTGTCTATCTCGGCACGCTTTGCCTCGAGTTCCTCGGGGGTGTCGAACGCTATGTATGCCTTGCCGTTGTCGAGCAACTGCTGCACATATTTCTTATATATGTCGCGACGCTCCGATTGGCGATAGGGGCCATAGTTTCCGCCAAAAGAGACTCCCTCGTCGAATTTTATTCCCAACCAACGGAAAGACTCCAGGATATACTCCTCGGCTCCGGGTACGAAACGATTCGAGTCGGTATCCTCGATGCGGAAAACAAGCTCACCGCCATTTTGTGCGGCGAAAAGATAGTTATATAATGCAGTCCTCACTCCACCTATGTGCAACGGCCCTGTGGGACTTGGCGCAAAACGCACTCTTACTTTTCTTTCATTCATAATTACAAAAACTTTATGCGACGCTCTGCCGCTATTTTTTTCTACGGCACTACACATCGCAATTTACAACTCTGCAAAATTACTACAAGTTGCGTTGCGAACAAAATAAAATTATTTATTTTTCCTATTTCGCGCAAATGATAAAGAAGATGGCGCGCACAATCTTTGTTATTCATTATTTTTTAGTACATTTGTTACTCATATAAACAACCGTCTCACAAAAGAGGGCGGGAAATCATAAAAAGCAATTATGAAAAATAGTATAAAGAAATTATTGGGAAGCCACATAAAATTGGTAACCCAGGCTATAATTGCCGCGGTGTGTGTAGGCACAATCATCTATTTTATGCCGCGTAACAATGTCTTCAATTACAACTACAGCGAGTCGGCACCGTGGAACTACGGACAGATTATCGCAACATTCAACTTCCCCATCTACAAGAGCGAGGCCCGCCTGGCGATGGAAAGAGACAGCATTGCGGCACACTTTGAGCCCTATTTCAAGCGCGATTCGGCCGTGGTGGTGAAATCGCTCCGCAGGATGAACAACCGTATGCACGGCAACACGGCCGACGGAATCTCGAGCGAGTCATTTACAAAGTATTACAACGCGCTCATAAAGCTCTATAATAACGGAATAATCTCGGCAGAGGACGAGAAGATGCTCGCGGCAAGCAAAGCCGAAAAGGTAAATATCATAACCGACAACATCGCATCATCGGCCTCAAAGGAGAAATTCGTCACCCCCGACAAAGCATATAAGATTCTGCTTGCCGCCGACACCCTGCCCCGCAGCGTGATGGCAGGTTACAGGCTCAACGAGTTCATTCTGCCAAATATCGTATATGACTCCATAAAAACAAACAAACTGCTCGAGGACGAGCTCAACACCCTCTCCACAAGCGACGGAATTGTGCAGAACGGCCAGAAAATTGTGTCACGCGGCGATATTGTGGACGCAAGAACCTACCAGATTCTGAAGTCGTATCAGTATGAGATGGAGAAGCGACAGGACAACAACTTTAAAACAACGACAATGCTGCTGGGACAGATTATCTTTGTAGTCATAGCATTTGCCCTGCTGCTCGCATATATATACATCTACAACCCCGACATTAAAAACAATAGCAACAAATTCCTGCTTGTCACCTTGTCGGCTACGGTATTCCCTGTGATTGTGGGGCTTATGATGCAGGCACGCTTCGGCAATGTATTCCTGCTGCCATTTGCGCTCATTCCTATGATGCTGTGCCTCTTCACCACTCCGCGCACAGCCTTTGTAACGCATACCATTGCAATACTCATCTGCTCAATTATGCTTAACTCGCAATACGAGTTTGTGCTGTTGCAGATTATGGCAGGATATGCCACAATCTTGAGTATGAAGGAGTTCTCGTCACGCTCACAGATGTTCAGATGCGCATTCATTGTACTTGCCACATATAGTACCACATTCCTGTGCTACGAGCTCATAGTTGAGAACGACATCACAAGGATGAACCTCATAATGTATTTCTATTTCGTCATAAGCTCGGTGCTGATGCTCTTTGCCTACCCGCTTATGTTTATCATTGAGAAACTTTTGGGATTTGTCTCAAACATCACCCTCATAGAACTGTCAAACCTCAACAACCCGCTGCTACAAAAACTCTCAAGAGACGCCTCGGGAACCTTTCAGCACTCTACACAGGTGGGTAATCTGGCTGCCGACGCTGCACGCGCCATAGGCGCAAACAGCCTCGAGGTGCGCACCGGAGCCTTGTACCACGACATAGGAAAAACCGCCGATCCCAAATATTTCACCGAGAACCAGAGCGGCGGCATAAGCCCGCACAACTCGCTCGAGCCACAAGAGAGCGCGCAGATAATAACAAAACACGTAACCGACGGAATATCAATCGCCGAGCACAACCACCTGCCCCGAAAGATACGCGAATTCATCGCAACACACCACAGCACGTCGAAAACCGGATATTTCTATGTCACATACAAGAACGCACACCCCGACGAGGAAATCGACGAAAGCCTCTTCACATACCCCGGCCCCAAGCCCGCCACACGCGAACAGGGTATCCTGCTTCTTGCCGACTGCGTCGAGGCAGCCTCACACAGCATAAGCGAATACACCGCGGCAAATATCGACAGGCTGGTTGAGAATATCATAAACAGCAAAGTTGCCGACGGCGAGCTGGAATTCTGCCCGCTCACCTTCAGCGACATACACACAATTAAAGAGGTATTCAAGGAGCGACTGAAAGCCATATACCACACCCGCATAAGCTACCCCGAGGAGGTGAAAGCTAAAAAACAGTAAACACTCCTTAATATATTAACGCGCGTATGCGCGAGAGGCCTTTGTGAAAAAAGGTTAAAAAAGAATGTAAAATCCCCGAAAGCAGGAAACTCTTTCGGGGATTACTTTTTTACTTTGCATCACACACAAAGGATTATTACTATGCAAGGTTTTTTAAATTTCATCTGGAAAAACGGACTCCTCTCACGCAGAGGAATGAAGACCACCACAGGCGAGCCCATAGAAGTGGAGCAACCGGGTAACGAAGAAAAGTGCGGTTTATTTACAAATGCCAGAATTATGATTGACGGCTGCAGCTGGAGCGGGAACGTGGTGCTGCACCTCAACAGCAGCGATTGGGAAAAGGAAATCACGCGCAAGAAGTCGCAATACGAGAATGTAATTCTGCACGTCACACTTAACGACAACGTGGAGACTCTGCGACGCAACGGCGAGGCCGTGCACCAGCTGCGTCTGCAATGCCCCATAGGCATAATAGAAGAGTATGGCAAAATGCTAAACAGCAGTTTCGCACTACCCTGCGGCAGGATTGCCGCCTCATTGAGCAATATAAAACTGCATAGTTTCCTCTCACAGCTCACCATAGAGCGCATAGAAGAGAAAGCCGAAAAAATTACCGCGCTGCACAATATGTGCAACAAACGCTGGGACGACACACTCTTCAAGTTACTTGCACGCAGCTTCGGCTTCGGCATACAAGGGCACCAGTTCGAAAAGTGGGCCACCCTGCTCGATATGCAGGCACTTGCCAAGCACCGCGACAACATAGAACAGGTGGAGGCGATATTCTTTGGACAGGCCGGCCTGCTCAACGAGGAGAGCATCCCCACATACTACCGCAGCGAGGCTCTCGCAAGCGAGTACTACAACACCCTCGTGCGCGAATACCGCTTCTTAAAAGGGAAGTTTAACCTGCAGGAGTTGGACTACAAAGAATGGGGAAGCCACGCAACGCCACACATACGCATAGCACGTCTGGCATCGCTCTACCACCGCGAGAAGATAAACATTGCCACTGCGGCAGCGTGCGAAACTATTGAGGAGTTGCACGAGAAGCTACAGGTGCAGCCGAGCTGGTACTGGCAACACCGCACACAGTTTGGCAGCACCGTCACCATAGGCACGGGCGACATAAACAAGAAACAGCTCGACATACTTATTATAAACACCATAATCCCCATACTATATTGCTACGGCAAGCACCGCAAAGATATCGATATTTGCAACAAAGCCGAGGATTACCTGCACACCATAGACAGCGAAAGCAATAATATCACACGGCGTTGGACCGAGCAGGGCATCGCCATAGGATGCGCAGCAGACTCACAAGCCTTGATACAGCTCAACAACTCCTATTGCAACAAACACCGCTGTCACAACTGCCAATTTGCCTATAACTACTTCAAGAACAGAGTTGCCGTTTGTTAAGGCAAGGCACAAAAAAAATCGGAACCGCAAGGATTCCGATTTTTTTGTTATATCAAGGCTTCTTATTTCTTTCCTTTAGAAATAATTCTGTAAGAGATGGGAGCAGCCACATACAATGAAGAGAGAGTACCAAATACTACACCAAGAATCATTGCAAATGAGAAGCTGCGGATGCTGTCGCCACCCAGGATGAATATCGCGAGCAATACAACCAAAGTACTGAAAGAGGTGTTGATTGTACGTGCAAGAGTTGTATTCAAAGAGTCGTTGAACAAACTGTACTTATCGCGTTTGGGATAGAGATAAGAGAACTCGCGCACACGGTCAAAGATAACCACCTTGTCGTTGATTGAGTAACCGATAGCGGTGAGGATAGCACCGATGAAGGTCTGGTCAATCTCCAAAGACATAGGCATCCAGCCATAGCACAAAGAGTAGCAACCAATGATGAGGAACACGTCGCTTGCAAGAGCCACGATAGAACCGATGCTGTAAGCTACGTTGCGGAAACGTACCAGAATGTAAAGGAAGATTGCAGCCAAAGCAAGTATCACAGATACGATAGCGCTATCCTTGATATCCTCGGCGATGCTGGGACCTACCTTCTGCGAGCTGATGATTGAGCCGCCTGCACGGTTGTCATAGTCGGTAAATGTAGCTAAAGACAAATCCTTGCTCAAAAGACCGGCACCCATAAAGGCGTCATACAAGAACTCCTCAATCTCGGCATCTACATTGGCATCAGTCTCGTTGATACGATAGTTGGTTGTGATGCGGATTGTCTTGCCGTCGGTTCCGAGAGCGATAGCCTGAACGTTATCCTCGGTAATCTTCTCGCGGAGCAATGTGCGAACAGTCTCGGGCTCTACCTCTTTCTCGAACTGAACTACGAAGTTACGACCACCGGTGAAATCGATGCTCTGGCTAACGCCACGCACTGCCAAAGAAACAACCATAGCGGTGATAATAGCAATGAGAGCAATTCCGAAGGGCTTCGCAAGCTTGATGAAGTCGTACTTTGTGTCGAGCATCATTTTCTTTGAGAAACCTGTAACAAATGTAAGGTTCAGGAGCTTGCCCTTGTTCATAAAGTGCTCATACACCACACGGGTAAGGAACACAGCTGTAAAGAACGAGCACAACAGACCGATGATAAGAGTTGTGGCAAAACCACGGATGGGGCCTGTACCAAAGTTGAACAGGATGATACCTGTTATAATTGATGTGAAGTTAGAGTCGAAGATTGCAGAGAATGCGTTCTTGTAACCGTCAGAAAGAGCCGAGCGGCTGTTCTTGCCTGCACGCAACTCCTCTTTTGTGCGCTCGTAGATGAGCACGATAGCACCGACAGCCATACCCAAAGTGAGCACGATACCTGCAATACCCGACATTGTGAGAGCAGCCTGGAATGATGCGAGCACGCCCAATGTAAAGAAGAGGTTGAGCAAAAGAGCCGCATTGGCAATTGTACCGGGAATCAGACCGTAGATAGCACACATATAAACCATAAGGAGAATAAATGCCACAATGAACGACATCATACCCTGGTTGATTGACTCCTGACCAAGTGAAGGACCTACTATATCCTCTTGTACTATACGCGCGGGCGCGGGCATTTTACCCGAACGGAGCACGTTGGCAAGGTCTTTTGTAGTCTCAATGGTGAAGTTACCTGTAATCTCTGAACGTCCGCCTGTAATCTCGTTGGCAACGCCGGGAGCGCTATATACATAGCCGTCGAGCACGATGGCGATAGCCTTACCCACGTTTGCCTTTGTGAGCTGTGCCCAGCGACGTGCACCGTCGGTGTTCATAGCCATAGTTACGCAGGGACGGCCATACTGGTCGAATGAGTCGGCTGCATCAACCACTACGTCACCCTCGATGGGAGCGCGGCCATTGCGCTGCAAGCACTTGATTGCATAGAGCTCATATATCTGGTTTGTAGTCTCACGGTCTACAGCCTCAACGCCCCAGTAGAGACGGAGCTCACGGGGTGCAACGCTCTTGAACTCGGGCGATGCAAGATATTTGTTGATTGCAGCAGTGTCGGCATAGTGAGCATAACCTACTACGCAACGAGAGTTGTCACCCTGCACAACCTGCAAGCGAGAAAGGATGGGGTGCTCGTTTTTAGCAGCCTCCAAAGAAGAATCGGCTGAAGCCTCGCCGCTGATAGCAGCCTCGATGTCGGCATCCTCGTCGGCCTTAACCTCCTTTGCGGGAGCCTCGGCTACAACTGCGAGTTTAGCGTCGGCGCTTATGATAGCGGGGACAATCTCCGATGCATTGTATGTATCCCAGAACTCGAGGTTTGCAGAACCCTGCAACAATTTACGAACGCGCTCGGGCTCTTTTACACCGGGGAGCTCAATCATAATACGTCCCATTGCGCCCTCCAGAGTCTGGATGTTGGGCTGCACAACGCCGAAGCGGTCGATACGAGTGCGCAACACGTTGAAAGAGTTGTCGATGGCAGCCTGTACCTCACTGCGCAACACCTCTGTAACCTCGCTGTCGGTAGAACGTGTGTTCACCTTGTCCTTGAGCTGCTGTGTGGCAAAGATTGAGGCAAGAGAGCCCTCGGGAGCCAACTTCTTGTACTCGTCTACAAACAGGGTGATAAAGTCGTTCTGGCTTGTAACCGATGCTTTGCTTGCAGCATCGATAGCCTGATTGAACTTAACGTCGCTCTTATGGTCGGCCAAAGCCTTAACGATATCGGGAACCGACACCTCCATAATTACGTTCATACCACCTTTCAGGTCCAAACCAAGACCAATCTCCATTTCGCGACACTGCTTGAGTGTGTAAACACCCAACCACACTTTCTCGTTGAGCATTGAATCAAGATAGTGCTGCTCGCCTGCGGGGTGCTCGGCAGCTCTTTTCATATGCATATTTGTTACAAATGAGAAAGAGAGATAGAACAAGCACACAAGTGTAAGCAGTACCGCAAATACTTTTACAAATCCTTTGTTCTGCATTTTGATTAAATTTATTTAAGTTTATTTTGTTCGTGCTTTGCCATAAAATGCGCGCAAATATACCATTTTTTTCTTAATTATTAATATAAACACCGTAATTCTTTGGCTATTTGATAAAAAAAACTCGCCGACAGAGTTTGCGGGCTACTGTCGGCGGGCATATATCAAATGGCCGTTCCTCACGATTGCGAGGCGTCGAAAAGGCGTTTTTTCTCCTCCTCGGACAATGAGGAATAGCCCGAAGCCTTCACCTTTTCAAGGATTTTGTCTATCTCCTCACTCTCTTTTTTCTTCTTGGCATTATACTCGTAGTCGGCAGCTCTCCCACCCCTCGAATAGTTAAATTTAGTCCTTGTCGCAGAGCGCTTTTTTAAGGAAAAAGTAGCGAAGAAATCGATAATTTTGTTAATTGGAGAGACCACATCTTTGCCCTTGTTCAGCATATAGGCAAATAGCCATCCGGCAAAGGCTCCGCCAAGATGAGCGAAGTTTCCGCCCGAGTTCTCCGAAGCCAGGAGCAGCAGCGACACCACCACCGTGATTACGGCAACCGTCATCAGCCTCATAGAGCCGAAGAGCATAAGATTTACCGTGTAGTTGGGGCTGCGCACCGCCGACGCCACCACAACGGCAAGCACCGAGGCCGACGCTCCAAGCAGATAGGCATTGCCAACCACCCCGTCGAAATAGGGGAAAATATTGAAAGCAAGCATAAAGAAAAGACCGCCGACAAGACCGCCAAGTATGTACACACCCACGAAGTGACGCAACGAAAAGAAAGAGAGAAATATGCGTCCGAAGCCATAGAGCGCAAGCATATTCCACAAGATGTGCATTATCTTCTCGTGCAAAAACATATATGTAAAAATAGTCCACGGCTGGCAGACAAACTGTTCAAAAGAGGCGGGCAGTTCGAGCCAGTGAATGTAGTCGCCCACAAAGTTGCGCGCATTGAAAAGTGTGGCAAAAACACCGATGAAAGCGACGATTACGTATATCGCCACATTTATGTAGATGAAACGTCCTACAATATTTTCGTTCTTGAATTTCCTGTACAAATCTTTAAACATAAGGACCACCAATTTTATTGTTTATACGCCATTTGAGAATTAGAAGCCAGCCGAAGAGCATACCGCCCAGATGGGCAAAGTGCGCCACATTGTCGCCGGAGTTATTGCTAATACCCAGAGAGAGTTCCAAAAGGCAGAAAATTATCACAAAAACTTTTGCTTTTATGGGGAAAGGTATGGGTATCACAAACATCTTTTCGTTGGGAAACATCATCGCAAATGCAAGCAGAATTCCATAGACAGCACCCGACGCACCCACCGTATTCCACATATTCAGATAGGCCGACATAGGCACAATCATACCACCCAGGCTGACATTCTGGTACTGCTCAAGATACATTGCATAGTAGCCATACTGCACAATCTCCTGAATGAACGCGGCACCGAGCCCCGTCACAAAATAGTAGATGAGAAAGCGCTTCGGGCCCCACACCCTCTCGAGCACCACGCCAAACATATAGAGCGCAAACATATTGAAGAACAGGTGAGTGAAGCCGCCGTGCATAAACATATATGTCACAAGCTGATAGGGGTGAAAATCTTCGGCTATAAAGAGGTGCAGGCCCAAGAGACTCTTCAAATCTATCGAGAGTTTATCTTGCAGCACAAAAGTGGCGAAAAACAT
The DNA here is from genome assembly GCA_045646965.1 of Bacteroidaceae bacterium. Classification (GTDB taxonomy): domain Bacteria; phylum Bacteroidota; class Bacteroidia; order Bacteroidales; family Bacteroidaceae; genus HGM04593. Next base: position 18,677 of record JAZRLR010000019.1, read on the forward strand.
AAGAATGTTTATCTCTATAAGGTTCTTTGTTACGGGAGGTATTTGTTTCATCGTCAAAAGTGTAAAAAACAGCGCGAAGATAATACAAACTGCCGACAGAAACAAACGCCACAGCCCGCGAGACTCCGTTCCGAAACAGAAAAAACAGAGGAAGAGGGGCGAAAGCAGCGCCTATTTCACACTTTTTCTTTTTTTTTAACTATGCACAACCGTCTCAACGGGCAAAAAAAACGCAGCGCAAAAGAATTAAAGAATAAAAGAAGGACTGATAATCCTATATTTTTTGTAACTTCGCGCAGAATTTACGCACACGTGCTCTTTGCTTGCAAAGAGACCGCAAAAAGAGACAAAAAACATTATAATATGACAATCGAAACAATCCTTAACGAAACAATTATCGCAGCCATCAAAGAGCTGTACGGACAAGAGGTACCCGCAGAGAAGGTACAACTACAGAAGACACGCAAAGAGTTCGAGGGCGATTTCACCCTCGTGGTATTCCCCTTCCTGCAGATGTCGAAGAAACGCCCCGAGGAGACCGCCGAGGAGATTGGCGCAAAGATTGCGGCCACACAGCCCCTCGTTGCAGGTTACAACGTGATAAAAGGCTTCCTCAACTTGAGCATCGCCACATCGTATTGGATTGAGTTATTGCAGAACATAGACAACACCGAGGCTTGGGGCACCACAGCCGCCGACGAGAACTCACCCCTTGTAATGGTTGAATACTCATCGCCCAACACAAACAAACCTCTGCACCTCGGTCACATACGTAACAACCTTTTGGGTTACGCCCTCTCAAATGTACTTGCAGCCAACGGAAACAAGGTTGTAAAGACAAACATTGTAAACGACCGCGGAATACACATCTGCAAGTCTATGCTTGCTTGGCAGAAGTGGGGCAACGGCGAGACACCCGCAAGCAGCGGCAAGAAGGGCGACCACCTCATTGGCGACTACTATGTAGCATTCGACAAGCACTACAAGGCAGAACTCAACGAGCTTATGGAGAAGGGAATGAGCAAAGAGGAGGCCGAGGCAGCTTCACCCCTGATGGCCGAGGCACGCGAAATGCTCGTTAAATGGGAGGCAGGCGATGCCGAAGTGCGCGCATTGTGGAGCACAATGAACGGCTGGGTTTACGAGGGCTTCGACGAGACCTACAAGCGCCTGGGCGTTGATTTTGACAAGATTTATTATGAGTCGGATACATACCTCGAGGGCAAAGAGACCGTGCTCGGAGGCTTGGAGAAGGGCATCTTCTATCGCCGCGACGACAACTCGGTGTGGGCCGACCTCACAGCCGACGGGCTCGACGAGAAGCTTTTGCTGCGCAGCGACGGCACATCGGTGTATATGACACAGGATATCGGTACTGCACAGTTGCGTTTCCGCGACTACCCCATCGACAAGATGGTATACGTTGTGGGTAACGAGCAGAACTACCACTTCCAGGTGCTTTCACTCCTGCTCGACAAGCTCGGATTTTCTTGGGGCAAAGGCCTCGTACACTTCTCGTATGGTATGGTGGAACTGCCCGAAGGCAAGATGAAGAGCCGCGAGGGTACCGTGGTAGACGCCGACGACCTTATGGACGAGATGATAAAGACAGCCCGCGAGACATCGGAGGAGCTCGGCGGCAAGTTGAGCGGACTCACCGAGGAGGAGGCTGCCGACATTTACCGCATCATCGGCTTGGGAGCACTCAAATACTTTATGCTCAAGGTGGATGCACGCAAGAATATGCTCTTTAACCCCAAGGAGTCTATCGATTTCAACGGAAACACAGGCCCCTTCATTCAGTACACATACGCCCGCACACGCTCTATTGAGCGCAAGGCTGCGGAGAGCGGTTTCATCTGCGACGGTGCGGCCGCACCCGCTGCAATAAGCGAGAAGGAGTGCTCAATCATACGTATGCTCAACGACTTCCCCGCAGTTGTACGTCAGGCAGGCAGCGACTACTCTCCCTCTGGCATTGCAAACTATGCCTACGAGCTCTCAAAAGAGTATAACCAGTTCTACCACGACTTCAGCATTCTGCGCGAAGAGGATGCAGCCACAAAGGCGTTCCGCATTCTGCTCACACGCAACGTGGGCAAGGTAATCAAAACCGCTATGAACCTGCTGGGCATCGAGGTACCCGAGAGAATGTAAAAATGGCGAAAAAGCGATACTATGTAGTGTGGAACGGTGGCGAGCCGGGCATATATGACTCGTGGGACGCTTGTCAGGCGCAGATAAAGGGACAAAAGCAGGCTTTGTACAAAGCCTTCCCCACGCTTGACGAGGCCCGCCGTGCCTATTCCTCATCGCCCCACCTGTACATAGGCGCCGCCGCAAAGAAAGCCAAAGCAAAGAAGGAACTGCCTGCGACAGTGAGCCGCGAGGCCATTGCCGTGGATGCCGCCTGCAGCGGTAACCCCGGAGATATGGAGTATCGCGGGGTGTACCTTGCCACGGGCGAAGAGATATTTCACTTCGGCCCTATATATGGCACAAATAACATCGGGGAGTTCCTGGCGATAGTACACGGCCTGGCAATGCTCAAGAAAAAGGGCTGTAACATACCCATATACAGCGACAGCCGCAACGCCCTTATGTGGGTGAAACAGCGCTGCTGCAAGACCAAGCTGCCCCGCACAGCCGAGACAGAAGCCCTTTTCGGGTACATAACTCGCGCCGAGAAGTGGCTGCGCGAGAATAGCTACAACAACCCGCTTATAAAGTGGGAGACAAGCTGTTGGGGAGAGATTCCCGCCGATTTCGGAAGAAAATAACACGCTCAAGGATTACAGAATATGGATTTTACATTTTTAAACCAAATAAGCATAGTCGAATACATTCTTTTCGCACTGTTCATCTACGCGGCAAACCTGTCGGTATACGCCTCATTCAATAAAGGGATGCTTGAGGGCTCTGTAAAGAAACAGGCCAAACGTATGCTCAAGGTGGCATTGCTCTCCACACTGCCCATTGCAATAGCCCAGATACCCATATTCAGCCCCATCGTGATATTTAACACCGTGGCAACACTCTTCTACGGAGCGTCGTACCCCATAGTGTCGCAGATAGGCAACGGAAAGGAGATTCCCAAATTCGGACACTATGTAGACATAGTATTTGGCACATACCTCCTGGGCTGGATAATATCGGTGAAGACGATGTTTACATATATCCCCGCACTTGTCACTGTCGGCGACATATTTGTGGGATTTGTGCTTTTCATCTTCATAATGACAGCCACTATACAATGGACACACTACATTGTGTACAAGGTATCTATGGACGAGAACAGCCTGCAGGCAGTGCTCGACACCGACAAAGCCGAGGCAAAGGAGTTTTTAAAGTCGTTCCATCCCATAGCACTCGTTGGAATTGTCGTTGGGGTAATAGCCCTGCTTCTCATTTGCCTCTGGGGCGAGGGGCTCACCGTCTCATTTGCCCGACAGAACAATGTGGCACTCATCTTCTCGGTAATTTGGTCGATATACACCACAAAACACCTCTTCTTTGGAAGAAAGAGCTTTATTTACCGAGTGCAGATTTTCAAGCAGTGGCACGAGATACAGCTCTACCGCAAACGAATAAAAACATACAAGAAAAACCTCGACGAGCGCTTGTCGCGTCTGCAGGCAGAGCAGGCAGGCACACCCTGCAAGGAGCCTCACACATATATCTTGGTTATCGGCGAGTCGGCCTCCCGTGACTATATGAGCGCGTTCACACAGATGGAGCACGACACCACACCCTGGCTACGCACTATGGGCGAGGACTGCGAGCACAATATAATATTCCCCAACGCATACTCTTGCGCCCTGCAAACCGTGCCCACGCTCGAGCGCGCCCTCACCGAGGTGAACCAATACAACGACAAGGAGTTTCAGGAGTCTGTTTCAATTGTAGACATCGCCCACAAAGCGGGCTATAACGTACACTGGTACAGCAATCAGGGGTATATAGGAACGTACGACACCTCGATAACACTTGTGGCAAATAGCAGCGACACCGCGAAATGGGTAACCAAGGAGTACAACCAGATTCTGCACGACGAAGCGCTGCTCAACCTCCTCGCCGAGGTAGATGCCACAAAAAACAACTTTGTGGTACTGCATTTTATGGGCAGCCACTACAACTACCTCAACCGCTACCCCGCAGAGGCCACCGTGTGGGGCGAGAAGGGTGTGGAGGACCACATTCCCAACTATCTCAACTCCATAAGATACAGCGACGAGGTGCTGAAGAGGATATACGAGTATGGACGCGAGAAGCTCAACCTGCAGGCAATGATATATTTCAGCGACCACGCCTGCATACCCGACGAGCGACGCTCGCCGCAGTTTGCGGGCTTCGGTATGTTGCGCATCCCCCTTGCCGTGCTGCTCACCGACAGCTACATAAGCCGTCACAAAGAGCGATACAACGCCTCAAAGCCAATAAAGAGAAATATTTTACCAACGACTTGATGTATGAGCTGTTCTGCGGTGTTTTAGATATAAAGAGCAACCATTTCGACACATCGAACTCGCTTGCCCACGCAGAATATAAATATACCCGCGATATGCTGTTTACCAACTGCGGAAAAACCGCTATATCGGACGATAAAAGCAATTAATAAATGGCCACAATAATTTTCCCTTCACCCATATTCGGCCCCATACACAGCCGCCGTTTAGGAATTTCGTTAGGAATCAACCTGCTGCCCGGCGACGGCAAAGTGTGTACATTCGACTGCATTTACTGCGAGTGCGGCCTGAACGCCGACCACCGCAGCCACACCCCTCTGCCCACACGCGAGGAGGTGGCAAAGGCTCTCGAAGAGAAATTATTGCAAATGAAAAGCGAAGGCACAGAGCCCGACGTGCTCACCTTTGCAGGCAACGGCGAGCCCACCATACACCCGCAATTCCCCGAGATAATCGCCGACACCATAGCTACTCGCAACCGCCTGTGCCCCAACGCAAAGGTGAGCGTTTTAAGCAATTCCACGCTTATCACCCGCGAGAAGGTGTTCAACGCCCTCAAGAGCGTAGATAATAATATTCTGAAGCTCGACACCGTAGATGTCTCATATATAAGAAAGACCGACAGGCCTCAAGGAGCATACGACATCGACGCAATCATTGAGAAGATGCAGGCCTTTGAGGGCGACATTGTCATTCAAACGATGTTTATGAAAGGAGAACTCAACGGAGAGAGCATAGACAACACCGGAGACGAATATGTGAAACCGTGGATTGAAGCGGTAAAAAGAATTGCGCCGCGCGAGGTTATGATATATACCATAGACCGCGAGACACCCGTAAAAGGACTTCAGAAAGCTACACACGAAGAGCTCGACCGCATTGTGGAGTTGCTAAAGAACGAAGGAATAAAAGCAGGAGCTTCCTATTGATTTCAGCCTATAACCTGCATCACGCTCGCATAGGAGAGAGTGATAAAGGCATAACGCACCAATTTACCCACGGCCATTACTATGGCCACCTTCCACCACGACACACGCATAACCCCAAGCATCACCAGCAGAGTCTCGCCTATGACAGGCACAAAAGAGATTGAAGCAGCCCAATAGCCGTAACGTTGTATTATTCTGTCGGCACGACGCATACGACGCGGTGTAATCTTGAAAAACTTTATCGCCTTATCCTTGTCGAAGAGCATACCCACGAGATAACAGGTTATTCCGCCCAAGGTATTTCCAAATGTAGCCACCAGAGTCAGAGCTACGGCGTTGAGCCCCACACTCAAGAAAAAGACAAGCAACACCTCGCTTGTAATAGGCACAACAGAACCCGACAGAAAGGAGAGCACTCCCATACCCACATAACCATACTCCGAAAAGAAATCTACTAACCAATCCATAAGCACCACACAGCTATTATAATCCACAAAACATTAATCAGCACAAAAAGGATATTTGAAACCTTTGTAATCTTTACCGCAAAGAGATAAGAAGCCATAACAGCCAGCCCCGGCAGACGCCACGCGAGCAGCAGCACATAGTCCTGCGGCACCACCCACGAGAGCAACCACAGATAGAGGTTGAGACAAATAAGCAGCATAAGTCTCTTGCGCAGAATAGGCTTCGAGGGAAAAGAAGAGTTAAAGAAATAGGCAAGAGCCGCAACCCACACCACGCACTCCATAAACTGCACAAAAAGCAGCATCGGCGAGAGAGAAATTGCTGCGGGAGATATAATATTCAGGTAAGAAACCTCAAGCGGGAGTGTCAGCCAAAAGGCCTGCGGAAAAACATAGGCCACCCCCCACAACATCCAGTAGGGAGTAATTACACCCAGCAGAGCAGCAAAGAAGCCCCTTACACTGCGCGCCTTTGACAGCAGGAAAAAGCCGAGAAACAGCGGCAGCAGATAGAGAAACTGCAGCAAAAAGAGCGATGAAAAGGATAATAACGCAAATGCACCATAGAGAGAGCGCACATCGGCACCATCGCGACAGGCATAGAGCACCTGGGCAAGCACAAGTACAAAAGCTGTCACCGACAGAGCGGTGAGATAGTCGCGATGCAGAAAAAACATCACCGACACAACCCACAGAAAGACCGGAGACAACCAATGCAGACGTTTCTCGAAAAGATAGAGATTTCCCAAAATAAAAGCTGCAGCCACATAGGAGAGCAACGAAATTGCACGGGCGGGAATATCACCCACAAAGTCGAGCCCAATGGTATCGGGAAAGGTGCGCACGCCGCCCATCTCACCCCAACCACCTGCAAGCCACAGCAAAGCCGCAACAACAAGCATCGTTGCCGCAGGATATCCTGCGGCAACGAAACGCCCTTGTAACGATTTATTATAAGTCAAAGCCTATATCTCCTCTGAAATATTTCTTTTCAAATGTAACGGCGTCGGCCGAACGGAATGATTTTCCGAGAGCCTCGGCACGGTTCTCACCATAAGAGCACACGGCAAGCACACGGCCTCCGGCGGTAACCACCTCGCCATCCTTGCAGGCTGTGCCCGCGTGGAAGAGGATACTCTCTTTTACATTGTCGAGGCCACTCATTACAAAACCCTTCTCATAAGCCTCGGGATAGCCGCCCGACACAAGCATCACACACACGGCAGTTCTCTCGTCAAACTCCACTGTGCTGCCCGCAAGTGTGCCGTTACCCACCTTCTCGAAGAGCTCCACGATGTCGCTCTTCAGGCGCAGCATCACCGACTCTGTCTCGGGATCACCCATACGCACGTTGTACTCAATTACCATAGGCTCGCCCTCTACGTTGATAAGACCGAAGAAGATAAAGCCCTTATAGAGCAGGTTGTCTGCCACAAGGCCCTCTACCGTGGGACGGATAATTCTCTCCTCAACCTTCTGCATCCACTCTTTTGTGGCGAAGGGAACGGGTGAGATAGAGCCCATACCGCCTGTATTAAGACCGGTATTGCCCTCGCCCACACGTTTGTAGTCTTTTGCCTCGGGAAGAATCACATAGTCCTTGCCGTCGGTGAGTACAAACACAGAACACTCGATTCCATCGAGGAATTCCTCAATGACAACGGTTGCCGACGAAGAGCCGAACATTCCGTCGAACATCTCGTCGAGGCTTTTCTTTGCCTCATCGAGAGAAGAGAGGATGAGAACACCCTTACCTGCACAAAGACCGTCGGCCTTGAGCACATAGGGGGCCTTCAAGCCCTCGAGGAACTTATATGCCTCCTCTTTCTCGGCAGCAGTGAAAGCGCGATAGGCTGCAGTGGGGATATTGTGACGCTGCATAAAATCCTTGGCAAAGCTCTTGCTTCCCTCGAGCTCTGCGGCTGCGCGTGTGGGGCCTATTACGGCAACGTGCTGCAAACGCTCGTCGGCTGCGAAATAGTCATATACACCCTTTACGAGGGGGTCTTCGGGACCTACGACAACCATATCAATCTGGTTTTGCAGAACGAACTCGGCAATTGCGTCAAAGTCACATACAGCGATATTTACATTCTCGCCCACTGCCGATGTACCCGCGTTACCGGGAGCAATGAACAATTTCTCCAATTTAGCACTCTGGGCAATCTTCCACGCGAGAGCGTGCTCGCGACCGCCGCTACCTAAAAGTAATATTTTCATAGCTATATTATTTATGTTTATTCAACTTAAAGACCGTGAGCCTACTCTCCACGTTTAAATTTACGGCCGCCGCGTGCCTCTTTGCCACGGCTGTCGCCTTTGTAGGCACCACCCTTGCGGGGAGCTGCACCGCGTGAGCGGTTGTCGTCGCGGCGCTCGCGTTTCTCGTCCGAGAAGGGACGTGCAGGCTTTTCGTCGCGCGTTTCGCGTTTTTTTCTTATTTTCTGCGCTCCGCGTGTGTTGAAGTATGACTCCAGCTCACGACGACGGCGTACCGACTCCTCGCTCACGTCAGAAGGAAGGCTCTCGCCACGACGCTCCGAGCGCGAAGGACGCTGCTCACCGTCGAGGCCTGTGAGGCGCGACTTTCTCTTGAGGGGAGCAAAATCTTTCTTCAAGGTGTTACCTTCCTCGCGGAAGCCCTTGAATTTTCCCTGAAAAAGCTCGAACTTGCGGAACTCGCAATCGAGGTCACCGTTATAGAGAGCGATGCGTGCCGAAGCCTTGAGACCTATCTGGTCGAAGCAGTCGTAGCTGCTGCTTATAACCCAAGCCTCGTTACCCTGGAACGCGTGCTTGAGACGCGCACCCAGATTCTTATACACCTCGAGGATATTCTCCGACACAAGACGCTCGCCGTAAGGGGGGTTCACCACCATAATTGCGCGTTTCTCGGGCTCCTCAAAGTCTTTTATATCGCGGCACTCAATCTGCACAATGTCGCCCATCATAGCCGACTTCACATTCTTGCGTGCACAAGCAACCATACGACCGTCTACATCGTAGCCATAGATTTTGTGCTCAAACTCGCGCTCGGCCGAGTCGTCCTCATATATAGAGCGGAAAAGGTCGCTGTCGAAATCTCTCCATTTCTCAAAAGCATAGCCCTTGCGGAATACTCCGGGAGCGATGTTACGAGCGATGAGGGCAGCCTCGATGGGCAGCGTTCCCGAGCCACACATAGGATCGATGAAATCGCACTCGCCGTTCCAGCCTGTGAGCATAATCATACCCGCTGCAAGCACCTCGTTTATGGGCGCAGCACCTGTCTCCACGCGGTAGCCGCGGCGATGCAACGACTCACCCGAGCTGTCGAAAGCCAGGGTACACTCCTCGTGGGCAATGTGTATGTGGAATACAAGGTCGGGGTTATTGAGGCGCACCGAGGGACGGCGGCCACATTTCTCGTTGAAATAGTCGGCAATGGCATCTTTTACGCGGTAGGCCACAAATTTAGAGTGACGGAACACCTCACTGTAGACAACGGCATCGACCGAGAATGTGGAATTTGCATCAAGGTAGTTCTCCCACGCGATACTTTTAATCACTTTGTACACCTCATCGGCATCTGTAGCCTTGAAATGAAGAATAGGCTTCAAAATGCGTACAGCTGTTCTCAAATGGAAATTGGCTTTGTACATAAGCGCTTTGTCACCTGTAAAGGAGACCATTCTGCGGCCCATCTGCACGTTATTTGCACCCAAAGCCACCAACTCCTTGGCCAAGACCTCTTCCAATCCCTGAAAGGTCTTTGCAATCAATTCAAATTCCTCCATAAATATCCAAAAAAGAAAATAGGATGTTCAATAAAATTCAATGGAAACGGCAGCCGCAGCACCTCTTCACAAGAAGAGAGAGAGCCCCGCCGTCTTCCGACGCTTTTTCTTCTGCAAAGGAACAAAAAAAAGCAACGCAAAACAACCAATCGGGCTTGATATTTGCTCTATAAAGAGTTACTTTTGCAACATAATACAAACAATGCAAACAACTATATGAAAAAGCAAACCCTCATATACTCTATCGCTGCCGTCGCAGCCACCGTAACCGTGGCCGCAATACTCGGCAACACCGCCGCAGGCAGCCACAACCTGCCCTACTCGCAGATACCCTACTGCGCCGTTTCGCCCAAGCTCCCTGCTGCCATATCCTTTGCAGACGAGGAGGTGAGCCTCACACAGCAGGACCGTCGCGAGCGTCTCGACCGCGAGATACTCGCATTTACCTACTCACACATAAACACCCTGCTGCAGATAAAACGCGCCAACCGCCTCTTTCCCATTGTGGAGCCCATTCTGAAGGAGGAAAAGGTGCCCGACGACTTCAAATATCTTATGATAATTGAGAGCAACGGCGACATCTACGCCCGTTCCAATGTGGGCGCTGCGGGGTTGTGGCAATTTATGGACAAAACAGCGCAGAGCTACGGCCTTGAGGTAAACACGCACATAGACGAGCGATATAACATAGAAAAGGCTACACGCGCCGCCTGCCGCTATCTGAAGGAGTCGTACGAGGAGTATGGCGACTGGCTCACGGTGGCTGCAAGCTACAACGCGGGGCGCAACAGCATAAGCAAAAGAATTGAAAGGCAGAAAGAGCCCAAGGCCATCGACCTGCACCTTGTGCCCGAGACTTCGCGTTATCTTTTCCGCCTCCTCGCGGCAAAAGAGATATTCTGCGATCCCGTGAAATATGGTTTTATAATACAGCACCGCGACCTCTACCCTCCCCTGCCCGTCGCAAAAAAAATCACCATAGACAAGGCGGTGAAATGCTGGCCCTCCTTTGCACAGAAGCACGGCCTCACATACCTGCAACTGCGCGAGGCAAATCCCTGGATACGCGACACCGAACTGCCCAATAAAAGCAGAAAGAGATACACCGTTATAATACCCGACTCGGCTGCCCTACACTACAACCCCGAGGAGACAAGGGCGCACTACAAAAAATGGGTTATAAGATAAAATAAGAGGCGCAATTTACATTGCGCCTCTTGTATTTACAGGTTCTTTATTACAAATAATTCTCGCCGAGTTTCATACGCGCGTCGTTTAGGAACTTGCGTATATCGCGCTCGTTACCCTTGCGGCACACCATAAGCACATTGCCGTTGTCCACAACCAGGAGGTCGTCCACATCCTGCAAAACCACGAGCTTGCCTTCGGGAGCAGAAACCACATTGTTTCGGCTATCATATTTAAGACAATTCGAGCGCATAATTACATTACCCTCAACATCTTTGGGCAGGGCGCCGTACAAAGAATCCCAAGTACCTATATCGGCCCAGCCGAACTCACCCACAAGCAGACACACATTGTCGGCACGCTCCATAACGCTCATATCCATAGAGGCGTTGGGGAACGATGTGTAAATCTCGTAGCCGCGTGTGCGTCGCTCGGCTCTCACGGGAATCTCGTCAAACACCTTTTCGAGCTCGCCCATCATATCGGGCAGGTAGACTCTCATAGTCTCTATTATGGTATTTACATTCCATATATAAATACCGGAGTTCCAATAGAACTCGCCGCTCTCCATAAACACCTGTGCAAATTCGAGCTCGGGTTTTTCGGTAAACGTGCGCACATTGAAGAGGTTTCTTTCCCCCTCGATGACACTGTCGGCCTGTATATATCCGTAACGAGTCTCGGGACAAGTGGGTTTTATTCCCACCACCACAAGTTTGTTGTTACGCGCCACAAAGTCGAGGCCGCGCGACACGGTGTCCACAAAAAGTTCCTCGTTGAGCACCAGCTGGTCGGCCTGCGCCACCACGATGTTTGCCGCGGGATTAAGCTGACGTATGTGGCACGCCACATAGGCTATGCTGGGAGCGGTACCACGATGGGCAGGCTCGTGAAGAACCTGCTCAACGGGCAGCTCGGGCAGTTGCTCACGCACAAGGCCGGCATAATCGACGTGCGTAGAAACAATTATATTCTCTTTGGGAACAACTCGACTATAGCGGTCATAGGTCTGCTGAAGGAGCGTGCGGCCACAGCCCAGCAAATCGTGAAACTGCTTGGGTTTATCATTGCGGCTCAAAGGCCACAGACGCGAGCCGACGCCGCCGGCCATAATTACACAATATCGGTTGTTCATAGCACTCTATTTATTAGAATTCTGCATTATTGGGAGTACGGGGGAAGGGTATTACATCGCGTATGTTAGACATACCTGTAACAAAGAGCAAGAGACGCTCAAAACCAAGACCGAATCCCGAGTGGGGGCAAGAACCATAGCGACGTGTGTCGAGGTACCACCACATATCCTTCATAGGAATATTCATCTCTTCGATGCGCTTGAGCAGCTTGTCGTAGTCGGCCTCGCGCTCCGAACCACCGATAATCTCGCCAATCTTGGGGAAGAGCACGTCCATAGCACGCACGGTCTTTCCGTCCTCGTTCTGCTTCATATAGAACGCCTTAATATCCTTGGGATAGTCGGTGAGGATAACGGGACGCTTGAAGTGTGTCTCAACGAGGTAACGCTCGTGCTCCGATGCGAGATCGACACCCCAGTACACGGGGAACTCGAACTTGTGACCACCTGCAACAGCCTCCTCAAGAATTTTGATACCGTCGGTGTAGGTGAGACGCACAAACTCTGTGTTCACGATAGAACGCAGACGCTCGATGAGCTCCTTGTCAAACATATTATTGAGGAATGTTATATCCTCGAGACAGTTGTCGAGAGCCCACTGCACGCAGTATTTGATAAATTCCTCGGCAAGCTCCATATTGTCGAAAATATCGTTGAAAGCAACCTCGGGTTCAATCATCCAGAACTCGGCGAGGTGACGGGGAGTATTTGAGTTCTCGGCACGGAATGTGGGGCCGAATGTGTAAATGGCACCGAGCGCTGTAGCTGCAAGCTCACCCTCGAGCTGTCCCGACACGGTGAGGCTCGCCTGCTTGCCAAAGAAGTCGCTGTCGTACTTGATGCTGCCGTTCTCGTCCTTCTTCAGGTCGTAGAGGTTCATTGTGGTAACCTGGAACATCTGTCCTGCACCCTCGCAGTCTGACGCTGTAATGAGGGGTGTGTGGAAATAGTAGAAGCCCTTGTCGTGGAAGAACTTATGTATAGCGTATGCCATATTGTGACGTATGCGGAACACCGCACCGAAGGTGTTGGTACGGGGACGCAAGTGAGCCACGGTGCGCATATACTCCATAGTCTGTCCCTTCTTCTGCAAGGGGTATGTGCTGTCGCAAGCTCCCAGGAGCTCAATCTCTGTAGCCTGAATCTCAACAGCCTGTCCGCCACCGATAGATTCTACCAAAGTACCGTTCACGCTCAAGCAGGCACCTGTTGTAAAGAGTTTTACGAGTTCCTCGTCGAACTTGTCGGCGTCAATTACAATCTGCACATTGTTTATTGTGGAACCGTCGTTGAGTGCCACAAAAGCAACCTGCTTGCTGTTGCGACGTGTGCGCACCCAGCCTTTTACATTGACCTGCGCTCCAAAGTCTTTGCACTTGAGCAGGTCTGATATTTTTGTTCGTTTTATCGTTTCCATTTTATATTTTGTAAGAAATTATTCGTATGCACCCATTCTTAACATATTCACCTCTTTCTCGGTGAGGTAACGCCAGTCGCCGCGTTTGAGGTTTTTCTTTGTGAGACCGGCAAAGAGCACGCGGTCGAGTTTCTGCACCTTGTAGCCGAGGTGCTCCATCATACGACGCACGATGCGGTTCTTGCCCGAGTGTATCTCGATACCTATCTGTGAGCGGTCGGCCTCGTTCACGTATGTCACCTCGTCGGCGTACACGTGTCCGTCCTCAAGCTCTATGCCGTTCACAAGCAAGTCCATATCGGACATTGCCACGTTCTTGTCGCAGGTAACGTGATATACTTTCTTCTTCATAAACTTGGGGTGTGTGAGACGCGATGCAAGGTCGCCGTCGTTTGTGAGAAGCAGCACACCTGTGGTGTTGCGGTCGAGACGTCCTACGGGGTAGATGCGCTCCTTGCCAATTCCGCGGAGGCAGTCGAGCACGGTCTTACGCTCCTGGGGATCGTCTACTGTGGTCACACAATCTTTGGGTTTGTTGAGCAGCACATATACTTTGCGCTCGGGGTTCACGCGCTCGGCATTGAAGCGCACGTCGTCGGTAGGAGAAACCTTTGTTCCGAGCTCTGTCACAACCACGCCGTTCACGGTTACAAGACCTGCCTCGATGTAGTTGTCGGCCTCGCGACGTGAGCATATACCTGCGTTGGCAAGATATTTGTTAAGACGCACGGGAGCGTTGGGGTCTATCGCAGCCTCCTTGTAAGCCTTGCGTTTCTTTGCGCTATATTTTGCGTTAGGGTCATAGGCTGTGCGCTTTCCTCTGTTGCCATATGTGCCACCGTTGTATGTCGATGAAGCACCGGGACGGGCACCACCCTGACGGTAGCTGTTCTTTTCCTCGCCCTGCTGTGCACCCTGATTAAAACGGGGCTTGTATGAGGGGCGAGTGTTATCAAAATCGCGTCCGGTTCTGTTGTACGACTTGTAACGGCCAAACTCGCCGCCACCCTGTTCATTGTCACGACGCTCTGCACGCCCATACTGGGGACGTCCCTCGTTCTGCTTGTTGTAACGGGGGCGCGACGAATTGAAACGGTTCTCGCTGTTAAAATTAGGGTTGAACGATGCACGTTCTCTTCTTCCGCCACCGGAATTTCTATCCGAGCGTCTCTCTTTAAAATTATCCATTTATTATAATATTTACGAACCTCACGGTCCAAATTCTTTTATTATCTTCCTGTATAAGAATGGGGAGTGATTGCACGCAGCTCCTCTTTCACGTTCTCCTGAACGTCGAGGCTGTCGATAAACTGCAACAAAGTGTTGCGGTTGATGCCCTCGTTGGTGCGTGTGAGCGCCTTGAGTGCCTCGTAGGGGTTGGGATAGGCCTCGCGACGGAGAATTGTCTGAATACCCTCGGCACACACGCTCCAGCAGTTGTCGAGCTCATTGTATATGGCGCCCTCGTTGAGCAACAGCTTGCGCAAGCCCACCAAAGAGCTCTTTACGGCAATCATCATATGGCCCATAGGCACACCCACGTTACGCAACACCGTAGAGTCGGTGAGGTCGCGCTGCAGACGCGAGATAGGGAGTTTCATTGCCAAGTGGTCGAGTATGGCGTTTGCAATACCCAGGTTACCCTCGCTATTCTCAAAGTCGATGGGGTTCACCTTGTGAGGCATAGCGCTCGAGCCCACCTCGCCGGCTTTAATCTTCTGCTTGAAGAACTCCATAGAGATATACTGCCAGAAGTCCTTGTCCATATCCATAATAATGACATTTATGCGACGCATTGCATCGAAGAGAGCCGCAAGGTTGTCATAGTTAGAAATCTGTGTTGTATACTGCTCACGCTGCAAGCCAAGCTTCTCGGCAACGAATTTATTGGCAAAAGCAACCCAGTCGATAGCGGGATAAGCCACGCTGTGAGCGTTGAAGTTACCTGTGGCACCACCAAACTTGGCAGAAATAACGCAACGCTTGAGCTCGGCGAGCTGTGTCTCGAGACGATACACAAACACCATAACCTCCTTGCCCAAACGTGTGGGGGAAGCAGGCTGTCCGTGAGTACGCGCAAGCATAGGTATCTCTTTCCACGCCTCGGCATAGTCTTTGAGCTGTGCAATGAGTTCCTCGATTGCAGGGTAATACACCTTCTCAAGAGCGTCCTTTATAGAGCAGGGAATAGAGGTATTGTTTATATCCTGCGAAGTTAGTCCGAAGTGTACAAACTCCTTGTACTCATCGAGGCCGCCGATAGCATCGAATTTCTCTTTGATAAAATATTCAACAGCCTTCACGTCGTGGTTTGTAACCTTCTCGATATCCTTGATGCGCTGCGCATCCTCGAGAGTGAAAGTAGAATAAATCTCGCGCAATTTGGGGAAGAGCAACGAGTCTACACCCGCCAACTGCGGAATGGGCAGCTCGCACAATGCAATATAATACTCAATCTCTACGAATACACGATATTTCATCAGTGCATACTCCGAGAAATACTCTGCCAAAGACTCTGTTTTACCACGATATCGTCCGTCGATAGGAGATACTGCTGTCAAAATGTTAAGTTCCATTATTTTAATAATATACGTTTGTACAAAAACCTACGCGTAAAAGCCCTCCGTGCCACTGCCGAATAACCCGCTAAAGAGCGCATTGCAACAGAAACGGCACAGCCTGCAGCCTACTACGCATTTCATATTGCAAAAATAGCACTTTTTAGCCATAAACACTCACAGTTGGCACAAAGTTTATTAAAATTATTATTAAATTGAAAAAAAGAAGGTAAAAAAGGGAAATAAAAAAACCTGCATATCTGCAGGCCTCGGTGGACGTTGACGGATTCGAACCGCCGACCCTCTGCTTGTAAGGCAGATGCTCTAAACCAGCTGAGCTAAACGTCCGGTAAGATATTATTTTGTGGACGTTGACGGATTCGAACCGCCGACCCTCTGCTTGTAAGGCAGATGCTCTAAACCAGCTGAGCTAAACGTCCAATAAGGTACAACTCTCAATTGCGATGCAAAGGTAGCTCTTTTTATTTTCACTACCAAATTTTTAATGCTATTTTTTCACAAAAAAATTCATTTAAGCAAATATTCCTCTTTTTTCAGCTGAAAACGAGAGCAGAAACGCACATATTCCGCACAGAATGCAACACGCAAGACAACGACACGCCTGGCCGTTCCATCACGACGCACGAGAGCAAAACACAGCACATCCAACCACTCTATCGCAAACCCCGAAAGCGCGCACACAAAAGGGCACAAAAAAAAGCGAGCAGACGACTGTCTGCTCGCTCACGTTTTTTATATCGTTATATTATTCTACGATTGAAACAATTACACGACGGTTCAAACGTGCGGGTTTCTCTGCGTCTACGCCACCCTTGCCCTCAACGATGAGTTTCTCCTGGGGAACACCCATCTCGATGAGTTTGTCAGCAACTGCCTGCGCACGAGCTACAGAAAGCTTCTGGTTGTACTCTGCAGAACCTGTTGCGCTGTCAGCATAACCTGCTACAGAAAGTTTTGCGTTTGAGTTCTTAACAGCGTCAGCCAAAGACTGCAAGTTGATAATCTCCTTCTTTGAAGCAATCTTTGAAGAGTTGAATGCGAAGAATACAGACTGTGAAACAGTGATAACCTTACCCTCTGCAATCTTCAAAGCCTCCTGTGCCTGAACGAGGCTTGCTTTAGCAGCAGCCAACTGGTTCTTCAAACCTGCGTTCTCTGCCTCTTTAGCCTGCAACTGTGCGTTCATCTCTGCGAGAGCAGCAGCGTTCATAGCAACGAGAGCGTCTACGTCAGCAGCCTGCTCCCAACCTGTCTTGTTGAACTTGTAAGCAACACCACCGAGTACGCTGAACATCATATCGTGACCAGACACGGCAAATTTCTCACCGAAACCGTTACGGAAAATAGTAGCAGCAACCTCAAGGTTGATATCAAGGTGCTTGTTGATATTCCAAGTTGATGTCAAACCAGTGTTAAGAGTAATAGAACCGGCAATTTCATCTCTTGTAATCTCCTTCTTACCGGCCCAACCTCCTCCGAAGTAAGCACCTACAGTCCAAAGACGGTCAGCGTCGTAACCTGCGATGAGGTTTGTGAGGTTAAACATAGCATCGAAGTGGAAGTTCATAAAGGTCTTGTGGGGATAAGCCTCAAAAGCCTGGATGTTAAGACCGTTGTAAGCTACTCTCCATCCGTAACCGGGAGTGTGCCATTTACCTGCGTAAATCTGGAGAGCGGGCGACATATGGTCGAAGAGGCTCTCGTCTGAATCAAATGCGGGGCTGAAGAGATTAACACCCACGTTACCACCGAGGAACCAGTTGCTACCGAAAGAGTTTGTAACCACTCTGTCTTTCAAGGTAGGAATGGTCTCGCTTACGGTCTGCTGTGCAAAAGAGACCATAGCAATGCTAGCTACAGCCAGCGAAATCATAAATCTTTTCATACTTAAACTAAAAATTTGTTTCTATAAATACCTTTATTTTCTATCTCATAAACACCCAATGTAATGAACGCCCACGCTGCCAAAATGTTTGCCGAAACGGCTGTTACATAGGCAAATACCGTGCAGAGCAACACACCGAGTAATTTTAACTTCACAAAGTTAAGTAAATTTCATAAAATCATACACATAAGTGTCGGTGCAGAGCCTATATTTAACTATTTTTAACAGTTAAAACACAATATCTCGTTACTTTCTAAAATATTTGCTTAACTCGGCATCACTCACCACATACACAACGACACTTCCATCGGGGGCGCGGTGAGGGGTGGGAGTTGCAAACAGCTCACTTACCAGATTGCTCATTTCGTCCATCGAGAGCACCTGCCCTGCGACAACCGCCATCTGACGCGCCATAGCCAGTGCGATATTTGCGTGTACTTTGTCGGCCACGTCACCCGTCTGCTCCATTACAGAGTGAATTATCTCGGAGAGGAGTATGGAGGGCTCAAGGCCGTCGAGCCCCGCAGGCACACCTTGTATAACATAAGTGCCACCGCCCAAAGACGAAATATCGAAACCCAGCGAAGAGACCTCCTCGGCGATATCGTCGAGCGTTGCAGCCTCGGCAAGGGAGAGCTCGAGACGCTCGGGGAAGAGAAGCCCCTGGGAAACACCCGTTCCACACGACAACTGACGAAGATAACTCTCGTAGAGCACCGCTATGTGCGCTCTGCGCTGGTGTATAAACATCAGCCCGTCCTGCGAGGGCACAAGAATATACTGCCCTTTGTACTGTGCAACGGGGATAAGCTCCTCGTCAATCATAGGTTGCTCCGGCATATCGCCGCCGGTGAGGAAATCGTCGGCCTGCGCAGGCAGAAACTCCTCTGTGGCAGGGAAACTATCACGTTCCACACCCTCGTACATCTTCTCCCAATAGGAAGGCTCGGTTTTTCTATAGTCGGGAGCATTCTTTTTAAAAGGGTTGAAGGTGGGGTCATACTTCACCGTGGGGGCAGACAAAGACGCTCTCTCGCTGTCGCTGAAAGCTCCCATTACAGGAATCTCGGGGAAGTCTTCGTTATCGAAGTCGAGAGCGGGAGCGGCATTGAAGCGGCCCAGCGACTCGCGCACCGCCGCTGCCATAATCTTCCACAAGCTCGGCTCGTCCTCAAATTTTATTTCCGTTTTTGTGGGATGAATATTCACATCTATGCGCGAAGGCTCCACGTTGAGGCACAAGAAGAAAGGCACCTGTTCGCCTTGCGGTATGATATTTGTATAGGCGTCCTGCACAGCTTTTGCGAAATAGGCGTGGCGCATATAGCGTCCGTTCACAAAGAAATACTGCTGCACGCCCTTCTTGCGTGCGCTCTCGGGGGAGCCCACAAAACCTTTTATCTTTATGAGTGTGCTGTCGAGCGACACCTCGAGCAGCTGCGTGTTAATTTTCTTTCCAAAGAGGTTCACAATGCGCTGTCTGAACGACGAGGCAGGCAACTGCGAGAGTTCTATGCCGTTGTGCGACAGCGAGAACTCCACATCGCAGTTTATAAGCGCCACACGCTCATACTCCGAGACTATGTTATTCAGCTCTGTCTGATTGGATTTCAAGAATTTGCGACGGGCGGGTATGTTATAAAAGAGGTTCTTCACCTTGAAATTGCTGCCCACGGGAGCCGCAACGGCCTCCTGCGCCTCGAGACGCGAACCCGACATCACAATGCGCGTGCCAAGTTCATCGTCGGCACGGCGGGTGACAAGCTCCACCTCGGCCACGGCGGCGATAGAAGCCAAAGCCTCACCCCTGAAACCCATTGTATTCAATGAAAAAAGGTCGTCGGCTTTCTTTATTTTAGATGTGGCGTGACGCTCAAACGACAAGCGGGCATCGGTTTCCGACATACCGACACCGTTATCGATGACCTGCACAAGAGTGCGGCCACCGTCGCTCACTATAACCTGTATTTTTGTAGCTCCGGCATCGATGGCATTCTCCATAAGCTCCTTGACAACCGACGAGGGGCGTTGCACCACCTCGCCTGCCGCAATCTGGTTGGCCACCGAGTCGGGCAGAAGATGTATAATATCCTGCATTATGTTTCAATTAAAACGCCCAAGAGCCTGTCAAGAGATAATGTAACACAAAGACTGCAACCAAAAGAGCTATGATAATTGTCTGTGTCTTCATTGCGCTGCCGTTCTGCTTGCGACGCTTCAGATGCGTTGTGGAGTTCACAAAAGCACCTTTTATGCGCTGCTCATACGACAGTTCCTCGGGCGGTAACATTCCAAGGTCGCGCTTGGCATTGTCTACAATTTTATTCAATTTCTCACGACGCTCGTCCACATAAATATATTTATGCTCAAAGGCGCGGGGTGATTTCATTTTAAAAAAAGCCATAGCACTATTTGTTTTTATTGAATCGGTCGAGAGAGGGCAACGGGATATTCTCGCGTCTGATAACCTTGAGCATCATCTCCTTGGCTTTTCCTCTCCAATTGAAAATATCCTCTTTGTCGCGCGGACGCACATAGTCGAACCACCCGAAATTTTCGAGATACTTTTTGTCAGCGGGAGCCTTGCTCAACGGGTAGAAGACACCCTGCGACTCATTGGGAACCACAATTCTGTCCATCTGCCCGTCTTTCATATAGGCCGAGATTCTGCCTGCAAGCGTGGTGTTCATACCCACAATGAGGCTGTCCTCGTCTATCGGGAAATAGATTACGTTTGCACCGCCTATGACGTGCATCTCGTTGAGACGCCCCTCCTTAAAGTAGAATTTCATCTCCCTGCCGTTTATCTGGTTGTAGTTCACAGAGTCCATTTTCTCGGCATAGAGAGTTTGGTTTATCACGTGCACCCAATTTATTGAAGAGCTGTCCATATACATTTTAATCTCCTCGCCAAGCAGCTGTATGCCTCCGTTCCACAAGATAGGATCTTTGTACATTGTCATACAGGTGTCGCGCGAGTCGAGCACCATTGAGTCACACGAAGCCTGCATACTGTGACTGAATACTCTCACGCCGCGACAGGCTCTCACCTTGCGATAGAGCGAGTCGGTGTCGAGATTATAGGAGAGTGCCCATATAGTGTCGGCGTGCAGATAGAGCGTATCCTTCTGCGAGTAATCTACAACCAAAGCACGGTCGGTGACATAGGCCGAGTCGGTGAGGTCGTTCAAATAGCCGTGGTCGCCCAGAAGCATATTCTTGTTTTCGGTGTCGGTATATACCATATCGCCGAAAATCTCGCTCACACCCGCAGCCGCATCATAGAAGATTGAGTCGGCAGTGATGTTACGCCCCTCGTTGTGCAGCACCGAGCGCTTGAGCAGTGTCGCCTGCCTGCTCACGGTGTTGTAGTGACCGAGCTCCGAGTATATGCGATATTCCTTGCCGCCATACATATTTGTGGGGCCCACGATTCTCGCAATCTTGGAGGCAGTGTTATATTGCAGCGTGTCCGACTCCATAGAGAACTGCTCATTGTGCAAATTCACATTGTCGTTGAAGACCGCCTGCTTGCTGTCTACGTTATACTCGCCCCACAGCGACTCAAGAGTGTTGTCACCGTCATAGAGGGCACCGCCGTTGAAATAGTATCCAAGGCTGCGGTTACGATCGAAATCGAGGCTGTCGGTCTCGAGCATAGAGTTCTTGTCTATGAGACGCACGTTATTTCGCACACGGGCAAGATTTGTGTCGCCGTTGTATTCGAGATAGTCGCCGTGAAGCGAGAGAGTGTCGCCCTGCTCCATCTTCACATTGCCGAAGGCTTGCACCGAGTTCTTCTTTGAGAAGAAATAGGCGCTGTCGCAGTACATATACATACTGTCGCGACGGAAAGAGACATTACCCACAAGGATAAAAGCATCGGGCACACGCACCTTATCGAACTTTGTGGTGTCGGCGTGGAGCATATACACATAGCTGGTGCTCTTTGCTTCGAGAGAATCTGCCGCGGGAGCGACCTGTTGCGTCTGTGCCGACACCGAGAGTGCCGCCACAAGTGACAAAAGGAGTATCTTTATTCTCTTCATAGTGCCAAGTATCACTTTTTATCCTCGTAGAAAACCCATCCGGGGTATTTGAAATCGTTTCTCTTTACATCGCCATTCACACGCACATAGGTCGTTTTCTGCTTTTCGCGTATCCACTCCTCGGTGCGTATCTCGCTCTGGCGGTCGGTGTATAGCCCTTTGAGCACCTCGTAGTCATCTTTTATAGAGGCTTTGTGTGCTTTTATTCTCGATTTCAGTTTCACAACCGCGCAAATTATTTTTCCGTTGTCGAGACGCATTGTAAAGGGCGACGACACCTCACCCACGGCAAGGCCGTCCACGGCGCGAGCCACATCCACGGGCAGTTCCTGCAAACGGAAGCGCGACGCACCCGTCTCCTTATTATACATTATACCGTAGTTGTTATATGTATCCTTGTCGTATGAGTACATAAGCACCGCATTCTCAAAGGTGAGGGAATCCTTGCGCAGATTATCGGTTATGGTATCGAGCGAGAGAAGCATCTTCTTTATATTGTCCGACGAAACGCGGGGCTTGCGCAGAATGTGACGCACCTTTATGTGGTCACCGCGCTTCTCCACAAGCTGTATAATGTGAAAGCCATACTCTGTCTCCACAATCTTTGAAACCTTTGCAGGGTCGGTGAGGTTAAACGCCACGTTGGCAAACTCGGGCGCCAGCTGACCGCGTGCCATAAAGTCGAGCTCTCCACCGCGTCGTGCAGAGCCGGGGTCCTCGGAATAGAGCAAAGCGAGGGTTGAGAAACTTGTCTCGCCCGTTGTAACGCGCTCGGTGTAGTCGCGCAACTCGCTCTTTACACGCTCGAGCTCGTCTACATCCACAGAGGGCTCCATTGTGATAATCTGCACCTCCACCTGCTCCTGCACAAAGGGGATGCTGTCGTCGGGCAGCGACTCGTAGTAACGACGCACAAGATTGGGCGATACCTTTATCTCGCCCACAATTTTATTGCGCATCATTGCCATAGTCTGGTAGTTGAGCATATTCTCGTAGAGCATCTCGCGTATCTTGCTCACAGGCATCTTCTGATACTCCTCGAGCTTCTCTTTGGAGCCGGCACGCTGAATCTCGGCGTCGATACGCGCATCGAGCTGACGAAGAATTCCCGCCTCGTTCACCTCTACACTGTCAAGCGCCGCCTGGTGCAGAAACAGTTGCTGAACGGCAAGGTCCTCGCCCACCACGGTGTAGGGGTCGCCATAGAATTTCTGCCCGTTCATTATCCAATACTTCATAGTATTCTCTATGTCGGAACGCAGTATAGCCTTGTCGCCCACCACCCACTCGACCTTGTCAATGACATTGTCCTGCGCGGTGGCACCTGCGGCAAAAAACATAAGCGCCGTACACAAAATATTTCGGATATATCTGTTAATAGCCATATTTCTTATTTATGCAAAAAGGGCGACAAGGCTGTCGCCACTCTGTTATTTATAAAATTCTATCGTTCCTTTCTTGAGTGCCTCGTCGTATATGCCGCGTTTCTTCTCTTTTATGAATTCGGCCTTTAGAGTGTTCACCAGGAGTTCCCTGATTTCCCCCTCGACAAGCTCAACGGGCTTCACGGCCCCCGCCTCCACTACGGAATCGACCGACAGGAAATATACAAATTCTTTATCCTTGAATTCTATATCCCTGCTGCGCTTGAGACGCGACACCATTTCGTTCTCGCCCAAAGGTGTCTGCACCGCAATCTCGGAGAGGCGTCTCCACGACTCGGCGAAGTATTCATAGGAGACTTCGTTGGCAAAGGCATATTTCTCGAGTTTCTCGAGATTGTCCTCGTCGCGTTCCTTGCACCAGTTACGCAGTTGGTTGAGCTTGGGTGTCTTTGCAGGCACCTTCAGGAAAAGGCCCTTTGCCAAAGGCTCATCGAGCTCAAACATCGCGCCGTTGTCGTTATAGAAAGCAAGCACGCTTTCGTCGGAGATATCGCGTTTGAGTTGCTGCTCCACAAGCCCCTCCTGATATATATTCAGTATGAGACTGCGTTTGTAGCCCTCGACAAGTTTCTCTATGTCGGCCGTCGCAGGCACATTGCGCAGCGCCGTGTTATAGAAGAGAGCCTCCTCTATCCAGCGATTTATGTAGTTGTTTACATAGGTGGCACTGTCGGTCGCCACGGGAGGGTTAGAGTTATAGAAACGCTGCACATCCTCTTTATACAGGAACTGCTTGCCGACCCCCACAAGGGGTGTCTTGCCTTTGTGCAAAATCTCCTCCTCGCACGATGCAAAAAAGAGGACGCCTGCCGCTACTGCGACCGCCATATATATTTTCCTTACCAGATTCATCGTGCAAATATAAACAATTAACCTTGTCAATCGTGCTTATTAACGGTTTTTAGCACCTCTTTATCAATTTCAACAGAGTACTTCTTGCGCAGCTTTTTCAGCCACTTTTCCTCTTTATATTTGTTGTAGTCGTTGGCTACGTCGCCCTTTACATCCTCAAAGGTCTCGGGAGCCTCAATTATTTTACCCACCACATCAACAAAGGGTAGGTTCTTGCGCTCGGCGCCGCCATCGCCCTGGCCGAAGGCAAACTTGTCTACCCAGCCGTTGTCACCTATGGCATACACTCCAAGCTCGAGACGCACCAGACGCACCGAGTCGTTGAGGAAATGCTGCGCCACAATGTCGCGATACTCCTCCTTGCTCTTGTCCTGCAACAGCTGCTTGGCCTTGTCGAGCACCTCCTGTGTCTTGGCATACAAGACAGCTCCGCGGAAATGCGGTGCATCGAATTTATACTTTTTCTTGTTCTTTTTAAAGAATTTAGCCTGTGCGGCAGCCAGGTCTTCGTCGCTCTTCCACACCTCGCGGTTCGAAATTTCAAAGAAGAGAAGGCCCTCGTAGTACTCGCGCATCAAATTGCCAAACTCGGGATATTTGCTCTCGAGAAGGCTGTCTTCCCTTGCCAGTGCCTGTTCGGGAGTGAGACCGCCGCCCATCTCCTTGGCAAGGTCGGTGCCTCTTTTAATGCGTGCCGCCTGCTGTATGTTCTGCTTTTCGAGCATATTTATTATCGCCTCACGATAGCTCTCATAGCTGCCAAAGGGGCGCGACGACTCTCTCTTCACAATGTGGAAGGCCGCAGGAGTCTTGAAGGGGGCGGTGTATTCGCCGTCGGCAAGCACAAAGACCGCCTTCTCAAACTCCTCATAAGCCTGCCCGCGAAGCACCTCAAAGGGACGTGTCGCCGAAGTTGCCATACCCAAATACTTCCCGGCCTCCTCGAACGAAGAGCCGCCCTGCAGCATAACATAGGCTGAATCTATTTTGCTTTTTGCAGCTGCTATCTGCTCGGGGGTTGAGTTCTGCGGCACTCTCACGGCAAGCTGTGTCACCTTGAGGAAACCATCTTTTCCGATGGTCGCAGAGTCCTTCTCGTAAATTTTACGAGCCTCCTGCTCAATGTAGCCCTTATCGGTAAGATACTCTTCGGCCAGAGCAGTTCTGTCCTTCAAATACTCCTCCTTGAACGAAGAGAGGGTATCGAGGCGTTGCGCCTTTGCCTCGGCTATCTTCAGCTTAAAATTGACATATAAAGGCAGATACTCCTGTATCTGCTCTTCCATATTCTCGTCGCTGACACGGTTTTTATTGAATGCATACTCGAACTCCGAGCGTTTAACCTCGGTTCCGGCCACTCTCATAAGAACAGGATCGTTCTCTTGGGCAGAAAGCCCAAGAGAACAAATACCGGCGGCAATTGCCGCAAAGAATATCTTGTTTAGTTTCATATTTTATTCGGGACGGCTGTAGTTGGGAGCCTCGCTTGTGATAGCCACGTCGTGGGGGTGGCTCTCCAATACACCGGCATTTGTGATACGAACAAATTTTGCATTATGCAGAGTTGTGATGTCGGCAGCACCGCAATATCCCATACCGCTGCGCAAACCGCCTACCAACTGATAAATAACCTCATTCAAAGTACCCTTGTAAGGAACGCGCGCCGCGATACCCTCGGGAACGAGTTTCTTTTTGTCGGCTGTGTCGGCCTGGAAGTAACGGTCTTTAGAACCACACTCCATAGCCTCGAGCGAGCCCATACCGCGATAGGCCTTGAACTTACGTCCGTTGAAGATGATTGTGTCACCGGGAGACTCCTCGGTACCTGCAACCAACGAACCAATCATTACGCTGTATGCACCTGCGGCAAGAGCCTTAACAACGTCGCCCGAGTAGCGCAAACCACCGTCGGCAATCAAAGGCACGTCTGTACCCTCGAGGGCCTTGGCCACG
This sequence comes from Bacteroidaceae bacterium, assembly GCA_045646965.1. GTDB lineage: Bacteria > Bacteroidota > Bacteroidia > Bacteroidales > Bacteroidaceae > HGM04593. The sequence goes on from JAZRLR010000019.1 coordinate 44,818, forward strand.
TCATACACGGCAGAGAGCTGGGGCACACCCACACCTGCAACCACGCGTGTTGTACAGATAGAACCGGGGCCGATACCCACCTTAATTGCATCGGCGCCTGCCTCGGCAAGCATCTTTGCAGCCTCACCTGTAGCTACGTTACCCACAACGATGTCTATCTGGGGGAAGGCAGCCTTTGCCTCCTTGAGTTTCTTCACAACACCTGCCGAGTGGCCGTGTGCGGTGTCAATGATAATTGCGTCTACACCAGCCTCTACAAGTGCTTTGATGCGATCCATAGCATCAACTGTAACACCTACACCGGCAGCTACACGCAGACGACCTTTCGCGTCCTTGCAAGCCATAGGTTTGTCCTTTGCCTTTGTGATGTCCTTGTATGTGATAAGACCGATGAGCTTGCCGTCGTTGTCTACCACGGGCAGCTTCTCAATTTTGTTTTCGCGCAAAATTGTGGCAGCCGACTCCATATCGGTTTTCTGGTGTGTAACCACAAGGTTCTCGCTTGTCATAACCTCGCTCACAGGACGGTTCATATCCATCTCGAAACGGAGGTCGCGGTTTGTAACGATACCCACGAGTTTCTTGTTCTCGTCTACCACGGGGATACCGCCGATGTGATACTCTGCCATAAGGTCGAGAGCGTCTTTCACTGTAGCAGCCACTCTGATGGTCACGGGATCGTAAATCATACCGTTCTCGGCACGTTTAACGATAGCCACCTGGTGAGCCTGCTCTGCAATTGACATATTCTTGTGGATAACACCGATACCACCCTCACGGGCAATGGCAATAGCCATCTTGGCCTCTGTCACGGTGTCCATAGCCGCTGTGACGAAAGGCACGTTAAGGGTTATGTTACGTGAGAACTTTGTCTTGAGGCTCACCTCCTTGGGAAGTACCTCGGAGTAAGCGGGAATTAACAACACGTCGTCGTAAGTGAGACCGTCTATCGCAATCTTGTCTTTTATAAAATCGTTCATTATCTTAAATTTTAATTTTTTATCAATTACCCATTTCCGATATGAATTTCACGCGCACGAGACGAATCTCCTCCTCGCTGTAGTCGGCACCGAGCTCGTCCATAGCCGCGTTTATGCTGTCTGTATCGGAATTTTTGAAATAGTCATATATCTCTTGAATATTCTCCTCGTCCATAATCTCCTCGAGGAAATAGTCTATATTCAGCTTTGTACCCGAGTAGACGATAGACTCCACTTCCTCGAGCAGTTCCTCGAACTCCACGCCGCGGCTTATGGCAAGGTCGTCGAGAGCCACTTTGCGGTCGATGGCGCTTATGACACTCACCTTGAGCTTCGATTTATTGGCCACCGTGCGCACACGGAAATCTTCGGGACGGTCTATCTCGTTCTCCTCGCAGTGACGCTTGATGAGAGCGCAGAACTCCTCGCCATAGCGTTTCGCCTTGCCCTCGCCCACTCCGGGAATATTTTTCAACTCGTCGAAGGTAATGGGATAGGTTGTGGCCATAGCCTCGAGCGAAGGATCCTGGAATATCACATAAGGGGGCAGCTCGAGTTGTTTGGATAGTTTCTTACGCAGATTCTTGAGCATTGCATAAAGCTCGGGGTCCACCGCGAAGGTGCTGCCTGCCTGCACAATAGTCTCGGTCTCGGTAAAGTCTCTGTCCTCAACAATCTTGAACGACTTGGGTTTCTTGAGAAACTCTTGTCCCTCCTTTGTAACTTTCAAAAGGCCGTAATTCTCGACGTCCTTGTCGAGATAGCCCGCTATGAGCGCCTGACGGATAACGGCGTTCCAACGCTTGGGATCTTCATCGACACCGCTGCCGAAACACTCAAGGTCGTCGTGACGGTGCGACTGTATATCGGCCGTCTCCTTACCCATCAGAACATCTATCACATACTCCGATTTAAAATTCTCTTTCAATGCAAGAACCGTTTCGAGTACAGCCTCGAGCAGTTCTTTTGCCTCCACCTGTTTCTTGGGCGAAAGGCAGTTATCACAATTTCCGCAATTTTCCACCTCGTAATTTTCACCAAAATAATGTAACAACAATTTTCTACGGCACACCGATGACTCCGCATAGGCGGTTGTCTCGTGCAAAAGCTGCCTGCCTATATATTGCTCGGCAAGGGGCTTACCCTCGAGGAATTTCTCGAGTTTCTGCAAGTCCTTGCTATTGTAATATGCTATACATTGCCCCTCACCGCCGTCACGGCCTGCACGACCTGTTTCCTGGTAGTATCCCTCGAGACTCTTGGGTATGTCGTAGTGTATCACATAGCGCACGTCGGGCTTGTCGATACCCATACCGAATGCTATCGTTGCAACTATCACATCTATCTTCTCCATTATGAAGTCGTCTTGTGTCTGCGACCTCACCACAGAGTCCATACCCGCGTGATAAGCTTTTGCAGGGATTTCGTTTGCCTGAAGTACCTCGGCAAGCTCCTCCACCTTTTTGCGGCTCAAGCAATAAATGATACCCGATTTTCCGGGATTCGATTTTATGAATTTTATGATATCCTTGTCCACCTCCTTGGTCTTCGACCTCACCTCGTAGTAGAGATTGGGGCGATTGAACGAAGATTTGAAATCGGGCGCATCCTGAATACCCAGATTCTTCTTTATGTCATCGCGCACTTTATTGGTCGCAGTAGCCGTGAGCGCAATCACCGGGGCCTGGCCTATCTCGTTTATGATAGGACGTATCTTGCGGTACTCGGGACGGAAGTCGTGTCCCCACTCCGAGATACAATGTGCCTCGTCTATTGCGTAGAACGAGATTTTAATACTCTTGAGGAACTCCACGTTGTCTTCTTTTGTCAAAGACTCGGGAGCCACATAGAGCAACTTTGTCTTGCCCGAAAGCACGTCGGCCTTAACCTCCTCAATCGCCTGCTTGGTGAGCGACGAGTTAAGGAAATGGGCTACACCATCCTCCTCGTTGAGGTTTCTGATGGCGTCTACCTGGTTTTTCATCAAGGCAATAAGAGGAGATATAACTATCGCAGTTCCCTCCATAATGAGCGAAGGCAACTGGTAGCACAGCGACTTACCGCCGCCGGTAGGCATCAGCACAAAGGCATCATTCCCATCAAGGAGATTCTTGATGACCGCCTCCTGATCCCCCTTAAATGCGTCAAAACCGAAATTCTCTTTCAGAACTTCTGTCAAATTGTACTTCTTTGTCATATTACAATATGCCTATTTAAAAACAAAGTTATAAATAAGTAGATAAAACCCACAACTTTTTGCAAATATATTTTTCAAATATAGAAAAATTTTTCTTCACCGGCCATTTTAACAGAGCCCCCGTAGAAAAACTACGGGGGCTCTGTTAAAAAATCGATGCGGGATTTACGCCATCATATTCATAACACCGCTCTTGGCCATACGGGCCTCGGCATACTCTTTTGTTATTCTGCACTGCTTTTCGCCGCTCGAGGGTATCTCGAACATCTTCTCCTGCATTATAGTCTCCACGATAGAACGCAGGCCTCGGGCTCCCAGCTTGTACTCTATCGCCATATCCACGATGTAGTCGAGCACTTCGCCGTCAAATATCAGCTCCACGCCGTCCATCTCCATCAGTCTTATGTACTGTTTTATGATAGAATTCTTGGGCTCTGTGAGGATATTGCGCAAGGTGTCGCGGTCGAGCGGACGCAGCGATGTGAGTATAGGCAAACGGCCCACAATCTCGGGTATGAGACCAAACGAACGTAAGTCCTGCGGTGTCACATACTGCATCATATCACCCTTGTCTATCTTGAAGTTGTTCTGCACCGAGTTGTAGCCCACGATGTGAGTATTGAGTCGCTGGGCAATTTTCTTCTCTATGCCGTCGAACGCGCCGCCGCATATAAAAAGTATATGCTTTGTGTTCACGGGAATCATCTTCTGGTCGGGGTGCTTGCGACCGCCCTGTGGCGGCACATTCACTACCGAGCCCTCGAGAAGCTTCAAGAGGCCCTGCTGCACACCCTCGCCGCTCACGTCGCGTGTAATTGAGGGGTTGTCGCTTTTGCGGGCAATCTTGTCAATCTCGTCGATGAAGACAATACCGCGCTCGGCCTCCTCCACTTTGTAGTCGGCCACCTGGAGAAGACGTGTGAGAATACTCTCAATATCCTCGCCCACATAACCGGCCTCGGTGAGCACCGTCGCATCCACGATGGTAAAAGGCACCTTCAAAAGGCGTGCTATGGTGCGCGCGAGAAGAGTCTTTCCCGTTCCCGTGCTACCTACCATCACGATATTACTTTTTTCAATCTCTACATCGTCTTTGCTATCGCGCTGCATCAGACGCTTGTAGTGGTTATAAACCGACACCGAGAGAGCACATTTCGCCTCGTCCTGACCAATCACATACTCGTCGAGGAAAGCCTTTATATCCTTGGGCTTGGGCAGCTCGCTCATCTCAAAGTCGCTCTTGGGCAGGAGTGACTCCTCGCGCAAGATATTGTGTGCCTGCTCCACGCAGTCGTTGCAGATGAAGCCTGTGAGGCCTGTCATAAGCAGCGCCACCTCATTCTCGCCTCTTCCGCAGAAACTACAACGTTTTTTGTTCTTTTCGGCCATAATTATTTTTTGCGTGAAAGAACGTTGTCAATCATACCATAGGCCTTTGCCTCCTCGGCTGTCATCCAGTAGTCGCGGTCACTGTCGGTCCACACCTTGTCGAAAGACTGATGGCTGTGGTCGGCAATAATTGTGTAGAGCTCGCTCTTGAGTTTCTGAATCTCGCGTGCGGTAATCTCAATGTCGCTGGCCTGTCCCTGCACACCGCCCAGAGGCTGATGTATCATCACACGGCTGTGCTTGAGCGCAGAACGCTTACCCTCGGCACCTGCCACAAGGAGCACGGCCGCCATACTTGCTGCCATACCTGTGCAGATGGTAGCCACATCGCTGCCAATGAACTGCATAGTATCGTAGATACCCAAGCCTGCATACACAGAGCCGCCGGGAGAGTTGATGTAGATTGAAATATCCTTACCGCTGTCTACCGAGTCGAGGTAGAGCAACTGCGCCTGCAGTGTATTGGCAGTGTAGTCGTCTATTTGAGTGCCCAGAAAGATAATTCTGTCCATCATCAGGCGTGAGTACACATCCATCTGCGCCACATTCAGCTGACGCTCCTCCAAAATATAAGGATTAAGGTACTGCGACTGCACTTTAAGCACATCGTCGAGCACCATACCATTCATACCAAGGTGCTTTGTCGCATATTTTCTAAAATCATCTTTCATAAAAGCATCTATTTTAATTAGGTTATTATTTATATAAAAGGTCATCTCATATAACACCACGTCGGGCGCAGTTCAATTGTAAAGAAAGGGAAGCGGGCATCTCAAGGACTCCCGCACTCCCCTATAATACATCGACTACCGCCGGCGTCGATTATATAACGCCCTTAATTACTTATCGTTCTCGGCGAGTTTTTTGTTGAAATCCTCAACAGAAATCTCCTCCTCGTTAAGAGTTACAGCACCCTTCACAGCCTCGATGAGCTTGATATCAACTGCACGGTTGATGAGAGCCTCGCGAGTCTTATCCTGCTTGAGCATACCTGTAGCGTAGTTCTCGAGCAAGTCCTCGGGAACGTTTGCCATACCGTACTGCGCAAACTGGTCGCGTGTGGCAGCCTTTGCTACAGCAAGCACATCGTTGTCGTCGATCTTCACCTCGAACTTCTTTGCAAGCTGCTCCTTGATGAGGTGCCAAGAGAGCTCTGTGAGGCTCTTCTGGAAATCCTCCTCGCTAACAGCCTCTGCACCCTCGGGCTGGTTGGCAGCCATAATGCGACGCAAGAGAGCCTCGGGGAACTCCATCTTGCCGATGCGCTCCATCAGGTAGCTGCGTGTGTCGAGCAAGAGTTTGTAGTCGCTGTCGATAGCGAAACGCTCTGCAATCTGCTCGGCGATTTTAGCACGGAACTCCTCCTCGCTCTTCACTGTATCCTTGCCAAATGCTGCATCGAACACAGTCTGGTTGAGCTCGCTTGCCACGAAGCGTGTAATCTCTGAAATAGTGTATGTGAACTCGCCTGCGTGAGCAGCAACCTCGCTCTTCTCAATCTTGAGCAAAGAAGAGAGCTCTGTCTCGTTACCGTCGAAAGCAGTTGTGGGGTTGAATGTGATAACGTCACCAACCTTTGCACCTGCGAAGAGAGCCTTCTGCTCGTCGTTCTTCATATAAGCGGGCATCATAACAGCCTCTTTTACGCTAACACCACCCTCGGCAGCCTCAACGAGAGTACCCTTGAGCATATCTTTGTCCTCGTAGCTCTCAACCTGCTTGTACTCGCCGCAACGCTGTGCATAAGCCTGCACCTGTGAGTCAATCATCTCCTCTGTGGGCTTAATCTTGTAGTAAGGCATATTGTCGCTTGAGCTCAAAGTAGCGTCGAACTTGGGAGCGAGAGCAATCTCGAACTCAAATGTAAACTCCTTGTCGTTTACCATATCGATGGCAGCCTGCTGCTCCTCGCTGGGAAGGGGCTCGCCCAACATATCGATTTTATTCTCTTTGATATACTCGAAGATTTTTGTCTGCAACAGTTTGTTAATCTCCTCGGCCTTAACGGCTACGCCATACTGTTTCTTAACGAGACCCATAGGCACCATACCGGGGCGGAAGCCGGGGATGTTTGCCTTCTGGCGGATATTCTTCAACTGTTTCTCAACCAAAGCTGTGTAGTCAGCCTCCTGAATTTTTACAGACAACAGAGCGCTTGTAGCGTCCACATTTTTAAGTGTAAATTCCATATATTTAATTTTAAATAATATACTAAACCCAATTTAGGCTTGCAAAATTACAACTTCTTGAGGAGATAATCAAAAAAAATCCGCCTTTTGCGCGTTTTAAAATGCAAAAAGAGCCGCAGCAACCCGCAAAACAGGCTGCCGGCCGCAAAATTACGCACATAAAAAAAGCGCAAGGTTGCCAATTTACCAATTTCGCAACCCTGCACATTATATCTTTCGGCGGTGTCAGTCTATCTGGAACTCGCGTTTGCGTAGCACGAAGTCGCGCCCCAGATATTTCTCCCTCACAATAGTATTTTCGGCAAGTACCTCGGGAGTACCCTCAAAGAGGATTCTTCCCTCGAAGAGCAGGTAGGCACGGTCGGTGATACTCAATGTCTCCTGCACGTTGTGGTCGGTAATGAGAATTCCTATATTCTTGTCCTTCAGTTTCCACACGATATACTGAATATCTTCCACGGCAATGGGGTCTACACCGGCAAAAGGCTCGTCGAGCATAATGAATTTGGGGTCGATGGCCAGGCAGCGGGCAATCTCGGTGCGGCGTCGCTCACCTCCCGAGAGACGGTCGCCCAGGTTCTTGCGCACCTTTTGCAAGCGGAACTCCTCGATAAGGCTCTCGAGTTTCTCCTTCTGATACTCCTTGGGTTTATTGGTGAGCTCGAGCACCGACGCGATATTATCCTCGACACTCATTTTGCGGAACACGCTCGCCTCCTGCGCCAGATAACCCACTCCGATGCGTGCACGCTTGTACACGGGGTAGTTGGTAATCTCGGTATCGTTGAGAAAGATTTTTCCATCGTTAGGCACCACAAGGCCTGTCGTCATATAGAAAGAGGTGGTTTTTCCGGCTCCGTTGGGGCCAAGCAATCCCACAATCTCACCCTGCTTCACATTGAAAGAGACATTATTCACCACCGTGCGCTTGCCATATCTCTTGACAAGATTCTCGGTGCGCAGCACCATACGCTCGGGAGTGCCCATATTTTCATTTTCTGCAAAAGCAACCATTGTCATCGTGAAAAATTTTTAACGAAGCGAAGATAATGCAAATTTGGCTTACTCCCAAGATTTTATAATTGTTTTGTAAAAACAGACACCTATAAAGAGGAGTCACAGAGAACAAATGTCGCCTTTTTACACGATATTAGGCAATAAAATAGTATCTTCGCGCCCAAATACACAAAAAGATGTTTCTTGTAAAATCGATAAAGACATTCGGCAGCTACCTCATACTTATGCGTCGCGTATTTGCCAAGCCCGAGCGCTGGAGGATATTTATGCGACAGACACTGCGCGAGGTCTACCAGCTGGGCATCGACTCGATACCCATCGTGCTGCTCATCTCATTCTTCATAGGCGCAGTGATATGCATACAGATGAAGCTCAACATAGAGAACGCCTGGATGCCCAAGTTTGTGGTGGGATATGCCACACGCGAGATTATGCTTCTCGAGTTCTCCTCGTCTATAATGTGCCTCATCCTGTCGGGCAAGGTGGGTTCAAACATCACCTCCGAGATAGGCACAATGCGCGTGACACAGCAGATTGACGCGCTCGAGATTATGGGCGTAAACTCGGCAAGCTTTCTCATTCTGCCCAAGATTACCGCGCTCACCGCAATGATACCTATACTTGTCATTTTCAGCATTTTCGCGGGTATCACGGGCGCATACGCCATAGGATTCTTCACCGGCATAATGACTCCCGACGACCTCACCTGCGGCCTGCAGTATGAGTTCCAGCAGTGGTATATATGGTGCAGCATCATAAAAGCCATCTTTTTTGCCTTTATAATAACATCGGTGGCATCGTACTACGGCTACACGGTCGAGGGCGGCTCCATCGAGGTGGGCAAGTCGAGCACCGACTCCGTGGTAAGTTGCAGCGTGCTCATCCTCTTTGCCGATATTGTATTAACCCAACTCCTGATGCAATGATTGAGATAAAAGATATCTGCAAGACCTTCGGCAGCCAACGAGTGCTCGACAATATCAGCACATCGTTCAAGAACGGAAACACCAACCTCATCATAGGACAGAGCGGTGCCGGCAAAACCGTGCTTATGAAATGTATCGTGGGGCTGCTCGAAGCCGACCACGGCAAGATTCTCTATGACGGCCGCAACGCCCTCACATTGAGCAAGAAGGAGCGCCACCTGCTGCGACGCGAGATGGGAATGCTCTTTCAAAGCGCCGCCCTCTTCGATTCTATGAGCGTGCTCGAGAACGTGATGTTTCCCCTCGATATGTTCTCCATAAAAACATACAACGAGCGCCTGAAACGCGCCCGTTTCTGCCTTGAGCGCGTGAACCTGCTCGACGCGCAGGACAAGAGCCCCGAAGAGCTGTCGGGCGGAATGCAGAAACGCGCCGCCATAGCCCGCGCCATAGCCCTGGAGCCCAAATACCTCTTTTGCGACGAGCCCAACTCGGGCCTCGACCCCAAGACCTCGCTCATAATAGACGAGCTCATCCACAGCATTACAAGCGAGTACAATATCACCACAATTGTGAACACACACGATATGAACTCGGTGATGAACATAGGCGACCACATACTATTCCTTGCCGAAGGCAAGATTTCGTGGGAGGGAAATAAAGACGAGATTCTGCACACCACAAACAAGCAGCTCAACGACTTTCTCTTCTCGAGCGAGATACTGCGCCGCGTAGCAGCAGAAAAGTGACAAAGCCCGCACACAAACAAATAATCCGCAAACCTGCAAAGTTGCGGATTATTTGTTTTATTTCTGACGGATGAAAATATTCATCGGAACACCCGTAAATTTCCAGATAGAACGTATCTTATTTTCCAAGAAGCGCTTATAAGGCTCACGCACATACTGCGGCAGGTTGGCAAAGAAGAGGAACGAGGGCACGCGGGTTTCGTGCAACTGCATACAATACTTTATCTTTATATACTTGCCCTTGATTGAAGGAGGCGGATAGGCCTCTATGATGGGAAGCATCTCCTCGTTGAACTTTGCAGTGGAAATCTTTGTCTTTGAGTTGAGATAAACCTCTTTGGCAGTCTCGAGCACCTTGAACACACGCTGCTTTGTAACAGCCGAGGTGAAGATAATGGGGAAATCGACAAAGGGAGCCACACGCTCGCGTATGGCATTCTCAAAGAATTTCTGCACCTTCTCACTCTTGTCCTCTACCAAGTCCCACTTGTTTACAACTACCACAAGGCTCTTCTGGTTGCGCTGAATGATTGAGAAGATGTTAAGATCCTGCGACTCGATGCCTCGTGTGGCGTCAATCATCAGAATGCAGACATCGGAGTTCTCTATCGCGCGTATAGAACGCAAAACAGAGTAATACTCTATATCCTCGTTCACCTTGCCCTTTTTGCGTATTCCGGCGGTGTCTACGAGATAGAAGTCGAAGCCGAATTTGGTGTATCGTGTGAGGATAGAGTCGCGTGTGGTACCTGCGATGTTTGTCACAATGTTACGCTCCTCGCCCAGGAACACATTTATAATTGAGCTCTTTCCCGCGTTGGGACGGCCCACAACGGCAAAACGGGGGATATTCTCCTCGGGTGCCTCCTCGGCATCCTTGGTAAATTTAGATACTATGAGGTCGAGCAGGTCGCCTGTACCGCTACCGTTGGCTGCCGAAATACAGTGCATATCGCCAAGGCCCATTGCATAGAACTCTGCCGCGGCATACTGCATCTCATATGTGTCTACCTTGTTTGCCACCACAAGCACCGGTTTCTTGGTGCGGCGCAGCATCGCAGCGAGCTCGCTGTCGAGGTCGGTGAGACCATTCATTGCGTCTACCACAAAGAGTATCACGTCGGCCTCTTCCATAGCAAGTGTCACCTGCTCGCAGATAGCCTCTTCGAACACATCGTCCGAGTTTTTCACCCAGCCGCCTGTATCAACCAGTGAAAATTCCTTTCCGCACCACAGGCAACGACCATACTGACGGTCGCGGGTTGTGCCCGCCTCGTCGGAAATAATCGCCTGTTTTGTCTCTGTGAGACGGTTAAAAAGCGTGGACTTGCCCACATTGGGACGGCCCACTATCGCTACCAAATTTCCCATATATCTAATCTTTTTGGTCGTATCCGAAACGGCGCAGCTGTTTGTTGCTGTTGCGCCAGTCTTTGTCTACCTTTACATAAATCTCCAGGAAAATCTTCTTGCCGAAGAATTTCTCAAGCTCGCGACGGGCATCGGTTGCCACACGTTTGAGGGCTACACCCTCGTGGCCTATTATAATACCCTTCTGCGAATCGCGCTCCACATATATTATCGATTTTATATATATGCTGCCCTCTTTCTCCTTGAAATACTCGCACTCTGCCTCACACACATAGGGTATCTCCTTGTCGTAGTGCAAGAGAATCTTCTCGCGTATAATCTCGGTTACAAAGAAGCGCGCGGGCTTGTCGGTGAGCTGATCCTTGTCAAAATAAGGGGGCGAGGGGGGCAGAAGCTCCATAATGCGCTTCATCACCACATCGACACCAAATTTCGCAATTGCCGAAATAGGCATAATCTCGGCCTCGGGCAGCATCTCGTGCCACAGTTCCACCTTTTTCACAAGCTCCTGCTGGTTGGCAAGGTCTATTTTATTTATAAGCACTATGATAGGCACATCGAGCTTGCGCACCTCGTCGATGAAGTCGCTGTTTTTCTCGGGTGTCTCCACCATATCGGTCACATAGAGCAACACATCGGCATCGCGCAGAGCCGAGCGCGAGAAACGCAGCATCGCCTCCTGCAGTTTATAGTTGGGCTTGAGCACACCCGGAGTATCCGAAAAAACTATCTGCGCATCGTCGGTATTCAGTATACCCATAATACGATGGCGTGTTGTCTGTGCCTTGAAGGTGGCTATCGAAATGCGCTCACCCACAAGAAGATTCATCAGGGTAGATTTACCCACATTGGGGTTACCCACAATATTTACAAAACCAGCTTTGTGCATAAATAATTTGTGTTTGCAGCCCTACGAGCTTGCTTATAAAAGAAAAAACGCGCCCGACTATGCAAGGTGCGTTTTTACTCGATTACAAAAACTGCCCGCACCAACCACGGAAGGCGCGGTCAAGGTTATTTTAGATAGCTGCCTCTTTCTCGATAGCCAACTTACCTCTGTAATAACCACACGCACCGCATACGGTGTGATAAACGTGCCACTCGCCACAGTTGGGGCAAATTGCCAATGTAGGAGCTACTGCCTTGTCGTGAGTTCTTCTCTTGGCAGTTCTTGTCTTTGATTGTCTTCTTTTAGGATGTGCCATTTTTCTAACTTTTTAATTATCTTCTTCTATTTGTATATTCTTTAAACTTTCCCAACGAGGATCTATCTCCACGGGAGCGTCATCGTCGGTCATTCCTTCATTGTCCTCGGCGTGGCTGTGTTTCTTGAGCTTGCCTGCCATCTCCCTATTACACTTGCCGGGAGCGTGAACGCGCTTCATAGGCAGAGCGAGCACTATAAACTCATATAAGTACCACGCGATATTCAGGTCGCCGTCCTGCTCGGGCACTACCACGACGTCGCCGTCGTCGGCATATTCGGTTCCAAGCTTCACACGCAGAGTATTGTCGGTCGCCACATCTATTTCGAGGTCGTCGAGACAGCGGTCGCAGGGTACTATGACCACTCCGTCGAGTGAGAATGTAAAATCGAATACTTCACGGTTTTTCCTTGCTGTGACAACAGCTTTCACCGTGCCACGCTGAAACTCCTCACCGTCGATATGCGCAAAAAACGCATTATCGAGCAAAAATTCCATCTCCAGAGGCTCCGCCTTTAAACCCTTGAGGTCGATATTGTATTTATCGAATCGTCCCATCGCTATAAAATATCAATATTTTAACAACATCAACTGCAAAAAGCAGCGCCTTTTATCCGTATTACCCGAATTTAGGCCACAAAGATACAATAAAAATTCGGTTCCGGCACCTTATTTGATAAAAATCTTTATTTTTTTAGTTCCAAACGGAAAGTTGTGCCCTTTCCGGGAACAGATTTCTTAACAAACACGCGCCCTTTGTGGTACTCCTCGGCAATGCGTTTGGCGAGCGAGAGCCCCAAGCCCCAGCCACGTTTCTTTGTTGTGTAGCCCGGCTCGAACACCCTCTTCTGCTTCGATTTAACGATACCTTTGCCTGTGTCGGCAATATCGACGTATGCGTAGTCGCCGCTATGCCCCACGGTTACCGTTATAACGCCGCTCCCGTCCATTGCATCTATGGCATTCTTGCAGATATTTTCTACAACCCACTCAATGAGGGGAGCATTCATAGGTACCAACAAAGAACGCTTGGGATAGTTCACCACATAAGAAATTTGTGCGGGGCTGCGACGTTTCACATACTCCACGGCACGGTCAATCACCTCGACAAGCTCCTCCGACACGGGCTCGGGCATAGAGCCTATCTTGGAGAATCGCTCGGCTATGCGCTGCAGACGCGCCACGTCGCGTTCCATTTCGGGCAGCAGTTCGTCGGTGGGATATTTCTCTTTGAGCACAGCAGTCCACGCCATAAGCGAGGAGATGGGCGTTCCCAGCTGGTGCGCCGTCTCCTTGGAGAGGCCCACCCACACCTTGTTCTGCTCGGCACGTTTGGAGCTCACTATAGCAAAGAAACATACGGCAAAGAAAAGCAGCACCACAAGCAGCTGCACATAGGGGTAATAGGCAAGCTGTGTGAGGATGAGCGACTCGGAGTAGCACACCTCGAGGTAGTCGCTGCCCTCGTCGGTGCCGAGGTCTATGCGCAGGATATTCTTTTGCTGACGCATATCGGCAACCATCTCCATAAGCACAGCGAGGGTGTCGGCCGACGCCGCAAAATCTATGTTACGGTGCAGGCTTATGGCGCCGTTGCTGTCGGTTACTACCACGGGGATGGTCGTGTTGCCGTTGAGAACGGCGAGCACAAGCCCCAAGTCGGTGTTTTGGTCGGCTTTGTTAAGGGAGTTCATCGCCTCGGCCCATATCTGCATTTTTTTCTCTTCCTCGGCTTTGAGGTCTTTTACCAGGGTGTTTGAAACGAGAAGTGACACGGCGGCTATTACTGCTGCGGCTATCACGAGGAGGAATTTCACGTTCCTGAAATTATTGTACCATTTCATTTTATCGGTATTTTTCTTTTCATTTAACGTGGTTTTTGTTCTTTTAGTATATTTTTCTTCGAAAGTGTTTTTTGTATTTATGGGTGGGGGCTTGCGATTTAAGGCGAAAGGTATTTTTCTTGCAGTTTAAGGCAAATAGGTTTGTGTCTTAAACTGCCGGAAAAGCAAGAAGCACACCCTCGGTTCTGCGATGAGTTCAAAGCAAGCCCTCGCCCTCGATACAAACACCATATATAAAAACAAAGGGGTGGTGCTTTTGCACCACCCCAAAGAATATAGAGCTTTAATTAATAATTACCCCATAAATCGCCCCATTTACCACGACGGCGGCCCGAGAGCTGCTCCTCGCGGGTATCGATGGTGGTGTCACCATCGATATTAAACCCGGGGTTATTGGGCGAGAGGGCGAGAAGCACCTCGTCGCTTTTCATCTTCACCTCTGCTGCGGCAGGGGCTGTG
>JAZRLR010000020.1:0-32259 GCA_045646965.1 Bacteroidaceae bacterium
GTTCTGTGGGGGGGGGGGGGTATCAGGGTTAAAGACCTCGATAAAACAAATCTCCGAGCGCTATTGCGCCCGGAGATTTGTTTAATAGGCGTTATTTCTCGTTAAGCAGGAACTTCACCGTTACATTCACGCTGAAAGTGATTTTTCCTATCTCAATCTGCGGTTCCTCTGCTACGGCGCTTTCGTTTGCCACGGCGTAGTCGAGCGAGCCGCGAGCTTTGTAGAGTCGGGGTTGCGCACCCGCATTAGAGGAGTTCCACGAATTGATATTTATTGCCGAGCCTATGTTCTGTCCCACAGCGGCGGCAAGGTTTGCGGCTTGTGCCTGCGCTTTTTTCATTGCCTCGGCACCGAGTTCGTTGTAAAGCTCGTCGGCTTTGCTATATGCCGTTCTCGTGAGGCTTATGTTTGTGATGCTCTCTTTCTCCAGCTGCTCTATGACCTTCTGCATTAGTTCGGCACGGTTCAGCTTCAAGGTGTATGTGGCTGTGGTGCGTGGCGTTACGTTGCGCTTGAAGGCGGAGTAGCTTATCTCACTGCCCATATAGTTGAGCGAGAGGTTTTTCTCCACGTCTATGCCTTGTGATTGCAAGGTGCGCACCATTTTGCTCTGCATCTCTTCGATGGTGCTCTTGCCTTTGTTGTCCTTCTCGTTAATTGTGATGCTCAAATAGAGCTCGTCGGGCGTTACGAGGCGCTCGGCCTTGGCGTCCTGTGTCACAAAGGCTCTTGTATCCTGCTGTGCACGCAGAGCCGCGGGGGCTATGGCAAGCAGTGCGATGAGTGAAATTTTTGCTATACTTTTCATAATTTCTGTGGTTTTTGTTTTTGTGGCCGCAATTTATCCACAATAAATAACAAAGACAAATGGTGCAACTCTTTTCTGTGGATTTTTAACACCATTTGTCTTTGTCGAGTTCTGTTTAAATATTATTTAAGCCTTTTGAGCGGCTAAAAAATGAGTGAGATAAGTCCTAAAATTATAAGTATGATAAAGCCTATAATAAAGAATACAAGCAGAACAGCTCCTCCTATCAGCTGAACGATTCCGAGGTATGCACCCACGATGACGGCGAGAAATACCTTGACGAAATCGAATGTGCCGACAAGTGCTCCGCGTAGGAAACGTCGGAACGGCGACGCAACCTTGTAGCTGAACTTCGGTGGCATAGATTTGCGTGACTGCATACTGCAAATAACCGTCAGGATGAATGAGAATGTCACCATAACGTCGGCGTTGAACTCGCATTGCTCCATAAACCATTTGCTCCATATTGCAAAGAAGTCGAGCGTGTCGTACACGAAGAAGAAGGCGGGGATTGACAAAATGGCGCAGATTACAACCGCAAGGTTTGCGCCAAATTTGGTTACCACAGCCATACGTTTCTCGAGTTGCTCCTGCATAAAAGCCTCGTTGGAGCCTGCCTGCGGGAATTTATTTACTCTTTGCAGCACGCTCCAGGCCATACCATACTGGCGCAGGCTGCACAGGGTGTTTACCTTCTCCTTCAGGCTGTCCATCTTGTCCGAAATGGGCGATGTCACGGTGAAGAGCTTCCACTGCGTGCCTATAAGCATACAGGTGTATTGTTTCTTGTCTACCTCATACACAACGGTTTTGGCTTCGCACTCGCTCACCTCTATCCTGTTGAAACAGACGACGGTGCTATACTCGTGCTTGACGCCTTTCTTGGGGAGTCTCTCGAGCAGGCTGCCTATGATGGGGCGCGAGCCTAACTTGGCTTGTGCAAAGTTCTCCTTGTCGATGTCGATGCTCTCGAGAAGCGTCCACGGGGTATCTTCGTCAAATTGTTTGCATAGTTTCCCTGCATCTGTTTGGCCGATTTGAGAGGGGAAGGCATATTCGGTGAACCTGCCCACCTCTTGCCTGCGGTGCATCTCCCAGTATCTCATCATCTGCTTGTCACCTCCACAGGTGCTGCAAGTTACCACGCCGGTAGCGTTGCAGTTTCTGCAACGCTCTTCTGTGTAACTTATATCAATCGTGTGTCCTTTTCCGTTGCAATAGCTACAGGGCGTTTTTACAGAATATGGTTCACTCTTGTAAACCATTTTCGGCTTTCCTGTGTAATATTCAACTGTTTGTACCTGTCTGTATTTCTTTTCATAAGTGTAGCCCCACCCGTTGCAATATTTACATTGCTTTTTGTTCTCTATTTTCTTGGTGATAGTTTTCTCGCCGTGACATTTGGGGCAGGTCGTTTCTCCTCTGCCGCTACAGGTGTGGCAGGTTACTATGTGGTCGCAGCCAGGCACGCGCAAGGTCTCCTCCCTGTTTGTGAAAGAGGTGGGGAGTTTTGCCAGAGCCCAACGGTCTATATCGTTCTCATTGACATATTTGGTGCTCGTCGGTCGCCTGCCTCTTATGCGCTCCTCTTTTACATCGAGCAGGCGCTTGTCGTACTGTGTCTTTATTACACCGCGGTATATGGGAGAGTCCCACACCTCCACAATCTTTATGTCATCGCCGAGTCTCTTGCGGTCATAACCCTCTACCGAAGCTCCCCATTTGTTGAACAACTCGCGGAAACGTTTCTCTTCCTCTCTTGAGAACTTGCTCTTTTGTGCATATCTGTAGTCTGCCATAATACAATCCTCCTTACTTTTTGTCGTTAAACGATGTGGCTTCATTGTCAAAGCTGAGGCGGCGTATAGTGCCCAAACCTATGCTTATCGACTGTACAAGGGCAATTATTGCCAAGATGGCAAATAGCACGGGGATGAATATCGCAAGGTGGTCTTGCGCTGTCAGCTTGTCTTCGTAATCGGGGTTGTTTAGTACTTTGTTAAAGTAGTCGAGCACGGTTGTACCTTCGAACTCCTCCTCGGTTTTCCCCTCGGCAACCTCTTTTTTATATAAATCTTCGGCACACTCCATAGCCTTGTCTATGGAATTTTCTATGAAAGTAAAAGAGAATACTTTGTAGCTCGATGCAAACATCTCTGCATAGTCGGCGGCACTTCTCTCTCCCAGCTTCTCTTTTGTGCTCGGCAGGTAGAGGTGAAACGAAAACAGCAGTGCAATTGCTGCGCACAGCAAAGCCACGATGAGGAGTTGCTTTAAAAATTTGAGAATTTGCATAGTTCAAAGTATTTAAGGGTTTACAACGTGTCTGTTTGTGTCGAGCCTTTGTGTGCTCAAGTGTCTCGCGTGGCTTTTTTGCGGAACTCAAGCGGGGGAACGCCTGCTTTTTTTCTGAAGAATGTGGAGAACTGTCCCAAGCACTCGAAGTTTAGTTTGTCGGCAATTTGTGCGATGCTCATATTTGTGGAGTAGAGCAGTTCCTTTGCTTTAGAGAATTTCAAGTCCTGACGGTACTGCCCGGGCGATGTGCCGCACATACGCTTGAACTCCCTGCGAAAGAGTGAGTAGCTTATGCCCAGCGACTCGGCAATGTCTTCGAGGTCGTGTGCGCCGCAGGTGTCCTCTCTCATAATTGCTTTTGCTTGGTTTATTATGCGTGTCATATAGCTGTCGCCAAACGAGTGGTTGAGGTCTTCGTAATAGACACGTCCAATGAGTGAGAAGACAAGGCCTGCCGCCATCTGCTGGTAGCCTTTTCTTTCACTGCTCACAATGTCGAGTATATCGTGGTAGGTGTTTATTATGTGCTCGTCCACTCCTATGCGGAAGACGCAGTTCTTGAAAGTGAAGAAACCTGCTTTTATCTTGTCGTCTATGATGCTGCCGTTGAAGCCCACCCAATGGTCGTCCCAGCCTGTTGCGGGGTCGGGCCCGAAGGAGTGCCACTCGCCGGGGAAGAGCATAAACATTGTGCCGGCCTCAATTTTCGTCTTTGAGCAAGAGGCGCTCTCAAAGTATCCCGAGCCGCGGGTTATGTAGACCAGTTGATATTCGTTGAGTACGCGGCGTCCCTCTTCGGGGAAGGGGTGTCCGTCGGGGTGTATTGTAAGGCTGTCGATATTCTCGGGGCTGACGTGCTGGTAACCTGTTGTGGCAACGGTCAAGCCCCAGGATTTGTCCTTGGGAGAAATCTGCAGGTATTTGAATTGTTCGTTTTTTTGTGTGGCTTTGTTGGTCTCTTCTTTCATAGTTCTTGTAAATGTTGTCTGCTCGCCGAGGCGATATATTTACAAAGGAAATAAAAAAGTTGATAATTAAAAAAAATGTGAACAAATTTTTATAAAAAATGACCTGTCTCGTCTGCCGTTCTTATATATAATAGGCTTGCAGAGTGCCTGGAGCGCGTTTTTTTTCAGTGTCCGATAAATTGTTTTGGTAAACTTTTTTGTCTTGCGCTTGTTCTTCTCTCTGTAAACATTCAAAAAATATGAATATGAAAAGACTTTTTAAGGCAACAGTAATGAGCGTAGGCGTATGTCTGCTTTCATCATCGGCTCACGCTCAATGGTGGGCTGTAACAGAGGAAGAGCCGTTGAACTTGATTTGTATCAGCGAGACGGTCAATGAGGCGCCCGATGTCGTGGAAATCTTCCAGACAACCCAGAGCAACTATCACCACGACCCGCGAGCTCCGCGCTTTGTGCTCATAGACCAGCAGGGTAAGTGGGGACTCGGAATCGGCGGTTATCTGCAGACAAAGATTGAGTACGACTTCGACGGTTCTGTGGACAACGTGGATTTCTATCCCTCGGCCATAGACCGCAACGGTGTCTCCTCGAGCCAGTTCCAGATGGATATGACAAACTCCACAATCTTTCTTAAACTTGTGGGTAACAGCCGCCTGCTCGGAGATTTCTATGTGTATACATCGGCCAACTGGCGCGGCAACGGAGATAATTTCCGCCTGCACAATATGTATATGAGTAATAAATATATGACATTTGGTTACACCACAGGTGCTTTTATGGACATAGACGCAGCGCCCGTGACCGTGGACTACGGCGGCCCTTGCGGTATGGCCTTTTACCGCACCACGCAGTTGAGATTCAAGTATGCCTTTGATTGGGGACTCTCTATGGGTGTGGGTATCGAGGCGTCAAAGCCGTCGGGCAGCGACAACGAGTATCTTGCAATCACAAGCCAGCGTATGCCCAATATCCCGGTCTATTTCCAGTATAATTTGAATAAAAACAACCATATACGCGTGGCGGGTGTGGTGCGCAACCTCTCTTATCGCAACCTCGAGAACGGTAAAAAACACAATAAATATGCGTGGGGCGCACAGGCAAGTATGCTGGGCACTCTCGGCAAATTCCAGCTTATGGGACAGTTTACAATGGGTAAAGGTATCAGCTCATATATAAACAATATTTCAAATGTGGGCGTGGATCTTGTGCCTGCAAGCGATAACGAGCATATGACTATGTTGCGTGCCGACGCCTGGTATGTGGGCTTGCAGTATAATATAAATTCAAAATTCTTTGCTACGGCGACATACAGCCAGACAACGCTTCACGACGCAGGCGGTTATGCAGGCAGTAACCCCGAGGCTTTCCGTCGCGGTCAGTATATGGTTGCCAATATGTTCTACAACGCTACAAATAATATGCAGCTCGGCTTGGAGTATCTGCACGGCTGGCGTTCCGATTTTGGACATCATAAATGCCACGCAAACCGTGTAAACTTGTCGGCAAGGTATAATTTCTAAAATATTTTCTGATTCTTTGTCTTGTGTGGCAGGCGCCCGTTCATCTGTGTGGTGAGGGCGTCTGCTTTTTTGTAATACATCTGTAATAGCGGTGAAATTTTTATTGCCTTTCTTTATGTTGTAAAAAATGTGTCGCTGCAAGTAGTATATATTAAATAGGTGGCAGCGCGGGCGGTTCCACAATAGCGGCCATTATTTTTTTTTTTGAAACTGTTTTGGAATATAAAATATTTATATATTTTTGTGGTAATTTAGCTATGTTTCGGGAATGGGACTGCTGTGGCTTGCGTGATGCTTGCAGGTTGTTTCTCCCCAATAGTTTCAGAGCAAATACATAAAATAATTAATATATCAGTTATGGATATTGCTTATCTGTTAGTGGTCATCTTTATGTTCTCTCTGGCCATCCTCGACTTGACGGTGGGAGTAAGTAACGATGCTGTGAATTTCTTAAGTGCGGCTGTCGGCAGCAAGGCGGCCAAGTTAAAGCACGTTCTTTTGGTAGCTGCAGCCGGAGTTTTTATAGGTGCTGCGTTCAGCAGCGGAATGATGGACGTTGCCCGCAACGGTATCTTTGCACCGCAGTATTTCAGTTTCAGCCAGGTTATGTGCATCTATCTGGCGGTTGTAATCAGCGATGTTTTCCTGCTCGACCTCTTCAACTCTCTCGGTCTGCCCACATCTACCACCGTTTCTATGGTGTTTGAGTTGCTTGGTGCCGCGTTCATTACCGCTCTTATAAATGCGAGTGACTCGCAGGTGAGATTTGTGGAGATGCTCAACACCGACAAAGCCCTCACAATTATCATTTCTATTTTCCTCTCTGTGGCCGTAGCCTTTGTGTTTGGTCTCATTGTGCAGTGGATTGCGCGTGTAATCTTCACGTTTCACTATCGCAAGAATCTTGGTCGCAAGATAGGTCTCTTTGGCGGAATTGCCATCACCTCGATTATCTATTTTATGCTTATAAAGGGCCTCAAGGGCAGCACTCTTGTATCGCCCGAGGTACACACTTTTATAAATGAGCACACATTTGCAATCCTTTTATATGCGTTTATCTTCTTTACAATTCTGATGCAGATTCTGCACTGGTGCAAGATAAATGTCTTCAAGATTATTGTGCTTGTGGGTACTTTCTCGCTTGCTATGGCTTTTGCGGGTAACGACCTTGTAAACTTCATCGGTGTTACGCTTGCCGGCTTTGAGTCATATAACGACTACGTTGCCAACGGCGCCGGTCTTGCCGACCAATTTATGATGGAGTCTCTCACCCTCTCGGCCAAGACACCTGTTTATTTCCTTGTGGGAGCGGGTGCCGTAATGGTCATCGCCTTGTGGACAAGCAAAAAAGCACGCAAGGTGTTGCAGACCTCTATCAACCTTTCGAGCCAGCAGAGCGAGGAGGGAGATATGTTTGGTACATCTTCTATCGCCCGTAACCTCGTGCGTGCAACCACAAAGATGGTGGACGGCATTTCGCAGAACACACCCCAGAGTGTGAAAGATTGGGTGAATGCCCGCTTTGCTCCCCTCGAAGAGCGCGAAGAGGTTGCTTTCGACCTTGTGCGTGCCTCGGTGAACTTGGTGCTTGCCGGCTTGCTCATCGCCTTGGGTACCTCTCTTAAATTGCCCCTTTCAACCACTTATGTAACCTTTATGGTGGGTATGGGTTCGTCGCTCAGCGACCGTGCCTGGGGGCGTGAGAGTGCCGTGTATCGCGTGACAGGTGTAGTGTCGGTTGTGGGTGGATGGTTCATCACCGCAGGTGCCGCATTTATCCTCGCATCGAGTGTGGCTGCTATAATGAACTATGGCGGAATCCCTGCAATGTATGTGATGATTGCGCTTGTGATATATCTGCTTATACGCAGTCACATTCAATATAACAAAAAGAAGAGTGCCGAGAAGACCGACGAGGATATGATGATAATCCTCAAATCGGAGAATCCTGTCGAGGTGTGGGGCAAATTGCAGAGCCACACGGCGACCACTCTCTCACGCACTCTCTCTTTCTCTTCGGACACCTACAAGTGTATGTTTGAGGCTTTCTCGAAGGACGAGCTGCGCCCCCTCAAGCTCTCAATGATAAAGATTGTAGAGGAAAAGGCTGCCCTCAAGAAAGAACGCCGTGCCGAGACACGCGGTATGCAGCGCATAGAGCAGCAGCTTGCCTTTGAGCGCAGCACCTGGTATCACCTGTGTACAAACAGCTGTCAGCAGATGCTCAACACCCTTGCCCGCATTTGCGAGCCTATGAAGGAGCACGCCGACAACAGCTTCAGCCCCCTTTCAAGTAAATACATCGAGGAGTTCTCTCCCTATTGCCGCGATATCTTCAACGTGCTCAACGATATCAACGATATCATCGCCACGGGCAACTACGCGGCTTCGGACGAGGTTTCTTCGCGTGCCAAAGACTTGAAACACGCGCTTGCCAACCTGCGCAAGGCACAGACGATGCGTCTGCACCAGAGCAGCGGCAGCTTGCGTATGGACTTTGTTTATTTGAACCTCATTCAGGAGTCTCACGAGTTGTTGAGTGAGGTGCGTAACCTGTTGCGCGGTAGCAATAAATTCTTTGCTCCCGCAAACGAGAAGGTTGCAGAGGCCGAGTAAGTATAACGACTGTTTACATAGTATAGGCAGAAAGATTGTGAAAATCTTTCTGCCTATACGCTTTTTTTAGTATCTTCGCAAGTAGTATTTACCTGTTAAAATTGTAGATTATGAAATATATAGGTGCGCACGTTTCGGCAAGTGGAGGTGTGGAGAACGCTCCCCTCAATGCCGCAGCCATAGGGGCCAATGCCTTTGCTCTTTTCACAAAGAATCAGCGTCAGTGGGTGTCGGCACCTCTTGGCGAGAAGAATATAACCCTGTTTAAAAAATATTGTGCCGAAGGGGGCTTCGACGCACGATATATCCTGCCGCACGACAGCTACCTGATAAACCTCGGCAATCCCGACGAGGAGGCACAGCAGAAGTCGCGCGCTGCCTTTCTCGACGAGATGAAGCGCTGCGAGCAGCTCGGCCTCACGATGCTTAACTTTCACCCCGGCAGCCATTTAAACAAAGTGTCGGTAGAGCGGTGCCTCGATACCATTGCAGCAAACATAAACCTCGCCCTCTCTATGACCGCGGGTGTGAAAGCCGTGATAGAAAATACCGCAGGACAGGGTAGCAATGTGGGAAACAAACTCGAGGAGATACGTTATATAATAGACCGCATCGACGACAAGAGCCGTGTGGGTGTGTGCATAGACACCTGTCACTTCTATTCGGCCGGCTACGATATTGTGAACGACTACGAGGGTGCTTTTGCGGCTCTCGAGCGTGTGATAGGGCTCGAGTATTTGAGTGCCTTGCACCTGAACGACACCAAGAAACCGCTCGGTTCGCGTGTAGACAGACACGAGACGCTGGGGCAGGGACTGCTTGGCATCGATTTCTTCAAGAAACTGATGAAAGACTCCCGTTTCGACAATATACCCATAATCCTTGAGACTCCCGATGAGGCTCGTTGGGCCGAGGAGATTGCCTTGCTGCGCAGTTTTGAATAAAGCCTTGGCACTGAAGCCCTTCTTTATTATCGGCGTAGATAAAACAAAAGAGTCGTTACATTATGTAACGACTCTTTTGTGATTTAGTAGGGCTTTTTGTGATTCCGGAGCGATTCGAACGCTCGACCCACGCCTTAGAAGGGCGTTGCTCTATCCAGCTGAGCTACGGAACCAACCTTATACCTTTAAAAATTCTCTTAAAGGGCGCAGGGTTACCCCTTTGCGGGTGCAAAGATAGTGCGTTTATTCGTTTGCACCAAAAAAAAGGTGCTTTTTTTGTTAAAATGGGAGAATATTTGTCTATTTGTCTGTTGCGTGTACCATTTGCGCTACTTTATGTGCGTGAGAAGTTCCTCGAAGCGGGGAATGTGAATCTCCTTGCGGCAGAGTACGATGCAGCCCTGCTCCTGCAGGCTGTTGAGGGCTCTCGACACATTGAGGCGTGTCTCGCATAGTATCTCGGCAAGGCGTTCCATTTTTATATATAGGTGCTTGCAGCCCTGTCGGCTCTCGCAACGCTGCTCGATGAATTTTATTATTCTTCCCTCGATGCTTGTGGGTGTCTCCTCCCAGATGCTCTTCTCGAGCAGCTGCACCTTGCGGCTTATGAGGTTCATAAAATTTATCATAAAAATGTTTTGTCCCGAGAAATCGCTGAAGAAATAGTTCTTGTCGATGGTGAGCAGTGTACATTCGCCCTTTGAGGTGTATCGGCGTTTGTAGCCCGTGGAGTAGCCAAAGATGGAGTAGGGCTCCAGGGCGAGCGGGGCGGTGTGCTCCTCGGTTATTTTGTAGCTGCCGTCGGGTGCGGTGGCTTCGGATATTATGGTGCCCTTTGTGAGAAGGGTGAAACGGTTGCACTCCTCGCCACATTCGCGCAGAATCTCCTTGTCGCCGTAGCTGAAGAACTCGAGCTTCACCTTGTCGAGTATGGCTGTTATGTCGTCCTTGCTCATCCCCTGGAAATAGGGCAGGCATAATAGATTTTCGTACATCGGTCTTTGTTTTATGTTATAACTATTTTCTTATTAAAAAAGTATAAACCTTGCGGTGTTTTTTAACTTTTTTAACTTAATTCCCTCTCTTGTGCAGCCCGAACCTGTGCTGTGGCAGCTGTGCAGTGCTGTGTGTCGAAATTTATGATGATTTATTTTGCAATTGCGTCGAACTTGCTTAACTTCGCGTCATATTAATATATTGGCATTATGTGCCTTGTAGTCTATGTTTTTGAAGAGCGATAAATATGATATGCTGGCGGTGGTTGGTCCCACGGCGTGCGGTAAGACTGCGCTTGCCGTGGAGCTTGCGCTTGCCCTTGGCGGCGAGATTATAAGCGCCGACAGTCGTCAGGTGTATCGCGGTATGGACATAGGTACGGGAAAAGACCTTGCAGAGTATTGCAAGGACGGTGTGCAGGTGCCTGCGCATCTCATAGATATTGTGGATGCGGGCGAAAAGTATAACCTCTTTGAGTTTCAGCGCGATTTCCTTGCGGCATACGACTGTGTGGTGTCGCGCGGCGCTTTGCCCATTTTGTGCGGCGGCAGCGGTATGTATGTGGAGTCGGTGCTCAAGGGTTACAGGCTCATTCCTGTGCCCGAAAACAAGGCTCTGCGCGAGCGTCTCGAAGAGAAAAGCCTCGACGAACTCACCGCCATTCTTGCAGGTTATAAAGCCTTGCATAATAACACCGACACCGATACAAAGAAACGCGCTATACGCGCCATTGAGATAGAGGAATATTATGCCACCTGCCCGGTGGAGGAGCGTTCCTTCCCCTCGATACGTACCCTTGTGGTGGGTGTGGACGTAGACCGCGAGGTGCGTCGCAACCGCATATCGGCACGCCTTGAGCAGAGGCTTCGCGAGGGGCTTGTGGAGGAGGTGCGCGGCCTGCTCGAGTCGGGAGTGACCGATGAACAGCTCATATACTATGGCCTCGAGTATAAATTTGTCACTATGTATGTGACGGGCAAGATGGGCTACGACGAAATGGTGAAAGGGCTCGAGACGGCAATACACCAGTTTGCCAAGCGCCAGATGACCTGGTTCCGCGGAATGGAGCGTCGCGGCACGCCGATAATTTGGGTGGACGCCTCCTTGTCGCGCACCGAACAGATTGATTTTGTAAGAGAATTGCTGTATGGCTAAAAATATAAAGATAGACAGACATAGATGGGGTATCATATATTGCCCCAAGCTGGGAACCCTCTCGCCTCAAAGACGCTGGGGGGAGATTCGCGACTATCTTAAAGAGAAGGGCGTCGAGTATGACTATATACAGTCGGAGGATTACTCTTCGTTGGCACGTCAGGCAAAGATGCTTGCCGACAATGGTTACGAGACGATAGTTGTGGTGGGTGGCGACGGCGCTTTGCAGGATGTGATAAATGGCGTGATGCAGTCGGAGAACTACGGCCGCGTTGCGCTCGGAATAATTCCCAACGGCCTTGCCAACGACTATGCATCGTATTGGGGCCTCCCGCTGCACGACTATAAAAAGGCGGTAGACCATATTATCACCCGCAGGGTGAGAAGCGTCGATGTGGGCTGTTGTGAATACACCGTTGAGGGCGGCGATGTGAAACGTTATTTCCTCAATGTGCTCAATATAGGTCTCACGGCCCGCGTTGTGGAGTTTGCCAATGTGAAGCGCTATCTTTTCACCCGTCTCACTTCAACCTTAAGAAGCCTTTTCTTCCTGCTTTTCTGCAGACAGAATTTCAATATGCGTTTCCGCTTGAACAGCCAGCAGGTGAACGGCAAGTTTATGATGCTCTGCATAGGTAGCTCGCGCGGCTATGGAATGACACCCAGTGCCGTGCCCTACAACGGCTGGCTCGATGTGTCGGCGATAAGAATGCCAAAATTCTTTGGTATGATACAGGGCCTTTATATGGTGTACAAACGCAAGATTATGAATTACGAGCTTATGGAGCCGTTCCGCACAACCGACATCCTTATAGAATCGGTAGACGGAGCCCCCGCTGCTGTGGACGGCCGCACTTTCACCCCTACATTCCCTATGAGAGTGAAGGTGCTTCCCGAGGCTGTTAAACTGATAATACCAACTAAAATATAATAAATTAAGATATGACAATAAGAGAATTGACATCTACCGAGAATTTCTTTCTTTTGGCAGGTCCCTGCGTAATCGAGGGCGAGGATATGGCGATGTGCATCGCCGAGAAGGTGGTTGCAATGACTAGCGACAGAAATATACCCTATGTGTTCAAAGGTTCATACCGCAAGGCAAACCGTTCGCGCATAGACTCTTTTACCGGTATCGGCGACGAGAATGCGTTGCGTGTGTTGCGCAAGGTGCGCGAGACTTTCAATATCCCCGTGGTGACCGACGTTCACTCGGCCGAGGAGGCCGAAATGGCTGCCGAGTATGTCGATATTCTGCAGATTCCTGCTTTTCTGTGCCGTCAGACCGATTTGCTTATGGCTGCCGCAAAGACAGGTCGTATCGTAAATATTAAAAAAGGACAGTTCCTCTCGCCAATGGCAATGAAATTTGCTGCCGAGAAGGTGGTGTCTGAAGGCGGTGCAGGGCGTGTTATGCTCACCGAACGCGGTACTACATTTGGTTATCAGGATCTTGTGGTCGATTTCCGCGGAATACCCCAAATGCGCTCTTTCGGTCATCCCGTGGTAATGGATATTACACACTCGTTGCAGCAGCCCAACCAGACAGCGGGTGTTACGGGAGGTATGCCCGAGATGATTTCGACCATCGCAAAGGCTGCCATAGCTGTGGGTGCCGACGGAATCTTCATTGAGACACACGAGAACCCTGCCGAGGCAAAGAGCGACGGCGCAAATATGCTGCGTCTCGACCTGCTCGAGGAACTGCTCGATACGCTGCTCCGTGTGCGTGCCGCCGTGCGTTGATAATATGATATGAGAAGCTTCATTCTTGTATCGGCTTTATTGTGGGCTCTCTTTGTTGCGCCCACATTTGGCAGCATCCCCGCCGGGGGTGCTGCCAAATGTCTTATGGAGCTATACGGCGAGAGGCTGCTGGCGGGTGAATTTTCCGTGAGGGAACTCTTTGGCGACTTGTATGTGAAACAGTATGTCGATGTGGAAAAGCACAACTTGCTGCTCAATCTCATTCCCGACCTTGCACGCTTCGACAAAGAGAAAGGGAAGTATCTGTCGGAACTTTTTTACGAGGTGCACTATTTGAAGGACGCTCTGCCCGATGTGCGCAGGGTGGCACATCTTACATCGTTTGGGCGTGGCAACGGCGAGGTGGAGAGGATTATGTATTACATAAGCCCCGACCTCCTCAAAGAAAAAATCTTCAAGGCGCAGTATCTCTCGCCGCTCTATCCCACAAACTTTAGGTACTACGACTACTCGCCTGATACTACTTACACGGGCGAGGGGGTGAAAATCCTTTTTACGCAGAAATTCGATAATATAAAACTTATCGACGCAGGGTGGGTTGTGTTCGGCGACGACAGCTCTGTGCGCAGTGCCCGCTTCGAGGGGTGGGACGAGCAGAGCACCTTTGAGGTGGAGTGCGCAATGGGCGACGAGGGGCTCTCGCGTAATGTGGTAAAGGAAATGACGGTTGCCATAGATTATAATTTTGCGGGTAATAGACTTAAAATTTCCGCCGCGGCAGAATATGACTATTCGGTGCTCTCCAACGAGCTCAACGAGTTTGACAAGAAAAGCCGCTACGATGTCACGGGCTCGCTCAACACCAATTGGAGCAAGAGCGAAGTGGGGCAGCGCGATGTGTATGCGGCGTTGCACCGCACCCTGCCGCTCACGGGTGGCGACTCGCTGCTATACAATAGAAAAAGCGTGCAGCGGGGCGACAGCACCCTCGCTCTCATCGACGAGAAGAAGAGTCGCAGCAAAGTTATTGCGAGCCGTCTGTGGGATGTGGGTGACGAAATGATAAGCAGCCACACATATAGCTGGGGCGATAACGATGTAAAGATGTATCCCATAATAAACCCCTCTTATATGCGCTACAGCTCCTCTAAAGGATTCACCTATAAGCTCGCTCTCAATCTGCAGAGCCGCATAGGCGACAGGCACGCTTTGCAGGTGAAGCCCACGCTCGGCTATAGCTTTAAACTCAAAGAGTTCTATTGGAACGTGAGCGGCCGATACCTCTTTGACAAACGTCGCAACGGTGTCGTTACGCTGTCGGCGGGGCGTGAGAACAGTATCTACCGCAAGGTGGAAATAGAGAAGATAAAAGATGTGGAGTTTTCGCAGGTGCACTTCTCTGAAATGGCGCTCAAATACTACCGCGACACGCGCGTGAGGTTTAATGTGAAACAGGAACTTTTTAACGGCTTTGAGGCATCGGTAGGTGTAAATTTCTATTACCGCTCGATGAACGGCAGCGCCGTGGGCGAGGTGGTAGACGGCAAGGTACTGCAAAGGAAATATAAAAACTTCGCCCCGGTGGTGCAGCTTGTGTGGCAGCCGGGAATGTATCACTACTACGACGGCGAGGACAAGGTGAACCTCGGCTCCCGTATGCCGCGCTTCTCGCTGAATGTGGAACAGGGGGTACGCGGGGTGCTCGACTCAAAGTCGCTATACACCCGTGCCGAGCTCGATGTGCAGCACAAAATGCGTCTCACGAGCAGCCTGGCGCTGTATGCACGTGTGGGAGCGGGCGGCTATCTCTATGACAAGGATGCGACGTTCATTTCTTACGCTTTTCTCAAAGATAATATCCTGCCGCTCGACAAGGACGACGAGCTCAAGGGAGTCTTTCAGCTCCTCGACTCGGAGTGGTATAACTCGGCCAACAGATACTTTAGGGTAAACGCCACCTGTGTCTCTCCTTTTATAATATTACAGCAGGTTCTCCCGCAGGTTAAATTTTTCAAAAATGAAATGCTATTCTTCAATATGCTCTTCCTCTCGAAACTGCATCCATACAGCGAGTATGGTTACGGAGTGGAGACTCCCTATCTGAATGTGGGTTTTTTCGCGGGTTTCGAGAATTTTTCATTTCATAAAATTGGTTGCAAAATAACAATTTCGCTATTCGAAGATTAGGGTTTTTGTCGCTTTTTATATTTTTTTTAGAAAAAAACGTGTAGTTTTTTGTTATTCAATTTTATAATCATTACATTTGGGAAGTGATAAGTAAAATAGTTTAATAAATAAATTATACGAGATGAGTTATTTGCGATTCGAAAAAACGCTGATGACGAACTTGGAAGAGTCGTTGCAGAAGGAGATTTTGAGGACAAACCGTTCGGGTGCTTATCATTGCTCGACTATTGTCGATTGCAATACCCGTAAATATCACGGTTTGTTGGTTGTACCCATTCCTCAACTCGACGATGAGAACCACGTGTTACTTTCGTCGCTCGATGAGACAGTTGTGCTGCACGGTGCAGAGTTCAACTTGGGCTTGCACAAATACAACGCCGACAACTTCAGTCCCCGAGGCAACAAATACATCCGTGAGTTCGCTTGGGAGCGTGTCCCCACCACTATCTACAACGTGGGTGGCGTGTGGCTTAAAAAAGAGAAAGCCTTTGTGCATCACGAGAACAGAATTCTTATTCGCTACACCTTGCTGAAAGCGAATACGGCAGTAACATTGCGCCTGCGTCCGTTCCTTGCGTTCCGCAGCGTTCGTGAATATACTCACGAAAACAGCATTGCCGACCGCAGCTACAAAGAGGTAGAGAACGGTATCAGTATGCGTATGTATACCGACTACCCCGACCTCTATATGCAGCTCAATAAAAAGAATGACTTCGTATATCAGCCCGACTGGTACCGTGGCATTGAGTATGTAAAGGAGCTTGAGCGTGGTTACGACTTCAATGAGGACCTTTTCGTGCCCGGATACTTTGAGGTGAAAATGAAGGCCGGCGAGAGCATTGTCTTCTCGGGCGGTGTGTCACCTATGACCACAAGGTCAATGAAAGCCGCTTTCGAGCACGAGGAGGCCATCCGCGATCCGCGCGACAACTTTATGCACTGTATGCAGTGTGCGGGTAACCAGTTCTTCAATGTTCAGGGCGAGCACATCTATATCCTTGCAGGTTATCCCTGGTTCAAGTGTCGTGCACGCGACCTCTTTGTGTCGTTGCCCGGTCTTGCACTCTCGCAAGGTCACTACGATGAGTTTGAAAAGGTTATGCGCACAGCAAGCATTGCCATCGATGATTTTATGAACGACCGCATCAGCGATTGCAAAATATATGAGATGGAGCACCCCGACGTTCTTTTGTGGGCGGTGTGGGCTTTGCAGCAGTATGCCAAGGAGTGCAGCATTGAGGCTTGCCGCGACAAGTACGGCGCCCTCTTGATGCGCATCTACGACTATATACGCAACAACAAACACAACAACCTGCGCGTTGCACAGAATGGTCTCTTGTCTACCAATGGCAAGGACAAGGCTGTCACTTGGATGAACTCTACTGTGAACGGTCGCCCCGTAGTTCCCCGCACAGGTTACGTCGTAGAAATCAACGCATTGTGGTACAATGCACTCGTCTTCATACAGCAGATGGCCGAGCTTATGCACAACCAACCTGTTGTGGAGTCGCTTGCACGCCTTATCCCCCTCACAGGAAAGGCTTTTGTTGAGGTGTTTGTAAACCAGTACGGCTACCTCTACGACTATGTAGACGGCGATTATGTAGACTGGAGCGTGCGTCCCAATATGATATTTGCTGTGGCGCTCGACAACTCTCCTCTCGACTCACGACAGAAGAAGAAAGTTCTCGACATCGTTACCCGCGAGCTTCTCACACCGCGCGGTCTGCGTTCACTCTCTCCCAAGAGTGTGGGCTACAACCCCAACTATGTGGGCCCGCAGGTGCAGCGCGACTACGCATACCACCAGGGTACAGCGTGGCCTTGGCTCGGAGGTTTCTACTATGAGGCATATTTGAAAATATATAAATTGAGCGGTATCTCGTTTGTACAGCGCCAGATGATTGGCTTCGAGGACGAGATTGTTCAGCACTGCGTAGGTTCTATACCCGAGGTGTTCGACGGAAACCCGCCCTTCAAGGGACGCGGCGCCGTGGCATTCGCAATGAACGTGGCAGAGATTTTGAGAACGAGCCAGTTGCTCAAGCAATATGAATCTAAATTGGAGGGATAAGCGATATGAAAGTATTAATGTTCGGTTGGGAGTTTCCTCCTCACATTTCGGGAGGACTCGGTACTGCAAGTTACGGACTTACAAAGGGCTTTGTACAGCAGGGCGATGTAGAGATTAAGTTCTGTATCCCCAAGCCCTATGGTGACGAAGATAACAGCTTCTTGAGAATCGTTGGTATGAACTCCGTGCCTATTGTATGGAAGGATGTCGATCACAATTATGTAAACTCACGCATCGGTGCTGTGATGACACCTGATGAGTATTATCGTTATCGCGACCACATATATGGCGATTTCAGCTATATGCACACAAATGACCTCGGCTGTATGGAATTCGCGGGCGGATATCCCGAGAACCTGCACGACGAGATTAACAACTACTCTATAATTGCAGGCGTTGTGGCTCGCACCGAGGAGTTCGATATCATACACTCACACGACTGGCTCACATACCCCGCAGGTATACACGCCAAGCAGGTGTCGGGAAAGAAACTCGTGATTCACGTTCACGCTACCGACTTCGACCGTAGCCGTGGTAATGTGAACCCCACAGTATATGCCATTGAGAAGAACGGTATGGATAACGCCGACCACATCTTGTGTGTGAGCGAGCTTACCCGTCAGACTGTTATTAACAAATACCATCAGCACCCCGACAAGGTTTCAACCTTGCACAATGCTGTAACTCCTCTGGAGCAGGAAATTCTGGACATCGTTCCCAAAAAGATACCCGGTGAGAAGGTTGTTACATTCCTCGGCCGTATCACAATGCAGAAGGGTCCCGAGTATTTCGTGGAGGCTGCCGCAATGGTACTCAAACGCACAAAGAACATACGTTTCTGTATGGCAGGTAGCGGTGATATGATGAACGATATGATACGCCTCGCTGCACAGCGCGGTATATCGGACCGTTTCCACTTCCCCGGCTTTATGCGCGGTCGTCAGGTGTATGAGTGCCTCAAGGCCAGCGATGTGTATATAATGCCATCGGTGAGCGAGCCCTTTGGTATCTCGCCTCTTGAGGCTATGCAGTGCGACGTTCCCACAATTATCTCCAAGCAGTCGGGTTGTGCAGAAATCCTCGACAAATGTATAAAGACCGACTACTGGGATATTCACGCAATGGCCGACGCCATCTACTCAATTTGTAACAACGAGTCGTTGTATGAGTATCTGAAGGTTGAGGGCCGCAACGAGGTGAACC
This sequence comes from Bacteroidaceae bacterium, assembly GCA_045646965.1. Taxonomy (GTDB): domain Bacteria; phylum Bacteroidota; class Bacteroidia; order Bacteroidales; family Bacteroidaceae; genus HGM04593. Next base: position 18,477 of record JAZRLR010000020.1, read on the forward strand.
AGATCACTTGGGAGAACGTAGCCCTTAAACTGCGTAAGGTTTATGAAAATGTAATGGGTTGGTAAAATAAAAAAAGACGAATAATATGAAAACAATTTGTTTATATTTTGAGATTCATCAAATCAGACAGTTGAAACGCTATCGTTTCTTCGACATAGGCACAGATCACTACTATTACGATGATTATGCCAACGAGAGTGCCATCACCGAGATTGCCGAGAAATCATATATCCCCGCATTGACCACAATGCTCGAGATGATAAAGGAGAGCGACGGTGCTTTCAAAGTGGCGTTCTCTGTATCGGGTGTGGGACTTGAGATGCTTGAGATCTATGCTCCCCAGGTAATCGAGTTGCTGCACGAGATTAACAAAACAGGCTGCTGCGAGTTCCTTTGCGAGCCCTACTCACACGGTCTCTCTTCACTTGCTTCGCGCGAGGTATTTATGGAGGAGGTTATGCGTCAGAACCGCAAAATCAAGGAGCTCTTCGGCAAGAAGCCCAGAGTGTTGCGTAACTCGGGACTCATCTACTCTGACGAGATTGGAGAGATGGCATCGCAGATGGGATTCAAGGGTATGCTTTCAGAGGGTGCAAAGCACATCCTCGCTTGGAGAAGCCCCCACTTCGTGTATAACTGCAGCACAGCTCCCGGCTTGAAGCTCCTGTTGCGCGACTACAAGCTCTCTGACGATATTTCGTTACGTTTCTCTAACCCCAAATGGAGTGAGTATCCTCTCTTTGCCGAGACCTATGTAGACTGGATTGCACAGTTGCCCGAGGAGGAAGAGGTAATCAATATCTTTATGAACCTGCACGCACTTGGTGTGTCACAGCCCTTGTCTTCACATATCCTCGACTTTATGAAGGCTATCCCCGCTTGCGCAAAACAGCGCGGAATCTCTTTCTCTACACCTTCGGAGATTATCGACAAGCACAAGTCGGTAGGTCCCCTCGAGGTTTCTTATCCCCTCTCTTGGATGGACGAGGAGCGCGACGCCAGCTCTTGGCTCGGTAACTCTATGCAGCGCGAGGCTTTCGACAAGCTCTACAGCCTTGCAGAGCGCATCTCTTTGTCTGACGACAAGAAACTCAAGCAGGACTTCGACTACTTGCAGGCTGCAGAGAACCTTCGCTTTATGACTACAAAGCAGAACGGTATCATCACAGAGCGTTGCATCTACGAGTCTCCCTACGACGCGTTTACCAACTATATGAACATTCTCGGCGACTTTATGGCTCGTGTGCGTGCACAGTATCCCGAGGAAATGGACAACGAGGAACTGGGCGCATTGCAGCAGATGATAGAGAACCAGGAGGTTGAGATAGTTCAGCTTCAGGCAGAGGTTGATAGCCTCAAGACCAAGCTCGCAAAGAAGGAGAAGAAAGCCGCAGAGCCCAAAGAGCCCAAGGCACCTAAAGCTCCCAAAGCAGCTAAAGCAAAGAAAGAAGAGGATGTGAAAGAAGAGAAGTAAATCTCCCTCTCCTACATATAAATTAAAGGCAGATGCGTCAAGCATCTGCCTTTAATTGTTTTAGCGATATTTGTTTGTGTAATGCAATTTGTTAAAGGGGGTGTGCTCTCTCGCAGGCGTTTCTCCTTGCGTGCTGTGAGCGGTGATTGCTGCGCCGTGCAGCTTTGCGGCGGCGCAAGATGTGGCGGGTTATCTCTTGTAGCGGCTTGCCACAACCTCCACGGGAATGTCGTAGTTGCTGCCACCGCGCAGTTTTATGCAGCCTGCGCCTGTGTGGTGCTTAATCTTTGTGATATTGCCGTAGCCGTCTCTTGTCACGTTTACAGGCACAAGTACCACCTTTTGCCAATCGCTGTCGGCCTTGCCCTCCTGCTGCTCTTTGTAGCAGCTCTTTATGAGCTCTGTGATGTTATTGAAGGTGTAGCGCTTGGTGCTTGTGTTGAGCGTTGTGTGGAACGATGTGGTGTTGTCACATAATCTCTTTTTGCTGAAGAAGTCGTTCATATCTTTCTTGCGCACCATAATGATGTTTGTGGGCGCAGTGAAGCCCTCTTCCTCCAAAGAGCCGTAGCTCGCAAACTCAATTTTTACAGAGTTTATGGTGTCGGAATGGAATTTGTCCATAATATCCTCTATGGGCAGCTCCACCTCGGTAAATATTCCGGCGGGGGTTTTTATATAGGTGTGGCTCTCGTTGTCTACAAGGTGGGCAATGTCGCCGTGGTCGAACTTGTTGAGCTGTATCACCTCTTTTCCCGAATAGAAGGGTGTTACGAGTGTCTCTATGGAGTCTTTCAGGCCTGTGCTGCTTGTTATGTAGCGCTCAAAGCCCACTTCGAGGTTTACTCGGTAGATGTTGAGTATTGTGCCGTCGCCCTGTGTGCACTTTACATACACTCCCTTGAGTACATTATTTATAAATACCTCGGAGTTTGCGAAGTTTGTGGGGTTTTTGTAGAACTCCTCTACTATGCGGTTGCCTATTTCGTTGGGCAGCAGCATCTCCACGTTTGTGGCATAGTTCTCCTCGTCTATGGTGTCGTGCAGGGCATAGTCCTTGGCACTATACACCTTTGTGGCGATGGGGCCTTTGCCGGGGTTAAGGTATTCGTTTATGTCAAAGTCGGTGTAGTAGTCGGTGCCTTCGGGTATTACGTTGTCGAGCTCATACACGGCACATTTCATAGGGTTGTCGCCTGCGCCTGTGTAGTTGTTATAGAAAAAGCGCAGCTTGGTGTGTGTCGCACGTGTGCCTATAACTCCGTCGGCAGGGAAAGCGTCTCCCGAGCCGCTGTTGAACTGTGTGGCGAAGCAGGCCTCGAATGTGGCGTTGTCGCCGGGAGTGGTGTAGCGTCCCAGGTAGAGAGTGTCGGAGTTGTTAAGTATCGAATTGTTTATGTCTATCGAGCGGCTTTTTGCCACGAAGGTGTCAGCTGCGACGGTTATGATGTCGCCGTCGGGTATAATGCTGCTTCCAATCGTCGCTGTGTCGTCATCGCATTGGGTGAATGTGAGTATTGCAGCTGCTGCAAACAAAAAAAACGACAGGTACTTTTTCATACGGTAGTTATAATGCGATAGTGTAGTGTAACTTGTGGCGCAAGGCCGAAAGGGCCTCACGCTCTCTTTGCAGGTTACAGTGTCTCGTAGAATTTGTTACATTCCTCGGCGTATGTCTCGTCGGAGGGCTTCGCAAGTATGGGCTTGCCAAGTGACTCGGCATACTCTATGAGGGCGGGCGAGATATTGTCGCCGTTTATGATAATACCGTCAGAGTAGCGTATGGCAATCTTTGCAAGCTCCTCGTATGATGTGGGCGATGCGATGCCGTCGAGCAGGTCGCTTGCCATATTCTTGCAGAGTGCTTTTGCGATGAAGCTCTCGGGGAACTTCTCGTTGAAGTTGTCGTCGTAGAGCGAAATCACAACCTTTGAGTCGCGGAACGAGGGCTCCTCGTTGTATGCGCTCTTCACATACAGGGGTGCAAGGGCCGAAATCCAGCCGTGGCAGTGGATTACATCGGGGCACCAGTGCTGTTTCTTTATAGTCTCGAGCACGCCGCGTGAGAAGAATATGGTGCGCTCGTCGTTGTCGGGATATTCGTTGCCGTTCTCGTCGGTTGTCATCAGACGGTTCTGGAAATAGTCATCGTTGTCGATGAAATATACCTGCATACGGGCAGCCTGCAACGATGCCACCTTGATAATCAAAGGATGGTCGGTATCGTCGATTATCAGGTTCATACCTGTGAGACGCTGAACCTCGTGCAACTGGTTACGTCTAATGTTTATAGTACCCCATTTGGGCATAAACACTCTGATGTCTTTGCCACTCTCCTGTGTGGCCTGCGGAAGGGTGCGGCCTATGTTGGCTATTGTGGATTCTTGAACGAAAGGGGTAATCTCTTGAGTAATAAATAATACTTTGTTTGTCTTCATCTTCTTATACTTTTCCGCAGGTGTATGTTACGGCGGTTTGCAAAGTTACGAAAAAAGTGGCATAGTAGCAAATGTATATTTCTTTTTAAGCGTTTTTATGGGTAAAAAGAGCTTGATTTACAATTATTAACGAATTTTACTTGCTCTCAATTTGTTTTGTGCGACAATCCCCTGGGCGCGGCAGAGTGGGGTGGCGGTTGCATATTTTTTCTTTTATTTATTTTATTTTGTGGTTATTTGTTTGTTACTTTGCACCCCGAAATAAGATGTAATACATTTATTGTATATAATTCATATTCAGCTATGGAAATTATTCACACTGTCGGAGAACTGAAAACAAGGCTCGATGCCTGTCGTGCCGAGGGTAAGAGCATTGCCCTTGTACCCACAATGGGGGCTCTGCACAAGGGACACGCCTCTTTGGTTGAGCGTGCCGTTGCCGAGAATGATATTGTGGTTGTGAGCATATTTGTGAACCCCACGCAGTTCAACGACAAGAACGACCTTAAAAATTATCCCCGCACCCTTGAGGCCGATTGCGCGCTTCTCGAGGAGGTGGGTGCTACGATAGCTTTCGCTCCGTCGGTAGAGGAGATGTATCCCGAGCCCGACACACGCGAATTCTCTTTTGCGCCGCTCGACACGGTTATGGAGGGTGCTTGCCGCCCCGGCCATTTCAACGGCGTTGCGCAGATTGTAAGCAAACTTTTTTATGCTGTGGAGCCCCACAAGGCCTATTTCGGCGAGAAGGATTATCAGCAGTTGGCGATAATACGCGAGATGGTGCGTCGCCTGGGTATGACACTGCTGATTGTGGGCTGTCCCATTGTGCGCGAGCCCGACGGCCTTGCAATGAGCAGCCGCAACACTCTGCTCTCGCCCGAGGAGCGCGAGCGCGCTCTCACAATTTCGCGCACACTCTTTGCGAGCCTCGAGTTTGCCAAGAGCAACTCGCTTGCCGCCACACGCGCCTTTGTAGAGAATGCGATAAACGCAACCGAGGGACTCGACCTTGAGTATTACCAGATTGTCGATGGTCGCACCCTGCAGCAGATAGAGGAGTGGAGCGACAGCGAGTGCCCCGTGGGCTGCATAGCTCTTTTCTGTGGAAAAATTCGTCTCATAGACAATATAAAATATTAAGGAGGGCCGCTATATGATGTTACAGATGCTTAAAGCAAAGATTCATTGTGCCACCGTCACCGAGGCCAACCTCAACTATATGGGAAGCATAACCATAGATGAGGCACTTTTGGAGGCCACCGGCTTGCTCGAGGGCGAGATGGTGCACGTTGTAAATAATAACAACGGTGAGCGCATAGTTACATATATTATAAAAGGAGAGCGCGGCTCGGGTGTTATATGCCTCAACGGTGCCGCCGCCCACAAGTTCAGTCCGGGCGATATTGTAATTATTATGGCTTATGCAATTATGTCTCCCGAGGAGGCCGCGGTGTTCAAGCCCAAGGTCATCTTCCCCCGTTTGGGAACTAATCAGATAGACTGAAGCAAGCAGATAAAAAAATAACCGAGTCGTGTGACTCGGTTATTTTTTTGCTATATGCAGCCGGGCTGTTTACTTGCAGTAGTTCACAGCTTTGAGGTTGCTTATTTTACTGTTGAAGTTTCCGGCCTTTCTCAAGGGGAATACAAGTGTGCGCACATAGAACATCTTGTCCTTGCCCTCGTTGTGGAATACCTTCTGTTTGTTGAGAGTCTCCACGAGCTTGCCGTTTACAAAGAGCTTTGTCTCCTGCATATTGCCGCTCACGGTAACGGTCGCTTTCTCACCGGGGAAGAACTTGTAGTTGAATGTGTTCAGGTAACCATCGCGAGAGAATCCGAGCATTCCCGATACGGGGTCGCTCAAATAAAATTCTGTGTCGCGTGAACTGAAAAGCAGAGTACCTCTCTCCTCTTTAGCAGCCTCGATGTCAAATGTCACAGAGTACTCAAAACCTATCTCCTCTATGTCGTTTGTGCTGCCGGGTTTCACTGTAGCAGCCTCGAAGATGGTGCGTTTCTCACCGCTGAAGCGGCCTGCGATGTTTACACCGGGTGCATCGCTCAAGGCAAGACGTGCCTTGTCGAACTGCTCAAAGGGAACTGTGGGCTTTGCGCCTGTCCACATCTTCACAGCCATTGTCTGCATTCCGGGGAATACGCGGTAGTGGATATCCTTGCAGCTTATACCATTGCCTGCGTGGTCGTTCCACACTGCAAACGAACCGCCTTTTATCTGCGGGTGTTTCTCGGGGAAAGTCTGGTTACCGATTACGGCAGGTGTCCAGTTCTTGTAAAGGTTCTCGTGGTTGAGGAAGTCGTAATAGTATCCTGCTGCGGGAACGATGTATGTCCAGCCGTCGGGGATGCTCACTACATCGTAGCCGAGCTTCATCATATCTGTGGGGTCGGCATAGCCGTTGTACCACTCATACATAAGTACGTTCTCCACTTTCACGGGGGTGTTACCCTTTGCGTGTGTGAGGGCGCCCCATACGCACGCCTGCTTGCCATACTTTTCGGCCTCGCGTATGCAGTGGTCGGTGAAGTAGCGGAACTTCTCAACTACGGCTGTGTCGCGGTTAGAGTACTCGTCGGTACCTACGTGGAAACGGGGGCCGCGGAACACGGGCTCCTCACCGCCGAGGAACTCCATAAAGAGTGAATCGACAAATGTGTATGTCGCGGGGTTGAAGAGGTCGAGGTGGTCGAGGCCGTACTCCTTGCTGCCGAGCTCGGGGCGGTAGTGTACAAATGCGAGTGAGTGCGCGGGCACGTCGAACTCGGGGATAATCTCAACGCCCATCTTCTCGGCGTGCTTCTGCAACTCAATGAACTCTGCCTTTGTGTAGTGACCGTCGCGTGACGCAAGGCCGGGGAAGAAGTCGCTCTCCAGGCGGAAACCCGAAGGTGTCTTGTCCCAGTTGTGCTCAAAGTACTGCTTGAAGGCGTTGTCGTTGAGGTGAATGTGGAAGGTGTTCATCTTGTAGTATGCCATAAAATCGACATACTCGTGCAGGAACTCAATGGGGATGAACTTGCGGCCGCAGTCGAGCATAAAGCTACGCATCTCGTAGTCGGGCCAGTCTTTTATTGTACCGCAGGGGATGCTCTCTCCGCCGTTCTGCTCAAGAATCTGCAACAGGGTGCGTGTGCCCCAGAATGCGCCTTGTGCTGCGGGTGCGGTGAGGGTTATTTTGCCGTCGGCAGTAATCTGGTATCCCTCGTTGCCGAGTTTCTTGTCGGCTTTCTTGGCAATGTAGATATCGCCCTTCTGTGCCTTGCCTGCAACTACTTCTATCTCCTTGCCGAACATAGTTTTAATGTCGGCTGCAAGCTGGAGGGCTACTTTCTCCATCTGTGCGTCGCCTTTCTTGTAGACGATTTTAGTCGCGGGGGTGAGGGTGAAACTTCCCTGTGCGCCCTGCCACTCGCGCAGCTCGGGTATTACAAAGGGCTTTTCGTTCTTCTCGTTTGCTGCATACATAGCGGTAGAGAAGAAAAGGCTTACGGCTGTAAGCAGTAAAAAGATGCTTTTTCTCATAAATGGTGTTTTTTTTATTGTGGTTAATGTGATTTATTCAAGTACTACGAGTGCCGCGCCGTCGGCTACGGTGTCGCCCTTGCTCACTGCGATAGATACGACTTTGCCGTCGCGGTCGGCATTTATGTTGTTTTCCATCTTCATAGCCTCGAGAACTACTACGGTGTCGCCTTTCTTCACGGTGTCTCCCACGCTCACCTTTACATCTATGATTACTCCGGGCAGCGGGGTTTTTATGGCGTTGCCGCTCACGGCTGCCGCAGCGGGCGCTGCCGTGGGTGCAGGTGCGGCGGGCTTGGCTGCCACGGGCTTCACCTTAACTACGGGTTTCTGCTCCTGGGGCTTTTCCCACTCCACGGTGTACTCTGTGCCGTTTACAATTACCTTTGCGCTTGTAGCCGAGCTCTCTTCTATTGCAACCTGATAGGGGTTGCCGTCTATGGTATATTTGTACTCTTTCATATCTTTTATCTGTTAAGGTTGTTCCAGTTTCTGTTTATATATGTAATTGTGAGAACACCGCTCTCCTCGTCGTGTACGTTGTTTCCGAGGTAGTCGGTGAGTGCCATTGCGATGGCCGCCACTGTGGCGTTGTCTATCTTCTTTTCCATAATATATTTTTTTACAGAGGAATGTTACCGTGTTTCTTCTTGGGAAGCTCCTGACGCTTGCTTTGCAGCTGTGCAAGGGCGCGTATGATGCGGAAACGTGTGTTACGGGGCTCTATCACATCGTCGATGTAGCCATATTTCGCAGCCTGGTAAGGGTTGGCGAAAAGACGGTTGTACTCGGCCTCTTTCTCGGCGATGAAGGCCTTGGGGTCTTCGGCCTCCTTGGCCTCCTTGGCATAGAGTACCTCGGCAGCTCCTGCTGCTCCCATAACGGCAATCTCGGCGCTAGGCCAGGCATAGTTGAGATCGGCACGCAGCTGCTTGCAGGCCATTACAATGTGTGAGCCGCCGTATGACTTGCGCAGGGTTACGGTAACCTTGGGCACAGTGGCCTCGCCGTAGGCGTAAAGGAGCTTTGCTCCGTGCAGAATAACCGCGTTGTACTCCTGTGCGGTGCCGGGAAGGAACCCGGGGACATCGACAAGTGTCACGATGGGTATGTTAAATGCGTCGCAGAAACGTACAAAGCGTGCGCCCTTGCGCGATGAGTTGCAGTCGAGCACGCCGGCGTAGCGGCAGGGTTGGTTGGCCACGATACCCACCGACTTGCCGTTCATACGGGCGAAGCCCACGATGATATTCTGTGCGTAGTCGCGGTGTATCTCAAGGAACTCGCCGTTGTCCACAATCTCGCCTATTACGTTATACATATCGTAGGCCTGGTTGGGGTTGTCGGGGATTATCTCGTTGAGTATGTCGCTCTTGCGGTCTATGGGGTCGGTGCAGGGAACCTCGGGCACGCTCTCCATATTATTCTGGGGTATGTAGCTGAGCAGTTTGCGTATGAGGGCGAGGCCTTCCTCCTCGGTCTGTGCAGTGAAGTGTGTCACGCCCGACTTGCCTGCGTGAACGCTTGCGCCGCCGAGCTCCTCTTGTGTAACCACCTCGCCGAGCACGGTCTTCACCACTTTGGGGCCTGTGAGGAACATATACGATGTGCCCTCGGTCATTATAGTGAAGTCGGTGAGGGCGGGCGAGTACACTGCGCCACCTGCGCAGGGGCCGAAGATACCCGAAATCTGCGGTATCACACCCGACGCCATAATATTGCGCTGGAAAATCTCGGCATATCCGGCGAGGGCGTTTATACCCTCCTGAATGCGTGCACCGCCGCTGTCGTTAATTCCAATTACGGGGGCGCCCATCTTCATTGCCATATCCATCACCTTGCATATCTTCTGTGCCATAGTCTCGGAGAGCGAGCCGCCTGTCACTGTGAAATCCTGTGCAAACACATACACAAGGCGGCCGTCGATTGTGCCGCTGCCCACCACGACGCCGTCGCCCAGGTACTGTTTCTTCTCCTGGCCGAAGTTGGTGCATCGGTGTGTCACAAACATATCCATCTCCTCGAAACTGCCTTTGTCAAGCAGCATATCTATACGCTCGCGGGCGGTGTATTTCCCGCGCTCGTGCTGTTTCTCTATCGCTTTCTCTCCGCCGCCCAGACGTGCTTTCTCGCGCAGGGCGACCAGCTCTTTGATTTTTTCAAATTGCTTGCTCATAGTATGTAGTTTTTTTGTTATTTATCGGGGTTCTCGCAAAGCTCGGTGAGCACGCCCTGTGTGCTTTTCGGGTGCAGAAAGGCTATCTGCAATCCCTCGGCGCCGGCGCGGGGAGCCTTGTCTATGGTGCGCACCTCTTTCTCGGCGCACTCGGCAAGGGCGTTGGCCACGCCGTCTTCCACGGCGTATGCGATGTGGTGTATGCCCTCGCCACGGTTCTCAATGAATTTTGCGATGGTGCTCTCGGGCGAAGTGGCCTCGAGCAGCTCTATCTTTGTTTCGCCCACTTTGAGGAACGCCGTGCGCACCTTCTGGTCTTCCACGGTCTCTATGTTATAGCACTCAAAGCCGAGCACCTGCTCGTAGTAGGGCAGTGCCTCCTCTATACTTTTCACGGCAATGCCAAGGTGTTCTATTTTAGATATTTTCATAATTATCCTGTTTAAAATATGTAAAAAGCGCGGTTGTCCACGGTGTATTCAATGCAAATATAGTGTTTCTTATCAATATTATTGATATTTGCCCGTTTATTTAGGTGTAACCGCTTCTTTTTTTATAATAAATTATGTTTTTGTGAGTAGATTTTTATAAAATTGTATCTTGAATGAAATATTAATAAAACGGGTGCTGAAAAATACTGCCGGGGTGCGTGAAAAAAGGTTCTGTTTGCGCACAACAAGGCGTTAGTGTCCAAAAAAGTGCTCTTTTTGTTCAAAATGTGCGCTTTTTGGAGTTTTTTGTGAAAAATACTATGGCGTAGTATCCGTTTGTTTAAGGTTTTTTGTATCTTTGCCACGTTCGCATAGGTGATGTAGCCGGTGTGCGGACGTATAAATTTGAATATTTAGAAAATCGAAAACTGCCAAGTGTGGTTTTCATAAAACACAGAATATTATGAAAAAAACATTAGTTGATCTTTTTGAGGAATCGGTTCGTTTGTATCCCGACAACACATTCCTTTTGGAGAAAACAAGCAAAGAGGGTTTCAAACCCACAACTTACACACAGGTAAAAGAGCAGGTCTATCGCTTGGGCGCAGGCTATCAGGCTCTCGGTGTCAAGAAGGGTGACAATATGGCTCTCTTGAGCGAGGGTTGTAATATGTGGGTTATCGGTGAGCTCGCAATGTTCTATGCAGGTGCGGTGAATGTGCCCCTCTCTATCAAACTTGAGGAGAGCAACGACCTTTTGTTCCGTCTCATCCACGGCGACGTTAAATATGTTTTGGTTTCAAACTACCAACTCAAGAAGATACGCGCCATAAAAGAGCAGATTAAAGATGTTAAAAAAGTGATTGTCTTCGGTGAGGTAAAAGGCGGCCTTCAGGAGGGTGAGATTGCTCTCGACGAGGTGCTGAAGATGGGCGACGAGTTTCTCGCTTCACACACAATGGAGGAGTTTCTCGCTGTGGGTAAGTCTATACAGAACGACGACTACGCAACCATTACATACACCAGCGGTACCACAGCCGACCCCAAGGGCGTTGTGCTCACACACCGCAACTACACCGCCAACGTGGAGCAGTCTCTCACACTTATGGATATCGACGAGACCTGGCGCACACTCATCATTCTGCCTCTCGACCACTGCTTTGCACACGTCGTAGGTTTCTACATTATGATGTCACGCGGTGCCACAGCTGCCACCGTGCAGGTAGGTCGCACACCCCTTGAGACACTCAAGAATATCCCCTCAAATATTAAAGAGGTGCGTCCCACATTCATCCTTTCGGTTCCCGCGCTCGCAAAGACCTTCAAGAAGAATATCGAGAACGGAATCCGTGCCAAGGGCGAGACAACCGTGAAACTTTTCAACCTGGGTATGAAGGCACGTCAGATGTATTACGGCGACAGCAACCTCGACTTCAAAGGCTGGAGATACCTGCTCAAGCCCGTTGTGTGGTTCTTCGACAAGATTATCTTCTCAAAGATACGCGAGAATTTCGGCGGCGAACTCCGTTTCTTCGTGGGTGGTGGTGCGCTGCTCGACAAGGAGCTGCAGAAATTCTATGTGGGCGTGGGTATGCCTATGTTCCAGGGCTACGGTCTCTCGGAGGCTACTCCCGTTATCTCGTCAAACGGCCCCGACCTCTATCGCTTCGGTTCAAGCGGTAAGCTCGTGAAGCCTATCGAGCTCAAGATTTGCGACAGCGACGGCAAGGAACTTCCCGTGGGCGAGATGGGTGAGATTGTTGTAAAAGGCGAGAATGTGATGGCCGGATACTGGAAAAACCCCGAATCGACAGCCGATACTGTGCGCGACGGATACCTCTACACCGGCGACCTCGGATATATGTCACCCGAGGGACTCCTCTATGTGAAGGGCCGCTTCAAGAGTCTTCTCATCGCCAACGACGGTGAGAAATACAGCCCCGAGGGTATCGAGGAGGCTTTCGTGAGCAAGTGCGCAAGCATCGACCAGGTAATGCTCTACAATAACCAGTCGCCCTGCACATCGGCTCTCATCGTTCCCAACAAAGAGAATATCAAACGTGCGCTCGAGGCCAAGAAACTCGACCTCACCACCGAGAAGGGCCGCAAGGCTGCGCTCGATATCATAAAGGCCGACATAGATATGTTCAAGAAGGGTGGCGAGTTCGACGGAATGTTCCCCGGACAGTGGCTCCCCAGCTGCTTCGCAGTGCTTGCAGAGCCTTTCAGCGAGCAGAACCAGATGATAAACAGCACAATGAAGATGGTTCGTCCCAAGATTGAGAAGGCCTATAAGGCACGCATCGACTATATGTACACCGCCGAGGGCAAGCAGCTCTACAACGAGCAGAACCTCGAGGCGTTGAAGTAATATTTGCCCCACCGGGGTATTGTGCCAGAGGAGTCGTTCACAGCAGTGGGCGGCTTCTCTTTTTTTTGTAAAACAAAGTTAAAATGCGATTTTTTCCCGTTGCCGATTAAACTTTTTTGCTGCGCGGCAATCAAACAATCAGTGGGGCGGAAATAAAAGCGACATTTGCACCGCTTCGCAAAGCAGATAATATTAACCATAAATAAAAAAGGAATTATGAAAATGAAATTTTTTGTGGCACTTGCCGCAGCCGTAATGTTCACAGGAACACTCTTTGCACAGGAGAAGAAACAGGCTCCCACACCCGAGCAGAGAATTGAGAAACGTGCCGAGCGTATGCAGAAGAGACTGATGCTCGACGACGCTACAGCAGCCAAGTTTGCGCCCGTTTACAAAGAGTATCTCAAGGCTATGGCCGAGTGCCGTCCCACTTGCGCAAAGTGCGAGAACCCCACCGACGCACAGATTAAAGAGAACATTGGCAAGCGCATCGATGCACAGCAGAAGGCTCTCGAGGTAGAGAAGAAATACTACAAGAAACTCTCTTCTATCCTCTCTGGCCGTCAGTTGCAGGTTATTTTCTGCAAGGATAAGATGGGTAAAGGCGATGTGAAGAAGTTCCACGGCAAGCGTGGCAATAAAAAGGGCTGTTTCAAGAAGGGCGGCTGCCGTAAGGGTGGTTTCAAGGCTTGCGGTAAGTTTCCTATGATGGGTTGCCCCAAGGGTGCTCCCGCAAATTGCCCCAAGATGGCTTGTCCCAAAGCTGGTGAGAAGTGTCCCAAAGGTGCTCCCGCAAATTGCCCCAAGGCTGCAAAGTGTGAGCAGGCTCCCGCTGAAGCTGCGAAATAATTTTTACTTTTCTCTTATATACGGGGTGGCGTTTGCCACCCTTTTTTTGTTTCTTGCTTTTATACTGCCGACAGGGTTGCGCAGCCGCTCGCTTACCCGCGGCTTTGTCGTGCTTTTTTAAAAAAAACACACAAAAAGAAACAAATAGAAACAAAGAAATGCAGGCAAAGATATCGAGGTCTTTAAAGAAAGACACAACCTCTTGTGTTTAAATTTAGATAAATAGAAAAACTCACGGAACGCCGAGAAAACAGAACACAAGAAAATACAGATAAAAACAAAGGGGTGGTGCAAAAGCACCACCCCAAAGAATATAGAGCTTTAATTAATAACTACCCCACAAATCACCCCACTTGCCACGACGGCGGCCCGAGAGCTGCTCCTCGCGGGTATCGATGGTGGTGTCACCATCGATATTAAACCCGGGGTTATTGGGCGAGAGGGCGAGAAGCACCTCGTCGCTTTTCATCTTCACCTCTGCTGCGGCAGGGGCTGTG
>JAZRLR010000021.1:0-26174 GCA_045646965.1 Bacteroidaceae bacterium
GTTCGTGGTCAGAGCACAAAGAACAACGCTCGTACACGTAAGGGACGTAAGAAGACAGTTGCTAACAAGAAAAAAGCTACAAAATAATAGGTAAGTAATATGGCAAAGAAAACAGTTGCAACAAAGAAAAGAAATGTGAAGGTAGGAGCCAACGGTCAGCTTCACGTTCATTCGTCATTTAACAATATCATTGTTTGCCTTACTAATGACGAAGGTCAGGTTATCTCTTGGTCTTCAGCTGGTAAGATGGGCTTCAGAGGTTCAAAGAAGAACACTCCTTATGCTGCCCAGATGGCTGCCGAGGCTTGCTCAAAGATCGCTTACGACTTGGGCTTGCGCAAGGTGAAGGCTTATGTAAAAGGACCCGGAAACGGTCGTGAGTCGGCTATCCGCACCGTACACGGCGCAGGTATCGAGGTTACAGAAATCATTGATGTAACACCGCTGCCCCACAACGGTTGCCGTCCTCCCAAAAGAAGAAGAGTATAATCACACTTAATCAGAAATTAAAATGGCAAGATATACAGGACCTAAAAGCAAGATTGCACGTCGTTTCGGTGAGCCTATCTTCGGTGCCGACAAAGTGCTTTCAAAGAAAAATTATGCTCCCGGTATGCACGGTAACAACCGTCGTCGCAAAACATCAGAGTATGGTGTGATGTTGGCCGAGAAGCAGAAAGCTAAATATACATACGGAGTATTGGAGCGTCAGTTCCGCAACACATTTGACAAAGCCGATTCAGCTCCCGGTATCACCGGTGAGGTGCTTTTGCAGTTGCTGGAGTCACGTTTGGACAATATCGTTTACCGTTTGGGTATCGCTCCCACTCGTGCTGCTGCACGTCAGTTGGTTAGCCACTGCCACATCGTAGTAGATGGTAAGGTTTGTAACGTTGCTTCTCGCATCATCAAGGCAGGTCAGATTGTAGGTGTACGCGAGCGTTCTAAATCTCTCGAGGTTATCCAGAACTCTTTGGCTGGTCTTAACCACAGCAAATATCCTTGGTTGGAGTGGGAGGAGTCTTCAATGTCAGGTAAATTCTTGAATATGCCCGAGCGTAGCGAGATTCCCGAGAACATCAAGGAGCAATTAATCGTTGAGTTGTATAGCAAAAATTAATATTTGATAATGGCGATATTAACATTTCAAAAACCTGATAAAGTCGTAATGTTGGAGGCGAACGACTTCTACGGAAAGTTCGAGTTCCGTCCTCTTGAGCCCGGTTTTGCTACAACTGTAGGTAACGCATTGCGCCGCATCTTGCTCTCTTCTTTGGAGGGCTTTGCAATCAATACAATTAAGATTGCAGGTGTAGAGCACGAGTTTGCTACAGTACCCGGTGTGAAAGAAGATGTTACCAACATTATTTTGAATCTTAAAAAGGTTCGTTTCAAAAGAGTTGTTGAGGACTACGAGGAAGACAAGGCCTTCATCAATGTAGAGAACACTGAGGTATTTACTGCCGGCGATATTGGTAAGTATTTAACCGGATTTGAAGTGTTAAATCCCGAGTTAGTCATTTGCCATCTCGACTCATCGGCTAAAATGCAGATTGAAATCACCATCAACAAGGGACGTGGATACGTTCCTGCTGATGAGAATCGTGAGTACTGCACAGAACCCACTATGATTCCAATCGACTCGATATACACTCCTATTCGTAACGTAAATTACCAGCGCGAGCCCTTCCGCGTAGAGCAGAAGACCGACTACGACCGTTTGGTAATTGAAATTACAACAGATGGTTCCATACATCCGAAGGAGGCTTTGAAAGAGGCAGCCAGAATCCTTATCCATCACTTTATGCTCTTCTCTGACGAGAAGATCGCTATCGAGTCTAACGACATCGATGGTAACGAGGAGTTTGATGAGGAGGTACTGCATATGCGTCAGTTGCTCAAGAGCAAGCTTGTAGACCTGAACCTTTCGGTTCGTGCTCTCAACTGCTTGAAGGCAGCCGATGTAGAGACACTCGGTCAGCTCGTGCAGTATAACAAGACCGACCTTCTTAAATTCCGCAACTTCGGTAAGAAATCGCTCACTGAGCTTGATGATTTGCTAGAGAGTCTGAATCTTTCGTTTGGAACTGATATTTCAAAATATAAATTAGACAAAGAATAATTATGAGACATAAAAAATCTTTTAACCATTTGGGCCGTACTGCATCTCACAGAAAAGCTATGCTTTCAAATATGGCTGTTTCGTTGATTATGCACAAAAGAATCACTACGACCCTCGCAAAGGCGAAGGAGCTCAAGAAGTTCGTTGAGCCTTTGATCACAAAGTCGAAAGACGACACAACCAATTCTCGTCGCGTTGTATTCAGCTACTTGCAGAGCAAGGAGGCCGTTACAGAGCTCTTCAAGGAGATTTCTGTAAAAGTTGCCGAGCGTCCCGGTGGCTACACACGCATCATCAAACTTGGTACACGTCCCGGTGACGCAGCCGAGATGTGCTTCATTGAGCTTGTTGATTACAACGAGAATATGGCAAAGGCTCCTGCAAAGAAGACTCGCCGTCGTCGCTCTACAAAGAAGGCTGCAGATGCACCCGTGGTAGAGGAGACAGCAGTAGCAACTGAAGAGCCCGCTACTACAGCCGTTGCTGAATAAAAAATTACTTACTTAATAGATGTGAGAGGATGTCGTGAGGCATCCTCTCATTTTTTTGTTACGCCGGTGCGCTTCTCCTTACCGCCCTCGACGAGTTGCTCGGCCGTTTCAAATTGTGTATAAGCAGAATAAGAAACCGTTGAAACAATTCGTTGCACAAGTCTGCGCAGGCGTGGCAGGGTGGTGGCATTTTGTCGGCTTGGTGCCCTGCGAATACATAATTTTTTATTCTTTAACTGCTTATTTATGTTAAAATATTGTAGAAATACCGAAAAAAAACTTTAATTTTGCGACGGATAATGTACTAACGTAACTCAATTTATATGCACAGAGTCGTAAAAATTTCTAAGGGATTGGATATCAATCTTAAAGGTGCTCCCGTTGCAGAGATGACATCGGTTGCCGACGCAAAGTTGTATGCTTTGATGCCGGCCGATTTCACCCGCGTTACTCCCAAAGTGGTTGTTAAACCCGAGGATAGCGTAAAGGCAGGCGAGCCTCTTTTCATTGATAAGAATTGTCCCGAAATACAATTTGTTTCGCCCGTGAGCGGAAAAGTTGTAGCGGTAAACCGCGGTGAGAGAAGACGCGTTTTAAGCGTAGTAGTAGAGTCGGACGGTAAGTTTGAGTCGGTGGAGTATAAAGCAAAAGATGTACTTTCTCTCTCGGCAGAGGAGGTAAAGGCCGATTTGTTGAAGGCCGGTCTTTTTGCATTTGTTCGCCAGCGTCCTTATGACGTTATCGCCACTCCCGGTGATTCACCCCGTGCCATCTTCGTGTCGGCCTTCGATTCAAAGCCTTTGGCTGTTGATTTCGAGATTGCTCTCAAGGGCAATGAGGATGACTTCCAGACAGGTCTCGATGCTTTGTCTCGCATAGCTCCCGTTAATTTGGGTGTGAGCGCATCGCACAAAGCAGCTGCTTTGAGCGTGGCAAAGAACGTGACTACAACAATCTTCAAGGGCCCCCATCCCGCAGGTAACGTAGGTGTACAGATTAACCGCGTTGCACCCGTGAACAAGGGCGAGATTGTGTGGACAATCGGTGCCGAGGAGGTAATCTTCATCGGTCGTCTCTTTAACAAAGGAAAAATCGATTTCACACGCACCGTTGCTCTCGCAGGTAGCGAGGTTAAGAACCCCTCTTACAGCAAGGTTATTCTCGGCGCGCAGATAAGCAACCTTCTCAATGGTCGCTTGAAGGACGAGAATCCCCTCCGCATCATCGACGGAAACGTGCTCACAGGCAAGAAGACAACAGCCGACGGCTTCCTCGGAGCTTTCTCTACCGAGATTACCGTTATCCCCGAGATTATGGGCGGCGACGAGGCTTTCGGTTGGATTGCACCCCGTTTCTCTATGTTCAGCACAAGCCGCAGCTACTTCAGCTGGCTTACTCCCAAGCGCAAATACACCATCGATGCCCGCATCAAGGGTGGTGAGCGTCATATGATTATGTCAAACGAGTACAGCAAGGTGTTCCCTATGGATATCTATCCCGAGTACCTCATCAAAGCAATCATCACAGGTAACATCGACAAGATGGAAGAGCTTGGTATTTACGAGGTTGCACCCGAGGACTTTGCACTGTGCGAATTTGTCGATTCATCTAAACTTGAACTGCAACGCATTGTACGCGAGGGCTTGGACAAGCTCCGTGCCGAGATGTGCTGATAAGAAAATGATCTCCCGCAGGGAACATTGACAAATTTTAATGCAAAATAAATAAACGTCGTATGAAATTTTTGAGAAACTATCTTGATAAGATTAAGCCCAATTTCGAGGAGGGTGGCAAGCTGCACGCATTGCGTTCGGTGTTCGACGGAATGGAGACTTTCCTTTTCGTGCCCAACGATACCTCGAAGAGTGGTGTTAATATTCACGATGCAATCGACAGCAAACGCATTATGTCGCTTGTGGTGATTGCTCTTGTTCCTGCACTTCTGTTCGGAATGTATAACCTTGGTTACCAGAATGCTCTTGCAGCAGGTATGGTTGCCGAGACATCTATCTGGCAGATGTTGCTCTTTGGTATGATGGTGACACTTCCCAAGATTGTAGTTACATATCTTGTAGGTCTTGGTATTGAGTTCACCGTTGCACAGTGGAAAAACGAAGAGATTCACGAGGGTTTCCTTGTGTCGGGTATCATCATTCCTATGATTGTTCCCGCGGGTTGTCCTCTGTGGGTGTTGGCTGTGGCCACAGCATTCTCGGTAATCTTTGCCAAGGAGGTGTTCGGTGGTACAGGTATGAACATCGTAAACGTGGCGCTCATCGCCCGTGCGTTTATCTTCTTCGCCTATCCTTCGGTTATTTCGGGTGAGTCGGTGTGGGTAGCCACAGACTCTATCCTCGGCATTGGTTACGACCTCCCCGACGGATACACCTGCGCAACTGCTTTGCAGTTTGTTAATGCCGGTCAAGATATAATAGGTGCAACAGGCGCAGAACTCTCTGTTTGCGATATGATTTGTGGTTTTATGCCCGGCTCTATCGGTGAGACAAGCGTTATCGCCATCGCTCTTGGTGCTGCTCTCCTCTTGTGGACAGGTGTAGCAAGCTGGAAGGTTATGTTCAGCGTATTTGTGGGCGGTATTGCAATGATTCTCCTTTTTACAGGCCTTATGCCCGAGAACCCCGCATTGCAGCAGCCTTTCTACACACATCTCTTGCTCGGCGGTTTCTGCTTCGGAGCTGTGTTTATGGCGACAGACCCTGTTACAGCGGCTCGTACCGAGACCGGTAAGTATATCTACGGCTTTGGTATCGGCGCTATGGCAATCCTCATCCGCGTATTCAACCCCGGTTATCCCGAGGGTATGATGCTTGCCATCCTTCTTATGAACGTAACAGCACCGTTTATCGATTACTGTGTAGTGCAGTCTAATGTGAAGGCACGCGCAAAACGTCTAACTAAAAAGAACTAATCAGACTATGGCTAAATATGTATGTAAAGTGTGTGGATATACACACGAAGGAACAGAGGCTCCCTCTGCGTGCCCTCTATGTAAAGCCGGTGCATCGGAGTTCGAGCAGGTGGGCGGTGAGAATAACGAGAAAAAGGCAAAGAAAGGCTTTAATACAAGCAGCGACTCTTATGCAATTATCTATGCTTCGATAGTAGTTGTGATTGTGGCTTTCCTCTTGGCCGGAGTATCTTCTATGTTGCGTCCTTTGCAGGATGAGAATATCCGTCTCGATAAGAAAAAACAGATTCTCTCGTCTCTTAACCTCAAAAACCTTGCCGACGCTGCAAGCACTTACAGCGAGGTTGTGAAACAGGAAATCATTATCAACGCAGCAGGTGAGGTTGTGGCTACCGAGGGTGGCTTCGACGTAACCAACGACGAGGTTAAGGGCGGCAAGCTCCCCCTGTACATCTGCGATGTAGACGGCGAGACAAAATATGTTGTACCTATGACAGGTAACGGTCTTTGGGGCGGTATCTGGGGCTATGTAGCTGTAAACAACGACGGCAACACCATCTATGGTGTGTATTTCTCTCACGCAAGTGAGACTCCCGGTTTGGGTGCCGAGATTGCAGGCGACAAATTCCAGACACGTTTCCCCGGCAAGAACATCATCAAAGATGGTGCCGTTGCTCTTGGTGTAACAAAGAAAGTGACCGACGAGGAGTGTGAGGTTAATGCCATTTCGGGCGCAACCATCACCTGTAACGGTGTAAACGATATGTTGCACAACACAATGGAGGGTTACAAAGCCTATCTCATTGCATTGCAGCAGCCCGTAACACCTATTGTAGAATCAGAGCCTGCTTCAGCCGAGGAGGCGCAAGTAACAGAGGAGGAATAACTATGGGACTATTTTCAAAGAAAAACATTGAGGCGTTGCAGACACCTCTTTTAAAGGAGAACCCTGTAACTATTCAGGTGCTTGGTATTTGTTCGGCACTTGCTGTTACAAGCAAGTTGGCTCCTGCCATTGTAATGGGCCTTTCGGTAACTATCATCGTTGCTATGGCCAACGTAATCATTTCACTTATCCGTAACACAATCCCCGGACGTATCCGTATTATCATACAGCTGGTGGTTGTAGCTGCGCTTGTTACACTTGTGAGCGAGGTGCTCAAAGCCTTTGCCTACGACGTAAGTGTTCAGCTGTCGGTGTATGTGGGACTTATCATCACAAACTGCATCCTTATGGGACGTCTCGAGGCTTTTGCTATGCAGAACAAGCCCTGGCCCTCGTTCCTCGACGGTATCGGTAACGGTTTGGGATATGCAATGATTCTTGTGCTCGTTGCCATTGTGCGCGAAATATTCGGTTCGGGTACTTTGCTCGATTTCCCCGTTATTCCCCAGTGCGTATACGATGCAGGATATATAAATAACGGTCTTATGCTTATGGCTCCTATGGCGTTCTTCCTTATCGCCATCATTATCTGGGTGCAGAGAGCAAAAGACAAGAGTTTACAGGAATAATTAACAGATACAGAAGAATAAATTATGGAACATTTTATTAGTTTGATTGTCCGTACGATTTTCGTGGACAATATGGTATTTGCCTTCTTCTTGGGTATGTGTTCATATTTGGCTGTATCTAAGAGTGTGAAGACCGCTATCGGACTCGGCATCGCAGTAGTTTTCGTTCAGGTTATCACTTTGCCCGTGAACTACCTGTTGCAGACCGCAGTGCTTGCCAACGGTGCTATTATAGAAGGCGTTGATTTGTCTTTCCTCGCGTTCATCCTCTTTATTGCCGTTATCGCAGGTATCGTGCAGCTTGTAGAGATGATTGTGGAGCGTTTCGCCCCCGCGTTGTATAGCCAGCTCGGTATATTCCTTCCCTTGATTGCTGTGAACTGTGCCATTATGGGTGGTTCGCTCTTTATGCAGCAGCGCATCGGTATGGAGAGCAATAACCCCCAGTACATCGGCAGCTTGGGCGATGCTTTTGCTTATGCTCTCGGTTCGGGTATCGGCTGGATGGTGGCTATCGTGCTTTTTGCGGCAGTTCGTGAGAAGATGGAGTATTGCAATATCCCCAAGCCCTTGCGCGGACTGGGTATCGCATTCATCACCGTAGGCTTGATGGCTATGGCGTTTATGTGCTTCTCTGGTATTAAAATGTAATAAATAAAAGCTATGGATATACAATTGGTATTAGCAAGTATAGCAGTCTTCCTTGTAATCATCCTTTTGTTGGTGATTATCCTGTTGGTGGCCAAGAAATATCTGCTTCCTTCGGGCAATGTAAAGGTTAAGATTAACGGCGAGAGTGAGGTTGAGGTTGCTGCCGGTGGTACTCTTTTGGGCACTATGGCCGAGAATGGCATTTTCTTGCCTTCGGCTTGTGGTGGTAAGGGTTCTTGCGGTCAGTGCAAGGTACAGGTTGTTGAGGGTGGTGGCGAGATTCTCCCCTCTGAAACAGGTCACTTCTCTCGCAAGGAGCAGCAGGCTCATTGGCGTTTGGGTTGCCAGGTTAAGGTTAAGAACGACCTCGCAATCAAGGTGCCCGAGTCGGTTATGGGTGTTAAAGAGTGGGAGTGCGAGGTTATCTCTAACAAGAACGTCGCTACATTTATCAAGGAGTTCATCGTGGCTCTGCCTCCCGGTGAGCATATGGACTTCGTTCCCGGTTCTTACGCACAGATTAAGATTCCTACATACGATATGACTTACGACAAGGATATCGACAAGAGCCTTATCGGTGAGGAGTATCTGCCTGCTTGGGAGAAATTCGGTTTGCTTGGTCTCAAGTGCAAGAACACCGAGGAGACTATCCGTGCCTATTCAATGGCCAACTATCCTGCCGAGGGTGACCGCATTATGCTCACCGTTCGTATCGCAACGCCTCCTTTCAAGGCCGACCGTTCAGGATTTATGGATGTTCCCTGTGGTATCGCATCTTCGTACATCTTTACTTTGAAGCCCGGTGACAAGGTAATTATGAGTGGTCCTTACGGAGACTTCCACCCCATCTTCGACTCAAAGAAAGAGATGATGTGGGTAGGTGGTGGTGCCGGTATGGCTCCTCTGCGTGCGCAGATTATGCATATGACAAAGACTTTGAAGACTACCGACCGTGTAATGACATATTTCTACGGTGCACGTGCCCTCAACGAGGTATTCTATCTCGAGGATTTCTTGCAGCTCGAGAAGGAGTTCCCCAACTTCACCTTCCACTTGGCGCTCGACCGTCCCGATCCCGCAGCCGACGCTGCAGGTGTGAAGTACACTCCGGGCTTTGTACACCAGGTAATCTACGAGACTTACCTCAAGAACCACGAGGCTCCCGAGGATATCGAGTACTATATGTGTGGCCCCGGCCCGATGTCAAAGGCTGTTGTAAATATGCTTGTTGATCTCGGTGTTGAGGAGAAATCAATTATGTACGATAACTTCGGCGCATAATAGAGCATTCTATGATAGAGGCACGGCCGCAGCTTGCTGCGGCCGTGTTTGCTTTTTGTGCAGGTGCTGTGCTGTTTTATTTTTTGCAGAATGTGAAAGTTTGTTTATCTTCGCGTGTGATATACAAACCTATGCTGTCGATACTTATACCCACATATAACTATGTCTGTGTGCCGCTTGTGAGAGCTCTCTCGGAACAGGCGCAGAGGATTGAGGGGCTCTGCTGCGAGATTATCGTGGCCGACGACGGCTCTACATCGCCTGCGGTGCTTGAGCAGAATCGTGTAATAAACGCTCTGCCTTATGCCCGATATTGGGAGCTTGGCGCGAATGTGGGGCGCTCGGCTGTGCGTAACCGCCTTTTTGAGCAAAGTAAGGGGGCGTATCTGCTCTTTCTCGACTGCGACGGCGTGCCTGCTTGTGATACTTTTCTGCTCGAGTATGTAAGCTATGTGAAAAGGGGTGTAAGGGGCGTTGTGTGTGGCGGAATTGTGCATCCTGCTCAACTGCCCTCGCCCGATGTGTCGTTGCGTTGGCTCTATGAAAAGCGTGCCGAGAAAACTATGACGGCCGAGTGGCGTAACCGGAATACTTATACCAATTTCCGCTCGTTCAATTTTTTGATAGATCGCGAGAGCTTCGCGTCGGTGCTTTTTAATGAAAAGATAAGGCACTACGGATTCGAGGATAACCTCTTTGGGTGTAACCTCTTGCAGCGCGGTATTCCGCTGCTGCACATAGATAATCCTATGCTGAACGTTGATATAGAACCCAATGCGCTTTTTGTGAAGAAAAGCGAGGAGGCGATGCGCACCCTTGCGTTGCACTACGAGGCATTGGCTCCGCTGGTGCGTGTTTCGGGTGTGCTGGGCAAGCTCGAAAGGTGGCGCCTTGGGTGGCTTTTTTCACTGTTTTACAAGACATTACACCCTCTGGTGCTGCGTAATCTCTGTGGCGCGCATCCAAGTGTCACGCTCTTCAATCTATATAAGGCCGGGTATCTGCGCGAGCAACTGAAAAAACGCGGTAATATACTTTAAACAAGCATAATACCATTGAATATCCTGCCGGAGTTGATGCCAAGCCTGCGTGCCGAGAAAAACTCTTCGCAGTGCGTGCGTGTGCAGAGACCGCACACCTCTATATTCTCCTCGGCAAGCCCGCACTCTTTTAGTATGAGGCGGTTTGCTTCCCACAGGTCTATGTGCCATTTCTCTTTGCGAGTGGCTATCTTTTCCATCTTGAATTCTGCTTCTTTAAACGCGGCGTAAACCTCGTCGCCCACTTCAAAGGCGTCGCAGCCGATAGAGGGGCCTATGACGGCTTTTATATTTGCGGCGTTGCAATTGAACCTGTTGAGCATCAGGGTGATGCACTCTTTAGCTATGCGGCTCACGGTACCACGCCATCCAGCGTGCACAGCTGCAATTACGCCTGCGCTCTTGTCGTGCAGGAGTATGGGCACGCAGTCGGCAGTGGATACTCCTATGCAGGTGCGGGGTAGGGTGGTGATAATTGCGTCAATGCCTTGTAACAGATTGCTTTGTGTTTCTTTGTCGGCGCTCATAAACTGCTCGTCAATCACTATCGAGGAGCATCCGTGTGTCTGCCGTGGCAGAATCAATCGGTTGTCCCCGATGCCGAGCTGCGCGCACAACTGTTCCCTGCATTGTGCAACGTGTTCTGCGCTGTCGCCGCAGTAGTGGGTTATGTTAAAACCTGCGTAGTTACCGCCGCTCTCGCCGCGTTTTGTCGAGAAGGCCTTCACCCTCTCTCCCATATTGTATTCGAGAAATCTCATAATGCCGTGTCTGCTTTGTCGTGTGTAAAAGTAGTAAAAGAGGGTGTGGTAACAAACTGCCGCGGCAGATTTTTGCGTTTCCTCTCTCTGTTTTGCCTAAAAAGGCGCGTATAGTATGCGCTTGCGCATAAATTTCAAAAAAGTATGGGAGTGAATAATGTTTTTTCGTCGTTAAGTATTATCTTCGCCACGTCAAACAGAATAAATCAATTTTATATATGGATAAAAAATTAAACAAAGGAACAATCTGTGTTCAGGGAGGCTGGCAGCCCAAGAAGGGCGAGTCTCGCGTGCTCCCCATTTTCCAGAGTACCACGTTCAAGTATGAGACAAGCGAGCAGATGGCACGCCTCTTCGACCTCGAGGATTCGGGATATTTCTATTCACGTCTGCAGAACCCCACAGTAGATGCTGTAGGTGCCAAGATTGCGGCTCTCGAGGGTGGCGTGGGCGCTGTGCTCACATCGTCGGGCCAGGCTGCCAATTTCTATGCAATTCTCAACATCTGTCAGGCCGGTGACCATTTCGTGTCGGCCACAACTATCTATGGCGGTACATATAACCTCTTTGCCGTTACCTTGAAAAAGATGGGTATCGAGGTTACTTTTGTCGATGCCGACGCTCCCGCCGAGGAAATAGAGAAGGCTTTCCGCCCCAACACAAAGGCGCTCTTTGGCGAGACTATCTCGAACCCCGGCGCCAACGTTCTCGACCTTGAGAAATTTGCTACCATAGCACACAAGCAGGGCGTTCCCTTCATTGTAGATAATACCTTTGCAACTCCCATAAACTGTCGTCCCATAGAGTGGGGTGCCGACATCGTAACTCACTCTACCACAAAGTATATGGACGGTCACGCTGTGGCTGTGGGCGGTGCGGTTATCGACAGCGGTAACTTCGACTGGGAGGCTTATCACGATAAGTTTACCTGCCTCACCGAGCCCGATGACAGCTACCACGGCCTTGTGTATACAAAGAACTTCGGCAAGGCGGCTTACATAACAAAATTGGTGTCACAGGTGATGCGCGACCTCGGTGCTATGATGGCTCCGCAGAATGCTTTCCTGCTAAATCTCGGTCTCGAAACACTTCATTTGCGTATGCCCCGCCACTGCGAGAATGCGCAGAAAGTGGCAGAGTTCCTCGCTGCGCATCCCAAGGTTAAGTGGGTGAATTACAGCGGTCTCAAAGATAATAAATACTATCCCCTTGCGCAAAAATATCTCCCCGAGGGCGGTTGCGGCGTAATGGCCTTTGCCGTTGAGGGTGACAAGGAGGATGCTATTCGCTTTATGGACAGCCTCAAGTTTATTGCCATTGTTACCCACGTTGCCGATGCCCGCTCTTGTGTGCTGCATCCCGCAAGCCACACACACCGTCAGTTGAGCAACGAGCAGTTGCTCGAGGCCGGTATCGACCCCGACCTCATACGTCTGTCGGTCGGTATTGAGGATGCCGAGGATATTATCGCCGACCTGCAACAGGCCTTGGAAATGTTTTAATTATGTAATCGATTGAAATATAATTGATAATCTTGTGCGGCGCGAGTCTTCTTTTAAGGCTTGCGCCGCTCTTTTTTTAATGTGACAAGGGCTGCTTCTTGCGGCGTTGGTGCTTGCTTTTGCGTGTGAAACAGGGCGCTGTTGCTTTTTGGTTCTTTTTTGTCTCTTTTACTTTATTTCACAATTTTTCATTGTTTGTTTCGCATATTTTAATTAATTTTGACCAATTTATAATAGCTGTGCCCGTTTGTGTGCGGGTGTGCCGAAATATCGATGCGTTATTTGTAAAAAAGATTTTAAACGTAGAAAGAGAAAATAATTTATTAATAACTTTCTGCAGTTGCTTTTTGAATGGTTTTATTACGCGCGCGCGTGTAGCGCGTGTATGGATTTTTCGAGAGTGGCTGTGGAGCAAAAAGAACCAAAATGAGAAAAAGAATTACTCGGTTACTGACGGTTGTGCTGCTCTTGCTGGTGGCCACCGCGGTAGATGCACAGCTGACCTCTCTCACGAGTGGTAAAGTGTATCACTTTTTGAATGTGGGCGATGCTACAAAGGCATTGTCTGCCTCTTCAATGAATGGTGTTGCAGCGGTTACCGCCGACACAAACAGCAAGTCTCAACAGTGGTACGTTACCACAAGTGGCAGCTATTACCTGTTGCGTAATATGGCAACGGGACGTTACCTCACAGGTAACACCGCGTCTACATCGTGGTATATGAGCGAAAGCAACGACGCTGCCGAAACCAAATTTTCGCTCCACACCTCGGGTGGCAGTTACAACACAATCCGCAGCTCGGCCCACAGCAACAACGGTTCGGCCTATATGCACCGCGACAATTCTAACAATATCGTGGGATGGTCAAACAATGCGGGCGACGTCAGCTCACACTGGACTATAAGCGAGGTTGCCTATTCTGCAGACGACCTTAACGCGGCTCTCAATGCGATGAACAACTATCTGCCCACCGACGAGCAGCTCGCGCAGTACTCTGCTGCTTTGAGCAGCATCTTCACCGATGCCGCTTGCACCACACTCAACAGCTCTTACGCATCTATGAGTGCTTCATCTCTTGCGGCCGACAGCTATTACAAGGCTTTGCCCGCAGGTTTGCAGTCTCTCGTAGACAAGTTGCGCACAGGCAGCTGGGAAGAGGCTAACGGCATTGCAGGCAAGCCCTCTTGGAACAGCGAGTATGCCAAGAAGTTCCGCGTGCAGATGTATGAGCCCTATAGCGTGCGTGGTGAGATTACCGGTTTCCTCGGAATCAACGCGCACAACAATATGGACAACCCCACAGGTATCTATGCCGACAATGGCGATGTAATGTATGTCATTGTGGACGGCGCCATAGAGGAGGGTGCAGAACTCTGGCTTGCACACATCACAGGTTGCGGTCAGCTCAATCACTACAACAGCTCCAACTATGTGCAGCTTCAGGAGGGCTTGAACGTAATTCCTTACGTAGCCGACGGCTGTCAGTTGTGGGTGAACTATGTAGTTCACACCTACGATGCAAGCAAAGAGGGCGCGGCGCGTTTCCGCAAGATTTCCGACTATGAGCCCGTGAAGATACACATCGTGGGCGGTCACATTAACGGTTTCTTCAATGCACAGGGTGATACACGCGCCGAGCTCGGTAGCGAGAACAACTTGTGGGGCGAGGTAGACAACGATGCCGACTGGGCCTACTACAAAGAGCGTGTAGCTCTCACATCTTCTGACTTCACCATCCTTGGTAACCGCATCACAATGCAGTTTAGCTATGGCGACGTAGTTCTCAACGATGGTACCACAGAGCACGGTATTGCCTACTGGCTCGACAACCTCAACGTGCCCGCTGTCGCTCGTAACAATAGCAGTTCTTATGCATCTTATGAGGGTATGAACCTCGATCCCGAGACCGGAAAAATCAATATTATGATGGAGGCTTGGGACAGAATTATGTATTCAGAGCTCGCAACTATGGGATTGCTCCGCAAGGAGGATATGAAGAAGATGAACGACTTCTACCCCCGCTGGACAAAGGATGGCCAGAAAGCCGATATCTATGGCTATGGCACCGACGAGGGTTGGAACGAGTATCTCGAGTTCTGCGAGGGACGCAGCTATGGCGAATATTTCAACAACCACGGCGTTTCTCTTGGAGCACTCAATGGTTATATGTCGGGTGGCTGGCTCAACTGTAACTACAACTACAACACCCTCTACAGCATCGTTGGTAACATTGCGGTGGACGCAGGTTCAGCTTGGGGCCCCGGTCACGAGATTGGTCACCAGCACCAGATGCCCTTCACCCTCAATGGTCAGCAGGAGGTTACAAACAACCTCTTCTCGAATGTGGCTTTGTGGTATATGGGTTCCACCACTTCGCGTTACAACGGTAGCGAGGGCTCACTTGAGAGAGTTCTCACCGCTTTCAACAAAGAGGGTAGCAATGCCTACTCAAATAACATTTGGGCGCTTACACACTTGTGGTATCGCTTGTGGATGTACTACCACCTCGTAGGTGAGAACACAAACTTCTGGCCTCGTTTCTATGAACTTTGTCGTACACAGCCCATCCATAACGGTACAGCAATCGACGGCCCCACAGGTCTCTTGCGTCTCTACACACACGCTTGTGATGCTGCGGGTGAGGACCTCACAGAACTCTTCCGTGTTTACGGATACCTCTCTGTGATGAAAGATGTATATGTGGGCGACTACACATCTGCAATATACAACCAGACACAGGAGCAGATTGATGCAGCCATTGCATCGGTTAAGGCAAAGAACTACCCCGAGAACCTCTCGATAATCTTAATTTGCGACGACGACGAGAATAACCCCGGTCTTCAGCACAACGGCACTGACGCTCGTTCTATCTATGGCGAGACAACTCCCAACTCCGACACAGGTTGCTATGTAGACTTCATCAACGAGACTGCGGCAAGCGGCGTGTGCGAGGCTACCGTGAGCGCCGACCGTGTGGTTACAATCAACGGTGGTACAGGATACAGCGGTTACCTTGTGCTCAACGAGAAGGGCGAGGTGCTCTCATTTAGCAATAAAAACACATTCGAGGTTTCTACAGCAGCTGCAGCGGCTCTTGCATCGGGTGATGCGAAAATCGTTGCCGCCGACGTCAAGGGAGAGACAGTTGCCGCCGACGTTGAGATTCTTGAGATGAGCAGCACATTGCTCTCTGCGCTTCTCGACGAGGCACGCAAAGCCGCTACTTTCTTCGATGATACATATTCAAAACCCGGATTTGTGAAGGGTGTTTACGG
The DNA here is from genome assembly GCA_045646965.1 of Bacteroidaceae bacterium. GTDB lineage: Bacteria > Bacteroidota > Bacteroidia > Bacteroidales > Bacteroidaceae > HGM04593. The sequence continues at coordinate 15,568 of JAZRLR010000021.1, forward strand.
CGCTGCCCTCAAAGAGGCTATCACAAAAGCCGAGGCCGCTCTCGAGGCAGGTACAGCTTTGCGTGCTACTACCGACATTCTCTATGCCGAGTACAACAAGGCTATGGCAGCATTTGCCGACGAGGAGGCAATTATTCCCTTCGATGCATCACTTACATATATCATCTCCGACGACCTTGCATCGGTCTACAGCGATAAAGGAAAAGGTTACATCACCGTAAACAGCGATAACAAGCCTGTTTGGGTTTCCGAGACTACATCGCGCACCGACAATGCCTGCTGGCAATTTGAAGCAAACAGCAACGGTTATTACCTCAAGAACGTGGGTACATCGCTTTATTTCCCTGCAATAGAGAAGGCTGCAAACCCCACATTGGTAAGCGGAACATCTAACGCAGGCTTGTATGCTCTTGAGAAAGGCGACGACTGCTCTTGGGCTATCGGTGTGACACCTGCCGACGAATTTACCTATCTCCACGTGAACTCTGGTTCAAACATCGTGGGATGGTCATCGGGCAGCGAAGCTTCGCGCTGGTATCTCACATCTATCACACCTATGAGTAATCTGCAGTCTTCTGCCGAGCTCAACGTGCTCATCGGTAAGGGTGAGGCGCTTGTGAACGAGGTGGCCGATGTAAACTACAGAGGCGCAGTTGCTTTGCAGGCTACCGATGCTTCGGCTGACTACTACATCACATCAAATGCAACCGAGGCGGGCAACGAGCCTTCAAAGCTCTTGGATAATAATGTGACAAGTTACTTTCACACAGTGTGGACCGGCTCAAGCCTTAACGCCGACCACTATCTGCAAGTAGATATGGGAGAGGGTAACAGCTTGAACCAGTTCTCTTTCACATACAGAAACCTTCCTTCTTCAAGTTGGAACGTGGACGCTGCCACAAAAATCGTTGTGGAGGGTTCAAATAATCTCTCGCAGTTCACCACACTCGCCACTCTCACAAGCAGCGACAGCAATCCCTTGCCCACAGACAAGGAGGTGCAGTATGAGTCGGGTACATTGGGTAGCGCAAGCACAGCCTATCGTTATATCCGCTTTACTGTGAAGAATGCAACCGGCGGAACTCTCAACAATCACTACTATTTCGGTATGTCGGAGTTTGCTCTTAACCGTACCTCGACAACAGCCACAGTGAAAGAGCAGTACAACAGCATTATCAACGCCGCAACAATCGCAACTCTTGCCGATGCTATTGTAGCTGCAAAAGAGGCACTTGCTTCGGGCAATGGCATAGCCGATGCTACTTCTGCACTGCAGGCCGCATACAATGCAGCAAATTCAGAGTTCGACGGCAAGATTGCCGCCAAGAAAGCCGAGCTTGCGCAGCTTGCAGCAAATACACAGGCTCTCATAAGCGAGATAGGTACTTACTATGCAGCGACAGGTGAGCTTGCGCTGCAGGCTACCGATGCCACAGCTCCCTACTATGTATCTTCAAATGCCGACCAGAACACCGGTAACGGAGCTACCGACGGTGGCGGTATTGAGGCGCTTGTAAACAACAGCACTGAAGACTATTTCCACACACGTTGGAATGGCGATGCAGTAAACGAGCATCACTACATTCAGCTCGACCTCGGTGCCGGAAATGTCACCTCTGCATTCAGCTTTGAGTATACAGCTCGTAACGGCTCACCCGCTCCCAGCAAAATAGCAATTCTCGGTAGCAACGACGGTACAACCTTCACCGATACCATTACAATTGTTACAAAGGCTTGGTCAGGCTATAACAACGATGGCGTCTACACCTCGTCTCCCATAGCTTCGGCAACTCCCTATCGCTATATTCGTTTTACAGCGTTGGAGTCTGTAGGTCCCGCTGAAAATACACAGTATTACGGTTATTGCTACTTCGGTATGAAAGAGTTCGATTTCTCTGTGCTTAACAAGGTAGAGGTTCAGGCGCAGTATAGCAAGCGCATTTCAGAGGATATGTTCTTGCAGCTTTGCCTCGAGAACGAGTCGGCTCTGGTTATGAGCTCTGCCGACTATTCTGTAAGCCTCGATGTTCTGCAGCAGCAGATTAACTCTCTCACTGCAATCAGCGAAACTATTAAGGCGGCAAAGAGTGTCGATGTAACCGCTTTGCAGGAGACCATTGACAATGCACTGCCCCTTGTAGAGAAATTCGGAGTCGATGGTGCTTTGAACGCCTACTATATAGCAGTTATCTCTGGTGAGGAGTTTGCAGCATATCAGGCTCTTATCGCCGCTGCCGAGGAGGTGCTCTTGTCTGCTTCGGCTACACAGGGCGAGATTAACGCTGCCGAGGCAGCTCTCCGCGCCGAGTACGAGCGCCTTGCGGCTATCGACGAGGCCGACGTTACCGACCGCGCAACGCTTTCCGAACTTATCGAAGCTACAGCAGAGCTTGTAAGAAGCATTGAGGTTATTGACCAACAGGAGACAGTTCTTGCACTGCAGTGCACTGACGCGGCTGCCAAATATTACCTCTACACAAATGCCGACGGTAAGTCAAATACCACTTGGAACACAACCGACTCTGTAGGTGTTAAGGCGCTTATCGACAATGAGCCCTCTACATATTTCCACTCTACATATGAGGGTAATGCCTATGACGACAATCTTGCTCACTACCTGCGTGTAGATATGGGTGAGGAAGAGGCACTCAAGTCGTTCAAGTTCAGCTATGCAAGTCGCTCGGGTAACACAAATAACTCGCCCACAGCTATGCGCATTGAGGGAAGCAACGACGGTGAGGCATTCGTAACAATCGCTGAGCTTACAATGAGCGGCTCGCAGTTGTCGGAGTACACTTCAGATGTAATAACTGACGCTCCTTATCGTTATATCCGCTTTATGGTTACAGCTACAAACAACAACCAGAGCTATACTTACAACGGAGTGTCACACAAATACTTCTCAATGAGTTCATTCTCTGTTACAGCTAGCGAGATTGTGAAATGTGATAACAGCAATGTTTCTCTCACAACACTCTTTGCTACAAAGAACAGTGTCGAGGCAGCACGTATGGCCCTCTCACACTATGTCACAGAAGAGGGCTATGCCGCAGCTTGCGATGAAATTCGTGCCGCATACGTTGAGTTGAACAGTATACTTGTAAATAAGGAGGAACTCACAGCACTCGTTGGCGAGGCACAGGCATTCGAGTCGGCTATCGCTATCGACGGAGCAGTTAAGGAGTACTACTCTGCAGTTATCACAGGCGAGGAGTATGCTGCTTTTGCAGCGAAGATTGCCGCAGCAGAGTCTGTAATCGCAGCCGACGACGCTTCGCAGGCCAGTGTAGATGCTGCCGAGGAGGCTCTCGCTGCCGTGTTTAATAGGTTGAGAGCTATAGTTGCAGTCGATGTGAAAGACCGCTCTGCACTTGCTGCTCTCGTTGCACAGACAAACGAGCTCGTGGCTGCAATAGGCACAGCATCTAACGATGTGCTCACAGCTGCTATCGAGAAGGTGGCTGCTGCCGAGGCTGCTATGGCAGTTTATATGACAGAGGCCGACTTTAATACTCTCTGCGTTGAGGTAGGTGAGGCATACAACGCACTCGACGCTGCCACAACTCTCGACAAGAGCGCTCTCGAAAGCCTTATCGACGAGACAACAACTCTCAAGGATGAGTTGTATATCATCTCTGTAGTTTCTTACGACGCAACAGAGGTTGCTATGCAGTGCAACGATTCATTGGCTCCCGGCTATCTCTATTGCAACGCACCCGAGAGAAACGCATCTTGGGCTACCGACAACGTGGGTGTTGTGGCTCTTCTCAACGAGGACGAGAGCGACTTCTTGCACACCGAGTATGGTGGCGATCCTTCGGCCGACGGTCTCGACCACTACTTGCGTGTAGACCTTGGCGAGAATGAGGCTGTTACAAACATCGAGTTTGGATATGTATGCCGCAGCGGTCACACAGGTCTTCTGCCCAAGACAGCTCTCGTTCAGGCTTGCAACGAGCTCGATAACGAGTGGGTAACCGTGAAGACACTGACCGACCTTCCCCAGCAGTCGGGCGAGATAAAGACAGGTTGCATCAGCAACGGTACAGCTTATCGCTACTGGCGCTTTATGGTTACATCGACCTTCGGTGGTGGTAAGAACAGCAATGAGCAGCAATATTTCGCATTGAGCGACTTCAATGTATACGAGTGCAGCGGCATTGTAACAGACAAAGTTATGAATCCCGCGTACATACCTTCTATATATATATATAATACAGAAGAGCTCGTAGCCGAGGTTGATGCCGCAATTACATCTGCCGAGGAGGTGTGCGCCGGACGAGTATTCCAGGCTGCATACGAAGCCGAGCTGGTTGCATTGCAGACAATCAATGAGAAACTTGCCGAGGCCCTCGAGTTTGCACTCCTTCCCGTGAAGGCTACAACCGATGAGGCTAACCCCGTGCTCTACAATATCTTCATCAAGCGTACCGAGGATGTTACATTGCTCAACTACGACTACAGCGACAACAAAGTTTCGGTTGTAAGTGCAGCCGCAAATAACAGCTGGCAGGCTTGGTACTTTATGAAGAGCACCAACGGTTATGTGATTAAGCCTTACAACGCCAACGGTTATGTGCTCAGCGCAAGCAGCACCGCCGACGCCGCAGCCACAGTTTGGGCAGCAGAGCAGGGCGAGGAAACTTATTATGAGTGGCTCTTCACCGCTCGTGCCGACGGTTACTATAACATTCGTGTACACGATAAGAGCAACTACTTCAGCAACAATGGCGGAAGTGCAAACAAGATGGGATTCTATAACGGTTCTCCCGAAAGTGATCCCGGTTCACTCTTCAAATTTGTAGAGGCTACATTTGAGAATAATAACCCCCGCTACTACCAGTTGAGCGATGTGAAACCGTCAATGAACGACGGTTCAGGCTATCACACAGGTACAAGCGTAGGTCTCTATTCAGGTGTTGCAGAGTATCGTGCAGCCTATGCCGCAGCAGGTGAGGTTATCGCAGCAGGTAACACTGGTGCCGCAGAGATTTGCTACGATGCATATAAAGGTCTGCTTGACGCAAAAGAGAAGATTGTTTACAATGCACCTTCTCCCGACAAGGTTTACTATATCAGATCTGTTGCAGGTGATGCCAAGGAGTATTGCGACGGCAAGTATGTACGCACCGATTACAAGGCACGCATTCACGCCGGCGGCTGGTACAGCGATACCTTTAACGAGACAAACCTCGTGTTCGATAACCTCGAGGATATCGACGTGGCACCTCTTGCAATGTTCCAGTTCGAGGAGACAGGTACAGTTGGTGAGTACAAGATAAAGAACCTCCACACAGGTCTTTATGTGAAATCGTTTGCAGGTACACATATGGGCACAGCGGATGAGGCTCAAACTGTGGGAATTTACGCTTATGCTGACGGACAGGTTACATTGCGAATCGGCAATAATTATATGCACGCACAGAATAACAATGGTGTAATTGTACAGTGGTGGGCCGATAGCGATCCTTATGCTTCGTTGTGGAGCATCGACGAGGTTACAAATCTCGATGAGATTGTCTACACAACTTCAATGAGCAAAGTTGGCTATTCAACTCTCTATCTCAACTACGACGTTACAATTCCCGAGGGCTGCGAGGCATACTATGCACAGGAACTCAAAGATGGCAAGTATGTGAACCTTGTACAGGTGAACGGAGTTCTCCCCGCACGCACAGCTGCTATCCTCAAGAGCACCGAGGAACTCACAACTTCTATGCCTTTGAACTTCTACTATGCGGGCAATGAGGCATCGGCCATCGAGAATAATATGCTCGACGGTGTGCTCTACGACAAAGCTGTTGAGGTGGGCAACAACCACATACATATGCTCAAGAACCAGAACAATACTCTTGCAATGTATTGGGCTTATGCCGAGTACAACGCAGCAGGTGAACTCTCTAACCCTGGTACCGACGATGGCGGTTATGTGAAATCATCGGCCAACAAAGCGTTCCTTGTGGTTCCCGCAAGTGAGGGCTCTGCAAACGCCTATATGTTCCAGTTCATTGGCACAACAGGTATCGACGCTGTAGAGGGCATCGACTCTGCCGAGGGTATATACGACCTCCAGGGCCGCAAGCTCGACGAGATTACAGTTCCCGGTTACTATGTAATTGACGGTAAAGTAGTGTTTGTAAACGAGGTTAAATAATTAAAACTTATTTTAAAATGAAAAAGAAAGTATATATCAGCCCCGTGGCAACATTTATCGAAGTTGCAACAAATGAATTCATCGCAGCATCGGTGCAGTTCACAAATGAACGTACATCGTCGAGCGATGGTGACCAGTTGGCCGGCAGACAGCAGGGCCAGTGGGGAAATATCTGGAGTAAGTAAAATTATCTCCCTATAACGTCATCGGGCTGCGCAAGTGCGCAGCCCGATGTTTTTTTGCGTCCTTTTGCGTCGCTCTTCCTTTTTAAGTGTTTGCACATCTCACAGCGTAGAGGTGTGCTTAATGTGCGTTTGCAAGAAAGCACTGCTGCGGATGAGGCTCAATTTCTTTATGAGACGGCGCAAAAAACTCGGGGCAACTAAACATATAGTTGCCCCGAGTTTATAATCTAATCTGTTTTTTATTTACTTTTCAATCAATCCCATTTCGGCCCAGCAGTTGGCTATCTGCTCGCAGTCTTCGCGTGCAATGCTCTCCTCTACCTCGTACTCCTCCATAAGGAACTCAACCATATTCTCAATCTCGAAGGCAATGAGACTGCTACATTTCTCCCACAGGTAGGCTGCGGTTTCGTTCAAGCTTATGATATTGCTGAAATCGACATTCTCAATGCCGGTTGGCACGATAATGCTCTCTCCGCACACGTTCTGTAATTCAAATCCTTCTTTAACTTTCATATTCTAAATATTTTCAAAATTATTCTTCGGTAAAATGCGAGCAGCCAGCGTCGGCAGGGTTTTAGGGCGTGCCACAGGGCGGAGTAGTTTCTCCACAGGCGGCTGTTGGTGCTCACCCTCTTGCCTTTGCGTATGAAGGCGGTTGCGGTGCCCACTATCTTGTCTTTGCTAAAGGTTTCTATAAGGCGGTTGGGGTTGCCGTCGCCCTGCATTGTAATGATTTCTCCTTCAATTTTTATTATTCTGTGCAGTGCATATATCTGCGGATAGACCTCAGCGAGCACCACTTGCCCCACCTCGGGCTCTGTGGGAGGCACAAGTACCACTTTGTCGCGTCCGTCGCCCAAAAAAGGGTGCATACTTCTGCCATACACGGTGAAGGTGACGCTCCTGCGCCCCTCCTCGCGGAAAAGACGCACCACCTCTTGCATAAAGGCGTGGTTCTCTACTTTTAAATATTTTATTGTTTTATTCTCCATTATAACCCGAATGCGCTGCTCGAAACACGGGCGGCCTCCTCGTCGGGGCGGCAGCCGAGGGTGTGCACGGGCATCTTGCCCAACAATTTGCTGATGGTACCGCATACCTTCAGGTGGATGTTCTTGTCAAATTTCATAGTTGAAGCCGAGCTCAAGAGTATGCCGAACGCGGTGGGTACGTTTTCCACCTTTATACAGTTCTCTTTCTCCTGCTCTATAGCTGCCATTCCGCCCACGGGGTATTTCACATTTTTATATATGGGGCGTTTGCCGCTCCACGGCGAGCCATACATTATGGGGGTACCGTCGGGTGCTATGCGCAACACGGGGTTGTCGTCGTTCACAAGTGTGCTGCCCGTGATATATTTAACCCACAAGTCGCTGTGTGTGCTCTTGCCTTGCCCGCTCTTGCCCAGGAACATATAGGCTTTGCCGCCATTCTCCACGGTAGACGAGTGCATAAGCAAAGTGTCGTGTCCTGCGGTGCTTATGGTATATATGAGCATAAGTGAGTTCGACAGTCCGAATTGCTGCAATGAGTCGCTGCCGCGTGTGGCAACGGTGAAATTGCGGTAATCTTTGTCGCTCTCCATAAATGCGGCGGGTGCGTGGCCGTTTGTAATGAGTATCTGGTATGCACCGTCGCTCTTGCGATATACCTCAAATGTGGCCGAGGGGCAGGGGAAAGTACCCACGCGGACACCTTGCCACGACGGTATTATGTCGTTGTCTATCGTTACGGTAAAAAGCGGCTCGTCGATGCTGTCTGCTTTGAACGGCTCCATATTTGAAAGTAATTTTACCGTTTCGCCACTCTTTAGTATAAGTCTGAAAGGGTGGTCTCCAATGATGTAATTGGCAATAAGGCTTTCCTGTTGCATAGGTCTTTGTATATGATAAATGCTTATTTCCCGCAAAGTTACAAAAAAATAGCGTATTTTCCCAATGGTTGTCGGCTTTTCTCGGTGTGGGCTGGTGCTCTCTTGCTTTCGTAACATTTTTTATGTGAAAATACGGCGGGTTTTGCGCTGTCGTTTCCTTGTAGCTGCTGTCGTTGGGCGGCGTGGACAGGGCGATGGATTTAAAATCAACTTTTTTCTGTTTTTGCGACATATTTTATAATAAATTTAATCGGCTTGGTAGTTTTTTAATCGGTTTTTAATTAATTTTGTCGTAGATGAAGAGTGAGGGGTGCATCCCTTTGGGTGTGCCCGTGGCTTTGTTTTTTTTGAACAGCTACGATAACGAGAATATGAATTGTCCCATAAATATAAAAGGTGGTTTGCTGGCGATGGATACCCCGCTTGTGATGGGTATACTGAATGTGACTCCCGACTCTTTTTATGCAACGTCGCGCGTGCAGGGTGGTGAGGCTCTTGTGGAAAGAGCTCGCGCAATGATTGCCGACGGTGCTGCGATACTCGATGTCGGTGGCTGTTCTACACGTCCTACAGGTGAACCGGTTCCCGAAAGTGAGGAGTTGGCACGTCTGCACGCTGCGCTTGACCTTCTCGACAAGCATCTGCCCGATGCCGTGGTGTCGATAGATACTTATAGGGCGCGGGTAGTGCGCGAGTGTGTGGCCCACCACAATGTGGCTATAATAAACGATGTCTCGGGTTTTGAGTGGGACGAGGAGATGGCTGCGGCTGTGGCTACTCTCAATCTACCCTATGTGCTCACTCACTCGGTGGGGTGGGCCGGTGCCGAAGTGGCGTATAGCTCTTTCTTGCAAGATGTGCTCGCTGCGCTTTCGCGCAAGATGTGGCAGCTGCGTCAGATGGGCGTAAAGGATATTATCATAGATCCGGGCTTCGGCTTTGGCAAAACTGTGGAGCAGAACTATGCGATGCTTGCGCATTTGCTCGAGTTTAATATTCTTGAGGCGCCTCTGCTTGTGGGGCTCTCGCGCAAGTCTATGATAACCCGCCTGCTGAATATCTCGCCCGACGAGGCGCTCGTGCCCACGACGGCTCTTAATTTGGCGGCTTTGCAGGGTGGGGCGGATATCTTGCGTGTTCACGATGTGAAAGAGGCGGTGCAGGCAGTGCGTCTGCACGAGGCTCTCGCGGCGGCGCACAATAATTTCTAAAACTCTATTTATACCTTATTATATATAATATATGTTTTTCGACTTTTCTATAAAAGACCTGGTTGATATTCTCCTTGTGGCGGCCCTTCTTTACTATTTCTATAAGTTGATGAAAGAGTCGGGCTCGCAGAATATTTTCTCGGGTATTCTTGTGTTTATCCTTTTGTGGGTTTTCGTTTCGCGAGTTCTGCAGATGAAACTGCTCGGCTCCATTTTTAATCAGTTGATGAGCGTGGGAGTGCTTGCTCTTATCGTGATTTTTCAGGACGAGATACGTCGTTTTTTCAAGAATATCGGCTCGCATCGACATTTTCGTGTGGTGGCAAACTTCTTTTCTCACAAAAGCAGCACGATTGAAACGCCCGAAATGCTGCCCGTTGTGATGGCTTGTATGAGTTTGAGTCAGCAAAAAATGGGTGCTCTCATCGTTGTGGAGAAGAATGAAAACCTCGACGAGTATGTAAAAACGGGCGAAACGATAGATGCGGGCCTGAATCAACGCCTCATTGAAGCGGTATTTTACAAGAACGCGCCCCTGCACGACGGTGCTATGATTATAAAAAATGGTAGAATTGTGGCGGCGCAGTGCATCCTTCCGGTCTCTCACAATCTCAATATTCCCAAGAAACTTGGCCTTCGTCACCGTTCGGCTATGGGAATTTCCGAGAAAACCGATGCCGTTGCGATAGTAGTTTCCGAGGAAACAGGCGGAATTTCGGTGGCTGTAGGCGGAAAATTCAAGCTCGGACTCAACGCCCAACAGCTCGAAAGTATCCTTTCGAAGTAGGAAAAGCATAAAAAAGTAGATTTTTTTGCGCCCGACAAGAAAAAGTCGGGCGCATTTGTTTTATGTAAAAGCAGCGATTTTGCGATATGCTACAAAAAAGTTTAAAAAATGTCGAAAAAAGTTCATTTTGTAATACGTTGATTATCAACGATGATTAAAAAAAGATGAAAATTTTTCAAAAAAAAGAGTCGAAAAAGTTTTGTAGTTCAAAAAATCGCCTTACCTTTGTACTCGCTTTCGGGAACGAACAAATACAGCGGTCCTGAAACGCAAGATGATCCTTGAAAACATTCCATACAGACAAGCAGTACAACGTACGATTCTTTTATAGAATTGTGTATAAGTAAGGAACAATAAAAACGAACCGTCAAAATAATTTGATGTACTTTTAATT
>JAZRLR010000022.1:0-60663 GCA_045646965.1 Bacteroidaceae bacterium
TCAAGATATTGAAATAAGTTGGCGTTTGAATGCAGATGGAGCATCTATCAAAAGTGGTAAAATCAAATTAAAAGATATACCAAGGAAATAATTTTTTGCATTGTTTTACACCTACTAGTAGGGATTCCGAACTGAGGTGGAGCAAAATTTTGGTGCATTTGCTTGTATTTCAAAATAAAGCACTACCTTTGCATCAAAGTAGGAACTCGACTCTGCGAGACACTGCAAAATGGTGCAGAATTTAGGTGGAGCAATAGCGGGAGATTACGTTCGTTGCGATTCTTTAACGCATAGATATAGAGCCATTTAGAAATGAAACTCATTTTCTGGTGGCACCACCAAGAAAATCGCTAATAGCTGAATAATCAAGCTGTTAGCGATTTTTCTTTTTATTCCTTTTGGCGAAATGTCACCACATTGTCACCACATTTATTTTCTTATCACCCCGCTATAAAAAGTTGTCACCACAAATAAAGGCACAATGTCACCACAATTTTCAAAATAAGGGAAATAAAAATGCCTATCTACCGATACGAACGGCAAACAGGCATTAACAGAGTTGGAAGCGAGCTCCCAACTCTGCGTAAAAGGTAGTTGTAACAAATCACTCCACACAGAACTACACCCGTTAGGGTATAAATCACAATCATTCGACACACGTTATACCTTTTCGGGTATAAAATCACGATTTGGCACAAACTACCCTATCTGCATTTCTCAACTTCATCTATTTTCTACAGGCCTTGCGGCGGGAGCTAACTCTCGAGCCTTTTGAGAAGGTTCTTTTTTGCTCTGTGAATCGAGCTCTTTACATAGCCGACTGGGATATTCATCTCGTCGGCTATTTCGTCGTAGCGGAAGCCGGCGATGCGCATTCCAAGCATTTGTGACTGCAGAGTGGGCAGGTGGGAGATTTGCTCCATCGTTTCTTTGGCGATGTAGGAGGCTTCGGTGTCATTCACTTCGTGGAGGCTGTGGTGCTCGCAGATGTCGTACCCGTCGCAGTAGGCACGGTCGAGGCCGCTCTTGCCTCGCAGGCTGTTCTTGAAAAGATTTCTCATTACCGTAACTGCCCAGCCCTCGAAGTTTTCGTCGCTTCGATAGCTTTCTGTGCTATTGAGTATGCGAAGCGAGGTCTCTTGTAGCAGATCTTCGGCATCGTTTACATCCCGGGTGAGCGATATTGCAACCACTCGTAATTTATATTGAGCTTTGATCAGATTATCCCTCACGCTCCTCATTATTTTATGCTTTTGTTGTTTATGTGGCAATATAACACACAAAAGCGGTATTTTGTTCCTCGAAGGGGGAACTTTTTTGAAATTATTTTGTTTTAGGAGCCCGAAATGGCTTTGGGCTATATTTTTTGCTTTGCACGCGGGCTTTTTGTTCTTAATTCCGTGCCTTTCATTATATTTGCACAAAAGAATATGTTATGAAAAAGTATGTAGCCTCTGCGGGCAGATATGCCGATGCGGAGAATATTTACCGCCGATGCGGGAACAGTGGTATTTTGCTGCCTAAAGTGAGCCTTGGGTTTTGGCAGAATTTCGGTGCCGACGCCTCTTATGACAACACCCGTGCCATAACGCGCCTGGCGTTTGACAACGGGGTGACGCATTTTGACCTGGCAAATAACTACGGCCCTCCTCCCGGAGCGGCCGAAGAACTGCTTGGGCGCGTGCTGAAGGATGACTTTGCAGCGCACCGCGACGAGCTTTTCATTGCCACAAAGGCGGGATATGATATGTGGCAGGGGCCTTATGGCAGCTGGGGCTCGCGCAAGCATCTGATGGCCAGCCTTGACCAAAGCCTGTCGCGTATGCAGCTCGACTATGTAGATTTGTTCTATATTCATCGCTACGACCCCGTGACACCGCTCGACGAAACTCTGCAGGCTCTTGTGGATATTGTACACTCGGGCAAGGCTCTTTACATAGGTATATCGCGCTGGCCGCTCGAGGCTCTTGTGTATGCAAACAAATTCCTGCGCGACCGCAACGTGCCGCCGTTGATTTTTCAGGGGCGCCTGAACCTGCTCGACAGGGCTGTACAGGAGGAGGGTATCCCAGCCTATTGCAAGGAGAACGGTTTGGGCTTTATTTCGTTTTCGGCGCTTGCACAGGGGTTGCTCACGTCGCGCTATCTCAACGGCATACCTTGCGACTCGCGTATGGCACGCGGAGGCTCGCTACAGCAGGACAAATTGTCGCCCGAGCTGCAGGGGTACCTAAACACATTAAACGCCATTGCGCAGGAGCGTGGCGAGTCGCTTGCCACGATGTCGCTCGCTTGGGTGCTTGCGCAGGAGGGCGTTACATCGGTGCTTGTGGGAGCACGCACGCCCGAGCAGTTTGCCGAGTCGCTGCGTTGCATAAAAGTATCACAAGAGCTCTGCGAGGGATTGCCCCTCTACCCTCACAAGGTTTTTTAAAATTACGAAACAGGATTCTGTGCAAACAAAAAAGTGCTCTCAAATTTGAGAGCACTTTTCTTTGTATACGGAGCGAGTTATTTCTCCTGGTCGAGATAATAGAGGTCGCCCGACATAATCTGCTGAACACGCTCAATGAGTTCCTCACCTTTCAGAGTGAAGGAGATGGCGCGGCCCTCGGGGTCGAGAAGAACCATTTCGGGTATCCCTTTTATAGCTCTGTTTGCAGCCGACTGCCAACCGGCGAGCTCGCTGCCGTGTATCCAGCCATCGCGGTCGAGGTCGTTGTTCTTTATCGCATTTTTCCACACTGCATCCTTATTGTCGAGCGAGAAGCTGACGATGAGGAATTTATCTCGGTTCTCTTTTGTTGCATCGTAGAGAGCTTTGAGCGTGGGAAGTTCTTTAGTGCAGGTATCACTCCAGCCTGCCCAGAAGTGCAGCAGCACATATTTGCCGCGATAGTCGGAGAGGCGGGCTGTGGTACCGTCGCGCAAAGGCAAAGCTATGTCGGGATACTCGTTACCCACCTTGAGGTCGCGTGTGAGCACAGCGTTGCGCAGGGCGGTGTAATAGGGATGTGTGTGCAGTGCAAGAGGCACAGCCTTAACCAGCTGGTCGGCATAGGCGTTTGTGAAGACAGGCATAATATCGCGGTGCATCACATAGAGAGCTACAGGCGACGAACTGTTATCGAGGATATATTTCAGTTTCTCTCCGCTGCTTTTAATGGCGAGCTTTGCAGTTTCTGTTACAACGGCGTTTGCACCTGCGGGGCTTTTTATCCACGCTTCGCCACGGCTCTTTTTGAGGCTGTCGATAGCCTGCTCACGCGCAGCATCGGCGGCAGCTCCTATAGCGCAATAGGCGGTGTACCAGTCGTTGGCAGGAGTACCTGTAGCCGTGCCCGTTTCAGCGCTGACGGTCACCTTGCCGGGCTCCACAAAAAACTCTTGAATGGGCTGATTGCCTGCACACGACACGAAATAGCACATTACGGGTGCATCGGCAGCCAACTTATACTTGAATGAGTAGGCACCTTTTTTCACCTTGGCAGAATCGACCACTACGGCGAGGCCAAGCTCTTCGACACGCGACAGATAGACCTTTTTCACATTATTGCCGTCGGCAAGAAGAGAGGCAGGCAGCTCGCCTTTTATGGTGCACACGCCCTGCGCCTGCACCGACATAACGGCAGCCACGGCCATTATTGCTGATATAATTTTTCTTATCATAATTCTTTCTTTGATATTATTCTGCATCAATAATTTTCTTTATTCTCTGCACCATAGCCTCGCCACGCAACTCAAACGCAAGCACGCGGCCTTCGGGATCGAGCAGCACGGTGTAGGGCACGCCCTGCACTCCGAAGAGCTTCGCAGCCTCGCTGTTCCACCCTTTAAGGGTTGATATGTGTATCCAGTTTTTGTGAATGAGATTGCTGTTTGTGATGCAGTTTTTCCAGTCTTTCTCTTTGCTGTCGATAGAGTAGCTCAACACCGCAAACTTGTCGTTCTTCTCGGAGTAAGCAAGCACCTCCTTGAGATAGGGTATCTCGCGACGACAGGGAGCGCACCAGCTTGCCCAAAAGTCGAGGAGCACATACTTTCCTTTGAGGTCGGAGAGGGCGAAAGGCTCGCCATCGACGGTGAAGCCCTCTACATCGGGAGCAAGGAAACCCACACCCAGGCTGGCTGCACGCACTTTGTTCAAGAGTTCCTTGTACATCTTGTGTGTGCGCAGATGCTCGGGCACGGCTGAAAGAAAGTGGTTGTTAATGATATCGGGGGTGAAGGTGGGATACATAGAGTAGTTGATTATGTACAATGCCACGGGTGAGTCGATGTGCCTGTACACGAAATCAATTATCGCCACCTTGAAATAGAGGTTGTTTGCATAAAAGACCGACGAGGTGTGCTTCAGTTGCTCTACGTCGTTGTTTCTGATGTCGGCAGGCAGAGCATCCTTTGCGGCAAACATACGCTCCTTGCTATCTCTCACACAGGCATTGTTGAGGCTGTGATAGTCGTTGTAGATGACATTGCAGGGTGTGCCGCCGATGACAGCTCCCACAGGATAACGGGCATCGAAGGGGCCCACTGTAATCTCGCCCGGCTCCAGAAAAATCTGTATCGTACCGTTGTCGAAGCCTGTGATATCGTACACATCTATTGCCTCGGGGGCTACACCCTCGAAGGTGAACTTGCCGTCGATGACCTCGGCTGTGGCGATGAGTTCGCTCTCGCCACCCACATTATGCACAAGATTGAGGCTCTTTACTGTGCCACGGCTGTAGCAGAGCGAGTCGCAACTCATTTCGCCCTTCACAACAAATCTCTTGTCCTGCGCCTGGGCAAATACCGCCATTGCGGCAAGTGCCATAAGTAGAACTTTTCTCATATTATATATTATATTTATTTTTTATTTCAATCGGTCGGCAATGAAGGCACGCAGCTGCTCGCCACGGAGACCTGTCGCCACAATATTATTATTTTCGTCGAGGACAAAGAGCGCAGGCACGGCTGTTACGTTGTAGAGACGCGCCACCTCGCATTTCCATCCTTTGAGCGACGACACATTCACCCACACAAGGCCGTCTTTCTCCACTGCGGCTTTCCAGTTGCTCTCTTTGTTGTCGAGCGACACGCCCACTATCTCGAGCCCTTTGTCGTGGAACTCGTCATAGAGTTTCTTGAGCGCAGGGTTGTTGAGACGACAGGGACCACACCAGCTTGCCCAGAAATCGACAATTTTCACCTTGCCGGGCACTTTGCTCATAGTGACCTCATTGCCGTTTACGTCGGTGAGGGTGAAGTCGGGGGCGGGAGCTCCTCCCACAGTCTTTTCAACTCGTTCTATGCGCTCTTTGAGCATACGCGCACAATGTGTTTTCTTGGCACCCTCGCCCATTGAGGCGTAAATTTCCTTCATCTCGCGGAGCCCTGCATCGCGCATTGTCACATTTGAGTAGAATGTGTATGCGGAAATGAGGTTGTCGTTGGCGTTGAGGAAAGAGGTCGTCAGGTTGCGCAACGCCTGCTGCTCACGTTTGAGCGTGTCGTTCACAAGGCTTGCACTGCGGAATTTATTTGCCGCGCGCATAGCGCTGTAACGCTCCTGCAGCGAGGCTATGCGGGCCCTCATTGAGTCGGATACCGCCAAATGTGCCGTATAGGCCTCGTTGAGCACACCACCCTCGATGCGGGCACGGCTGTCGTCGGCGAGGAAAGCGCTGTACTCCACACCCGGCTCTGCAAGCAGAGTGAAGCCTCCCGTGTATCCCTCAATCATAATCTGCGCCACCACAGGCTCGGCTGTGGGCACCGTGATATTGAACTTGCCCTTCTTGAAATCGCAGAAGGCAAGCGTGTCTGTTTTCTCCTCGGTGAGACGCGCCACAACGTAGATGCGCCCCTTTTTCACACCGTCGATTTTTCCTTTTATCGCAAAGGAGCTACTCTCCTGCGCCACAGCGGGCAGCTGCAGAAGGAGAAGAGTCACAAAAAGAAATATTGCTTTTATTTTTTTCATCGTTCAAACAGTTATCAGAAATCAATCAATCCATTGCTTGTGCCATACATATACTCGTGGACAAACTGCAAGTCCTTTATTTTGCCCCACTTGACGCCGTTCTCATCGGAGTCGTAGAAGACGGGGGCGAAGTCTTTGTCTATGTCGGCATTGGTATTCAACTTAACCTCGGCCACGGCGCCGTTTATTCCGTTGAACATACCTATGCTCAAGTAGAGGCCCAAGTCGCCCGTGTGAGTCATCATCTCACTATCCTCGGCACGGAATTTTATGATATTCACGTTGTACTGCTCGGGAGCCTCGTAGATAATCATTTTGTCGCCGTTAAGCAGGTTGTAGCGATATACAAATTTTCCGTCGGCATAGAAGAGGTAGTTGGTTGTGAACCACGAGTTGTATGTAACGGTGGAAAGCTCGCCGGGAGTGAAATTTATCATCTTCTCACCCTCGATGCCAAATGCTGAATTGCCCGATGTAGAAGAGCCCTTGCCACCGGCTGTCAGCTTGTAGCGGTAGAACTCGCCCGAAGCCTCATCCTTGAAGACGAAATAGGCAGGCTGCTCCTCGTAGTTCTCGCGATAGTTTATATATCCGAGCACGGCTGTCATACCCTCGGGCGACTTCTCGAGTGAGGAGAAATCGACCTTTGCATCGTAGAGGGGCTCGTTGAGATTTGTGGCATCGCCCGCTTCGAGGTACGAGTTTGTGTATCGGTCACGCTTTGTGCAGTAGAGGAAACGGTTGTGCTTTGCGTCCCACATAACGAAACGGTTCTCGGTGATTGTGGCTGCGGTAATCTTGTAGTCGGCTTGATGCAGCGGGTCGGGCTTGGCGCTCACTTCGTTGCCGTAACCCGGAATAAACAACTGAAAGACGCTGTTACCCGTGTACACGGTTCCGCTCTCGGAGAGAGCTATCTTAAAGAATGTGGTAGAGGAGTGAGAACCGGTTTGTATCATCTTCTTGAAGACAAACTCCTCGCGACCGTCCTGTATGCTGGGCACAGAGGGCAGGTAGGGCACAAACATATAATCGGGAGAGTATCTTATGTTCATTCCGTGGGGGTTGTAGGCAATTGCCCCCGAATTGCTGTCGAAGAGTGTCAAATAGCACTCATTTACCCAATTGCCGGGGTGGCTATTGTGTATGTCGGTGTACACGGTGTAGGCAAGGCCGACGCCGTCGCTGTAGTCGTTGTCGGGAGCACTGGGCAGTTGCTTGACATCGGTGCGCACATAGGTGTCGTTACCCACAACCTCTATATTTCCAAGCTTTCGGTCGCCCTCCTCGCCGTGTAGCACAAAGAGGCTGTTCTTGAAGATGGGGCGTGTCTTCACCTTGAACTTCTCGTAGAAAGAGAGACCTGTGGAGGTGTCGTATATGCGCAGAAATATGTTGTAGCTCATATCTCTGTCGAGCGGCATCTCAAGCTCGAGATAGCCGGGGGTGGTGAGCGTGTCCTTTACCTCTGTTCCGGCGGCGTCGGTGTAGGTTCTGCACCAAAAGAAGTTCAGTTTCTCAATATCTGTCGCCTTGGTCTGCGTCACATTCACATCGACACGACGCACCATCTCTTCTTCGCTGAGGGGTTTCTGCACCTCTATCACATTTCCCTCGACACCACTCGCAATTGAGGGTGTGAAGGAAACAGATACTATCTCGTTCATTCCGCTGATTCCTACGGAACCGCCTTCGCCGGTTATGCCGCTTGTGTCCTCGAGTTTGTAATCGTAGTTGCCCTTGTCCTCGTAACAGCCGCACAGCAGGCCGGCAAATAAAACTGTTGCAAATATCTTTTTCATAATATCGTCTTTTGATAAATCTCTGCGAGCTTACCCGCGTTATTTTTAATTGCCAAGCACCTCGGCCTTATACTTCTTGTAGTTGGCCACGGTGAGCTGTGTCTGTATCTTCTTTGTATCGCACTTTCCGCCATTGTTTATATGATTGACGAAGCTGCAGAAGGTCTCTTTGGAGAACTCTCCGAGATACTGCTCGGCCTCGTCCCAAAAGAAGGGACGTGTGTACTCGGGCAGAGTACCTGTGCAGAGTATGGGGAAGCTGAAGTTCGAGGGGTAATCGTCGCCGGGAGCCGTTGCAAGCAGGCTGTTCACCGCGTCGGCGTTGTACTGTATGGCTGTGGCCAGGTAGCCTTCTACCACAGGATTCAGCTTTTCATAGAAGAGGTTGTCGCCTGTGGCGTTGGCAAGGAACTTGTGTTTGTCTTTAATCCAACCGCCCAGATAGTACTGCACGTCATTCCAGAACCCGGGTTTCTCATAGAGCTCGTTCACATATATCACATACCCGCATCTGCCGTCGATACCTGTGCCCAGGTCGCCGCTGCCGTCGAGGTAGAGACACACGGCATACATCTCCTTTTCTACAGGGGGACGCTTTACAATAATGTCAATATCCTTGAGGTACTCGTTATTTGAGAAATAGACCTCGGGAATCACCACCTCGGCCTCGCGCTCTTCGTAGCCCTCCACGGGTTTTGTCTTTATCGCCAGGCTGCGTGCCTCCTCCTTGAGATAACCCAGGAGACGCACTCTCACGGTGTGTGCCACCTCTTGCGGATTACCCACGATGTGGTGAGCAAAGTTCATTTCGGTCTTAAAGTTACCGCTGGTATAGTCGAAATAGGCACCGTTGGCAGAGTCGTCGAAAAGCATAGCATCGTTCTTCTCGCACGCCGAAAAGGTGAAGGCAAGGGCTAAAAGCCACAATATATATATATTGCTTGATTTCATAATTCAGTTCTCCTACATTATTAATTTTGTAACACCTCGTCGCCCGATGCGTCGCTCTCGTCGGCATCGTTTTCCTGGGTCCATCCATACTCTTTTTCTCTGTCGGGCAAGGGGAAGATGAAGTTCTCTTCCACGAGAGTCACCTCGGGGCAATGCACAAGTGTACCTATGAGGCCGTGGCTCTTGAGGAACCAGAAGTATTGTCCCTCGGCATAGAACTCCTTGCGGAACTCGTTGTCGAGAGCATCTATACGCTGCTCTTCGTTATCGCACGACACATCTTCGGCCGAAGAGAGACCTCTCTTGTTACGCACGTAGTTCACATAGTAGGCGGCGTCGGCACCCTCCGATGTTTCGCAAGCGATGTAGTACATTTCGGGCAAGCGTATGAGGGGAAGTATCTCGTTGTCGTTGTCGATATATTTGCGTGTGACGGCCATACGCAGGTCGTTGTTACGCAGGAAGGCTGTCGATTTCGCACGCATATCACCTGCCTCGGCTGCCGATGTCTGGAAGATTGCCTCGAGCGTGTTATAGGTGATGTAGTTCTTTGTGTTAATCTTGTCGCCTCCCGCAAAGTAGTCCTCCATACGGTCTTTCATTTCATAGATGTTTACACCGAAAATAACTTCGCGCGAGAGTACGGGATCGTCGTCGTTGCCGCTTTCGAGTGAGAGGCCGCAGGCGTCTATCACGGCAAGAGCACACTCCTTGGCCTTCTCCTTCTCGCCTGCGTAGTTATACACACGGGCAAGCATTGCGTTCACCGCGTGATAGTTGAAGCGGTGACGACGGCTCATATCGATGCGGTTGAGCAGGTCGATATCGCGCTCGTAGCTCAAGCACTCACGCGCCTCGAGCAGGTCGTTTATAATTTTCTCCACAACCACACTTGCCTTGAGCAGGGGCTGCTTCGATGCGTCGGTCACGGTGCGATAGGGCATACACTTCATATCTCTCACGGCGGAGTTGCCGGCATAGTTCACGGGACCCCATCCGCGCAGGATGTCGAAATGCAAGAAAGCACGCAGCGCAAGCGCCTCGCCGCGGAACATATTGTACATATCTGCAGAGGAAATTACCACATCGCCGTTTATATCGAGCCACTTGAGCAGATTATTTGCGTTGGCAATCACCTTGTACTGCGCAAGCCACATATTCTCGAGAGTAGATTTTGTGTTATACGCATTGGTTGTATACTGCGTGTACAGATAGACACTGCTGCGGTCGGTGGTACCTGTGGGCAATAAATCGTAGAACTGTGCAAGCTGCTCCACGACACCGAAAGAGAGGTTCTTGCCATACACATCCTCCTCGGTCATAGCTATGTAGAGACCTGCGAGAGCGCTCAAATATCCGTTCTCGGTCTCAAAGAGCTCTTCGGCCGGGAGGTCGGTCTTGGGAGCCACATCGAGCCAGTCGGTGCACGAGCTAAAAGCAAAGAGCCCTACAGTGGCGGCTACTATTATATTTAATATCTTTTTCATACGTTGATTCACTTTTTGAGGGCAGATTATTTGAAAATTATCGACATCGAAAGAGTGTATGAGCGGGCAAACGGATAGTCGAGTCCGCGCTCCATACGGATAGGTGAAAGGCGGGCAATGTCGTTCGTGGTGAAGTTCAATGCCATCACATCCACATTCATTCGACGCAGGAAATTATATTTGTCGCTTCGCATTCTATAACCGACATTTATTGTGGCAAGCCTTATTTCGTTGTCGTCCATAATAAAACGGGTACTTGCAGGAGTGTTGGCACCCGTTGCGCTGAAGCGTGTATAGGGTGTCACGTCGCCAGGTTTCTCCCAGCGGTTCTTGCCCGCACGCTTGTCGAGGTTATATGCGATGTTCTGATTCTCTATCTTGTCCACAAGAGTCTGGTTGTAGACGATTCCGCCATATTTATAGGTGAAGCCGAGGGTACACGAAAGGTCTTTCCAGTTTATCGAGGTAGACATCGTTCCGCTTACGTCGGGGTTGGTGTCGCCCACTGGCACCTTATCGTTGGAATCCCACGCAAATGTCTTGGTGCCGTCGCGCTTGAGATACACCTCCTGACCTGTCACGGGGTCTACACCCAATGAACGCACCACATAGAGGGTGGTGGTCGATTCGCCCTCGCGATACTGCGGCACAGGAGCAGTTCTCTTGTCCATATCCGCCTCGTTCATCTTGCGCAAGTACTCGGAGAGCTTGCGTATCTTGTTCTTGTTATGGTTGGCATTTACATTCACGGTCCAGAAGAACTCGTGGCGTATATCCTGAATGGCAATTACATTGAGCGAGGCGTCGAAGCCTTGGTTCTGCAGCTCGCCCGCATTCATTACCATAGAGTCGAATCCTGTAGAGGGGGCAAGGTCGTAACTTGTGAGCAGTTCCTTGGTTATGTTATTGTAGTAATTGAGGCTCACGTTTATTCTGTTACGCCACAAACCGAAATCTACCGACAAACTTGTGTTACCTGTCTTGGCCCAGCCGAGGTCGGTGTTGTTTATGCCCTGAAGAAGAGCGCCGAGCACGGGGAACGACTCGTAGGGTTTCATACTTCCCGAGTAGCTGTAATACTCTATAGCGTCGGATGGGCTGAAGTTCTGCTCACCTGTGACACCGTAGCTTGCACGGAAGACAAGGTTCGACACATAGCCCTGCAGCCACTTCTCGTTGTGGGCGTTCCAGCGACCTCCCACCGACCAGAAGGGCACAAGAGAGTGGTCGGCATAGCGCGAAGAGGCCTCGCCGCTTATATTGAAGTCGGCCGAGAAGCGGTTGTCGTAGCTATAGGAGAACTGGCCTATGAGACCTATAGAACGAGAGATATTCTCGGTACCTATATTGCTCATATTTGTCTCCATTTTGTTACCGAAGATGAAATCGTCCATATGGGCGTCGGGGTAACCCGTTGCCGAGAGGTTGATGTAGTTGTTTCGATCCTCGTTTATTGTCCAGTTTCCAAACATACTGAAGAGATGCTTGTCTACCACAAGGTTGTAGTTTATTCCAAAGTTGCTCGACCACGATGTCATATTACCGGTGCTCTTGGAGTAACTTCCCTTGCGGGTGAGGTCGGTCTCTTGCTCAAAGTCGGTGTGGTCGGCGGGAAGGAAACGCTCGGTGCCTGCCATACCTCTTGAGTAGGAGAGCTGCTCGGTGATGCGCAGGTTCTTGAGCAGCATATATTCGAGGCTCAAGTTTGTGGCAATCGAGAGGCTGCTTGTCTCGTCTTTTATACCCACATTTGCGTCGTAGAGGGGGTTGGTCACAATTACGCCTATGGGGCCCACATTGTTTGTTTCGAGAATCTTGGCATATTTCCCGTCGAGGCCCTTGGGGATGTAGTATGGGTTGAGACTGGTGTAATTCGAGTAGGAGCCGTAAGGCGAGTTCTCACCACCCGACTCGGAGAGGCTGATATTTGCACGCATTGTGAACTTCTCCTTCAGGTAGGTCATATTGAAATTGACACCCTTTGTATCGCTCTGCGAGCCCTTCATAACACCCGGCTGCAGGGCAGCGTTCAGGTCGAGGCTGTAACGGAAGACGTCGGTACCGCCCGCTACGCTCGCCGAGTGACGCTGCTGCACGGCTATGCGCAGAGGCTGCGAAAGCCAATAGGTGTCTACGCCTGCAAGCACGTTGCGCAGATATTTGTTGTAGAGATTCATTCGGGAGGGGTCGTTCTCGTCATAGAGACCTGCTCGCCACTCGGTGTCGAGTTTCTCCCTTGCGTTCATCATATTGTAGTCGGTGAGGTCGGGAGCCTGTATGGTCATCGTTCCGTTGTACGACACCGAGAGGGCGCCGTCGGGAGCTACCTTCGTTTCTACAACCACAACACCGTTTGCCGCACGCGAGCCGTAGACCGAAGTGGCTGCGGCGTCCTTGAGCACGGTGATTGTCTCCACGCGCTCGGGGTCGAGGTCGAGGATGCGGCTCATAGGCACAATGAAACCGTCGAGCACAAAGAGCGGGGTGTTGGGACGGCTCGACACGTTGTCGAGCATCAAATCCATACTGTTCAACGATGTGGAGCCCAGAGACTGGTCACCACGTATCTGAAACTCGGGCTCGGCATTGGGGTCGGAGCCGGTTTTGTTGTTTTCTATAATCTTGAAGCTGGGGTCAAAGAACTGCAATCCCTTGAGGATGTTTGTGGGGTTCATCTTTATGAGTTCCTCGCCTTTTACCTCCACAAAGTTACCGGTAAAGCTGTTCTTGCTACGCTTGCTTATACCTGTGACCACCACCTCGTCGAGTTCGAGAGAGGGTTTCAGCTTTATCAGCATATTATTCTGCGCTTTCGCAATCTGCTGCGAGTGCGGCTCATAGCCCACGAAGGTGACACGCACCGACTCTTTGCGCCCCACGCGCAAGCTGAATTTTCCGTCTATGTCGGTTATGCAGCCGCTCAAGCCCTTGCCCGAGCCGTCGGTTACCATCACCGTAGCACCTATAAGGGGCTCGCGGGTATCGGCATCCACAACCACACCCGACACGCCGAACTCCACATCGGTGTCCTCTTTCTGCGTGAAGGGTTCAAGGATGATTTCCTTGTTATCCTCGAAACGGATTCTCACGTTCTGGTCGCCCACAAGGTCGCCCAGCACCTTGTCGAGAGGTTTATTCTTCACTGCGAGGCTTGTCGGCTTATTTATATTCAGGAGGGCAACTCCCTGAAGCTTGATTTTTGCACCCACCTCGGCGGCTACCATCTCGAGCACCTTGCCCAGAGGACGGTTACTCACGCGGAGGCTTATTTCGGTATCTTTCCATTGGTCGCCGCTCTGTGCAAACACACTTGTGCCACACACCATAGCCACAACCACCACTGCCACAGTACAGAAAAACCTTAAATTGAGTTTAGTTTTTTCCATAACACTATCTTACTGAAATTTATTTTGCTTCAATTGACAAATTGCACATCATTGCAGGAGCGTGTCAAGTATCGCCTTGTATGAGCTGTTTTTATTGTATTTCTCTATGTAATCTTTGTAAAGGGCGTCGGCACGCTCAATCTCCTGCCCGTTCTTTATAAAATTGCAGAGCAATGTGTAGAGCACAAAATCGCGCTGCGCGCCGTCGTAGAAGGCAGCAAACTCACTGTACATACCCTCGAAACGGGTGGGCATCTTATAGGCCTTGCCCTGCTCCTTGGCCTTTTTCTCGTTCACATAGAAAGCGTAGCGCATAAGCAGGCTTGCATACTCGGGAGCCGAGAGTGCCTGCGCGTCGCTGCGAGGCTCAAAGCCCGACATAATTTCCCAATAGTCGCCTATTTCCTGCTGCTCAAGCGCGAGGCCGCGTGTAGAGGCATACATCACGGGGTATTCCATAAAAGAGAGATACACATCGTAATCGATGAGAGCACGTACATAGTTCTTTGCCTCCTCGGTGGCTTTGCTACCCTCGAGCAGGAGATTCACTTTCTCTTGCAGTGTGCGAGAGTCGTCGATGCGGGTCTTGGGCTTTATATCGAGCGCCACGCAACCAAGGAGCTGGTTTTTATAGCGCATCTTGCGTTTCAGCTGCTCCACGCTGTTCACGAGGATATTATTATTTACCGCCTGCTCGCTGCCCGTAAATTCTATGCTGCTCACCGCGCGTCCCTCGTAGTGAATATCGACGTGAAGGCTGTCCCCCGGCTGAAGCAGAACCTTTACCGATGAGTTTATGAGCATACACACAAGCCCGTCGCACTCAAATTTGTAGAGATGTTCCTCGCCCGGGTTTGTATAGAATTCCTGGCTCACAAGAGGAGTTTGCACACAATCGAAATAGACCATATCGCGGCGATAGCCGTAAATCTGCGCACTCAAAACCGCATCGTCGGCCTTGGCGGGGAGAGCCGCCGCAAGCACAAATGCGAAGAATAAAGAGAGATATTTTCTCATAGCTGTCTGTTTTATTTTATTGTTTTATTTTCCTTAATTTTAAATCTGCGGTGCAAATGTAGGATATTCGACACGAAAAAACAATATAATAACGTATAAATATAACACACGCGATGTGGTTAAAAGCATTTTACAGAATTTCACTTTTATTAACCAAATGCCGCCCGCCGAAGCCTTGCACACCCCGCAAAGGCAAAATAAGATAGGCCGAGCCTCTTGCCGCAGAGAATTTTATTTTGTAATTTTGCAGCCGCAACGATTCTCACAGAAACCAATAAAATTTTAATATATGACAAGAGAACTTTTCACAAAAGAGGCGTACAAAATCGCCGATATAAACTTGAGTGACTTTGGCCGCAAAGAACTTGATATGGCCGAGCACGAGATGCCCGGACTTATGGCTCTGCGTGCAAAATATGGCGAGGAGAAACCCTTGAAAGGCGCACGCATTATGGGCTCGTTGCATATGACGATACAGACAGCTGTGCTCATTGAGACTCTCGCAGCACTCGGCGCCGAGATACGCTGGGTATCTTGTAACATCTACTCTACACAGGACCACGCCGCTGCAGCCATTGCAAAGGCAGGCATCCCCGTATTTGCGTGGAAAGGCGAGAACCTCGCCGACTACTGGTGGTGCACACTGCAGGCGCTCACATTCGAGGGCGGCAAAGGCCCCTGCACCATTGTAGATGACGGCGGCGATGCCACACTTATGATACACCTCGGCTACGCTGCCGAGAACGACGCCACCGTGCTCAACTACGACGAGAGCGCTCCCGAGGACGAGAAAGAGCTCAAGAAACTGCTCGCCGAGGTGCTGAAGCACGACAATAATTTCTGGCACAAAATGGCTGCCGACATACAGGGCGTATCGGAGGAGACCACAACAGGTGTACACCGCCTCTACCAGATGATGGAGAACGGCGAGCTCCTCTTCCCCGCATTCAACGTAAACGACTCTGTTACAAAGAGTAAGTTCGACAACCTCTACGGCTGTCGAGAGTCTCTTGCCGACGGAATAAAACGCGCCACCGACGTGATGATTGCCGGCAAGGTGGTTGTAGTATGCGGATATGGAGACGTGGGTAAAGGATGCGCAAACAGTATGCGCTCATACGGAGCCCGCGTGGTTGTAACCGAGATAGACCCCATCTGCGCTTTGCAGGCTGCAATGGAGGGTTTCGAGGTGGTTACAATGGACGAGGCCTGCAAGTATGGAAACATCTTCGTTACCTGCACAGGAAACATCGACATCATACGCATCGACCATATGGAGCAGATGCCCGACCAGGCTATCGTGTGCAACATAGGACACTTTGACAACGAGATACAGGTGGAGGCTCTCAAGAAGTACAATGGTATCAAGTGCCTGAATATCAAGCCCCAGGTAGACCGCTACTTCTTCCCCGACGGCCACAGCATCATTCTCCTTGCCGACGGACGCCTCGTGAACCTGGGTTGCGCAACAGGACACCCCTCGTTCGTAATGAGCAACTCGTTCACAAACCAGACTCTCGCACAGATTGAGCTCTTCACAAAGAAATACGAGACAAACGTGTACTGCCTGCCCAAGCACCTCGACGAGGAGGTTGCACGCCTGCACCTTGCAAGCCTCAACGTACACCTCACCGAGCTCACACCCGCGCAGGCCGCATACATCGGCGTAGATGTGAAAGGCCCCTACAAATCGGACATCTACCGCTATTGATAATGCGTTCCGTAAAGAATATCTGCGTATATTGTGCATCGAGCAGCAAGGTCGATGCCTGCTACAGCGATGCCGCATACACCCTGGGCACCCTGCTGGGAAGGGAGAATATCACCCTCATCACCGGCGGAGGCTGTCAGGGGCTTATGCGCAGCGTCGAAGACGGCGCTATGGACAGCGGCGGCAGAGCCGTGGGCGTGATACCGCAATTTATGGTTGAGCAGGGGTGGCAATACGACCGCCTTACCGAGCTGCGCATAACAAACGATATGCACGAGCGCAAACAGACTATGGCCGATATGGCCGATGCCATAATTGCCCTGCCCGGCGGTTGCGGCACAATGGAGGAATTGTGCGAAATAATCACCTGGAAACAGCTGGGACTCTTTTTCAACCCCATTGTGATACTCAACACAAACGGCTACTACGACCACCTCATAGCACAGCTCGAGCTCGCCATAGAGGAGCGTTTTATGGGTAAGATTCACGGCTCCATTTGGGCCGTGGCTTCGACACCCGAGGAGGCACTGCGCCTTGCAAAGGAGACACCCCTTTTCGACTGCACAATACGCAAATACGCTGCGCTATGACGGCAGAAAAGGCTCCATACTGCATTGTGAACGACGACATTGTGATGTCGCTCTTCATTTTCAGCCTCATAGCGATTGCATACATATTCCTCATAAGCGGCAGCAGCATTTTGGAACGCCTCAAGAGTATGTTCTACTACGGGAGCAAGCAGTCGAGCCCCTACAGCGACCGCACCCACATCTCCTCGTCGTGCAACGCTCTTCTCTACTGGCAGACGGTTTTCTACTACGGCATAGTTACATTCACCTATATGCAACTCACGCCCGACGCTGCTACCACAGGCAGAATACCGCACCACTGCCTCGCGGCCTACACACTGCTGTTTACAGCGGCGCTCGTCGCCAAAAAAGTGATATACGATGCTTGCAATGCGGTGCTCTTCGGCAAAGAGGTTGCACAGGAGTGGTCGCGTACATATTTCTTTACATTAAAGATGACGGGGTTTCTCCTTCTCCCGGTGATAGGCTCGCTTTTTTCGGTAAACGACCTGAATATAACATACTTGACAATTTATATACTTTTTGTCACGGGGATATATGTAATAGCATACATAAGCAACGCTATTAAAATCATTTTCAAAAAAAAATGTAACTATTTGGATATTTTTTTATATCTTTGCGCACTTGAATTGCTGCCTATGGCAATTTTGTGGAAAACCATCCACAGTGTGAATAGTTTTTTAACAATAAAATTTTAGGACATTGAAAGTTAGTAAGATTTTGGTTTCACAGCCGAAACCTGCAGGAAAATCTCCCTATTTCGATATTGCGGAGAAACATAATGTACAGATAGACTTCACCTCGTTCATCAAAGTGGAAGGGGTGACCGCCAAG
Source organism: Bacteroidaceae bacterium (assembly GCA_045646965.1). Taxonomy (GTDB): domain Bacteria; phylum Bacteroidota; class Bacteroidia; order Bacteroidales; family Bacteroidaceae; genus HGM04593. The sequence goes on from JAZRLR010000022.1 coordinate 17,744, forward strand.
GAGTTCAGACAGCAGAAGGTTTCTATCCCCGAGCACACCGCCATTGTGTTCTTGTCACGCCACGCCATAGACCACTTTTTCACATTGTGCAAGGAGTTGCGCGTAACCATCCCCGACGACCTGAAATATTTCTGTTTGTCGGAGACCATCTCGCTGTACATACAGAAATATGTTCAGTACCGCAAGCGCAAGGTGTTCTGCGGCAACGGTCACATACAAGACCTTGAACCCCTCTTCGTGAAGCACAAGACCGAGAAGTATTTCATCCCTATGTCAAACGTGCACAACGACGAGCTGAACAACATCTTTGACAAGCACGGAATATTCCACTCACAGGCCGTGATTTACCGCACCGTGAGCACCGACATTCCCGCCGACTACATAAAGTCCTACGATATGCTCATCTTCTTCAGCCCTCACGGACTTGAGTCGTTGAATAAGAACGTGCCCGACTACACACAGGGCGAGCAGCTCATCGCCTGCTTCGGCAACGTCACAGCCGACTGCATACGCAACATAGGCTTGCGCCTCGACCTCGAGGCACCCACAGCCTCTGCAACAAATATGCCCGCGGCACTCGACGAGTTCCTCACAAAAAACAACGCATAAAAAATAGAGCAAAAGCCTGCCTGTTCGGGCAGGCTTTTATATTTAAAACAAAACAACGATGCACGAGAACAGCTTTCCTTTAAAAGAACACTTGAAGAGCAAAAAGGTGGTAGAAAACCTCTACGCCAATGGTGCATCTGTAACGGCATATCCCCTGCGCGCCGTCTTCATCGAAGTGCCTGCCGAAACACAAGAGCCCGCCGCGACCATTCTCATAAGTGTGGCAAAGAGACGTTTCCGCAAAGCGGTAGACCGCAACCTTGTGAAACGCCGCATACGCGAGGCCTACCGTCTGAACAAGAAAGAGTTTGTGGCCGCACTCACATCGCAGAACAAGAAACTTGCCGTAGCCATACTATACATAGACACAAAGCACAACAGCACCGAGTTCCTCAAAAGAAAGATGAACAAGTTGCTCACATCCATCACAGAAAAGGCAGGCGCAAAATGAGGAAGATAATCACCACACTGCTCATTCTGCCCATACAGTTCTACAGGCGATGCATATCACCCCTCACACCCCCGTCGTGCCGTTTCACCCCCACCTGTTCACAATACGCCATTGAGGCCATCACAAAGCACGGCCCCATAAAAGGCCTTTTCCTTGCAATAAAGAGAATACTCCGTTGCCACCCGTGGGGCGGCTCGGGATACGACCCCGTTCCATAAGATGCACTACACCGACCTGCACACACACAGCCACACAGCCGGCGCCACAGCCATAGTAAACGACGGCAACGCGCCGCAGCACAGCGACGGACTTTTGCGCTCGGCAGGCGTTCACCCGTGGGAGATACTTCCCTGCCCCGACGAGCAGATTGCAGCCGTGGAAAGAGCCGCCACGCTCGATTGTGTAGTTGCGATAGGCGAATGCGGCATAGACAAGATAAAGAGCACGGCAAACCTCGAAGTGCAGAAAAAGGTATTCGAGGCACACGCCCTCATAGCCGAGGAAACAGAAAAACCCCTCATCATACACTGTGTGAAGGCACAGGAGGAAATAATTGCCATAAAACGCAGCATACAGCCGCGCGTGGCGTGGATAATACACGGCTTCAGAGGAAAGCCTACGCAGGCCGCACAACTCCTCAAAGAGGGTTTCTACCTCTCCTACGGCGAGCACTACAACGCCGCAAGCCTCATCGCCACACCACTCTGCCGTCTCTTCATAGAGAGCGACACAAGCCTGCTCACCATAGAAGAAATCTACGAGAAGGCCGCAGCGACACTCGGCACAAGCGTCGAGAAACTCGCCGCACAAACCTTGAAAAACTTCGTGCAGTGCGGCATACGCACCGACAAAGCCCTGTGACAAGAAAGAGGCAACGCGCAAAAGCACAGCAAAAAAGAAAGATAAAATTTGGGATATTCGGCAAAGAGTTATATCTTTGCAACGCTTTTTAAGCCAAAAGCGGAAAGCACAGAGGATTGTCCTATGGTGTAATGGTAGCACAACAGGTTTTGGTTCTGTTTGTCTTGGTTCGAATCCAGGTAGGACAACACAAATAAAGGTCGAAAAATTTCGACCTTTATTTGTGTTTATATGAGTTCTGTCTTATCAGATAAGCGTGTAAAGCATATATACCCAATGGGCAACCATAGCCGCCGCTATACCGCCTATTGTGTGCGCTACAATAGCCTTTGATGTGAGCTGACGATAACCTATGGCGTCGAGCATAGCTGTGTGAGTGCTCAAATAACCGCTCCAGCACATACCTATAGCGGTAAACACCGCGATGGCATTGCCATCTATCCATCCCTGCTGTGCAAAGTTAGGCACAAGTCCCAAAGCCGCACCCACGGCACCCAGCGCTGTAATGGGAAACGCAATGAGATGGGGGTCGTTGAAGCCGAAAAGGAACTCAAATATAAAGCTCAACTTGCCGCCTATCCAGGGAAGCAACTGCACACCCTCGTAGGCCGCGCCGGTAAAGGCTCCGTCGGCCGAGGGACCAAACGTGAAGAGGATCACAAGGGTAGATATGATGAGCACACCGGGGATGATTGCCATACCCACATCCACACCTATGCGACCGCCGTCGAGCAAAGAATCGAGAATCTTTTGAAAGAGAGGTTTATCCTCTTCCTTGGCCTCTATTTCCTCAAGCTCCTGCGCATCACACGCATCCTCGTACTTGTACTGCGGATAGGCCTTCACCACAAAATGCTGCATTATGCGCGTTGAAACGATGCATCCGCACATAGCGCCAAAGAGTCCTATGAAAGGCTCGGCAAAGTAGGACTGTCCCACCATAAAGACAATCACAAGCAAGCCCATACCGAAGGCCGTACCGAAGTTTGTGAGCGATATAAATTGGAATTTCTTAAAGTAGGCACTGAAGCGTTTGTCCTGCGCAAGAGAGATGATTGCAGGGTTGTCCGAGAGAAATGTGAGCACCGCACCAAGCGAAGCCACACCCGGGAGATTGAAGAGCGGTTTCATAAGAGGACGCAGCATCTTCTCGAGCAGCGACACCACACCAAACTCCACAAATATGCGTCCTATGGCACCGGTGATTACACAAATCGCCATAAGATAGAACACCGTGTTAAGCAGCAGGTCGTGCGCTGTCTTCATTACCGTGTTGAGCATATTGGCCGTGCCCATACGCGAAGCGAGGTAGCCAAAGAGCAGAAAGACCACGGCGAGGCACACAATGCCCGACGGGATAAATTTAAGAAGTTTTTTCATCTTGGGTTATTTTTTAAAACTCAACAGATTCATCTTCCAGGTGACGCCCACGGTGAGATATGTCTGGCTATCGAGCAGCACACTGCCGCTGTCGCCAAATGAGTAGGAGCCTGCCGCGTGCAAACGTATGTCGTTGCTGCCGTCCTTCAAGGGGAAATACTCCACGCCTGCGCCCACGAGGGTGATGTCGCAGCCGTCGGTCACAAGCATATCCTTGCCTGTCGCGGTGTCGTTCACATCGTAACTTGCCTTACCGAAGAACTTGAGTTTCTCGTTGGCACGCCACTCTACCTTACCTATCGCCGAGTAGTTCTTGCCAAAGAAAGCCTGACCGCTTGTGGCACGGTTCATAAAGTCGAACTCAAAGGCTACGTCGCCCACATCCACACGGTTACCCAGAGAAATGTAATTTACAAAGTGTCCGGGGAGATACTCTATCATATTGAGTGACCAGATAGTGCTCAAACAGCCGTGTGAGCCTGTCCACATAAGGTTGTAGGCAAACATATCGTCCTGTGTCACTGCAACCTTGTCACCGTTCGCATCCTCAACAGTTACGACACGCCAGGGGCTCTCACACAACTGGAAGAGCAGCTTGTCCTTGCCGTCGTTCAAGGCATAGCCCACGCTTGCGCCAAACTGAAAACAGGGGATATTCTGCCACCACTCCGAGCAGAAATAAAGGTCGATGGGTGCAAGGTCGTACTCGTAGCCTCCGATGGCAACTACCTGCTTACCTGCCGACAGTTCCCAATTGTTTTTCTTGTAAGTGAGAGTCAGCCAGTCCGTGGCATCGAAGAAAGAGGCGTCTTTGTGGGCTTTGTTAAGACGCTGATGATAAGAGTAAAAGAAATTCTCGCCTATACTGCCATCGAGACGCAGATCGAGATATTTACCTTTGAAGCCGGTTGCTGCAGCGTTCATATCCTCCTCGATATACTCACGCTGATAATCACCTCTTGCCTCCAGTCTCAATGTGAGCAACTTTTGTTCTTGCGCAAAGATGTTTGCACAGAACAGGGCGGCCAAGCCCAACAAAAAAGCCTTTTTCATAGTTCCGTACTTTAGCACGCGGCACACCACGTTATCAATGATGCAAATTTATATTAAAATTCGGATTATTCAAATAACAGAGACGAAAAGCGACACCCCCTTGCTGCACAGAAAAAGCGCCCGCCCGCTACAGCGAAAAGGCGTTCACCGCCGCAATCACCTCCGACACCTCGTCGGGTGTGAGCAGGGGCGACATAGGAAGGCTCAACTCCTCGCCGTGAATACACTCTGTAACAGGCAGTTGCAGGTGAGCATATTCGGCCAGGGCCTGCTGTCGATGGGGCGCAACGGGATAGTGTATGATTGCCTCCACGCCACGCTCGCGCAGGAAGGCTTGCAGCGCATCGCGATGGGGCGAGAAGATGGGGAAAACGTGAAACACATTGCCCTGCCAATCGCTCACTTGCGGCAGACGCACGAGGGGATTCTTTATCTCTTGCAGATAGCGACGCGCCACACTGCGACGCGCCTCGTTATCCTCGTCGAGACGTTGCAGCTTCACAAGCAGAGCCGCAGCCTGTATCTCGTCGAGACGACTGTTCACACCCTTGTAGATATTTATATATTTCTTCTCGGAACCGTAGTTGGCTATGGCACGCACGGCGGCCGCAAGGGCATCGTCGTCGGTGGTAACGGCACCGCCGTCGCCCAAGGCGCCGAGGTTCTTCGCGGGGTAGAAGCTGAAGCCCGCCGCATCGCCAAGCGCACCCACACGCACCCCGTCGCAGAACGCTCCGTGTGCCTGGGCACAATCCTCCACTACCTTCAAAGAGTGACGGCGCGCAATCTCTTTTATGAGAGACATATCGGCTGCACGGCCATAGAGATGCACCACCATAACAGCACGGGTGCGGGGAGTTATATGCCGTTCGATGAGCGAGGGATTGATATTACAGCTCTCCTCGCACGGCTCGCAGAAGACAGGTACAAGCCCCGCATTTATCACGGCAAGTATAGAGGCGATGTATGTGTTTGCAGGCACGATGACCTCGTCGCCGCGCTGCATAACGCCAAGCTCGCGATAGGCGCACAGTATGAGGGTGAGAGCGTCGAGACCGTTGGCAACGCCCACGCAGTGACGGCTACCGCAGTAGCCCGCGAAGGCCTCCTCAAAGGCTTTGTTTGCCCTGCCCTGCAGATACCAGCCGCTTGCGACAACCTCGCCCACGCTGCGAGAGAGGGCAGGCTCGAAAGAGGCGTTCACACGCTGTAAATCGAAATACTTAATCATTGGAAATGGAGTTTATATCAATTTCGTATGTGTCATACACCACGGCACGCCCGCCAAAGCCCTCCTTTTGGAACAGAAGCCCCTCGTTGAGGTAACGGCCGCCCCTCTCCACCGAGGTACCGAAGTCGAAATATCGCGTGCCCGCAAAACGGGTGCCTATGAGGTAGTCGAAGAGGAGTTCGAGAGCACCCTGCTCGCGTCCGCAAGGCAGAGAGCCAATGTACTGAACGTGGGCCACCTGCCCCGTGTGATATATTACGGAGCCTGCCACTGTGCGGCCTGCCGCATCGACCACCCTGAAGAGGTGTATATTCTGCGGGAAACGCCCCGCAAGAAGCTCTATCTCGGCAAGGCTGTGCACGGGCACGGCGTTGTGCCCATCGCGCAGGTTACTTTGCAACACCTCCCAAAAGAGGGCGAAATTGCCATCTTCGCACACTGTGAGCCCTGCCGCAACGCCTTTTCTTGCTTTGCGCACACGCAAGGAGCTGAAGGGCAACGGCTCGCACAGGGGCAAGGCCGACGAAATCTTGCGCTCGGTGAGGCGTGCATCGTAGCGAAAGAGGGCATACAAATCCTCCTCGGCGGGGTAGGTGCTGTAAATGTGGGGCACGGGGCGATAGGTTATTTTTGTAACCGAGGTGTGCGCTACGAGATAGCTGCGCAACGCCGCAAACATATCCATAACATCGCGGGCCACAGCCCTCTTGCCCAAAAGAAAACCGCCGTATGTAAGCCCTGCGTGTGAGGCAAGCGTCTCGCCCGAGATATTTGCTGGGAGCAGCCCCACAAGCTCCTTGCCTCTGTAGAAGAGTATTGAGAAGTCGGTGAAACGGGGGTTATAATCTATGTATGCGCGATAAAAGAGAAAAGTAGAATTCTTGCACTCCGCAACGAACGCATCCCACACGCTTTGCAGGGAGGCGTCGTAACGCACTGCGTCAATGGGTTTGCGGGCGCTGTAACTCATCTTTTTATGTAGGTTAAGAACTCGTCGTGTGAGTTGATGTATGTAGAAGAATCGTAGTCGTGCGAGGCAAAGACAAGCAGCACCGCATCCGACGAGAAGTCGGTGAGCTCATTCCAGGTTTCGGGCGGCACAAGGAGGCCTTTGTCTTTGGAGCACATATTGTAGGTGCGGCGGCCATTTTTGTCTTCGAGGGTTACCGTCACACTGCCGTTCACCGCCACAAGATACTGATAGGAGATTTTATTGGCGTGGAAGCCTCGGCGGGCCCCCTGTGGCACATCGTATATCCAATATATGCGCGTTATGGGAAAGGGAACGCTCCCCATCGACTCGGCAATTGTGAGACAGCCCCTCTCGTCCTTGTATGTTTTTATATCGTTCATATATTTTCAACGCTTTTTTGTGCTTTTTATTGCCTGCGGCTCTTTTGCGACTGCGAAGATACGAATAATTATGTTTATTATCTGTAATTTCTGCCGAAATTCTCTCTCTAACCTTTTCGTGTTCTTTGTCTTATTTTCGGCATTTGGACTTGCTGATTGCGGGTAGTTTCTTGCTTTCCACTTCTCTATATAGCAAACGAGGTTTTCTTGCGTTTTAATTCCTCGGTAGCCCGATAGCTTAAAAACAAGAAAAGCCTTTTCATCCTTAAAGCACTTGAAGGATGTCGTTAGCAACACCGAGAGGCAGAAAGCAATTCCACAACAAAAGCAACAAAAAAAGGGCAGAGGACCTCTAACCCCTGCCCACGGCCTGCTTTCATCATCACACATCAACCATAACACAGGCCTCGGCACCAAAAGCAGAAAAACGCACGGCGTCGTACATAAGAAAAGCAAAAAGAGAGGATTTTGTTCATCCACAACGCGCAAACCACACTTTTTCACACATAAAGAAAAAAAAGATTGCTTTTTTGAAATATTTTGCCGTATTTTGCCGATACAAGAAGACATAAAAACATTTTAAATATAAATATACTATGATTATCCCCGCCGAGTACGACGAAATTCGTCCTTATATGCCCGAGGAGCTTCCTCAAATTTTTGAAGAACTTATCGCCGACCAAGAGTTTCAGGCTGCAATAGGATATGCCTTCCCCGGCGTGCCGTTCGAGAATATCGCGGGCGCTATGCGTGCCTCAAAAGACAACGTGCAGTTCCAGATTGCCATTGTGGCACCCTTCATAAAAGGGCTTCTCAAGAAGTTGAGCACGGGTATCACAATGAGCTACGAGAACAAAGAGCATTTGAGCAACGCACTATGCATTTCGAACCACCGAGACATCATCCTCGACTCGGCTTTCCTGTGCATACTCTTCATTGAGGAGATAGGAAACACCGTGGAGATTGCCATCGGCGACAACCTGCTCATACGCCCCTGGATAAAGAAGCTCGTGCGTGTGAATCGCAGTTTCATCGTGCAGCGCTCGGCCTCAATACGCGAGATGCTCGCATCGTCGAAACGCCTGTCGTCGTATATGCACCACACCATCGCAGAGCGCAAACAGCCCATTTGGCTTGCACAGCGCGAGGGACGTGCCAAGGACTCAAACGACTTCACACAGGAGGGCCTTATAAAGATGCTCACAATGTATTCGAGCGGCAATATGGTGGACGCCCTCAAAGAGCTTAACATCTCCCCCACCGCCATCTCTTACGAGTTCGACCCCTGCGACTACCTCAAGGCAAAGGAGTTCCAGCAGAAGCGCGATAACCCCGAGCACAAAAAATCGCCTATGGACGACCTTGTAAATATGCAGCAGGGACTTATGGGATACAAGGGCGCCATACACTACCACGTGTGCGACCGCATAAACGACGAGATAGACCAGATAGACCGCACCCTCACAAAGAACGAGATTACGGCAGCCGTAGCCCGCATCATCGACAAGCACATACACAGCAACTACCGCTTCTGGCCCATTAACTATTACTGCTTTGAGCAACTCACGGGCGACAAGCAGTTTGCCGACAAATACACCGCCGAGGATGTGACAAAGCTCGAGGCATACCTGGCAGAGCGCATCGCAAAGGTAGACCTCCCCGTGAAAGACGAAGCCTTCCTGCGCACAAAGATTCTCGAGATGTATGCCAACCCGTTGAAAAACTATTTAAAAGCTACAGCAGAATAATAAGGAAAAGCTGCACCCCTGCAGGGTGCAGCTTTTTCCTTTACAAGGGGAATGGCTGTGGTGTCAGCCGTTGCCGTATATCTCCTCTATATTATCCATAATTGCCATAAGCTCCTCCATCTTCTCGGCGCGGAGCATTGCGATGCGCAGGGGGCGGAAGTCGGGCAGCCCCTTGAGAAGAGGCGTTGCAGCAAGGTGACGGCGCACGTGTAATATTCCGGGGCGCTCGCCGAGCCACTCCACGCTGTCGCGCACCTGCGTGCGCAGAATATCCATACACTCCTTGAATGTGAAAGGCTCGGCCGCGGTGCCGTTGAGAAGATAGTGCTTCACATCGCGAAAAATCCACGGCTGTCCAAAGCTCGCACGTCCTATCATAATTGCATCCACCCCATAGCGGTCGAAGCACTCTTTTGCCCTCTCGGGGGTTCTTATGTCGCCATTACCTATGATGGGGATGTGCATACGGGGGTTCTCTTTTATCTTGCCTATGAGAGTCCAGTCGGCGTCGCCGGTGTACATCTGTGCGCGTGTGCGGCCGTGCACGGTGAGTGCTGCAATACCGCAGTCCTGCAAACGCTCGGCCAGCTCCACTACGCACTTGCTGTTCTCGTCCCAGCCCAGGCGTGTCTTCACGGTCACAGGAATCTTCACTGCATCGACCACGGCTTTTGTTATTTCGAGCAGCTTGGGGATATTCTGCAACATACCCGCGCCACACCCTTTGCGGGCGACCTTCTTCACGGGGCAGCCAAAGTTTATATCAAGGATATCGGGGCGTGCCTGCTCCACACGCTTGGCAGCCTCTACCATAGGCTCCACCTCGTTGCCATATATCTGTATGGCGACGGGGCGCTCCTGCTCATACACCGTGAGCTTGCGCACCGTGCTGTTTATATCGCGTATAAGGGCGTCGCTCGACACAAATTCGGTATATACCATATCCACGCCGAAGCGTTTGCACAAGAGGCGAAAGGCGGCGTCGGTAACGTCCTCCATAGGAGCGAGAAACACGGGGTATTTTCCAAATTCTATATCGGCAATTTTCATAGGGCAGTTCTTTTGCCTGCGAAATTAGTGCAAAAAGAGCTAACTGCAAAGCAAGCGCGGTTTTTTGCGAGGCGGGGAGGTGCTTTTTACCCTACTCCACGCAGCGGAATTCGCTCAATGGGATATATTGCCCCAGATTGTTCCAGCTGATGCAAAGCTCGTCGCGGCTCTTGGAGCGTGTCACGCATACAAACTCGGCAGGTGTCAGCCTCGAGAGAAAGGCATAGGAGTCGAGCGACAAGGCATAGGAGTGCGAGACGCCGTCACACAGCACCGTAACCGTGACATTGAAGCGGTCGATGGAGACATTTGTGACCTCGTAGCCGTCGAGATACTCAAAGTCGTGCTCCGACGAGGAGTTCACGGCAGAGAGAAGCAGGGAGCCGCAGCGCCTCCTTATATGTTTCTCTATTATATTGGCCCACACAGCCTCGTCCCTGCCCTGCGGCTTGTCGCAATTCACACACTGCAGTTCTGTGGGGAGGGCAAAGCAGTTCGCAACCGACTCGTCGAAACATAATTCGAGACGGCGCGTGTCGTAGTTGTAGTTAAAAGCCGCATAGCTTATCTGCCCCGTGGGTACATCGTATATCTGAAGCACCTGCGTGGCAGCTTTATCGTTGGCAATGAGAAACATAAGGTTATAGCTCTCCACCAGCTCAAAGGAATCGGTGGCGGCAGAGGCGGCGCGCAGCCTCATCGCTATGTAGGAGCCGCGCATAGGCGACTTTGTGGGCACCACACTGAAGTACCACAGCTCGCTCCCACTGCCAAAGAGCTCCCCGGGCTGCACCCAGAAGGAGTCGTCGCCCACGTCGAGCAGATGCCCCTTCTCGCGCAGGTAATTCTCGAAATAACCCTCTTCGATGTAGTTGCCTATTATTGCGCGTATGCCATAGAGGAGTTTCAGCAGGGTGAGATGGTCGTCGTGCAGGTCGTGCGAAATAATCTTCTCGGCCGCCTGATGAGCGCGTGAGTTGGCGGGGAAAAGAGCATACAGCAGGCTGTCGAGCTCCTTCAACTGCCGCCCCAGCTCACTCAAGCCGCGGCTTGAATAAGGTGTTATGCCCCTGTATAGTATATAGCAATGGGTGAGCATCCCCAGATAGAGGTCGAGCGATTGCAGTTTCATCTCGGCAAGGTGGGGCGCAAGCTCATTCTCAAAGTGAGGCGAGAGAGCCGCATAATCCTCGAGAAGAAGCTGCTCGAAGCCCTTGTCACACCTGCCCTGCTCCACACCGCAGAGCTCGCGCAACTCACCGAAGAGGTTACGCCCATAGGCCACGCTCTCGGCGGTGAGGGCAATCTCCTCGTCACTCAAGAAGAAAACCTCGCGCAAAGTATCCCAAATCTCCGCAGCCTTGTCGTCGCTCACCCCCTCGCCCTTTTTTATGCGTCCTATGGTGGAGCGGCTGTTCTTGCCATAGCCCAGCACCTCGGCGAGGGCTGTGTCGCCTGCCGCAAAGACATTCTCGTTGAAAAGGATATGCAGATATTCTTGCCGTGTGTTCATCGCATTGCTTTTTTAAGTTTGCGAATGTAATAAAATTGTCGCACATCTGCAATGCACCGTTATTTTGCCCTGCACTGCACCAAAAGAAGCCCTCTTTGGTACAAAGTGCAAAAGCCTCATTTTTGAAGACGGAGATGCGCAGAGAGATACAAAAAAATAGCACTACATTTACCCCGAGAAACAGAAAAAACTCACGCAATGAGCGTTGTATTAAAAAAAAGCATTACATTTGAACGCGGCAACTTGTGTGCCGAGTTATATATGTAAAGCGTTTTTTGCTTTGTCCCGAAATACGAAATCGCCAATTTCAAAACATAGAGAAGGGATAGAGAGAATACAACGCTCACTGTTTTGTATATTTAACAATGCAGCCAATGCATTGTATATATACCAAAGCGGCGTGAGTTTTTGTTTCTTTCAATTCATCTTCTCATAGGCGTTTGGCGATGCCTGTATTTCGATGCAATTGAAAACAAGCAAAAGCCCGCGCCTTTTTTATTACACAAGGAGGTATTTGTTTAACATAATTTAACAAATCGGGGGGGTAATTTGAGAGCATAAACATATATTTGCAAACAGAAGAATACTTTAACTAAACAAGAATATTATATGCCACTTTTCAGAGTAACAGTGAAACAGCCTAGACAGACAAACGGCGAGCGCATCGAGCGCGGAATGCAGGTAGAAGTAGTCACAAATTCAATGAGCAACCCACTCACCGTGAACGGCGGGCAAGCTATCGCCGATGCCTTTATGCGCATATACGGCGTGGATATGAAACGCCTGGGCGCATTGAGCACAGTGTATTTGGATGTAGTGAGGGTGGGGTGAAATAAAGGATGACTGTTTTATTTAATATTTTAAAAACCTAGAATTATAAGTTATGTTATTGTTAATTCCAATTCCATTTTTTTATGCTGTGGGAGTGGGAGTCGCAGTCTTTGCAATCATTTCAGTATCGTTAATTAAAAAATTATTTAAAGAAGCAAATTAGAATTCGATTGCATTTGCAAGTTGAATTCGCCAATATTAAAAGAAGCGTTGAAGTCAGGTTCACCGTTATGTTTTAATTACATACAAAATTAATTTCTATGAAAACATTTAATGAGATTTTAGAGTCGTTGCTGGGCAAGCTCGACAACGGGAATACCGCAGAGAATATTATTAAAGAAACACAACTTTCTGATGAGAATAAAAAATTGTTGGAGAAAGTAAACAAACTGCTCGATGCCTTTGAGGAAAAAGCTGCATCACTGCAAGCTGCCAAAGAAGATGGTGATAGCAATCGCAAGTGGATGTACAAGCAATTAGAAAGAATCACCGAGGGGCGCAGCGAAGAGGAAAAGACCATTCTCATTAACGCTATGAGCAAAGTGGAGAGCGATAATTTAGAAAAACATTAACACAAGAAAAATAAGAGCTATGAAATACGAGAATTATAGTGAAGATATTAATAAGTTTCTTCTTGACAGCGAGGATAATATTAAATTAATGACCACTGTTGGCTCGTTGTTGCTTGGCGATATAAAGGAGGAAGAAATACCACATATCAAAGAGTTTAAATGTATAAAAGAATTCTTGGAGCAACCTTTGAACTCACCCGAAGGAGTTGCTTTAAAGAAGGTTTTTGCGGCTGCAGTTGTTTATGCAAACGAGAAAGGTTTATTGCCTTTCCGTTTACCCGAGAGTGCCGAAGAGGTTGCAAACTTGGTAGACGACGGGCTCACCCGCTTAAAAGTTGCTTACCAACAAAACATAGGCCGCATTGACATATATGAGGCTGCAGATGCCTTGGTAGACAGAGCTGAGGCACGCGCAATAGCTTGTGTGGAGATGGCCGTAGAGGTTGGTGTGCCTATCTTGGCAGAAAAACTAGAAACCTTGTGTTTATCCAACCCCAAAACAGCGCTCCTTACACCGTTTGTAAGACCTGTTCTTACATACGTTGCCGAGCCCGTAAAAAAATGCGTGTGCGAGGGAATAAGATGTGTGGCAGAAGTAGCGAAGAGTACTATTCGCGAAACCATCGATTTTGTAAAAGAGAAGAGCCCGGTGATAGTAAAAAAATTAGCATCATTTTTTAGTTAATACAAATATGAAACTATCATCAACACCCAAACCTGTGAGAATTAGAATTTCTTTGGGTGGCATCGAGCATACAACGCTCGAGTCGCTCAAAGAAAATATCACACCCGAAATACTTGATTTCACCGATGGTCGCTTGCAACGCTGGCTCAAGCAGCAGGGTGAGGAATCTCTTTCTAAAGATATAGATGAAATTAAAAAATCTAATAAAAAGGATGAATCAAAATTATTAGATATATATAATACATTGTTTAAAAAGGGACATACACAATTATTATATTATGTAGATGACTGGAGAGAAGACAACAAAGCGAGCACTCTTTTAAAGTATTATTTATCTAATTGTGAGAGTAACGAGAATGCTTTGACCAAAATTATGGAGAAGTATTTTGGGATTCTCTCACTGCGCGAATGGTATGAATTAGTGAGCGTGGATATTTTTTGTAAAGAATTCGCAGATGGGGCTGATATAGAAAACATAGAACATAGGACTAAATTATTAAATGACTTAAAAGATGCAGGTTTCATTGATGACGAAATTGAGAAAATAAAGAAAGAACTTGGTTTTCCCAAAGGGCGAATTATTTTCAAAGAAACATCCGATGCAAAACTTCAAAAAGTATTAAAGGATTGGACAGAAATAAAGTATATAAAAAACACGAGGAATGCAGCCCAGGAAACTTCTGATATAGAAAAAGAGGTGAAGAGATATATAGGAAATTGTTGTAAGGCCTTTACATCTGAAAAAGAGGTATGGAATGATAAAGGAAGCTTATACAATCTAACAGATTTTTCTGATGCAGCCAGATATATCAAATCTGTGCTTAAAAAAGACGACTACGAATATTTGAAGGACGAGGTAAGATGTGCAATAGTTCTTGCAAAAAAATATCAATGTAACTATAATATTAGTGCCGAAAGTATGGGTGAATATAAAGAAATATCAGAAGATTGTAAATTTAAAAAGGAGATTTCTTCTATAAGATCTGCCACCGAAGCTTATCTCACTAAAATTATAAACTACATACTTTTTGAAAAATTTAAACAATGAACCCAAAGATAAAAGATGCTCTTTGCAAACTTATAGATGTAAACACTCCTATAATATGTATACAAGACCACGATTTTGTGCGCGTCGATGAACTTATAGAGGAGTGTACAACGGGATGCGTAAAGGTTGAGTGGAACCCGGCTACTTGGGAGACAAACTTTAAAACAAAAGAAGAAAAAAGTTCAAAATTGTCTTTAGCTAAATTGTTACGTGAAAGACTATATAACGATATCACGAGTGAAAAAGATAATTTTATTATTCTGAAAAATATTCACGACTGTATAAACCAACCTGATATAAAAACATATCTGCATTTAATTGCTCAAAGGCGGTTGTATGACCAAGAGTACAACACTACAATAATTATCGTTTCGCCAAAGATTGAGGTTCCGCAAGAGATTTTGAAATATGTCTCTTTCTTTGAAATTCCCTTTCCCGAGGATGAAGAGTTAAACTCGCTGATTGACGGGCATATTGAGGTAAATAAGTACGACAAAACTAAATTCTCGGAAGAGGATAGAAAGGAGCTGTTGCAATCGTTGAAAGGTATGAGTGCTTTCGAGGTAGACCGAGTTCTAGATATGGCGATGAGCAAGGATGGCTCGTTGAGCGCGCAAGACAAAAGTATGATTCTTGAGCAAAAAAAGCAGATGGTTAAAAATTCGGGGTTGCTTGAATTGATTAATGTTAAAGAGAGCATCGACGATATAGGTGGTTTGGAAAAACTGAAAGATTATTTAAAGAACAAAGGAAGAATTATTAAGAACCTTGTAAAGGCGCGAGATGCGCACGTGGCAACTCCAAAAGGTGTGTTTATTGTTGGTATGCCGGGCTGTGGAAAATCGTTGTGTGCAAAGGCTGCATCGACTCTTTTCAATGCTCCGTTGCTAAAACTCGATATGGGCAGTATGTTAGGAAAATATGTTGGCGATAGCGAGAGTAACTTACGACGGGCAATAAAAATTGCCGAGGCAGCAGCACCTTGTATCTTGTGGATTGATGAGATAGAGAAAGGTTTTTCGGGTGTAGGTGGCGAGGGTAGCGATGTGATAACCCGAATGTTTGGTTACTTTCTATCGTGGATGCAGGACAAAGAGAGTGCTGTGTATGTGATTGCCACAGCCAATAATGCCGATTCGTTGCCCCCAGAATTAAAGAGAAAGGGACGTTTTGATGAGATTTTCTGTGTGAACTTGCCTAACGATAAAGAACGTGAAGCTATATTTAAAGTTCATCTCAAGAATTCCCCCATAAAGGAGGCCGATAGTGAAATAATAAAAGCTACCGATGGGTTTAATGGTGCCGATATAGAGGCTGTTGTTTGTGAAGCTATGGAGAAGAAATTCCTTGAATCTTTGGATAAGAAAGAGGTGAATTTTAAATCTCTTTTAAAAGATATTGCAAAGAAGACAAACAGCATCAGCAAATCCTGCAAGAAGCAAATTAAGGCTATGGAAGAAGTTTTCAAAGAGAATTTCTTTACAGATGCATCGTAGGAGTAATAACGCTTGATTTGTACCAAAACCTTGCTGTTTTGGTACAAATTGTTTAAGAACACTTTTTATCCCTCTTCTTTGCTTTTTGGTATAATTATAAATGGTGATATTTGCTGCGTGAGCCACTATATTTGTGGTGCAATGAGTATTTTATAAACAAAAAACAAAAACTACTATGGCAGAAAAATTTGACATTGAAAAAGTAGACTTGAAAGACGAAAAGTATACCAGTGTGTACTCATCGGACAAACTTTGGGACAAGATTAAAGATGTGGCCAAGAAGGCCGGAATAAAAGTTATATACTATGTTCTTTTGCTTTACTATGCACTGCAATCGAGCAAAGTAACGGTAACAGAAAAGGCGCTTATAATTGGCGCATTGGGCTATTTCATTCTGCCCCTCGACCTCGTTCCCGACTTTATACCCATTGTAGGATATGGAGACGACTGCGCAGTGCTGTATGGCTTGATTCAAAAGCTCAATTGCATTGACGAGAGCGTGAAAGCACAAGCCAAGAGCAAGTTGAAAGAGTGGTTCGGCAACTACGACGAGAGCAAGCTCGAAGATTAACCCTCATCCCCTCGGTGTAATTGCCGAGGGGTTTCACTAAAGAAAAAAAACAATGATTACAACCATTACATTCCAAGAAATCACAGATTTTGTGAGCAGGAAATATAAACAGGAAATAGCTCTTGAAAAAAAGGACGATAGTTCCATCACCGCAAGCTACATAATAAATAAAATTTTGCCCAGCGTTAAAATAATCACCTTAAATGTGGAATCGGTGAGCAAAGAGAGTGTGAAACTCAAATATGAGTCTAAACTTGCACCGGTAATAAACGCAACTATAAAATTCGTTGAGTCGAACATTCCCGACGGTGTGGAAATTGACAGTTGCAACAACAGGATAACCGTGCATCTGCAACAGATAAAGGAGCTGAAGAAGGCTTTGGAGTTTATCTACCTGCACGACATTGCGATAAAGAGCGACAGGCTGGTCATTGAAACTGCATTTGTTTAATATGCAAAGCACCACAATCTACTTCTCACACAACGCACGCCGTGTGTTCACCGCCGCCAAATGGGCAGTGCAACGCGCAGGTATCTTCTCGCACATAGAGGCCGACGAGAGGCTCTTTCGCATAAAGGCATCGCACGGGCTGCCCATCGTGGGCGAGAATATAGAGCTGCGCATCGTGGCAACGGGCACCTGCGAGGCAAGCGTGGAGATTACGTCGAGCGACAAACTACTCTACAATATTTTCAAGTGGGGAAATAACAAAAGCAATGTAAAGGAGCTCGCCGCACTTGTGCAAAACGAGATTTACCGCTACCTGCAAACCTACGAGGAGCCCCGTAGCAGGGCGCACAGCGAGATAAGGATTGTGCCACCCGAAATAAAAATAATAAAATAACCTTCACCGTCTGCACCAAAGCTGCGAGGTTTTGGTGCAATTTTTATTTTCTGTAATAAATGGTTTGCAAAGAGTGGGTGGATATATTTTGTTTTACACATCTTTGCAGCGTTACATTAATTCTAAAAATTAAAGTTATGGCGATTTCGAACAAAATTTCAGGTATTTTCAGTGGTTTTTCGTTTACAAACAACATTGGTAAGATGCGCAAGGCTCTTGTGGAGTATTTCACCGACGAGGGCATTAAATGCGAGATAAAGGACGGTAGTGTTATTTGTGAATATCAGGATGGGATATACACTATAAACTTTGCAGCAGGAGAGGATTATGCCGAGTGTGGCATTGTGTATGAGCTGGCCGATGACAGTTACACGGCTCTCGACCTTGCAGAGAAGACTTTTATTGCCGACAAAACTAACATTGAGTTGGAGAATCACGCTGTGGTGTATGCCTTTGCCGAGTCTCTTAAGTTTGTTTCGACCTTTTACTTTACATCGAGCAAGATGATGCTGGAGCTTTTTGTAAAGCACTTTGACGAGTTGAACGAGACTATTGGGCTTGCTATAGATGTTGCAAAAAATGTGATGCAAAATGATTCCGAGGAGGGCGAAGAGAAGCCCAAGCAAATTGGTTTCTGCGTGCAGAATGATTCTGCCAACGAGAGTGGAGATAAAATTTCGGCAAAAAATAAATGAAACAGATTGCGGCCAAATATATAAGAACGGAGAAGTTCAGTAACAAGAATTTCTTTATCGAGATTAAGCTCTATGAGCACGGCTTTGCGTGGGGCTATACGTGGTGGAAGAAAAGAGGTATTAGAAAGAAGATGCCCTCGATGTGTGACACCACGCTCGTTTTCGAATACTGTGTGGGGCTGTGCTGTGAAGAGTATTTGCAGTTTCTGGGGTGCTTCAAAGGCGACAAGGTGGCACGCAGGTGGGTGCGCCGTGTAATGAAGCACTGCGTGGGAGATTTCTTAAAGCCCGACGGGCGCATAGACTTAAAAAAGGCGTGGGAAACAGAGAAAAAAAGCCCGCTCAACTTTTATGTGCCGTTAGGATAATTGCAAGTATCGCCTTTGCTGCAGTTTTTCAAAGGAGAAAAAGGCAAATTAAACATCTTTTACTTTAATCTATGACGGTAGCCAAATATATAAGAACGGAGAAGTTCAGCAACAGGAATTTCAATATAGAAATTAAGCTCTACGAGCACGGGCTTGCAAGGGCAGATATGCGCTTCAAGAAACGCGGAATTGAGAATAAAAGAACGAAAGATTGCGAATGGTTTGTTTGTTACAACTATTGCGTGGGGCTGTGCGCGTGGGAATACACAAGCTTCCTGGGCAACTTCAACGGCGACAAGGTGGCACGCAGGTGGGTGCGCCGTGTAATGAGACACTGCGTGGGGGATTTCCTATTGCCCAACGGGCGCATCGACTTTGAAAAGGCCGAGGCCGAAGAGGAGAGACGTGCGCACATCTCGCGAAAAAACTACAAGCCAAACTGCGGGCAACTGAAAATAATGAAAGAGCACATACCCGATTTCTTTTACCCGGGAACCTATCGCACCAACCTCGAGAATTGCAGGAGATGCTTGCAGCTTTCGTCGTATGAAGGTTATAAAGAAATACACTTCCCGAAAGACTCCCAAAGCCCCTCTTATACAAGATTCCTTCGGAGGCTTGCACGAGGATTACATCACACCTACAGATATTTCGCCATAGAAGATTTCAAACGGTTTTTAGAGGCCCTCGACCCTCTATTCTATAAACAGGTGTGCGAGGAACGCACTATGGACAATTGCACTATGGAGTTGGACTACGCATTCTGGGAAAAGGGAATGCCCGAAATGAAAATCACCGTGAGGGACAAAGAATACGAACTTGCTGTATTACCGTGGGACTGATAAGTAACACGGTTGCGGCAAAAAACCCTGCCGCCGAGATAACCGGAGGAGCGAGAAGTGCACTCTGCAAATTGCGGGAAAGAGAAAAAAACGATGCAACGAACCGTTGTATCGTTTTTTTTGACTACCTTCGTGGCAAAGAACAAAACAGCTATGCTTCAAAGAAAAGATTTTGAGATTATGGCACCTGCAGGCTCACGCGAGAGTCTTATGGCAGCCATTCAGGCGGGGGCAAACTCCATTTATTTCGGTATTGAGCACCTTAATATGCGCGCTCACTCGGCAAGCGCATTTTCGATAAACGACCTGCGCGAGATTGCACAGATTTGCGACTCACACGGCATTAAAAGTTACCTCACCATAAACACCATAATCTATGAGAACGACATAGATATGATGCACCGCATTGTGGACGCTGCGGTGGAGAGCGGTATCTCGGCTGTCATTGCGGCCGACGTTGCGGTGATGCAGTATTGCAACCGCGTGGGTATGGAGGTACACCTCTCGACACAGCTCAACATTAGTAACAGCGAGGCACTGAAGTTCTATGCACAGTTTGCCGACGTTGTGGTGCTTGCGCGCGAGCTCAATATGGAGCAGGTGGCGGCTATCCACAAGGTGATAATCGACGAGAATATCTGCGGCCCCAAGGGTGAGCTCATACGCATTGAGATGTTCTGCCACGGAGCGCTGTGTATGGCCATTTCGGGCAAATGCTACCTGTCGCTCCACCAGCTGGGACGCAGCGCCAACCGCGGCGAGTGTATGCAGGTGTGCCGACGCGGCTACATTGTGAAGGACCGCGAGAGCGACATAGAGCTGGAGGTGGACAATAAATATATTATGTCGCCCAAGGACCTCAAGACCATACGTTTCATAGACAAGATGGTTGAGGCAGGCGTGAGGGTGTTCAAGATTGAGGGACGTGCCCGCGGCCCCGAATATGTGCAGACCGTGACAAGCTGCTACGACGAGGCAATCGGTGCCTACCTCGACGGCTCACTCACCGAGGAGAAAAAGGATGCGTGGGACAAACGCCTCGCCACGGTGTTTAACCGCGGTTTCTGGGACGGCTATTACCTGGGACAGAAGATTGGCGAGTGGAGTAATATCTACGGCTCACAGGCAACGGAAAAGAAGGTGTATGTGGGACGCGGCGTCAAATACTTCTCTAAACTGGGCGTGGGAGAGTTCTACATTGAGGCAAGCGAGATAAGCGTGGGCGACAAGCTGCTTGTGACAGGGCCCACCACGGGAGCTATGTACCTGGAGCTCGAGGAGGCACGCGTAGACCTCGGCGCAGTGGAGACTGTGCCCAAGGGGGTATATGTGTCGTTCAAAGTGCCTGCCAAGGTGCGCCCCGCCGACAAGCTGTATAAGATTGTGAGTACAGGCAACTGTTGCGAATAAAAAGAACTTATATGATTACCCCTGCTCCACTCACGAAGGGCGACACCATAGCCATAGCATCGCCCGCGGGAGCTCTGCGCGAGCCCGCCATTGTGGAACAGGCTGCGGCCGTGCTGCGGGCACGGGGATACGAGGTGCTGATTGCGCCCCACTGCCTCACCCGCCACGGATATTACAGCGGCACACGCGAGGAACGCCTTGCCGACCTCGCTGCACTCCTTACCGATGACAAAGTTAAAGCCATACTATGCAGCTACGGCGGATATGGCTGCGTGCACCTGCTCGACGAGTTACGGCCGCTTGTGGCGCTTCATCCCAAATGGATTATAGGAATGAGCGACTGCTCGGCTCTGCACGCGGCGTGGCTTGAGAGCGGCGTAAAAAGCCTGCACAGCCCGCAGTGCAGACACCTTGCGTCGCTGCCCGCGAGCGCCCCCACAAAAGCCCTTTTCGACATACTTGAGGGGGAAAAGCCACACTACAAGAGTGCGCCCCACCCGCTCGACATTGCAGGCACTGCGCAAGGCACGCTTGCAGGCGGTAACCTGTCGGTGATAGCGGGGCTCTGCGGCTCGCGCTACGACCTTTTCAAAGAGGGGCGCATCATCTTCATTGAGGAGACGGGCGAGCTGCCCTACCGCATTGAGCGTTTTATGTATCAGCTGAAGCTCTCGGGGGCGCTGGAGAAGATTAAAGGCCTTATCGTGGGGCAGATAAACGGAGCGAAGGAGCACGCGGGTTTCGGTGGCACCCCCTATGAGCTTATATGTAATATTATGAGGGATTACAACATCCCTGTGTGCTTTGATTTCCCTGTGGGACACTGCGACGAGAACTTCCCGCTCATCGTGGGAGCGGAGGTGAAGCTTGCGATTTCGAGCGAGGGCTCGAAGCTGGTTTTTCTATAGCATATTTATTTCCTTTTTAAAACCTATATGCCTCGCGCGATGGGTTTCCGTCTCTCATTCGGTCTTAAACAAAAGAAATCGAGCCCCATAGCGTTTAAGCCACGGAGCTCGATTAAATATTTCAACTGCAAATGATTACTGCTGTCGGTCGCTGTCGATAAGCTGCAAGAGACGCTCGATAGCCTCCTCTTCGGGGATATTCTTCTCTACACACTCCTGACGGCGATAGAGACTCACCTTGCCGCGTGCCGCTCCCACATAACCATAGTCGGCATCGGCCATTTCGCCTGGGCCGTTCACAATACATCCCATAACACCTATCTTGAGCCCTTTGAGGTGGGCTGTAGCTGCTTTTATGCGTGCGAGCGTGCCCTGCAGGTCGTACATTGTGCGACCGCAACCGGGGCAGGCGATATACTCTGTTTTGCTAATGCGCGAACGTGTCGCCTGTAATATACCGAATGAGAGGGCGTTGAGCTCGGCTGCCGCGATACCGGGATTTTCTATCCACAGACCGTCGGCAAGGCCGTCGATGAGCAGTACGCCGAGGTCGGCAGAGGCCTTTATGCGAAGGCTCTCTATCGACTGCTCTTTGTAGACGCGGTGTATGATGACGGGGGCTGTAACGCCTGCCGCCGCAAGCTTGTGCACCACGGCACGCAACTCGCCCACGGGGTTGGCGTGGACGCTGTTTGCCACGATGACAATATCTTTGAGGTTTTTAAGTTTCTCTATGTTCTGGGGGGCAAGGCAGCGTATGCACAACGAAATTACATCGCCGTCGGCAGCCTCGTCTATGCCCACAGTGCGCAGTTCCGAGGTTATGAAGTCGGGCGCGGTGTCGAGGTCGTCGCTCTTCTCGCCCACAACCACAGGCACCTGATTACCACCCACGCAGCCCACAGCCGCTGTAGCACGACGCACGGGCTCCTCGTAGCAGAATCCCTCGTAGGGCTCGCCATTCACGGGAGAGTGTCCCTCACGCGCTGTTATATAATTGACAAGCTCTTTTGCCACAGGTATCTCGTTCTCAGGGGCCTCGGCCAGAGAGACACGCACGGTGTCGCCTATGCCGTCGGCAAGCAGGGCACCTATGCCCACAGCGCTTTTTATGCGGCCGTCCTCGGCATCACCTGCCTCGGTAACACCCAGGTGCAGAGGGAACGATATGCCCTCGCTCTTCATCACTGCCACAAGACGGCGCACGGTTGTAACCATCATTGTGGTGTTACTTGTCTTTATTGAAACTACCACATTGCTGAAATTCTCGTCGCGACAGATGCGCAGGAACTCCATACACGACTCTACAACGCCCGAGGGGGTGTCACCGTAACGGCTCATTATGCGATCGGAGAGAGAACCGTGGTTCACACCCACTCGTATGGCTTTGCCGTTGGCCTTGCACAGGTTGAGGAACGCGGTGAATCGCTCACGGAGACGCACCAGTTCCTCGGCATACTCGGCGTCGGTGTATTCGATGTGTTTGAACACACGCGCGGCATCGACATAGTTACCGGGGTTTACACGCACCTTGTCGGCATACTGCACCGCAGTGTCGGCCACGGCGGCATTGAAATGCACGTCGGCCACAAGGGGCACATTGCAGCCGCGGGCACGCAACTGCTCTTTTATGGCACCCAGATTGACCGCCTCGCGATTACCTTGTGTGGTGAGACGCACAAGCTCACCGCCCTTGCCGGCGATGCGCAGAGCCTGCTCCACGCTACCCTCGGTGTCCATAGTAGAGGTGTTTGTCATCGACTGCACCCTGACGGGGTTCTCACAGCCTATGGTTATGCAACCCACGGTGACCTCTACCGTTGAACGACGGCGGTAGTTGAAAAGGTCTATATTAGTTTGTTTTGTACTCATATTTAAGTTCTTTAAGCTCCTCGTTGGCTTTCTCTATCTTCTTTTTGAGATTATTCTTGTAGGCGGCCATACGCTCGGCAAGGTCGGCATCGGCAAGAGAGAGCATCTGCGCTGCAAGGATGGCTGCGTTGAGCGATGCGTTCACGCCCACGGTGGCAACGGGTATGCCGGGAGGCATCTGCACAATGGCGAGCAGGGCGTCCATTCCGTCGAGGGTGCTGTTTATGGGCACGCCTATCACGGGCAGAGTGGTGCTTGCGGCAATTACACCGGGCAGGTGGGCTGCCATTCCTGCCGCAGCTATTATAATCTTTACACCGCGTTCCTTGGCACCCTTGGCAAATGCCTCGACAGCCTCGGGAGTGCGGTGGGCCGAGAGGGCGTTCACCTCAAAGGGTATCTGCATCTCGTTAAGGAAATCGGTCGCTTTTTTCATCACGGGAAGGTCGGATGTGCTTCCCATTATAACACTTACTATTGCTTTCATATTTCTGTTTTTTTATTTTAAGGTCTCTCTTTTATGACGCCCTTGCGATAGGCGGTGAGCAGTTTCTCAAGGTCGCTGATTTTCAGCATAATACCACGGCCTATATCGGTATCGCCCACGCTCTCGCGACGTCCCATCATCTCCACAATCTGTGTGGTGCTTTGGATGTCGGTTCCGTTTCGCACGGCCTCCTCGGTAGATGTGAAGGGGGCGTGCTGCACAAGTTCGAAGCCGCGGCTGTGATATACAAGAGTGTAACCCGCTATACCTGTGCGGTTGTGATATACACGCGAGAAACCGCCGTCGATGACCATAAGGCGTCCGTCGGCTTTTATGGGGTTCTCGCCCTTGCCCACACGCACGGGAACGTGGCCGTTTATTATGTGGCGGTGCACTCCCTGAACGCCGAACTCGTCGAGGATGTAGTCGCACACCTCGGGTTTGTCGCGCAGGATGTAGAACCAGCCCTTGGGCTCTTTCTGAACCTCTTTGTCTTGCAGGATGTAACGCTCAAAGGTCGCCATCTTCGACTTGCCGAAGAGGGGTGAGTAGGGGCCGCACCACAGATACCAGAAGAAATCGCTTGCACGCTCACGCTCGGCCTTGCTCACCACATTGTCGAAGGCGGCACGCGCGGTGCGCTCCATATGTTTCATAAGTTCCTTGCCCTTGACGGTTTTTCCGTTTATTGTGACCTCGCACATAGTGCCATCCTCGTTCAGGGGCACCGAAGCGTGGAACATTAGGTTCGAGTTATATATCACATACATACCTCCGCGCATAAGCAAACAATTGACGTGGTTCTGCAATCGCTCGCTGCGTGTGAACGAGTAGCGCAGGCGCTCCATAAGGTCGGCCTCCTCGGGGGTGAGGGCGTATGGGTTCTCGGGGTCGAGTGTGGGCCACAAGGTGTCCATCATAGGATACTCTTTGCCGTCGATGGTGATGGTGCCGCGCTCTTTGTTTATGTGCTCCATAAGACAGCGGTTCTGCATCTCCCAATCGGGATATTTGCGGGCGATGGCTCCCGACAGTTTGAATTCTATCACAGAGACAGCCTTGTGCATCTGCGCTATGAGACGTATATCCTTGTCGGTGAACGAAGTGCGTTCTTCATCGACACGGGGGTAATAGAGCTCGCAGGGATCGTCGGCATACTGCTCCATTGCAAATGTGGCCAGAGGCACCATATTTATCGCGTAGCCGTCCTCGAGGGTGCGTGTATTGGCGTCACGCAAAGACAGACGCAGCACGCTCGCAATGCAGCAGAGGTTACCCGAGGCTGCTCCCATCCACAGCACATCGTGGTTTCCCCAGGTGATGTCGAAGTGGTGGTAGTTGCTTATCGTGTCCATTATGAGATGTGCACCGGGGCCGCGGTCGAAAATGTCGCCCAGAATGTGCAGGCGGTCGATGACCAGGCGCTGTATGAGCGAGCAGATTGCTATGATAAAGTGGTCGGCACGGCCGGTGTATATGATTGTATTGACAATTGCCGAAAAGTAGGCTTGCTTGTTACGCTCGTCGTTGGCCTCGTGCAGAAGCTCCTCTATGATGTAGGCATACTCCTCGGGCAGGCTCTTGCGCACCTTGGAACGGGTGTACTTTGACGACACGTTACGGCAGACAGTGATGAGCCTGTTGAGGGTTACTATGTAGTACTCCTCCATATTTTCGCACTCCTGCTTCACCAGCTTGAGTTTTTTCTTGGGGTAGTAGATGAGAGTGCAAAGGTCTTTCTTTTCCTCCTCGGAAAGAGATGTACCGAAAAGGTCGTTTACCTTGCGCTTGATATTACCCGATGCGTTGCGCAGGATGTGCTCAAAAGCCTCGTTCTCGCCGTGAAGGTCGGCAAGGAAGTGCTCTGTGGGCTTGGGCAACTGCAATATAGCCTCGAGATTGATAATCTCGGTGGTTACGCTCGAAATTGTGGGAAAGTCGCGTGCAAGAAGGCGCAGATAGCGTATATCCTCCTTCACTTCTTCTATGGTAATCTGTCTCTTTTCCATATAGTCACTATTTTGATGCTCACGGGCACAATGCCCACAATAAACCTATTATTGCAAAAATAAATCTATTTTCCGAAAGGGCAAAGGATATGTTCAAAAATATATCGGATAAGAGGATATGCAGAAAGAGATTTCACTCCTTGCGCAGACGCGCCACGGGTATGTGCAGATGTTCGCGGTATTTTGCCACGGTGCGACGAGCCAGGGCAAAGCCCTGCGCACGCAGACGCACCATTATATCCTCGTCGGTGAGCGGCGCACTTTTATCCTCGGCGTCTACAAGTTCCTGCAACGCGGCATAGAGCTCGCGCACCGAGCGCTCGCCGCCGTCGGCTGTGGCAACGCCATCGCTGAAGAAGAATTTCAGCGGGCAGATTCCCCACGGCAACTGCGCATATTTGCTGTTGCTCACACGCGAGATAGTGGAGACGTCGTAGCCCGTGCGGGCCGCAATATCCTCGAGTATCATAGGCACAAGCAGTGCCTCATCGCCACCGCCCACAAAGAAGGCTTTCTGTGCCGACACGATAGCCTGCATTGTGCGCACAAGAGTCTCTTCGCGCTGTTTTACCGCCGCAATGAACCCCTTGGCCGAGTCTATCTTCTGCTTGAGGAACTGCGCGGCCGCCCTGTGCTCGGCATTGCCGCTACGGCTCTGCTCGGCAAGCATATTCTCGTACTCGTCGCTCACGCGCAGAGTGGGCACATAGAAGTTATTGAGCGTTACACTCACCTCCTCGCCCTGAATTTCTATATTGAAATCGGGCACTATCTGCTGACGACTCAAGCCGATACTCTCAACGAGCGACGCTCCGGGGCGGGGGTTGAGACGGGCTATGTCGGCAATGGCCTCGCGACACTCCTCGCGGCTCACCGACAGCTTCTCGGGCAGGGTGTCCCAATGTTTTTTTGTAAATTCTTCGTAATAATCGGATATTATGCGCTTGTGCAGCGAGAGGTCGCGCTGCGAGCTGTTACGCTGCAATTGCAGCATAAGACACTCCTGCAACGAGCGGGCCGCGATGCCTGCCGGCTCGAAGCACTGTATTTTCTTGAGCACCGCCTCTATCTCCTGCTCCGAGGGGGCTATGGAGCCATAGATAAGCAGCTCGTCCTCTATCTCGGAGAGGGGCTTGCGCAAGAGGCCGTCGTCCTCGAGCGAGCCTATGAGATACTCCCCTATCGCCTGCTCCTGCGGGCTCAAAAGGAGCTCGTTGAGCTGCTCGAGAAGTGTGTCGCCAAAGGATTGCGCGTCGCTCACGGGAATATCTACGGCAGCACCCCCGCTGTGATAGTCCCAACCGTTATAGGGAGGGACGTCATCGTCGCTGCGGTAGTCGTCGGCGGAGCTGAAAGCCTCATCGCCCTCTGTGAGAGGCGAGATATCGGTAGCGGAGTCGGGTTCCACGGCTTCGAGGGCGGGGTTGTCCATAACCTCACCGCGCACGCGCTCCTCCACCTCCACGGTGGTGAGCTCGAGCAGGCGCGCAAAGAGCACCTGCTGTGGCGAAAGGCTCTGCGCCAGAGCCTGTTGCTGTGTTTGTGACTGCGATAAGGTATTTTTTGCCATAGTTAGTAGGTAAATGTACTGCCGCCCAGGAATTCTCGTATAACCGATGTGGGCGGTTGCAAATTCTCGGACAAAGGTACAATATAATCTAAAAACCGCAAAAGCCTGCGTGCCACAGAATATTCACGGCAATTCTGCGGAACGGCACGAAGCATAGGCTCTGCCTGTGTCTTAAACACTGCGAGCTCATAGAAAAGAGAGGAGTTAAACATTACATCGGCATTCTCCTGATAGGGGAAAATCCACTCCTCTTCGCCCTCGCGCACGCTGGGCCAACGGCTTATGGTCTCCACAGCCGCATAGCCGCGATACTTGGCGTCGCGCACAATACGACGCAGCAGACGGGTGTCGGAGGTGGAAATATAATTGTGATAGTCGAACTTTATTGACGTGAGCGCAGAGACATATATGCGGAACTTATCCCCCTCGGGTACCTGCTGCGTGAGCATAGGGTTAAGGCCGTGCGTGCCCTCTATGACAAGCACCATCTGCGGGGTGAGTTTTATTTTATTGCCGCGGAACTCGCGCTTGCCTGTCACAAAGTTATAGTATGGGAGCTCCACCTCTTCGCCCGCAAGGATGCGTGTGAGCGACTCGTTGAAATAGGGGAGGTCGATAGAGTATATCGACTCGAAGTCGTAGTCGCCGTCGGGCTTGCGCGGCGTGAGCACTCTGTCTACAAAAAAGTCGTCGAGCGAAATGGCATAGGGCTTGAGGCCGCAAGCGAGCAGATGCACGCTCAAGCGCTTGCTCGAGGTGGTCTTGCCCGACGACGAGGGGCCTGCTATGAGCACCACACGCGCTCCGCGCTCCTTTATTTCGTCGGCCATAGCCGAGAAGCGCTTCTCCTGAAGAGCCTCGGCCACGTTTACGAGGTCTACGCCATATCCCATATTCACGGCGAGGTTGAAATCGCCGATGGTCTCCACACCCAGAATTTTGTGCCAATGAAGTCGCTCCTCGAAGCGCTCCTGCAGTTTCTTCTGCGGAACCTTGTCCTCGAGCGTCGTGGGGCAGTCCTGGTCGGGAACGCGCAGCAGCACACCCTCGGCAAATTTCTCTATCTCAAAGAGTTTCAGGTAGCCTGTGCTCGGCAGCAGAGTCTCGTAATAGTCGATGTAGTCGCCCAGCTTGTAGTAATAGGTATAGATATATTTATAGGTTTTGAGCAGGCGCACTCTGTCGATGCGCCCCAGCCTCTCAAACACCTCCACAGCCTCGGAGGTGTGGCAATCGACACGATGGAAAGGAATATCCTCGTCGATGGTCTGCTGCATAAGGCGACGCACCTCATCCACCTGCTCCTCGGTGATTTCTGTTTCCATACGGCAGTAGTATCCGTTGGAAATGGGATTCTCGAAACGCACCACCTTGCCGGGGAAAAGTTCGTTGAGAGCCTTCATCATAACAAAGGTGAGCGAATGTACATAGAGGCGCATTCCGTCGTCGGAGGTAATGTCGAGAAACTCCACATCCTTGTGGGTGTAAACACTGTAATCGAGCCCCTCGACCTCGTTATTTACACGCGCCGCAATGGCCTCGTATGAGAGGTTGAGGTTAAACTCCTTGCACACCTCGAGCAGCTTCACTCCCGAACGGAAAGTTTTTGTCTCGCCGCAATTAACGCAGAATATTTTAACCATAGCAAAAGTATTTTAAAATTTCACAAGCTATATGTTGCGAAGTTAGCCTAAAAAAACTACGATGCAACACCCGAAGGCACAATTTTTATTATTTTAAAATTAATTTGCACAATTGCGCTTGCATCCACAAAACATTATACTAATTTTGTGAAAAACGAAAGAGTTATGGAAAAGCAGGCTCTCTACATACAAAGCATTGAGATAGATTCTTTGTGGGCCAACCGCAAGCACATCTATTGGGAGCTCCGCCCCGATGTAAACATCTTGAGCGGCAGCAACGGAATGGGTAAAAGTACCATAATAAACCGCTCGGCACACCACCTCGACGTGATGCGCGACGGCAGGCTGACAAACAACCCCGAGAGCGGCGTTCACGTAAAGTTCTTCCCCGAAGACGCCACAAGCATACAGTTCGACGTCATAAGCAGCATAGACCGCCCTATTATGAACAGCGATATGCTGAAAAAAATCCCCGGAGCCGACATACGCACCGAGCTCGATTGGCAGCTCTATAACCTGCAGCGTCGTTACCTCAACTACCAGGTAAATATAGGCAACAGAATCATAACCCTGCTCACATCGGGGAGCCCCGAAGACCAGCTGAAAGCCGCCGAGCTCACCAAGCCAAAGAAGGAATTTCAGGACCTCATAGACGACCTTTTCGCCCCCACGGCAAAAAAGATAGACCGCTCTACGAACGAGATATTCTTCAACCAGTATGGCGAGACTATTTCGCCTTATCTACTGTCGTCGGGCGAGAAACAGATGCTCGTGATTATGCTCACCGCGCTTGTGCAGGAGAACAGCCACTGCGTGATGCTTATGGACGAGCCGGAGATTTCGCTGCACATAGAGTGGCAGCAGCGCCTTGTAACACTCATACGCACACTTAACCCCAACGCACAGATAATACTCTGCACACACTCGCCCGCAATAATTATGGACGGATGGGCCGACCGCGTGACAGAGATGGAAGATATTACACGATAAGCACACAGCACAAGGGATGAAAAGGCTCACGGCATACTTGAATTCGGCCTTTATCGAAGCAGCAAACAAACTGCGCCCAAAAAAGGCAAAGCACCGCATAATCGCTTATGTGGAGAGCTACGACGATATATCCTTCTGGCGTAATATCTTCGACAGCTACGAGAGCGAGAAATACCACTTTGAGGTGATGCTCCCCGCGCGTGGCAAGCTCACAAAAGGCAAGAAACAAGCTATGATGAACTTGCTGGGCGAGGCCGTGGGGCGCAATATGATTGCCTGCGTCGATGCCGACTACGACTACCTGATGCAAGGCACCACGGAGTCGTCGCGCAAGCTCATTGAAAACCCCTACATCCTGCACACCTACGCCTACGCGATAGAGAATCTCAAATGCTATGCAGAGAGCCTGAAACAGGTGTGCGTGCAAAGCACGCTCAACGACACCGAGGTTATGGACATTCCGGCCTTTATGAGACTCTACTCACAAATCTGCTACCCGCTGTTTGTGTGGAATATTCTACTCTACCGTCACCACGACCTCAAAACAATGAGTATGCAGCGATTCTGCGAAATAGTGCGCCTCACCTCTTTTAATATAGAAAACCCTGCGCTCTCGCTCAAGCAACTCGAGGGGCGCGTGAGCCACAATGTGCGCCTGCTCGAGAGGCACAACCCCCACCTTGCAGAGAAGCACGCCCCGCTCGCCGCCGAACTCGAAGCCCTGGGCATAAAGCCCGAGGAGTGCTATTTCTACATTCAGGGGCACCACATTATGGAGAGCGTGGTTATGCGCATACTCTCGCCCATCTGCCGTTTCCTGCGCGGGAGACGCGAGCACGAAATTGAGAAATATGCCTACCACCGGCAGCAGTACAACAACGAGCTATCGTCCTATCGTCACAGCCTGTGCGACGTAGCTGTTATGCTTAACAAGAATATAGCATACACCGAGGCACCACCCTACAAAAGGTTACAAAAGGACATTGAACGCCTGCTTGCCTCGCTCAACAGAAAGGAGACTACTGACGTTTCCAGAAAACAGGCATAAGAAGGAGCAGTACCGCGAAGAACTCGAGACGGCCCACAAGCATCTGGAAAGAGCAGAACCACTTCACAAGGGTGGGCAGTGTAGAGAAGGAGTCCATAGGGCCGTAGTGACCGAGGCCCGGGCCCACGTTACACACCGAGGAGGCCGACAGGCCGTAAGCGTCGAGGAAGTCGAGACCGAAAGCCATATTCACGACCACTCCACACATAATCACAGCCAGATAGAGCACCGTGTAGGCAAGTATCGCCGACTGCACCGACGAGGGTACTATCTTGCCGCTCATACGCACGGGGATTACAGCGTTGGGGTGCACAATGCGTTTGAATTCATTAAACATCACACGACAGAGAATGGAGACGCGCGCACATTTCATAGCACCGCTCGTTGAGCCCGAGCAGGCCCCCAAGTACATTATTCCGCTCAACATAAGCCACAAAATGGGAGGCCACACCACATAGTTGCTTGTGGCAAAACCCGTGGTTGTCTGTATTGAGACCACCTGAAAAAGCGCGGTGCGGAAAGAGGTCTCGAGGCCCATACCCAAGCCATAGAAAAGTCCCACGGTTATAAAGACCGTGAAGAGAAGCACCGACACCACATAGGTACGAAACTCGCTGTCGCGCAAGAGCTCGGCAAAGCGGGCCTTGAAAAGAAAAAGATAGAGAAGCGAGAAATTCACTCCGCCCAGGAACATAAAAAGCGTAACCACATAGTCTATGAGAGGGGAATTAAACGCCGCTATGCTCGCCTGCTTTGTAGAAAAACCGCCCGTCGCAACGGTGGACATAGCGTGGCACACGGCATCGAACTTGCCCATTCCTGCAAGGTAGAACGAAAGGGTGGCAAGCAGAGTGAGCCCCACATATATGGTGAGAATCCATCGCGCAGCCACCGAAATACGAGGGTGTAGCTTCGCACGCATAGGGCCCACCGACTCGGCCGCAAAAAGGTTTATGTCGCCAAGACCGAAGATGGGAAACACCGCCACGGTGAAGAATACAATTCCCAAGCCGCCCACCCAGTGCGTCATAGCACGCCAGAAGAGAAGGCCGTGAGGCAGAGCCTCTATATCGTCGAGCACCGTAGCTCCCGTAGTGGAAAAGCCCGACATCGTCTCGAAGAAAGCGTCGGTAAACGAGGGAAGAGAGCCGCTCAACCAATAGGGGACGGCTCCAAACAGCGAGAATATCACCCAGCACAATGTAACCACAATGTAACCGTCCTTGCGCGAAATATTACGCTCCTTGCCACGACCTATGTATGCAAGCAGCACACCCGTGCCCACAATTGCCGCAAGTGTGTAGAGGAATGTAGAAACCATCGCCTCGCGATAGTAGAAAGAGACGCCCAGGCTTGCAAGCATAAAGCCCGCCTCAATTATGAGCAGGAAGCCGATGATGCGTGAAATTATCTTGGGGTGAAACATTCAGTAGTTGTTTAAATATATCGCCGTAGAAATCATTTCCCGGCAGTTGCTTAATCGAAATACTTTTCCAGCTTTTTGAGCACATTCTCGAGGCAGAAGATGATAACGTGGTCGTCGGCCTGTATCATAGTGTTTCCCGTAACGTGCATACCCTCGCCGTTTCTTATGAGGCCGCCGATGGTTGCGCCTGCGGGCAACGACATATCCTTGACCACCTTGCGAGTGATGAGCGCACCCTCTTTCACGGGGAACTCTGCCACGACGGCTTGTATGAAGGTGAGACACTTCACGCTCGACACATCGGTCTTGAGCATCATCTGGAAGATATTGCTCGCCGCAAGTTTTTTCTTGTTTATCACAGAACCTATGTCCATATTCTCGGCCATAGATATGTAGTCGATATTCTCAATCTCGGCCACGGTGCGGTAGACACCCGAGCGCTTTGCCGAGAGACAGGCGAGGATATTTGCCTCGGAGTTATCGCTCAACGAGATAAATGCGTCGGTGTGCTCGATGCCCTCGCTGCGCAACAGCTCGGGATCGCGTGCATCGCCGTTTATCACCATAACACGGTCATCGACAAGCTCAAGCAGCCTGCGGCAACGCGCAAGGTCACTCTCGATTATCTTCACCTTTATATTGTCGGGGATGAGCTTTGTGGTGCGCACCGCAATGCGGCTGCCGCCCATTATAATAATACTGCGCACCTCGGAGAACTCCTCCTTGCCGCAGATTTTGCGTATATAGGGTATCTTACCCTTCACTGTCATAAAGCAGACAAGGTCGTCGGGCTCCACGGCATCGTTTCCGCGGGGGATAATTGTCTCGTCACCACGCTGAATCGCCACGACGTGATAGGGGGTGTCGCCGGGGAAATCCTTGAACTTGGTTCCCAAGATGGGAGCGCCCGCGCGCACCTTGACACCAATCATAAGAAGCTCGCCATTTCCAAATTCAAGGAGCTGGCGCATCCAGCTATATTTTATGCCGGTGGTTATCTCCTCGGCGGCAAGCTGCTCGGGGTAGATGAGCGAGTCGATGCCAAGGGATGCAAAGTAGCTTTTATGTTTCGGCTGAAGATATTCGTAGTTGTCGATACGGGCCACCGTCTTTTTTGCACCCAGATAATGCGCAAGTATACAAGCGGTTACATTAACGCTCTCGTCGGGCGTTACGGCCACGAAGAGTTCGGCACTGTCCACGCCCGCCTGTTTGAGGTCGGTTATCTTTGTAGGGCTTCCCACCTGTGCCTTGAGGTCGAAGAGAGACTCCATTTTGCCAAGCTTTTCTTGACTTTCGTCCATAAGCACCACATTCTCGCTGCCCACGGAGAACATCTTGGCAAGGTGAGTGCCCACGGCGCCTGCACCTGCTATGACAATCTTCATAACTTTTTACTTTTTAAAATTAAGTATCGCACGCACCACCGAGTCGCAGTCCATACCGCAAAGGGCATAGAGCTCGGCGGGTGTTCCGTGTTCCACAAAATTGTCGGGGATACCTATGGGAGTTATCGAGGGCTTGTAGCCGCCAGCCGACATAAATTCGGTTACGGCACTTGCAAGACCGCCCTTGACACAGCCGTCCTCAACCGTTACAATGTATTTGAATTTCTCGCCCACCTCGCGCAGAATATTTGTGTCTATGGGCTTGAGGAAACGCATATCGTAGTGTGCCACGCTCACGCCCTGCTTCTCGGCCTCGGCTACGGCACGTTCCATAACCTTGCCTATGGGGCCTATTGTGAGAAGTGCCACGTCGCTACCCTCCTTGAGTTTGCGGCTTGTGCCCACCTGCACTGCCTCTAGCGGACATTTCCACTCGGTGAGAGAGCCCGTTCCGCGGGGGTAACGTATGACGAATGTACCCATAGAGGGCTGCTGTGCGGTGTACATAAGACGGCGCAGCTCGCACTCGTCGTAGGGTGAACAGATGGTTATATTGGGAATGGGACGCAGATAGGCAAGGTCGTAGGCGCCGTGGTGTGTGGCACCGTCCTCGCCCACAAGACCGGCTCTGTCGAGGCAAAGCACCATATCGACACGCTGCAAGGCTGCGTCGTGTATGAGGTTGTCGTAGGCACGCTGCATAAACGAAGAGTAGATATTGCAGAAAGGCATCGCACCACCCTTGGCAAGACCTGCCGAGAAGGTTACTGCGTGTCCTTCGGCTATACCCACATCGAAGAAACGCGAGGGCATCTCCCTCATAAGCAGGTTCATAGAACAGCCTGTGGGCATAGCGGGTGTCACGCCCACAATCTTGTCGTTGGCGCGTGCAAGCTCCACAAGTGTCTCGCCAAAGACATCCTGAAAACGGGGGCTGCCGCCCGATTTCACAAGGCGCTCACCTGTCTCTATGTCGAAGAGACCGGGCTGATGCCACAAGGTAGGTGTCTGCTCGGCGGGTTTGTAGCCCCTGCCCTTCACGGTGTGTATGTGTAGCATCTTGGGGCCTTTCATATCCTTTATGAGGTGCAGCATACGCACAAGCTCGCGCACATCGTGGCCATCCACGGGGCCGAAGTAACGCGCGGCAAAAGCCTCAAAGATATTGTGCTGACGGAAGAGCATCGACTTGAGCCCGTTATTGAAACGGGTGAGGGTGTTTGCTCTGCGTTTGTTGAGCAGCCCGATACGTGTGAAACAGCGGGCTATTCTGTAGCGTATTTTATTGTATAGCTTCGACGAGTGCATTGAAATGAGCAACTGGCTCAAGCCGCCCACGCTCTTGTCGATGGACATATTATTGTCGTTGAGTATCACAAGGAGGTCGTTCTCGCTGTTCGAGAGGTTATTGAGGCCCTCAAAGGCAAGACCACCGCTCATTGAGCCGTCGCCGATGATTGCCACCACCTTCTCGTGACTGCCATTCAGAGCCGCCGATGTGGCAAGACCAAGAGCCGCCGAAATGGAGTTTGAGGCGTGGCCCGCGATGAAGGAGTCGTATTCACTCTCGTCGGGAGCGGGGAAAGGCTTCACTCCGTTCAACTTGCGATTGGTGTGGAAGCGGTCGCGACGACCTGTTAAAATCTTGTGTCCATAGGCCTGGTGTCCCACGTCCCACACAAGTTTGTCGGAGGGGGTGTCATAGACGTAATGCAAAGCCACGGTGAGTTCCACCGAGCCGAGGCTCGATGCAAAGTGTCCGGGGTTTGTGGAACAGGATTCAATGATAAAATCTCTCAACTCGGCACACACACGCGGCAAAAGCTTTTCGGGCAGGGCGCGCAGGTCGGCCGGGGAGTCGATTTTCGACAATAAAGGGTATTTTGTACTATCTTTCTTTTCCATACTCTTATGCGGCATAAAAACCGAAAATTATTGCAATATTAGGCTTTTTATGGAAAAAAAGCAATTTTTAAGGTGCTTTAAATCTCGCACAGCCCTAAATCGCATCAAAATTTTCTGCGAAGATAGTGAATAATTGTGTAACTTCACTACATTTGCAATAAATTGCAAAGAGGCGCGGCAACAGTTATGCAGCTTATCACACCCGTAGAACCACAAAAAAGCCCCATTTCAATAACGCACAGGAGCGGAATTCTGCTCTTGGGCTCTTGCTTTGCGCAGAATATCGGCAACCGCCTCACGGGGTACAAGTTCAATGCCTGCATAAACCCTTTCGGCATAATATACAACCCGCTCTCTATCTCCACAGCCCTGCACAGAATATGCAGCGGCAAGGAGTTCGACGCGCAAGAGCCTCTTTTTTTTGAGCACAATGGCAAGTGGCACAGCGCCCTGCACCACGGCGATTTCTCACGCGACAGCGCCGCAGAACTCGCCGACGCGGTGAACGACTCCCTGCGCAAAGCCCACGCAATGATAAAAGAGGCCGAGGTGGTGGTTATCACCTTCGGCACGGCATACGCATACGAGCGCACCTGCGACAAGGTGGTTGTGGGCAATTGTCACAAACTGCCCGCGTCACATTTCACGCGCCGTCTATTGAGCATAGCAGAGATAACCGAGGCCATAGGGCGCAATATAGAAAATATAACAGCCACAAACCCCGGCGTGCGTTTTCTGTTTACGGTGAGCCCCATAAGACACCTGCGCGACGGCGCCCACGGCAACCAGTTGAGCAAGAGCACGCTGCTGCTCGCCATCGCAGAGTTGGAAAAGCGCTACCCGCAGCACACGGCATATTTCCCCGCATACGAGATTGTGCTCGACGAGCTGCGCGACTACCGCTTCTATGCCGAGGATATGACACACCCCTCGCCCACAGCCATAGAATATATCTGGGAGAAATTCTCAGAAAGTCTCATTTCGCCCGAGAGCCGCAGACTATGCGCCGAAGTTGAGGAGATTGCCCGCGCACTCGCCCATCGCCCGTTCGACGAGAAGAGCAGCGCATACGCCGCTTTCCTCAAGCGCACGGGAGAGAAGATTGCCTCGATAACCGAGAGACACCCCTATCTTGATTTTGAAAAGGAGAAAGAAAAATGCAATATACAATTGGTAAAATAGCCGAGATACTGAAGGCCCCCTGCACAGGCAGCGGCAACAGAACCGTGACACACCTGCTCACCGACAGCCGCTCACTCAACTTCCCCGAGGAGACACTTTTCTTTGCGATATGCACAAAACACGGCAACGGACACAACTACATCGACGAGCTTTACAAGCGCGGCGTGCGCAGCTTTGTCGTGGAGACAGCCGTGGAGCCCGTCACCTACCCCGAGGCCTCATTCATCGCAGTAGAGAACTGCGTGAAAGCGTTGCAAAGCCTTGTGGCACACCATCGCGCACAATTCTCAATACCTGTCGTAGGTGTCACAGGCAGCGACGGCAAGACAATTGTAAAGGAGTGGCTCCACCAGCTCACAGCCGAGAGCTACAACACAGCCCGCTCGCCTCGCAGCTACAATTCACAGATAGGTGTTCCGCTGTCGGTGTGGAAAATTGACGAAGAGAGCACGCTCGGCATCTTTGAAGCAGGCATATCACAGCCCGCCGAGATGGAGAAACTGCAAAGAATCATACGCCCCACGATAGGCATAATCACAAATATAAGCAACGCACACCAGGAGAACTTCGACACGCTGCAGCAGAAGTGCGGCGAGAAACTGCAACTCTTCAAGGGGTGCGATACCATAATATACAACGCCGACAACCACATAATCGCCGACTGCGTGGCACGCGCTATGCTGCCGTCGCGCGAAATTGCCTGGTCGTGCAAAGACTCGGAGCGCCCGCTCTTCATAGAGAAGATTGAGAAGCACGAGAGCGGCACCTCCATAGAATACCGCTACCTCTCGATGAGCGGCCGTTACAGCATCCCCTTCTGCGACGAGGCCTCCATAGAGAACTCTATAAACTGCCTTGCCGCGGCACTCTGCCTTATGGTACCCCCCGAAAGCATTGCGAGAAAGATGTCACAGCTCGAGCCTGTGGCTATGCGTCTCGAGGTAAAAGAGGGCAAGAGCGGCTGTATGCTCATAAACGACAGCTACAACGCCGACATAGCTTCGCTCGAGATTGCACTCGACTTTCTCGAGCGCCGTTGTGCCACACTGCCCCACCTGCGCAAGACACTCATTCTCTCGGATATAAAACAGACAGGGTTGAGCCCCTGCGCGCTCTACCACACAGTAGCTCAATACATTGAGCGACACGGTATAGAGCGTTTCATAGGCGTGGGCGAGGATATAAAGAGCGAGCAGGCGAGGTTTGAAAAACTGCCGATGGAATCGCACTTTTTCGACACCACCGATGCTTTTATGCAATCGCCGCTGCCAAGCAGTTTCTGCAACGAGGCGATACTTATAAAGGGAGCACGCCGTTTCCACTTCGAGGAGATAAGTGAGGCTCTCGAAAAGAAGGTGCACCAGACAATCCTCGAGGTAAACCTCAACGCCTTGTGCGACAACCTGAACCGCTACCGCAACAGCCTGAAGGAGGGCACCAAGTGTGTCTGTATGGTGAAGGCGGGAGCCTACGGAGCGGGAGCTCTGGAGGTGGCACGCACATTGCAGGACTGCCGCGTCGATTACCTTGCCGTGGCCGTGGCCGACGAAGGCGCCGAGCTGCGCAAAGCCGGAATATCCACGGGTATCATAGTTATGAACCCCGAGCCGAGCTCTTTCCGCACCCTCTTCGAGAACAAACTCGAGCCCGAGGTTTACAGTTTCAATATGCTGCGCCAGCTCACACAGGCTGCTCTGCGCGAGGGCATCACCGACTACCCCGTACACATAAAGATAGACACGGGAATGCACCGCCTGGGCTTTCTGCCCGAGGAGATTCCCGCCCTTGTGGAGGAGCTGAAGAGAGACAAGACACTCACTCCGCGCTCGGTATTCTCACATTTTGCGGGCAGCGACAGCGACCTCTTCGACGAGTATTCACAGATGCAGCAAGAGTGCTTCGAGGCGGCGAGCAGCGCTCTGCAGGCGGGTTTCAAGCACAAAATTCTGCGCCACCTGTGCAACAGCGCGGGAGCCGAGCGCTTCCCCCACGCGCAATATGAGATGGTGCGCCTGGGCATAGGGCTCTACGGCATCTCACCTATGGGAGGCGACGCTACGCTGCGCCCCATTTCAACCCTCAAGACTATAATTCTGCAAATACACGACCTGCCCGCAGGCGAGACCGTGGGATACAGCCGCCGCGGCAAGCTCACACGCCCCTCGCGCATAGCGGCCCTGCCCATAGGATATGCCGACGGCCTTAACCGCAGGCTGGGCAACGGACGCGGCTACTGCATAATAAATGGCAAGAAAGCCCCCTACATAGGAAATATATGTATGGACGTGTGTATGGCAGATGTCACAGATATAGAATGTAACGAGGGCGATACCGTGGAGATATTCGGTAACGCCCTGTCGGTGGAGAAGGTTGCCGAGTGGCTCGACACCATCCCTTATGAGGTTCTCACCGCCGTATCCACACGAATAAAAAGAGTGTACTACAGCGATTGAGGATTCAGAGGCTAAAAAACGCCCAGATTCTTCAAGAATATATAGAGTATGAGCAGCGGTGTAATATATCGCAGCATAAACACTATTACGGGTACAAGAAAACTCTTCACCGCACCGTGGTTCGAAATCTCCTCCACCAGGAACGAGCGTTTCATAAACCACGCCACAACTATGCAGGTAAACATCGCACCCAGAGGCATAAGAATATTTGCCGTTATGTAGTCGAACACATCTACGAGCGTAGCTCCCGCAATCTTTATACCCATAAAATCAATGTCGAGTACAACGCTCAAAGTGAGGGCGCTCAACGCAATGGAAAGCCCCGAAGTGAGAGCGGCCGCCCATCGGCGAGCAATCTTGAATTCCTCGGCAAAGTAGGCCGTGAGCACCTCGTGGAACGAGATTGTAGAGGTGAGTGAGGCAAGCATCACAAGCACAAAGAACACTGTAGACCACAACGACGCCAAAGGCATACCTTTAAAAATCTCGGGCAGGGTGACAAAGACAAGCGACGCACCCTCCGAGGGCTGTAACCCCGCGCTGAACACAGCAGGGAATATCACAAGGCCGGCAAGCAGCGACACAAGCATTGTGAGCAGAGCCACGTTAAAGGAGGTCTGCAACAGATTATTGCTCTTTCTGAAATAAGAGGCATAGGTGACCATACAACCCATACCCACCGAGAGCGAAAAGAAAGCCTGGCCTATAGCCATCATAATCGTTTCGGGCGAAAAGGCTGCCGAAAAGTCGGGAGAGAGGAAGAAACGATAACCCTCCATTGCCCCGGGCATAAAAGCTACACGCACAGCCATAATCAAGAGTATCACAAAGAGCGCGGGCATCATCACACGAGACGCCTTCTCAATGCCCTTCTCCACTCCACGCGCAATAATTATGTGCGTGAGCAGAATAAATACCACCGCATAGAAAAACGGGCGCCACGAACCCTGAAACGCTGCAAACTGCTCGGTAAACGATGCGGGAGAGGAGTAAAGCCCCCCCGTTGCCGAGCTCACAAGATACTCGAGCGACCACCCGGCAATTATATAGTAGTAACCCGATATAAGAAGCGCACCAAGCACGCCGCAGTAACCGAGCCACCCCCATTTCTTCGATAAAGCACGAAAAGCACCTACCGCATTTTTTCGCGTTTTACGCCCCACGGCAAACTCCGCAATCATTGCAGGGATACCCACAGCAAACACACTTATGAGAAAAACCAGCAGAAAAGCAGCTCCACCGTGCTTGCCCGCGATGTAAGGGAAACGCCAGATGGCACCGAGACCTATGGCACTGCCCGCAGCAACAAGCACAACACTTAATTTGCCTCCGAATGAGGCACGATTATCTTCTTTCATATTCTATTTCATTAAATTCG
The DNA here is from genome assembly GCA_045646965.1 of Bacteroidaceae bacterium. Classification (GTDB taxonomy): domain Bacteria; phylum Bacteroidota; class Bacteroidia; order Bacteroidales; family Bacteroidaceae; genus HGM04593. The sequence goes on from JAZRLR010000022.1 coordinate 58,615, forward strand.
CCCGCAAAGATAGATACAAGCGAGCGAAAAATATAAAGCTTGCTTTGATATTTTTTACTGCGAGCGCAGTATATCTTCGAGCGAAGCCCAAAGATAGGTACAAGCGAGCGAAAGTTTTATAAAGCGAGTGAGAAAAAAATTTATTTTTAACTCGCAACGAGCGCAAATAAACTCGGCGAAGCCAATATATAAAGCTTGCTTTGATATTTTTTGCAGCGAGCGCAGGGATATACAAACAGTAGAAAAGCCACCCTCCTCCTTTAACATACTTTAACAAACGGGTGGGGTAATTGCAATACATTTAATTTATATTTGTGCTTATAAATAACAATATTAAACACAATATAAATTATGAAAAAATTCTACTTTAAACAACTGCTCGCAGCAATGATGTTGCTGTGCAGTGCAGCAGTAAGCGCACAAAGCACGCCCACCTATTTTAGTTGCGAAGACGGTCTCCCGGGCAACGATGAAACAGGACAGTACATTTGGGAGTCACCCGTTATAACAACAGACGGCGGTTTCAACGGTGTGCGCATTACAGTATTTGCATCAACAGTGATGAAGCTCGAAGAGGACCTTAAAGTAATATACGCAAACCCCGAGTTCCACGGTTTTCCTATGCTCTCTCTTGCCGAGCTTGAGCTCTACGACGGAGAAGGCAATAAAATAGAATACACGGCCGACGATATCACAAAGAACTCTTTTGAGTTGAGCGAAGGTTCTATGGAAGCTCTTTACGACGGCGACGCTACAACATTCTACCACTCAACTTGGAACACAGGACTTGTACCCAACGATTATGTATATCTCGATATCGCCTTTCCTCACAATGTAGACGCGGTGAAAATAAAGTTCACGGGGCGCAGATGCGCAAACACCTACACCAACCCTTTGACACCTACAATATTAGGCGTTACCAAAAGCGGAGAATATTGCAAACATCCCGAATACACAAGCGGCACTTGCGGAGAAAATGCCGTGTGGTCCTACTCGAACAACACACTCACAATAAGCGGAACGGGAGAGGTTGCCGGCAACTTGAATTTCGCATATTATTTAGGGAAAAAGGCATATATAAAACAAGTTGTAATAGAAGAGGGAATCACAAGCCTGGCATACGCAGCCTTTTTACGTTGCAGCGCTCAAATGATTGTCCTACCCAAAAGCATCACATCAATCAACGAAGGAGCATTCCACGACTGCTATGTAATAAACAAAATTGTAAACTTTTCGAGTTTAACTTCTGATGATATAAGAAAAGCCATAAGCTCTGGACCTTTAATAATGAATATACAAGACGCAATAATTGAAAACGATTTTGTGTGGATAGAGGGGACAAACGTCTTGAGAACATATATTGGCGATGACATAAATGTAGTTTTACCCGAAAGTTACAACGGAGAGAGCTATAGCATAGGAAGTGAAGCGTTCTATAATTGCGCAGGACTCACAAGCATTACAATACCAGAGAGCGTAACAAGCATAGGCAGCAGCGCGTTCTCGGATTGCAGCAGCCTTGAAAGCATTACAATACCTAATAGCATAACAAGCATAGGAGATTATGCGTTCTATAATTGCGCAGGACTCACAAGCATTACAATACCAGAGAGCGTAACAAGCATAGGATATTATGCGTTCTATTTATGCACAGGCCTCACAAGCATTACAATACCAGAGAGCGTAACAAGCATAGGCAGCAGCGCGTTCTATGGTTGCACAGGCCTTAAAGAGGTAATAAATTATTCTAACCAAATCTTTACCAAAGGCGCTAACAGCTATGGCTATGTGGCCTACTATGCCGACAGGGTTGTAAATATACCCCCCAATGGTTCCATCGAAGGTGATTTTACATTTGGCGTAATTGATGGTGTGAATACATTAACAGGATATTTGGGCACTGATAGCGCGATAACCCTCCCCGATAGCTACAAGGGTGAGGACTATGTAATAGGCTCTTATGCATTCTATGGTTGCACAGGGCTCACAAGCGTAACAATACCCGCAAGCATCACACATACAATAGATGCCACAACCTTTGAAGGGTGC
>JAZRLR010000023.1:0-233517 GCA_045646965.1 Bacteroidaceae bacterium
CCTCGTCCATAGCAGCATCTACCATTGAGACTCCACTGACACGAAAGAAGAATGTTGATGCTTTGTGCTTTACAAGAAGTTTAATCAGGTCCAATTTCTCTCGGGCATCTTCGGCAGGTGAAGGAAAACCAGCCTTCACATCTCCCAGCAGGTCTGCATTAAACGAACCCTCATTATCTATATTATGTGGTACAAACTTTTCCATAACAATTACAAAGGTACAGAAAATTATCACTTTCAAAATAGAAGAGAACTAATCTCTGACCAGATATTGTATAAATTAACAAAACCGATAATGGTATATAAAAAACAATAGCCCGATACTCTCGTACCGGGCTATTATATTGTATCGTCTAACCAATTACTTTACTTTGTCAACGATAGCCTTGAACGCTGCGGGATTGTTCATTGCGAGGTCAGCGAGAACCTTACGGTTAATCTCGATACCTGCCTTGTGCAATGCACCCATCAACTGTGAGTATGACATACCCTCAAGACGAGCAGCAGCATTAATACGCTGAATCCACAAAGCGCGGAACTCGCGTTTCTTGTTACGACGGTCACGGAATGCATAGGTAAGACCTTTCTCCCAAGTATTCTTGGCAACGGTCCACACATTTTTTCTTGCACCAAAGTAACCTCTGGTCAAACCTAAAATTTTCTTTCTTCTTGCTCTTGAAGCAACGTGATTTACTGATCTTGGCATAGTTTTAATTCTTTTGAATGTTAGCGCCGTTCATCCACGGGCTTAAATGCTAATACACTCGGTTAATAATACAATACTTAACGCAATGACAACAATTCTTTAACGCTGTTGATGTTTGCAGGAGCAACTGTTGTAACGTGTACAAGGTTTCTCTTCTGCTTTTTAGTCTTCTTTGTCAAGATGTGACTGTGAAAAGCATGTTTTCTCTTAATTTTACCTGTTCCGGTAAGAGCGAATCTTTTTTTGGCACCGGAGTTAGTTTTAACTTTGGGCATTTTATAAAAAATTAATAGTTAATATTTATCGGTAGCGTACTATCCAACACTACTCGCTTTTTTCTGTTGTCTGGGGTGCCTCGGGCTTGGCAGGTTTCTCCTTTTTAGCGGGAGCCGCTTTCTTGGGAGATACCATAATTGTCATACGCTTTCCCTCGAGCACGGGCATCATATCGAGTTTTCCGTATTCCTCAAGGTCTTTTGCGAAACGCAACAAAAGAATTTCGCCCTGCTCCTTGAAAAGTATCGAGCGTCCTTTGAAAAAGACATAAGCTTTAACTTTGTCGCCGTCCTGCAAGAAACTGATTGCGTGCTTCAGTTTGAAATTGTAGTCGTGGTCGTCGGTCTGGGGGCCGAAACGAATCTCCTTAACATCAATCTTCACCTGCTTGGCCTTCTGCTCTTTCTGACGTTTCTTCAGCTGGTACAAGAATTTTGAGTACTCAATCAAGCGGCACACGGGAGGATTTGCTGTGGGTGAAATTTCCACAAGGTCGAGACCTTTCTCGTCGGCAAGCTCCAAAGCCTTGCGCAAGGGAAGTACCATAGATTCTACATCGTCGCCCACTATGCGCACTTCGTTTGCACGAATCTGTTCATTGATACGATATTGATTTTTGATATTATCGTTCTTCATTAATTTTGTTTGATAAAGTACTTAAATTGTTTTCTTTTTATACCACTTAAAAAAATCGTCGCAAATTTACGACTTATTTATCACATAAAGAAGAGGTTTAGCTCTTTTTTTTACATTTATTTTAAAAATATCCTCCAAAAGGGGGATTTTACTCTTCTCTTGTGCCCTATTTTTCAAAATCACAGCCGCAACACTCTTGCGCTGCGGCTGTAAATTATCTTGCGAAGGTTTTATTCTGCGGGCTGCACTTCTTTGCGTATAGTGCGTGTGCGTATCTCCTCGCTCACTGCGGCGATGAACTCGCTCACAGGCTTCACGCCCTCGTCGCCTGCGAAACGGCTGCGCACCGAAGCTGTGCCGTTCTCCTCCTCCTGCTGACCGACTACAAGCATATAGGGGATGCGGCCGTTGCGTGCATCGCGTATCTTGTAACCAATTTTCTCGGAGCGGTTATCCACAGAGCAAAGAATGCCGTTCTTCTTAAGCTCGGCCGCCACCTTGTGAGCATAGTCGCCATATTTCTCCGAAATTGGGAGAACGCGCACCTGTTCGGGGCAGAGCCAAGTGGGGAATTTACCCTCATATTTTTCAATGAGCCAAGCGAGAGTGCGCTCGTAGCAACCCAAGCTTGTGCGGTGAATAATATAGGGGCGCACCTTCTCACCGTTCTGGTCGATGTAGAACATATCGAACTGCGCTGCAAGCAAAGCATCCCACTGAACGGTAATCATTGTATCCTCTTTGCCATATACGTTGCGGGCGTTAATATCCACTTTAGGGCCGTAGAATGCAGCTCCACCGGTCTCCTCAACGAAAGGAATCTCAAGTTCCACAAGCATCTCGCGTATGTGCTGCTGTGTCTCTTCCCACACCTCGGGTGCACCTATATATTTTGCGCTGTTTGAGGGATCCCACTTTGCAAGGACGTATGTGACATCCTGCTGCAAACCGAGAGTCTCCATAACGTGCTTGGCAAGAGCAAGACACTTCTTAAACTCCTCCACCATCTGGTCGGGACGCACAATGAGGTGTCCCTCGCTGATTGTAAACTGACGCACACGTGTGAGGCCGTGCATCTCGCCCGAGTCCTCGTTGCGGAAAAGAGTCGAAGTCTCGCTATAGCGCAAGGGAAGGTCGCGATAAGAGTGCTGTGCCGACTTATATACATAGTACTGGAAAGGACAGGTCATAGGACGCAAAGCAAATACCTCTTTGTCGTTCTCCTCGTCGCCAAGCACAAACATACCATCTTTGTAATGGTCCCAGTGTCCCGAGATTTTATAGAGGTCGCTCTTTGCCATAAGAGGAGTCTTTGTACGGATATATCCCCACTCGTTATCCTCGAGGTCCTCAATCCAGCGCTGCAAAGTCTGGACAATCTTTGCACCCTTGGGAAGAAGCAGGGGCAATCCCTGGCCTATCACATCCACAGTTGTAAAGAGTTCCATTTCGCGACCGATTTTATTGTGGTCGATATTCTTAATGTGCTCAAGGTGGGCAAGATACGCCTCAAGTTCCTCTTTTGAGAAGAACGCTGTACCATAGATGCGGGCAAGCGAAGCGTTGTTTTTATCGGCACGCCAATACGCTGTAGATGTAGAGAGCAGTTTAAAGCCCTTTATAAGACGTGTATTCAGGAGGTGGGGGCCCATACACAAATCCACGAAATCGTCCTGCGAGTAGATTGTGATGTCTTCGCCCTCGGGTATGGCATCGATAAGCTCCAACTTGTAGGGTTCGTTCTTTGCCTTCATAATCTCAATAGCCTCGGCACGAGAAACAGTTTTTCTCTCGATACGAGGATTCGATTTTATAATCTTCTTCATCTCCTTTTCAATCTCGGCAAGATTCTCCTTTGTAAAGGGAGGACAGTCGAAATCGTAGAAGAAACCGTTCTCTGTTGCAGGGCCGATGGTCAGTTTCGCATCGGGGAAGAGGTGCATTACAGCCTCTGCCATAATATGAGTTGCGGTGTGACGCAACACATTGAGAGCCTCTTTGCTCTCTATGCCCACGAGTTCAACTTCGCTGTCGGTTGTGAGCACATCGCGCAAGTCAATTATTCTGCCACCCACTTTTGCAGCAACCACGCTGTTGAGAAGTTTCGCGTCCACCGAAGAAATAATCTCTATGAGAGACTTGCCTTCGAGAGGAAACTCCATATTGTTTCCGTCGGGAAAAGAAATTTTAATCATATCTGTTATTTTTTTTAAATTTTACCCAAAAAGCACCGCCGACAAACAGTGTCGAACGGCCTGACACACAGCCCCGCCCTCACAGGCGATGACCATTTCTGCAAAGATAATAACAACGAGCGAGAAAAATCAAGCTTGCTTGAATATTTTTCAAAGCGAGTGCAGAATATCTTCGAGCAAAGCTCAAAGATAATAACAACGAGCGAGAAATGCGAAACTTGTTTCAGCATTTTTTACAGCGAGTGCAAAATATCTTCGAGCGAAACTCAAAGATAATAACAACGAGCGAGAAATATCAAGCTTGCTTGAATATTTTTCAAAGCGAGTGCAAAATATCTTCAAACGTAAGTTTAAAGATAACCACAAACGAGCGAGAAATGCGAAACTTGTTTCAGCATTTTTTACAGCGACGACGCGAAATAAGCGTCGTTTGCGACGACGGGAGGTTTATCTCCCCAAAGGAGTGCCGCTTGCGGCTTAAGTATATCTTCAAACGTAAGTTTAAAGATAATATAAAACAGATTAAGATACAAAAATCTTTATCCCTTTTTCTTATAAAAGCACAATAGAAACAGAAAAAAAGAGGAATTATTCAAGATCGGCATCCTTGTAGCGCTTAATTACATTATAAGCAGCATAGATACCAAGCTCGCCAGCCTTGCTCAAGTCGGCCACACCCTCCTGCACATTGCCCAAATAGATGCGGGCAAGGCCGCGGTTGTAGTAGGCCTCGGCAAGTTTGTCATCGAGTTCAATGGCTGCCGTGTAATCGACCACCGCCGATTTAAAGTCGCTCAACTTCACAAACACGTTGGCACGGTTGAAATAACCATAAGCAAAGTCGGGCATAAGAGAAAGGAGCACATCGAGGTCACTCTTTGCGAGGCGGTAATCAATGTCGGGGAGCGCATTTGAACCTCTGCGGGGCAGTTGAGCGGCATCCTTTTCACGATTCATCTGCTCGCTCTCAAGAATGCGACAACGCACTACGGCACGCAGCAAATAGAGCACCCAGGCATTGTCGCCGCCCAGTTTCTCGGCCTCGTTGAGGTCGGCCAGTGCCGAGGAGAGGTCCTGCACAAGATAAAAATCTATGGCGCGGGCAAGGAGCGGCATCACATTTTGCGGCTCATCGGCCACTTTTTTCGACAAATTACCTATACTATTGAAATGGCGTTCCACTTCGTGTGCAGCCAAAGCACGCTCGCGATTTGTGAGCAGCAGCTTTGCCGGGAATGCCACATTACCGTGCAGAGCCGCCACAGGAGCATAATATGCCGAGCGGCGCAGTTCCTGCTCGTCCTCGTAATATGTGAGCGCAAAAAGCGGTTCAAGTTCCACGACGGTATTGCGGTTCTGCACCCTGCCGCGATATTCTGTAGAGTAGTCACACTCAAACTCGTCGGCCGCAATCATCTTGTTATAGTTTGCCACGTTACGGTCGGAGCGCTTGCGAGTCTTGTCATCGGCCTCGGTGTCACCCTGCTGCGTAGCAAGCTGCCCTGCCTGTATGGCGGCAGCACGTTCGAGCAGCCAGGCCTCATCCTTTTCGGCAGCCCTCACATCGCCCACACGACGCAACGCCGCGGCACGGCAACGATAACCATACTCGAAATTGGGGTAATCGGCAAGCACGCGACTGTAGTCGGCTATGGCACCCTCGGTGTCACCCGTCTCGTCGAGCAGGAGAGCGCGGTTGAAACGCGCCATAGTATTATCGGCATCTACCCCAAGCACAAAATCGAAATCTTCAATGGCTTTATTGTCATCGCCGAGCTGCATACGCAGAAGGCCTCGGTTGTAGTGCCCCACAAAGCTCGATGGCTCTATGCGCAACGCCGTGTCGTAATCATCCATCGCCCCACGCAGATTATTTCTGTGATAGCGCGCGAGGGCTCGGTTTATATAGTTGCCGGCACGGGCGGGCAAGAGTTCTATGGCGCGGGTATAATCGGCCTCGGCTTCGGCGTAACGCGCATACTGCGTGTGTACCATAGCCCTCACCTCGTAAGCATCGCAGGAGTAGGCATCTGTCGCCACAGCCGCGTCGGCCAGACGTACAGCCGTGAGTGTATCCTCGAGCTTCACCGCTATATACGCACGCATAAGATAGGCCGTGGTGTATCGGGGAGAGAAAAGCAGCAGCGAGTCGGTAACCACCGCCGCACTACTCCACTCGCCGCCCTGCACAAGCACCGCGGCAAGATTCTGCCACAGCTGCGGGTTCTGCGAGTCATATTTTATCGCCATACGAAAGTCGGCCACGGCAAGAGCCGTGCTGTCGCACTTGGCACGACACATTCCGCGCAGCTGATAAAAGCGCGACACATATGGATTTCTCTCAATTGCCCTGCTTAAATCCTCGCCGGCACCCTTGTAATCGTCGAGATAGAATTTAGCGAGCCCGCGATAGAAATAGGGCTCGTGAAGATAGGGCTTCGCCTCTATCACCCTGTTAAAATATTGTATCGAGAGCACATAATCCTCGAAATAGAGCGCATTGCGCCCTATAAGCATCACGCGCTCGGTGTTGAGCTGCGCCACGGCGGGCAGCAGCGACAAAAGCGCGACAACGAGGAAGAGAGCCCTGCGAAGCATCATTTAAGCACCCTCTTTGTCTTGTATGCACAATGAGCCTTGCCCTTGAGCAGATTCATAAGGCGGTTTTTATTCATCTGGCGGCGCAGAGGCGAGAGACGGTCTACAAACACCTTACCCTCGAGATGGTCAAATTCGTGCTGCATAGCGCGGGCAAGGAAGCCCTCCACCCACTCGTCGTGCTCCACAAAATTCTCGTCCATATACTGCACTCTGATGCGTGTGGGACGTGTCACCTTCTCGTGTATGCCCGGGAGGCTCAAGCAGCCCTCCTCCTGCGAGTCTGTCTCCTCGGAGGTCTCAATTATGTGCGCGTTGATATAGACTTTTCTAAAATCCTTATATTCGGGCATATCCTCTGCCAGAGGATCGAGGTCAATCACCACAAGACGTATGGCAAGGCCTATCTGGGGAGCGGCGAGGCCGATACCCTCGGCTGAGTGCATTGTTTCAAACATATTCTCAATGAGGCTGTTGAGCTCGGGATAATCGGGTGTGATATCCTGTGCCTCTTTGCGCAGTACGGCCTGACCGTAAAGATAAATGGGTAGTATCATATATTTTATTTTTTATTAATTCAATTTTTACGCATTCTGCGGCTCTCCATATAAGACTGCAAAATGATTGTGGCACTTATCTCATCGACAAGAGCCTTGTCGCGTCGCGCCATCTTTCCTATGCCCGACGCAAGTATCGCCTGGTGGGCAAGCACCGAGGTAAAGCGCTCGTCGTACATCTCCACGGGGATGTCGGGCAGCAGCTTGCGCAGACGGTTCACAAAGGGGGTTATACGCCCCATATTTTCCGACGGGGTGTTATTCATCTGTTTGGGGAGCCCCACCACAATGCACTCCACGGGCTCTCGCTGAACGTACGAGAGGATAAACTGCTCAAGCTCCACGGTTGCCACCGTGGTGAGCCCGTTGGCAATTATCTGCAGTTCGTCGGTAACAGCTATGCCCGTGCGTTTTTTTCCGTAATCTATAGCTAAAATTCGTGCCATATTGCAAAGGTAACCAAATAGTCGGAAAGGCACACTCGTGAAAGTAAAAAAAGAGTGCATACCGACAAATATTGCGGCGCCGCAAGGCGCCGCAATACTATAACTTTACTCGTACAGATGGAAGATGCGCTCCATCATACGCCATTTCTCGCCAGAGGAACTGCCCGGCGCGCTTTGCTGATAGAGTGACATTGAATCCTCCCACTCCTGCTGACGCGGCAGTGAAGAGAGGCAGGCCATAGCCTCGTCCCACTCAAAATCGAGCGGAGCCTCAACTATCATAAAGAGCCTTGTGCCCAGCAGATAAATCTCCATCTCCAGGATACCGACCTCCTTTATTCCTGCAAGAATCTCGCTCCACGCCTCCCCCTCGGAGTGACGACGGCGATATTCTGCAATCAGTTCGGGATTGTCTTTGAGGTCGAGAGTCTGGCAAAAGCGTTTCACTGCACAGCCATACTCCTTCACCTTGTACCCCAGAGTCTTTGAATCGCTCATAAATTATTTATTATAGAGCAACCAAGCCTTCTGGAAATCGGCGTTTCCGGGGTGAGCCGCCTTGAACTGCTGACGATACTCCGCAGCCTGCTGTTTGCTGTCGAACGAGCCACAAACCACGCGGTACATACCTGTAGCGGGGTTCTGCACGATGATTGCGCCGTAGCCCTGTGCCACGAGAGCAGCCTTCACAGTCTCGGCACCCTCTTTGCGTGAGAAACTACCACACACCACGCTGAAATCCTTGAGTGAGCCGGCAGCACCCGATGCAAGTACCACCTTCTCGGTGCGGTAAGATGTGTCCAAAGCCGCGTCTGACGAAGAGCTTGTGGTAGACTTCACGGGAACTATCTCGATAGACTCGTCAGCCTGTCCCTGGCCCTCGGCGAGCTCGCGCTGCTGCGCTGCGTCATAAGCCTTCTTATACTCCGACTGCTTGCTCTTGCAAGATGTAAATGCCAATACAGCACATATCGACAAACACAATACAAATAATTTCTTCATTTCTATATCTTTTTTAATTAAACATTCGTGTCTGTGGCGCACCTGCGCTCAAAACCACTGCAAAATTAATGAATTACCCCCATCGCGACAACTATAATCGCCATTTTCTGCACACACAGTTGTCAATCGACGTATGTAACCTCGGTTACATAGCCAGCGGGGTCGGTATATTTCACGGGGTAGTTGCCCTCCATCTTCCACGGCGAGCGCGACTGGTCTATGCCCTCGGCGACACTCTTCTGCCACAAGGGAAGGTTTCTGTTTGTCGTGCCAAAGAAGCCAAAAGCCGCCAGCTGATAATGGGCATAAGGCCACTGTGTCATAGCACCTATATAGCGCTCGTGCCCCCAATACCCGAAATAGGCCGAGAAGTCGAAGTTTGTTCTGTTCCTCGCCTCGTTTCGGAATATGTGACTCTTGTCGGAATCCTGCTCATCCTCGCTACCGCTGTAAATATATCCGTCCACATCGCCGTTGCCATCGCGCGTAATTTCGCAGTTGAAGCCACCGTCGAAATGGGCCAGGTAAAGGTTATTCATCTTATATTCACACTCGAAGCCGAGCGAGAAGACCACCCCATCCTTAAAATAATTTGACACATAGTTCTTTATGTAGCCATTCTCATTGAGCACACCCGAGTCGGTGTAGCTGCTTTTTGTATTCCAGTCGGGGTAATCGGGATACTCTTTATTCACGGTATATTTCACGGTAATCTCATCCTTGTCGAAATAGTATTTCGCCTTTGATGTGATATTACACTCGCGGTAGAAAACACCGCCATAGGCCTCGTATTTGTGATGATGTTTTATCACAGAATTAACCTCTTTAATACGCCCTTGCGCATCGTATGAGAAGTTGTGTTTCCACGAGTAGTCCCTGCCGTTCAAGGTATTTGTTGTGTGCAGAGATGCCACCTTGCGCCCCTCTACGGGTGTATAGTTGCTTTGTGCCTTGTCGGGGTTGTACTCCTCGTCCTCGCTACAAGAGAGAAAAGAGAAGCCCGCAAGCAACGCAAACAGATAAAAAATTTTCTTCATCATTCCATTTTGTAATTTACAGACGCGAAGATAACGCATTTTATCCGTTTCACCCGCAAAATAACATTTTTTATCAAATATTCGCTCACCAACTTCGGCAGAGGCTTGTTTGTTTTCATATAAAACAGAAGAACTATGGCATTTATCGATTATTACAAAGTGCTGGGAGTAGAAAAAGACGCCACCCAGGCCGACATAAGAAAAGCCTATCGCAAGATGGCAAAGAAATACCACCCCGACATAAACAAAGAGAACCCCAAAGCACAAGAGCTGTTCCAGGCAGTGAACGAAGCCAACGAGGTGCTTAGCAACCCCGAGAAACGCAAAAAATATGACGAGTACGGCGAGCATTGGCGTCACGCCGACGAGTTCGAGGCACAGAGAAACAGCTACCGCACGCAGAGCAACCCCTTCGAGGGTTACGGTGCCACTGGCGACTGGGGCGATTTCAGCCGCAGCGCAGGAAACAGCGGCGGCTTCAGCGATTTCTTTGAGCAGCTTTTCGGCGGTGCGGGCAGCCGACAGAGACGCACCGCGCCGCGCGACATTGAGGCCACGCTCTCCATAAGCCTGCGCGACGCGGCCGTCACGCACAAAGAGACCTTCTCTATAAACGGTGAGAATATAAGAATCACAATTCCTGCCGGCATAGCCGACGGGCAGAAGATACGCCTTCGTGGACGCGGCACACCCGACGCACAAGGCACACGCGGCGACCTCTACATCACCTTTGCCATCGAGCCCGACAGCACATTCGCACGCGAGGGGAACAACCTCACCCTCACCACAACCATCGATGTCTTCACACTCATTCTAGGCGGAGATGCAAAAATACCCACACTCGAGGGCGACGTCCTTCTAAACATAAAAGAAAACACCGCCCCCGACAGCAAACTGCGTCTCAAAGGGAAAGGCTTCCCCGTGTACAAGAGCAAGGGCGAGCGCGGCGACCTCATCGTAACCGTCAAAGCCGGGCTGCCCCGGCTCAACGAACGGCAGAAAGAACTGCTGCGAGAGATATCAGGCAGGCGGCAGTAAAGCCGCCGCCAATTAATTCACAATAACTATAAAAGCGTTCAGATAGGTAGCGAAGAGCAGCCACAGCACATAGGGAATCATAATCCAGCCACACACCCTTTTCACAAGAAAACATCCCGCCACATACATCATCGCAAGCATATCCATAAAAAGTATGGTCACAAGTCCCAGGAGCGGCGACTGCATATAGAAGAAACAGAAGCTCCACATCACATTAAGCACAAGCTGCAAAGCAAACAGGCTGAAGAGCAGGCGCGAATATATGGTGCGCACATTCCACAGGATGCCCGCCGCAACACCCATTAAAATGTAGAGCACACCCCACACTGCGGGAAAGACCGCGTCGGGCGGCGTGAGTGGGGACTTCGCAAGGGCAGGATACCAAAACTCCAGCGAGAAAGCCTGTAACAAACGCGATATATAGCCTGCAAAGAGCGCAACAGCTATAAAACAGATAATCGGAAATAGACGTTTCATAAGACTGATTTTTCATTAAAAACAGCCGTGCCCGACAATTTGTTCCGACCAAAAAAGGGAGCGTCTGTGCGACACTCCCCTATCTCATAAATTTAATTTTCTTCTTTCTTTTGCACCTCGGCCTTTGCCCTGATGACATCGTTTATCTGCGAGCTCGAGTGATAAGGCACCTTGCCCGCAGGCACATACTTGCTCGACGAAGAGAGGTGTGTGTCCTGGTCGTCAAAGAAGATGTGCGCACCAAAAGCCTTCAGCAGTTCATCCTTGCGCAAACCTCCGAGGAAATAGGCCTCATCGACATACACGCCCCACTTGCGCAGAGTCTTGATTACGCGGAAATGCGACGGCAGGCTACGCGATGTAACTATGGCAAGACGCAACGGCGAGAGCTCTATGGTTGTGGGCAGACACTCCTGTATGGCCGAAAGTTTCTTGAGAAGATTGGCAAAGGGGCCCTCCTTGAGCGGAACGTCGGCGTTCTCTTTCTCATATTTGTAAAAGGCATCTATTCCCTCCTCCTTGAATCGGCACTCCGACTCATCGGAGAATATCACAGCGTCGGCGTCAAACGCAATCTTCACTCGGCTCTCCTCGGGGTTGAAGTCGGTGGGAGGAGCGTAGATGAGCGCAGCGGCACATATACGCGAGTCAATCACGCGCTGCACATCACCCTCGTCCTTCGAGAGAAAGAGGTCTATAGAGAAGGCTTTCAGATATTTAGAGAGCGCCTCGCCGCCCGACAACGCCACACGCGTAATATCGAGGCCGTAGACATCGAGCGACTTCAGCATACGCATACCCGTCTCGGGGCTGTTGCGGGACATCACAACCACCTCTACAATGGGGCGGTTTGCCTGTTTGTTAAGTTCGAGAAGGCTCTTCACAAGATAGAAAGCCGTACCCTTTTCAAGGGGCTCGTCCTCGTGTTCCTCCTGATATTTTCTGTAATTTGCAACGCCCTCGCGCTCAAATATCTCGTTCTCCTTTTCAAGGTCGAAGAGTGCGCGCGACGACACGCCCACCACCAATCGTCCGTCCAAATTTTCCATATTCAAATAAGCCGTTAAATATATTACAACAACCGCGATGTTTTTTATATTTCACTCACAACAGAAAAATTTTCACATAAAACACCGGGCGTTCTTCAATGCACTGCAAATTTATATTTTTTAGCCACAAGTATCAATAAAAAGAAGAAAATTATTGCAGCACACGCACTTTTGACAAAATAATACGACAAAAAGCATTACCTTTGCAGCGACAAAGCAAGTAATTACACACAGATGATTAAAGATATAATTTTTGATTTTGGAGGAGTGCTCACACTCATCGACACCGACAAGGCCCTGCAACGCTTCAGGGAGATAGGTGTCCCCAACCCCGAAGAGTTCATAAACCCCTATCTGCAGAACGGTCCCTTCTTTCTACTCGAGAACGGCGACATCACAGCCGAGGAGTTCTGCGACGAACTCACAAAGATATGCAATCGCAAAATCACATTCGACGACGCAAAATATGCGTGGCTCGGCTTCATCGTGCAGGTGCAGACAGAGTTCCTCAATTTTCTGCAACTGTTACGCCCTCGCTACCGTCTCTCGGTATTGAGCAATACAAACCCCTTTATACAGAGCTGGGCACGCAGCAGCGAGTTCACCCCCGAGGGCAAGTCGCTCGACGACTATTTCGACCTGCTCTTCTTGAGCTACAAGATGAACTGCTCAAAGCCCGGTGAGGAGATTTACCGCAAGATGCTGCTCGAGGGAAATATGAACCCCGCCGAGACACTCTTCCTCGATGACGGCGAGAAAAACATCGCCGCAGCACGCAAAGCCGGTATAAATGTACTCAAGGTGGGCAACGGCGAAGACTGGCGCGAGATTCTCGAAAAGACACTCGCCTGCCACAGATAATATTTCACAAACATAAAACGAGAGGCTTTCGTGTGAAAGCCTCTCGTTTTATGTTATACAAAAGTGATTACTTCTGCAAGCCCAGCTCCTGTGTAAGCATTTCTGCACGCTCAATTGCACCATATATGTCTGAACAGATATTATCCTCGCCCACCATAGCAATGATACCGGCTTTTCTCAATTTCTTCACCACATTGTCGTGTACACCCGAGAGAATCACCACGCGTTTCTCCTTCAACGAAGACTCCACAAAAATCTCAAGGTTGTGCAAACCTGTAGAATCGATAAAAGTAACCTTTCTCATTCTTATAATACGCACGGGCGATGCATCTATCTCGCGAGTGAGCTCGTCGAACTTCGTTGCAATACCAAAGAAGAAGGGGCCCTCAATCTCAAACACATCCACACCTGCGGGGATGGGGAGAATCTCGTCGTGCTCGCCGTCGTGGTGCACCTCAAGCTCGTTGGTTACAACCGACACAGTTGTGCTGTCCATTACACGCTTCATAAATATCACAACAGCCATCAAAAGACCAATCTCAATGGCAAAAGTAAGGTCGAAGAACACGGTGAGCAACAGCGTTACAAAAAGCACGCTTGTACCCGACATTGTAGCCTTGCACATAGAACGTATAGTGCGCCATCCGCTCATATTATAAGAAACCATCACAAGCACACCTGCAAGACAAGGCATAGGAATCTGGCCCACAATGCCACCCAGGAACATAAGCACAAGCAGCAGCACCAGAGTGTGCACAACACCCGCAACGGGAGTCTTACCACCATTGTTTATATTTGCCATAGTGCGGGCAATGGCACCTGTGGCAGGTATACCGCCAAAGAAAGGCACTATGATATTTGCAATACCCTGGCCTATGAGCTCGGTATTTGAATTGTGACGGTCACCTATCACACCATCGGCAACCATAGCCGACAGCAGCGACTCAATGGCACCAAGCATAGCAATTGTAAATGCCACGGGAGCCAACGCCTGTATAGTTGAGAAGAAAGAACCGTCCTCAAAGTTCAGCGAGGGAAGAGTGAGCGAGGGAAGGCCCGAAGGCAGCTCATACAAATCACCGATAGTCTTGATTGATGTCACACCGGCAAACTCGCGCAACAGCCACGCAATGACAGTCATCACAATGATTGCAAGCAAAGAACCGGGTACTTTGCGCGAGAATTTGGGTGTAACGGCAATGAGAGCCACGCTCAACACACCCATAGCAGCGCTCCAGTAGTCAATATTTCCGATGTTTCTGAAATAGCACACCCACTTGTCTACAAAGTTGGCAGGCACATTCTCTATACCCATTCCCAAGAGGTCGTTAATCTGTGTCGAGAAGATAGTTATCGCAATACCTCCAGTGAATCCAATGATAATGGGATAAGGCATAAACTTGATAACTCCGCCCATACGGCACAATCCCATAATAACCAGAATCACACCTGCCATAATTGTGGCAATAGCCAGGCCTCCGAGACCAAACTGCTGTACCACGCCATACACAATTACGATGAAAGCACCTGTGGGGCCGCCTATCTGCACTTTTGAGCCACCGAAAATAGAGATGAGCGCACCTGCAATAATTGCGGTAACAAGACCTTCAGTGGGGCCCACACCGCTCGCTATACCAAATGCTATGGCCAAAGGAATTGCCACAACGCCCACAATGATACCCGCCATAACATCGGCGGCCAATTTCTCGCGCGAATAGCTCGACATCGCCTCGAAAAATTTAGGATGAAAATCGATTAAATTCTTAACTTTCATTTTATTAAGTATATTAAAAAACGCTGATTAACCGACGAGGGAGAGCGCATCGCACCCATCCCCGAAAAAATCGGGTGCAAAGTTACGAAAAAATTCTCTTTTAACTCTTTTTTACAATAAAATATATTCGAGTTTCAGTTCAAATATCGCAGCAGATGACACCCGCAGAGTATTTATTTTCAGCAAAGCAGCAAAGAGCCTGCTCCGAAATACACGACACACCGAAGCACAAAAAACAGGGACAGCCCCGCGGCTGCCCCTGCAATTTAGAATCTGCAAAACTATTCGAAACCATCGACACCCTCAAGTGCCACCTGCTTTGTGTAGCAGATACTCTTGAACGAGGCCACAAGGTCGCCCTTGCCGTTTGTAACCTTCACTTCGAACGAAGGAATTTTGGGGTGGGAACAAAGCTCCACCGCCTCGGCAGTGAGTGTCTCACCCTCGAAGGCCGCCTTGTGATAGTGAATCGAAGCCTCAATGGAAAGAGTCAGTTTAAGACCTCTGTTTGCGATGCAGGCAAGAGCTGTGTCGGCAAGAGTAAAGATAGCTCCACCCTGACACACACCACCTGCGTTCAGGTGCTCGGCAGTAACCACAAGCTGCGCCGTGGCACGCTCCTCGCTCACCGCCACAACCTTCACGCCAGTCTTTGCGGCAAAGCGGTCACCGTTTGATATAAAATCCTTTAAAGTCATTCTTTAGTTACATTTACAGTGAATGTCTGGAAGGGGAAGTTCAAGCCACGTTTGGGGAACTCCTCATACACAGTTTTATTCAAATCGAAATAGATATCCCAGTAGTCATCCTGCTTACCCCATACGCGCACCACAATATCTATGGAACTTGCACCCAGGCTCTTGAGAGCGACAAAAGGCTCGGCGGGAGAGTTCAAAATGCGCTTATCGGCCGCAATGAGCTCCAGGAGCACCTCCTTGGCCTTCTCATAATCGTCGCCATAGGAGATTGAGAAAGTAAAATCGATGCGACGCAACGACTCACGCGAGTAGTTATTTACGATACCTGTCGAGAGAGGGCCGTTGGGCACAAGAATAATTTTATTGTCACCCGTTTTAATCAAAGTATTAAATATCTGAATCTCCTTCACGGTACCGGCCTGTCCCTGCGCCTCAATGAAATCACCCACCTTAAAGGGGCGGAACAAAAGGATAATCACACCACCTGCAAAGTTCTGCAAAGTACCGCTCAAAGCCATACCTACGGCAACACCCGCCGAGGCAAAGAGAGCAATGAACGAAGAGGTGTCAATACCCAAGATTCCGATAATCACCACAAGCAGCAGAATAAGGGCTACAACATCGATAAGGCTCACAAGGAAGGTTCTCACAGAGGGGTTTGTATCCCTTTTCTCCATCACAATCTTCACAAACGAAAGAAGACGGCGTGTTATCCAGCGTCCCACGAACCACACGAGCGCCACCTTTATCAGTTTCCAACCGATTGAGAGGGCAAAGGAGACTACCATATCGGTAACCTCGGCAATCGTCATCCCCGCAAACGAAGCCACCGCCTCGTCAAATTTTGCAACAGCCTCGGCTGTGTCTGTCGCCGCAGCAGCTGTCGCCATAATAAAATCAAGAATCATAGTAATAATATTTTATTTTATAATTTATACACTTTCGAGTATCTGTCGTGCCGCGTTCTTTGTGTCCACCTTGTTTATCACACGCTCCACTGTGCCGTCGCCACCTATGACAAAAGTAGTGCGCACGATACCCATATATTCACGCCCTGCCATTTTCTTTTTACCCCACGCACCAAACGCCTGAATGGCAACCTTTTCGGTATCCGCCACAAGAGGAAAGTTGAGCTGCTGCTTCTCCTTGAAGCGCAGGTGCGATGCCGCGCTGTCGGCGCTGACACCCACCACAGCGTAACCCGCCGCAACGAGGTCGTCGAGACCGTCGCGCAACGAACAAGCCTCGGCCGTGCAGCCGGGAGTACTGTCCTTGGGGTAGAAATAGACCACGAGCTTGCGCCCTTTGTAGTCACTCACTCTTATATCGTTTCCCTGCTCATCCTTTCCAAGATAATCGGGAGCTATATCTCCTATATTTAACATAACAAAAAACACGGCAAGCTGTGCCGCACAGAAAAATAAAATGCACCGCCCGCAACCGCGAAACGGCGCACAAAATTACAATTTTTATTTTAAAACAGAGCCCGCAACCAAGCAAATAGTTGGCTGCCGGCTATATTTATCGGCTGTAAGCAATATCCTCGACCGTGGCGACAAAAGGCTCTTTCTCCTTGTGAGGGTAAAGAAGGAAGCCATTGCCGCGAGGCTTCACAGATATCTTACGGGCGGCGGCAAGTTCCTCCACGATATCGGGCAGCATCTCATACGACTCTATGTTCAACGCCGAATGTCCCCCCTTGCGAGGCAAAGAGAAAGCCGTGGCAATCTCCACGGGGTAAACCGTCGCATATCGTTCAATGAAACGCTCCACATTCTCTGCCGTAGGGCGGAAGAATTCCTCGTCGGTGAGAGCGATTTTCCCGTAACTCATCTCCTTGATATTCTGCATAAGAGTTTCAAACGAGGTGAAGCCGCGCAGCATCATCTCCACGCCCCGATACTCAACGAGATACGTGGGCAGAGTTTGTACATCGTAGCGACGGCACAGCGCCCTATCCTCTTCGTAGAGACAGCGCACCTCCTCGCTCTCCATAATCTCCCTGAAACGCTCGGGCACACACCCCACCGCCGCCGCAATGTCGGCTATCACTCGGGCATCGCCCGTGGGCTCTGCATCCACCGCCGTAGCCTCCTGCAAACGACGCAAAAATCTTTTGGGGCAGATACTCTCACCACCCTCTTTGTGATGATATACCGTGGCAGCTATGTAAGCAAGGTTCTGCGGCAAGGTAGAACGCTGCTCCTCGCTAAAAAGGCGCAACCCCTTGTCGCCCACCGGCATACCGTGAACAGCCGAAGCATCTTTCCACGCTTTCAGCATATTCCTGTTCGAGAGAGCGATGTCACCTCCAATGCCCAAGCGACGATTGCTGAACTTTTTTATATCATCAATCATACACCCCATAACATACTTTATCTCCACCCTGTCAGCGAGACGAAACTCAAGAGCCCTCAACACGGGCACGCTGCCCCAGCACCAAGTGCACACGGGGTCGGCAAAAACCGTAACTTTCAAATTCTTCATTGTTCACATATTTTTCTTATGGAACAAATGAAAAGGGCTGTTTGTTGCGCAGAGGGACACAAACAAGTTCAGCCCGCCAAATAGCGGGCTGAACTATATTATTATATAAGGAGTAATCAGTCTCTCAATCTAAAGCCTGAAGCCTTGGCAAGAATTTGCGCCTCTGTGCGACGTGCCGACAAGAAACCCATCATATCAAGGATGAGCACCGTGAGCGGAATCATTACCGCAGCCTTGAGTTCGGCTACTGCGGTGTCGAGCATAAGCAACAGGAAAAGGAGCAGCAGTATGTAGTAGCCCGCAAGCAAGAGCATAGAGAGAATTGAAGCTCTCTTCTGCAACTCGAAATTGCTGAAGAACGACACAAAAAGTGCAAAAAGATTGACCAGCGTCGCAACAATCAGCACCACGCCGAGCGCAGCCACTGCAGCTGTTGTAGTGCCGTCGGGGTTCAACATTGTGAAGTTACCCAAGGCATATATTGCACCATAGGGCTCCATAACATTGAGCACAGGCTTGCACATCGCCACGATGAGCAGTACCGCCGACAACAGATAATACAACTGATAAAAACGATATTTCATAATCAAGCCTCCTCGGCAGCCTCTTTTGAAGGATCGCGGAAATAGACTTTACCCTCGAGGAACTCCTGCGCAGCGATGAGTGTAGGCTTGGGCAGACGCTCGTAGAAACGAGAAATCTCAATCTGCTCGTGGTTCTCAAACTGCTCTTCGAGGTTGTCGGCAGACGATGAGAACTCGTTGAGTTTCTTCAAGAGCTCGTCTTTCATCTCCGCAGCAATCTGGTTGGAGCGTTTACCGATAATTGCAACCGATTCGTAAACATTACCTGTTTCACCTACAAAATCCGCCATATTACGTGTTACGGTATTTGTGGGAGCGTTACTTTTTTTGTAATCCATTGTTATACTGTTTATTATTTAACTTTCTATTTTATTCTCCAATTTTCTCCAAAGACTTTTTATAGTATGTCTCGGCCTCCTCGAGATACTTGCTTGTGGGGAATTCCGTCTTAAAGGCATAAAACTCGTCCACGGTCTCGCGGTAGCGCTCGGGCTGCAGTTCCTGCACGCTGTTACGCGCCATATAGTACCGCGCACGCAAGATAAGCATAGATATATCCTCACGCAATTTTGTGTAGGGGTAATCCTTCAACGCATTCTGCGCTGTGATTATGCAGGCCTTGTAGTTATTTCCCGCATAAGCCATATAATCGCCGAGGTCATAATAAAGCTTTGCCGACAGATAGTCCTTCATCACCAGCACATCGTGCATTTCGAACATCATCTCCTGTGCCTCCTTTGAATAGGGGCTTGCAGGATAATACTCCATAAAAAGCTGCAATTCTTCTATGGCGGTGTAAGTATCTGTCTGGTCGAGCTCGGGCTCTGTTATATTCTTGTACAAAGACTTTCCCGAATAGAAACGTGCGAGCTCGGCATAATAACCGCGGGGATAGTTATTGTAGCAGGTCTTGAAACACTGCGCCGCTGTCACATAATCGCCCGACTCGTAATAGCACATTCCAAGGATGAACATAGATTCCTCGGCTTTGTCGCTACCCTTGAACATAGCCACTATACCCTCTATGAGCGCCGACGATTTTGCGTAATCGCCAAGCAGGTACAATGCCTTTGCTTCTTCGTATTTATACTCCACATCGCTCAATTTCAGCACCTTGGTGTAAGATGAGCAGGAAGTGAAAGCCAGAAAGCCAATTAATATTATGTAGAAAAATCTTTTCATATAAAAATATAAATGCGCCACCGATGCACGGCAAGCCGCGCCCAATAATCACAAATTGCCTGCAAAGATAGTAAATTTCACAAAGAAACGCAACGAAAACATTGTTATAATTTATTATAAAAAAGCAAATAATTCAAAAAAGAAACGCCACCCGAAGCCCGTCGTGCAAAAAAGTGACAAAAAGCCGCTACACGCAAAAGATTGTGGCTGTTTATATAGTTTTTTATGCTATATTCGCGAAAAATTAAAGCGGCTCTATTATGAAATTCAAATTAGAATCGGAATACAAACCTATGGGCGACCAGCCCGAAGCTATCGCTCAACTTGTCGAGGGGATAAAAGCAGGCACACCCGCGCAGACACTCCTCGGAGTCACAGGCTCGGGAAAGACCTTTACAATTGCAAACGTGATAAAGGAGATAAACCGCCCCACCCTCATCTTGAGCCACAACAAAACCCTTGCGGCACAGCTCTACAACGAGTTCAAGAGTTTCTTCCCTCATAACGCCGTGGAGTACTATGTGTCCTACTACGACTACTACCAGCCCGAGGCTTATATACCCTCGAGCGACACATACATCGAGAAAGACCTTGCGATAAACGACGAGATAGACAAGCTGCGTCTGTCGGCCACATCGGCGCTTCTGTCGGGACGCAAGGATGTGGTGGTAATCTCATCGGTGTCGTGCATATATGGTATGGGAAACCCCTCCGATTTCTATAACAACGTAATAGAGATACGCGTCGGCGAGAAGCTCGACCGCAATGTATTTCTGCGCAAGCTCGTGAGCAGCCTCTACACACGCAACGACATCGACCTCAACCGCGGAAATTTCCGTGTAAAAGGCGACACGGTAGATGTAAGCCTCGCCTACAGCGACCACGTTCTGCGCATCACTTTCTGGGACGACGACATCGAGAGCATCGAGGAGATTGACGGCGACACAGGAGCACGTCTCACAACATTCGACGACTACAAGATTTACCCCGCAAACCTCTTTATGACCACAAAGGAGAGCACCGAGCGAGCCATAAAAGAGATTGAGAAAGACCTCATTGAGCGCGAGGAATATTTCCGCGAGATAGGCAAGCCGTTAGAGGCAAAACGCCTGCACGAGCGCGTCACCTACGACACCGAGATGCTGCGCGAGCTCGGGCACTGCTCGGGAATTGAGAATTACTCGCGCTACTTCGACGGACGCGAACCGGGCACCCGCCCATACTGTCTGCTCGACTTTTTCCCCAACGATTTCCTGCTGATTATAGACGAGAGCCACGTCAGTGTGCCACAGATACACGCAATGTACGGCGGCGACCGCGCACGCAAAAACAACCTTGTGGAATATGGATTCCGCCTGCCCGCAGCGTTCGACAACCGCCCGCTCAAGTTCGAGGAGTTCACACAGCTCACGCATCAGGTTATATATGTGAGCGCAACCCCTGCCAACTACGAGCTCGAGCAGAGCGAAGGCATTGTGGTGGAGCAGATTATACGCCCCACAGGCCTGCTCGACCCCCGCATCGAGGTGCGCCCGCTTGCCAATCAGGTAGACGACGTAATGGAGGAGATACAGTTGCGCGTGGAGCGCGAAGAGCGCGTGCTTGTCACCACCCTCACAAAGCGTATGGCCGAGGAACTCACCGACTATCTGTTAAAGAACGGCGTGCGCTGCAACTACATACACAGCGACGTGGAGACACTCGACCGCATACAGATTATGACCGACCTGCGCGAAGGACTTTACGATGTACTCATAGGTGTAAACCTGCTGCGTGAGGGACTCGACCTGCCCGAGGTTTCACTCGTGGCCGTGTTAAATGCCGACACAGAGGGTTTCCTGCGCGACCACCGCTCCCTCACACAGACAGCCGGACGCGCCGCCCGCAATGTGAACGGCCTTGTAATCTTCTATGCCAATAAGATTACGCAGAGTATGCAAAAGACCATCGACGAGACCAACCGCCGACGCGAGAAGCAGATGGCATTCAACACACTGCACGGCATCACCCCCACCCCCATCAAAAAAGAGATAAGCAACGCCCTCATACAGGAAAGAAAAGAGGAAACCCGCCTGCCCAAGATGTACTCCGAAGAGACCGTCACTACAGCCGTTGCGTGCGACCCCATCGTGGAGTATATGAGCGCCGAGCAGTTGAAGAAAAGCATCGAACGCACCCGTCGCCTTATGCAGGAGGCCGCCGACAAACTGGAATTTGTGGAGGCCGCACAATACCGCGACGAGATGTTCAAGCTGCAGGAGCTGCTCAAGAAAAAAGAATGAGCAAGTTTTTTTATTTATAAATCAAAAAGATACAAGGTATTTTAGAGAGGTCGGGCACACGATTTTTCCACTCTTTCACGGTGCGTGTACGCACATACTCGTCGGGACAGGTGAGATTGGCCGCAATGCACAATTTAGTCTGCGGACGACAATTCTTTAGAATATCCTCTACCATTTTGCCGTTGCGATAGGGAGTTTCGATAAACAGCTGTGTCTGGTCTTCGCCATATACACGCTGCTCAAGCTGACGCAGTTTCTTCGCTCTCTCCTCGGGTTTTATGGGAAGATAACCGTGGAAGGCGAAGCTCTGCCCGTTGAACCCCGACGCCATAACAGAGAGGATTATGCTCGAGGGCCCCACAAGAGGCACCACCTTCAGCCCTTTGCGCTGCGCTATGGCAACGACATCAGCACCGGGGTCGGCCACGGCAGGACAGCCCGCCTCCGAGATTACCCCCATAGGCTTACCCTCCTGCAAAGGACGCAGAAAACCCGCAATATCGGCAGGCGAAGTGTGTTTATTAAGTTCAAAGAACTGCGAGCCGTCAATGTCGAACTGCGCATCCACGGCACGCAAGAAACGACGCGCCGAGCGCACATCCTCCACAATAAAATGTCGTATACCCGAGATTATTTCACTGTTATACTGCGGCAGGACATTGCCCAAAGGGGTGTCGCCCAACGTAACGGGCAAAAGATATAATGCGGTCTCCATAGTTCTTAAATTTATGCAAAGATAGTCACAAACGAGCGAGAAATGCGAAACTTGTTTCAGCATTTTTTACAGCGAGTGCAGAATATCTTCGAGCGAAACTCAAAGATAGTCACAAACGAGCGAGAAATATCAAGCTTGCTTGAATATTTTTCAAAGCGACGACGCGAAATGAGCGTCGTTTGCGACGACGGGAGGTTTATCTCCCCAAAGGAGTGCCGCTTGCGGCTTAAGTATATTTATTTGTTTTGTACAAAAAGCCTCCTCGTCGGCACATCAGCGTTTGGCTGCGGGCAGTTGCGAGAAACGGCTGCGACGACACATATAATATTGCCACAGAAGCGAGAAAGAGGCCACGCCCTGCGGCACAGCGGTTGTCTTCTGCAAATTCTCGGCACGCAAGGGGGCAAACTCCGCTTTCATCTGCGCAAAGTGACGTCGCGCCTTGAGCACCGCCTTAAAGTCGCCCACGGCACCCGTGAGCAGGAATTTCGCCGCCGCTACATAGTCGAGCAGGCGACGCACGCGCATCACGCGACGCAACTCCTTGTCGGGCAGGTTCTTATATAACAAAAGCAGGTTATTTCTAAAATTGAGATAAGTCTTTCGCGGGTTGCTTTTATTGAGCGTTCCACCTCCGACGTGATACACCACACTCGCAGGCACGGCCATCACCACACCTCCGCGTGCATTTATACGCCAGCAGAGGTCAATCTCCTCCATATGAGCAAAGAAACGTCCGTCGAGGCCGCCCACCGCCCAAAAAACCGAGCGACGCACCATAAGAGCGGCACCCGTAGCCCAAAAAACCCTGCAAGGAGTGTCGTACTGTCCCTCGTCGAGCTCCACGGTATCAAATATGCGACCGCGGCAATAGGGATAACCATATCGGTCTATATACCCGCCCGCTGCACCTGCATATTCAAAATATTTTTTATTGCACTGCGAGAGAATCTTCGGCTGACAGGCTGCCAGGCCCGCGTCGTCCTGCATCGCGGCAAGCATCGGAGCTATCCACTCCGGAGTAACCTCCACATCGGAGTTCAGCAGAATATAAAACTCCGCATCCACCTGCGCAAGAGCTCGGTTATACCCCTCGGCAAAGCCGAAATTATCGCCAAGTTCAATGAGTTCCACCTGCGGGAAGCTGCTGCGCACAAATGCCACGGAGCCGTCGGTCGAGCCGTTGTCGGCCACAATAACCCTCGCCTCGGGAGAGTGTGCCACCACCGAGGGCAGAAAACGCCCGAGCATCTGCTCGCCGTTGTAATTCAGAATGACAACCGCAACGTTCCTCTCCATAATTATTCCACCGATAAGATTTCCTCGACCGACAACGCCGACTTATCCTCGTTAAAACCGCCGAGACGCACACGCACCAAGCGGTTCACAAGCGCAGAATCGGCCGCGGTCTCCACACGGATATAGTTATCGGTGAAACCACCCATAGGCATACCCGAGCGAGGTTTCTCAAAGAGCACGACAGCCTCGCGCCCTATATATCGTTCATAAAAAGCGATGCGTTTCTCCTCGGAAAGGTCGATGAGCAGACGACTGCGGCGATGCTTCTCGGCAGGAGCCACCGCACCCTCAATCTTCAAGGCCTGTGTGCCCGGCCTCTCGGAGTAACTGAATACGTGGAGCTGCGAAATATCGAGCCCTTTTATAAAGTTATACGCCTTCTCAAAGAGTTCCTCACTCTCACCGCGTGTGCCCACAATCACATCCACGCCAATGAAAGCATCGGGCAACACAGCACGCACCTTGGCAATCTTCTCGGCAAAGAAAGCCGTGTCGTAACGACGGTGCATAAGTTTGAGCACCTCGTCGCTGCCCGCTTGCAGCGGTATGTGCAAGTGCGGCATAAAGCTGCGCGACGTAGCCATATAATCAATTATCTCGTCGGTGATAAGATTGGGTTCTATCGACGAGATGCGATAGCGAGCAATGCCCTCCACCCCGTCGAGAGCCTTCACAAGCGACACAAAGCTGTCACCCGTAGACTTTCCGAAATCACCTATATTAACGCCCGTGATAACAATCTCGCGACCACCCTCGGCAGCAGCTTTTCGTGCCTGTGCCACAAGTTCCTCTATGCGGGGGTTACGGCTGCGTCCGCGGGCAAAGGGGATAGTACAATAGGTGCAGAAATAGTCGCAACCATCCTGTACTTTAAGGAAATAACGTGTGCGGTCGCCGCGCGAGCAGGAGTGCACGAAACTACGCACATCCTTTGAAGGACAGGCAAACCACTCGCCGCCCTCGGTTCTCTTCTCGAGCTTGCCGAGGTGCTCGAGCACAGCGCCCTTCTTGTCGATGCCAAGCACCACGTTCACACCCGGTTCCTGCGCAAGTTTCTCGGGCGACAACTGCGCATAACAGCCTGTAACCACAATGTAAGCACCCTCGTGCTGTCGCGCCAGCTTATGTATGGCCTGACGGCACTTTTTCTCGGCCTCCTGTGTTACAGCACAGCTGTTTATTATACAAATATCAGCTTTCTCTCCACGCTTTGCGGTGCGTATACCCGCCTCCTGCAATGTGCGTTCAATCGTTGCCGTCTCCGAAAAGTTCAACTTGCACCCCAGCGTGTAGTACACCGCTGTTTTGTCCTTATATATACTTTTGTCAATCATCTTTTTCTGTGGCATTGCAGCCTCTTAATTTTCCAAATGTGGCGTCGGGCGACAGACAGCCTCTCGCACCTATGCAAAGATAGTAACAAACGAGCGAGAAATATCAAGCTTGCTTGAATATTTTTCAAAGCGACGACGCGAAATGAGCGTCGTTTGCGACGACGGGAGGTTTATCTCCCCAAAGGAGTGCCGCTTGCGGCTTAAGTGTATCTTCGAGCGAAGCTCAAAGATAGCAAGAACTTGCGTAAAAATGGCAGGATGAGGGCGAAATTTGATAAGTGATTGGTACATATACATTTTGTGTTACCTCACCATATTGTTAATTTCGGCAGAAATAGCCGTATATGGTGGGTATTAGAGAAAGAATTGCTACCTATCCGTTACCTTTTTATAGAAGGGAAAGTTGGTAGAAACAGCATCTTTAATCTCTTGCACATACCCTGTCACAGCCACAAAGAACACTTGTTTTATCTATCATTGCACTGACAAAGGTAATCATTTTTTCTCGTTGGAAGAATAATACGGGAATGAGATTAAGTATCAAGTACTTGTTACCTTGTGGAAAATCATAATTTATGGAAAAGAAGAAATTAGTTAAAAGAGCAACAAATTCTCCTAAAACAATCCCTCTAAACATTCTAAAACTATATATGTCCAAGGGGATGTTCTAACACGAAACAAGCGGTATCTGACCAACAAGTCATTTACCGCTTTCGTATTATTATGTGTCAATAATATTGTATACACTTTTACAAGAGAATTGAATATTTTCAGTATCTTTGTATGATAATTTAGGGGTATTGTGCAATTTGGCGGAATAATAGATTATTGACAAACGAAATCCGATGGCTAAAAAAAATAAATATGGACAATATTTTACCATAGACATCATTGCTGATTTTATGGTATCTCTTATTTCTCACAAGAAGAACAGCAGTGTTCTTGAACCTTCTTGCGGGAAAGGGGTCTTTCTTGATTATTTAGTCCAACACGGATTTAATAATATCTCTGCGTACGAAATAGATGAGTCTTTAGGCGCAAAATATGATTTTATCAAGTTTACAAGCTTCTTATCTGTCCCAACAGCAGAAAAATATGATGTGGTAATAGGAAATCCCCCATATATAAGGTGGAAAAATATTGAACCAGAATTAAAAGAAGAACTTGAAAGCAATGTTCTATGGAATAAGTATTTCAACAGCCTATGTGATTATTTTTTTATATTCATATTAAAGAGTATAGAGCATTTAAATGAACAGGGCGAGTTAATTTTCATCTGTACCGAATATTGGATGAACACAACACATTCTGACACATTGAGAAACTATATGTGCCAGAATGGTTATTTTACAGAAATATATCATTTCAAAGAAACCCCATTGTTTGAGAAGGTGACAGCTTCTTTTATTATATTTAAATTTGTAAAAAGCACTCAAAAGAAGGAAAGTATAAAGTTATTTCAGTATAATAAACCCAAAGGGCTCCCAACAAAAGAGGAACTTGCTGATAGGACTTGTTTTAACTTAACGACAATTCCACATTTCCAAGAACATTCTAGGTGGATTTTAGCTTCGCAAGAGGTGCAAGATAAATTAAACAAATTTGAGAGAGAATGTCAGAAAACAAGCACAGTGTTATTCTGTAAAGAATTACACCGTATTGGCGACTTTTGCAATATAGGAAATGGAATGGTGTCTGGATTAGATGCTGCATTTCAAATTGCAGATATAGATCATCTTAATAATGATGAACGAGATGCGATAATATCAGTAATGAAAGCTAAAGATTTATGCCCATATAAGAATAAATCGGCAACTAATTATATCTTTCTTCAAGGTGTTTCAGACATTGAAATTTTTGAAAGTAAATATCCTCATTTCGCAGAACACTTCAAACCGCATATTGATAAATTACAGTTAAGATATAGCTATAAAAGGGAAATTCCATATTGGGAGTTCGTATTTCCAAGAAACCAAAAATTGTTTGAAAGAAAAGAGCCAAGAATTTTTATTCCTTGTAAGGAGCGAATATCTAATAAAAACTACTTTAGATTTTGCTATGCTCCAGACATGTTTTTCCCAACACAAGATGTGACCGCTATATTTAAAAATAATAAGTGTAAAGAATCAATAGAATATATCTTGGCATATCTAAATAATCATAGAGTGTATGATTGGTTGTCTTTGAATGGTGTCGTTAAAGGTGCTATTGTGGAATTTTCAGAAGCTCCTATAGCTAGTATTCCTTACAGACCAATAAATTGGGAGATGGAAACAGAGGTGGCATTACACGAACAGATAACTAAAAAGGTACAGGATTTTTTAGCAGAACAAAAAGAAAGCTATATAGACGAAATCAATCAACTGTTTAATATATTATTCCATGAGTAAAGTAGTAGATTTTTCCGCAGTGGTTTCTTCTATGAAGAACCAAGTAGTAGACAGACCTAACAAAGCGACCTCTGGTACTTTGTCTGGACATGCTGCTGGTGAACCGTTTGAAAAATGCGTTTACCACAAACTTAAAGAAATGTACCCACAAAGCGTATATAAACAATATGAATATCTAAATGATATTTACTTGCGTAATCCTAAACATATAACAGTAGAACAACGATATGCGCTATTAGAATCTCCAACAGCACTGTTTCTATTAAGCAGAGGCGATAAAGCCACAAGAGAGTGGTCGCCAATGAATGTTTTTGAAGAAAAGCAAAATGACACTGCTGATATTTTATATTACGAGAAAGGTTTTTATGATATAATAGATGTCAAAACAAGGAACATCAGTAAAACAGCTATGCCTCCTAATATTATATCAGCCTACAAATTGGCAAAGATGTGTGCTCTGATGATTGACAATGAGGAATATGACAATATCAACATTGATTATATCGAGATTGATTGGGTGGAGGATGGTGCTAACTTAAAATGCACAAATGCACATCACGGGGACTTATTTAAGGCTCAACCCGAAAAGCTATATATAAATTGGGCGGCTGCAATGCAAGTTCAATTTCATGTTTGTGATTTAGACCAATCATGGAGTGGTAATCGTGAAGAATGGGCAAGGCATTATCTTAAGATTTTTGTTCATAGCGCAGAACAAAGATGTCAAAAAATGAGAGATATGTATATTACACCATTCCTAAAGTATATCACAGATTAAAGGTATATGGGAAATATATAGAGAGGTGAGTGAGTGCATTTCACCTCTCTTTGTATTTAATAATAGGGACAAAATTGTCAATTTATGTAACGGGTACATTATTTACAAAAAATTAAACTTTGTCCCATCCAAGCTAATATCAAAAACTCAGACAATCATAAGTTTCCAAAATTTCCTCTTGCCTTAAACCCAAATATCGTTTCGTAATAGCTGGAAAATCCACCAAATTTAACAACTACAATTTGTCAATATCCACCCCAAAGGAGTGCCGCTTGCGGCTTAAGTGTATCTTCAAGCGCAGCTTAAAGTCACAAACGAGCGAAAGTTCGACAAGCGAGTGAGTAAAAATTTATTTTCACACGCAAGGAACGCAAAAAAACAGGGCAAGTTTGATATTATTTCGTCCGTTTGTGTATATTTGCGCTTCACGCGAGGAGACAAGGCCGCGGGCCGCCCCACAGCCGTGCCACACCCTCGCGCATAACCACAAAAAAACAAATATGACAGAAGAATTTATACTTATAAGAATAACCGGCGAGGACAGGCCGGGACTCACCGCCTCCATAATGTCGGTGCTGTCAAGATATGGTGTCACAATTCTCGACATCGGCCAGGCAGACATACACAGCACCCTCTCCCTGGGAATACTTATCCGCGTGGTAGAGGAAAATTCGGGACACGTAATGAAAGAACTCCTCTTCAAGGCAAGCGAGCTCGGGGTAAACATAAAATTCTTCCCCATCGAGGCCAACGACTACGAGGCGTGGGTGCAACGTCAGGGAAAGAACCGCTATATCCTCACCCTGCTTGGACGCAAGCTCTCGGCCGAGCAGATAGAAGCCGTCACACGCCTCATCGCCGACCAGGGGCTCAATATCGACTCCATACGCCGTCTTTCGGGACGCATATCCGTAGCAGAGCCCTCGAAGAATGTGCGTGCCTGCATAGAGTTCTCGGTGCGCGGTACCCCACACGACCGCAGCGGTATGCAAGCCGAGTTACTGCGTCTGTCGAGCGAGATGGGTATGGACTGCTCTTTCCAGATAGATAATATGTACCGCCGTATGCGCCGCCTCATCTGCTTCGATATGGATTCCACCCTCATACAAACCGAGGTCATCGACGAGCTCGCTATGCGTGCAGGCGTGGGCGACAAGGTGAAAGAGATTACCGAGCGTGCTATGCGCGGCGAGATAGATTTCAAGGAGAGCTTCACCGAGCGTGTAGCGCTTCTCAAGGGGCTCGACGCATCTGTTATGCGCGACATCGCCGAAAATCTCCCCATAACCGAGGGTGTAGACCGCCTTATGTATGTGCTCAAGAGATATGGCTACAAGATTGCGATTCTCTCGGGAGGATTCACCTACTTTGGCGAGCACCTGCAAAAGAAATACGGTATAGACTATGTCTACGCCAACGAACTCGAAATAGACGAGCACGGCAAGCTCACAGGCCGCTATCTGGGCGAGATTGTAGACGGACGCCGCAAAGCCGAGCTCCTGAAGCTCATTGCACAAGTAGAGAAAGTAGACCTTGCACAAACCATCGCCGTAGGCGACGGAGCCAACGACCTGCCTATGTTAAGCGAGGCAGGTTTGGGCATTGCGTTCCACGCCAAGCCCCGCGTTGTGGCAAACGCCAAACAGTCGATAAACACAATCGGCCTCGACGGCGTTCTCTACTTCCTCGGCTTCAAGGACTCTTACCTCGACGAGAAAGGCAGGGAATAACCCCCGCCCAATTCAAGCAGAGAGCCTCTCCCCACAGGGAGAGGCTTTTTATTTTACACATCACTTACGCATAAAAACGCCTGCCCCGCCGTGTTTGGGATATATACAGAAAAAGAGCCTCTCCTTTGCAGGAGAGGCTCAAACTATGCAATGCGCAAAACTAATTATTCAATAGTCTTTACACCTTTTTCTATATAGATGTTACCCGCACGCTTCTCCTCAACTACGCGACCGCCGAGGTCATACACATTGTCGGCAGCGTTGTTTTTTGCAACATCCTTGTAGATGGGAGCTACCGCAGTCTCTGTTGTGAAGTCAATCTCCACTACATCGTCCTTGGCGCAAGGAATTGTGGCAATTCCGTTCTCGTCGATTGTAACAGCTACGGCAGCACCGTTCACTCTCACGCTTGCCTTGTCGAGCGAGAGGGCACCCAGAGCGCAACGTACGCGAAGCTCTGCACCTGCGTTGCTCACGATAGTAGCCTTCTGACACTTACCGTCAATCCAGTTGAAGCCTACGGTGAAGTTACCGATAGCCTTCATACCTGTAACTTTACCTGTCTTTTTCCACACTGTGGGAAGAGCGGGAAGGATATTGATGTAGCCGTGTGCGCTCTGAAGAAGCATCTCCGCGATACCAGAGCAAACACCGAAGTTACCGTCAATCTGGAAAGGTGCGTGGCTGTCGAAGAGGTTGTAGTAGATACCACCCTGGCCTGCATCAGTACCATAAGTAGTAGAGTGCTTGAGCGCGTTCTTTATGATAACGTGAGCGTGGTCACCGTCCTGTGCGCGTGCCCACAAGTTCACCTTCCAACCCATAGACCAACCTGTCGCAGCATCGCCACGGAGTTTCAAAGAGTTCACAGCGGGTACAAAGTACTCACTCTCGGGTGTAATCTGGTCCATAGGGAAGAGTGCCATCATATGTGACATATGGCGGTGGCCCCTGTCGTTAGAAATGTCAAAGGGAGAATATTTCCACTCACGGAGCAGGAGCTCACCCTTCTTCACACCGTTGTATGTGTTGCCCCAAGAGCCTGTGTACGTCTCGGTGTGGAGACCTTTGTCAATCTTTGCGAGATACTTATCGAGCTTGTCGATATCGGCCTGTGAGAGGTTTGTATTCTCAACACCGAGAATCTCTATAGCCTCTTTGATATTCTGGAAGAGGTAACTAATCATCTGCTGTGCGTGAGCTGTACCGTCCTCGGTCTGGTTGTCGTGCTGCTCGGCGCTAAACTCATCGGGAGCCACAAGTGTGCCGTCGGGAGCGAAGCTGTAGGCAGGAGTGTAGTTTCTCACTCTTTCCTGCTCGTCCTTTGTGTTGTCGAAGCCGCGGTCGTCAATGAGACGGTGGAACCAGAACTCGGCAGCGCCCCACATTGCGGGGAAGGCTTTCTTCAAGAACTCCTTGTCCTGTGTATAGCGGTAGTGCATCCACAAGTGGCTTGTGTACCACACGTTAGCTACGAGGTAGTTGCTACCCCAAGTACTCATACTATTATAGAGAGAGGTCTCTGTGAGCACGCTCCAGCCATATCCGTCGTTGTAATTTTTTCCCACAGTCTTCCAGCCGCTGCTCTGTGCACCACGGATGATGAAGTTCACAAAAGGCTTGTGCAGGTCGGAAAGGTTTGTAATCTCTGTGGGCCAGTAGTTCATCTGGATATTGATATTTGTGTGAATATCAGAGTTCCAGGGAGAGTCTGTACCACGGTCGTTCCATATACCCTGAAGGTTATTGGGAGCAGCGATGGGCTTGCGGTTAGAGCTGATTGCAAGGTAACGTCCAAAGTGGAAGTAGAGCTGCTCGAGGAAGAGGTGGTCGTTGGCTGTGCTTGTTCCGTTTGTATTTTTGGGATAGTAGTTATCGACCAAAGTCTTTGTATCTACAGAAGGTGTCTGCAAGCCGAGGTCAAATGTCATACGCTTTGTGATAGCTGTGAAATCCTCGATGTGTGCAGCCTCCACTGCGTCGTAACCTTTGGCGGCAGCAGCCTCAATGGCGCTCTTCGCATTGTTATTTACATCGCTCGGAGTTTCGCTTGTGAAGTAGTTATCGACAACATCCATATTGCCGTTGAAGTTTGTCGCGCCCTTCAGGTAGAATGTAACCTCGGTAGCGTTCTCAACCACGATACCCTTCTTTGTAGCAGTTACGGTTGCGCCCTCGTTTGCCACAACGTGCAAACGTGCAGCGTAGTTTACAGAAACGTAGTTATTGCGACTCATACTGCCCGAGAAAGAAGCCATACCGTTCTCGTATGTAACGGCGCTTGCATT
Organism: Bacteroidaceae bacterium; assembly: GCA_045646965.1. Taxonomy (GTDB): domain Bacteria; phylum Bacteroidota; class Bacteroidia; order Bacteroidales; family Bacteroidaceae; genus HGM04593. The sequence goes on from JAZRLR010000023.1 coordinate 32,420, forward strand.
GATTCCGTTACCGGGCTCAAGTGAGAACACGAGGTTCAGCTTGTCCTCGCCCTCTACGGTATATTTTGCGGCAATCACCTGGTCGGGAGCCGAGCTGAAGTATTTACGTGTCTGTTTTGTGCCGTTTGCGTTCTTGAACTCAACGCCTGCGATACCCTCCTCAATGTCGAGGTATCGTACATAGTCTGTCACACCGTTCTGAATAGCCTCGTCGCGGTTTGTGATTATCAAAGAACCGAAATTCATAAAGGTGCGCTCTCCGCCACCTGCACCCACGGTGTTTGAGGGGCCGCTCCACAGAGTCTTCTCGTTGAACTGAAGCTCCTCGTGGAACACGCCGCCGAATACCATACAGCCGAGCTCACCGTTACCGAGAGGCAAAGCATACTCCATCCAGGGGTAAGATACCTTTGTAGCCTCGGCCGATGTGGTGTACCACAGTGTATTGGGGTTCTTGGGAGAGTAAGACGAAACACCCTTGATATTTGAAATCTCGTGGATATACTCGTCGGGGAACTCGGTATAGTCCACAGCGTCGAGGTAGAACTGGCTACCCTGGTCGCCCTGCACATTTGAGTGGTTCCAGAGTGCGAGATAGCCCTCACGGTGGTTCCAGTAGTGATTACCACCCTTCAGTTTTATGTACGAAGGCTCGCCTGTGCCGAATTTGAGTGTACCGTCGAACTCTATGGTGTACTCTGTTGTGGTGGGAGAAACCATAGATGTGCGTGCGCTGGCCTCTGTGCCTGTCACACCCACAACCTTGGTAAGTCCTGTAGAGTAGTTGTAAACCTTGTACACACCGTTGCCCTGGTTCACAAAAGCCCACAAGCCCTTGTTATCGTTGGGAGCGTCGGTGTTTGTAATCTTCATACTGTTGCCATCCATATAAGCAGAGTTAAGGCTCACATAACCACCCTTACCGTTCTTCATTGTGTAGAACTGGGTGTTACCTGCGAAATAGCTCACATAGATAGTCTCGCCTGACACATTTACAACGGGGATTGTGCCCTCGATTGCAGTAGCCTTCACATTCGATGAAGAGATTACCTTCTTTGTAACAATTGAGGCACCATTTGTGTATACCTCGCCCTCGTATGTAAAACCGGCAGTCTCATCGGTGGTACCCAATACAACTACAGAGTAGTTTCTGTCCTTGGGAACAGCCTCCTCAAAGTAGAAGCAGTTACCGTCGTCTGGTGTCACATAAGAGTTGAGGATAATACCTGTCGCAGCCTGTCCCGATGTCTGGGTGTTCATACCGTTGCCACCCAAGACAAGTTTCCAGGGATAGGTAGCGTTGCTCACCTTTTCAATTTTGAGCACGGTAGAGGGAGAATCCTCAAACTGTCCGTTGTTTCTCACATACTTGTTTGCACCCACGCTGAAGAGATAGAAGTTGTCGCCGTTCTTCTCGATGCGGAACTGCAAGTTGGGGTCGGTCAGGCTATATGTCACACCGCCCAAGTTGCTACCTGTGCTTGTACACAAGTTTGTGGGGTTTGTTTCACTGTAGAGCAAAAAAGCTCTCTTACATCTGATGGTATAGACCTTGTCGTTACTCAATTGAGCAAGGTCAGTTACCTTGTCCGCCCAACCCTGCAAAGTTGTACACAGGAAAGCGAACATCAAAAGAAGCATCTTTTTCATCTTGCTTTTATTTAATGGTTAATATTAAAATTTTCTCTTCACTAGTCACCGAGTGCACCACACATACAACGGCACTATCGGTAATCAAGGCAAATATACATTATTTTTCTTAATTATATAGTAATTTTACATATATTATAACATCGTAAAGCTGCCAAAATTTTCATTTCACCTTTTCGGCCCTTTCACAAAGGAGCGATGGCAGCTTCTTCAGCCCACAGCGACACTTTTTACAAATTTTATAAAAATAATCGAAGAGGTTGCAATATATTTGCAAAGTTCCCGTAGTTTGGGACAACACTTAATTACTAACCACAATCAATTTTTTATGAAAAAATATCTACTTTCAGCGTTACTTACGGTGATTACGGCAGCAGCCTGGGCGGCCACACCATTCAAAGTGACAACCATCGAAAACGGCGCATTTGCCGAGGGTACCACTTGGTACACTATGGCTTTGGGCAACGGCGCGAGCATCCTTGCCGACAACGACGGCGCCGAGTACATCACCGTGGGACGCTCCAACACAAAATACGAGGACAGCGACCTGTGGTGCTTTGTGGGTAACGAAGCCGACGGATACAAGATATACAACCGTCAGGCAGGCACAGGCAAGGTTCTTGCCTCGTCAAAGACTATGGTCAGCGGAGGTGGAGGCACCTACCCCACTATGCAGAGCGTCACAGCACTGCCCGACAGCTATGTGGGTGCGTGGGACTTTGTCTCTTCTACACAAATTGCCAATGTAGAGGGCTATTTTATGCAACTCCACGGCACTGACTACGCAGTGAACAACTACGGCGGCAACGGCAAGCTCGCCTTCTGGACAGGAGGAAAGGACGCCGGTTCTACCATACGTTTCACAATTGCCGAGGCTACTATAGAGATACTCACCACATCGGGCAACTTCACCGCAAGCAACGGCGACAAAAGCTGGCACTCGGCGTGGGCAAGCAGCGAGGCCACAGGGCTCACCCTTAACACGGGCGCAAACAATATGAAAAGCGTGAACCAATACATCGCAGGATATTCGGGAACGAGCGGCAGTAGCACCTACACCCTCACCGCACCCGAGGGGCTCTGCATAGCAGCCTACAGCTTCGATTTCACAAACACCGACACGGGAAGCCACTCACTCACCCTGTCGGCAGGCGGCAAGAGCTACACTTCTTCGAGCGAGACACAGCACGTCAGCGTGGAGATTGAAGAGCCCCTGCGCACAGCCTCGTTCACACAGAGCGGCGCAAACAAAGGCATCACATTTACAAATTTCAAAGTGACGCTGAAACCCTCATACACCGAGCCCGAGCCCTGCTTCGAGGTATTCCCCACCCTCACCACAGGCGCAATCCCCTACCGCATCCCCGCCATCGCTACAGCCTCAAACGGGCACATCATCGCCGTTGCCGACTACCGTCACAGCCGTGCCGACATTGGAATGGCAACCAACGGACGCATCGACCTGCGCGCACGCATCAGCGAAGACAACGGAGAGACCTGGGGAGATATTTTCGACATCATCCGCGGACAGGGCGCCAGCTCACCCGACTCAATGCACGTAGGCTTTGGCGACCCCTGCATCGTGGCCGACCGCGAGAGCAGCCGCGTGCTTGTCATCAGCTGCTCGGGTAACGTATCATTCCCCAACGGGCAGCGCGACTGTCACCAAGGCATCGCACACTTCTACAGCGACGACTACGGCAAGAAATGGAGCGAGCCCGTAGACCGTTCCGAGAGCATCTACAAGCAGTTCGACAACACCTCACACGGCCCCGTGCGTGCTATGTTTGTGGGCTCGGGAAAAATTTCACAGAGCCAATACATAAAAGTGGGCGATTACTACCGCATCTACTGCGCCGTGCTTGTAAATAACGTAAACGGCACATACGTCAATTTCGTGCTCTATAGCGACGACTTCGGCGAGAGCTGGGCAGTGCTCGGCGGCGGTGAGATTTCACCCATCCCCGGAGGAGGCAACGAGCCCAAAGCCGACGAGCTCCCCGACGGTTCTGTAATCATCAGCTCACGCTGCACAGGCGGACGCTACTACAACATCTTCACCTACACCGACAGCAAAAAAGCCGAGGGTTCGTGGGGCACATCGCAGTTCTCGGGCGAGAGCAACGGCGGCACAACAGCTGTCAATAACTCCACAAACGGCGAGATTATGTTTGTGCCCGCAAGACGCAAGGCCGATTATAAGAAGGTATATCTCGCACTGCAGTCGGTGCCCTTCGGCTCGGGACGTGCCAACGTAGGAATATATTACAAGGAACTCGAGTCACTTGCCGACTTCGTCTCACCCGCAGCCATCGCGTCAAACTGGGACGGCCGTCACCAGTCGAGCTACCTGTCGAGCGCATACTCTACAATGACCTTGCAGAAGGACAATAACGTAGGCTTCCTCTACGAAGAGGACACATACGGCACAAACGGCGGCGGATACACAATCGTCTACAAGAACTACAGCATAGAGTATCTCACCGACAGCGCCTATGTCTACGACGCCAATGTAGACAAAGACTCGCTCGTTGCAGTGGGCATAGACTCAAAGACCACCGCCCTGCAGCCCGGCGACAACAGCTATGTGGGCACATTGAAGGCCGAAGGCTTCAATGCCCTCGAGCGCGCGATGAGCAGCTACAAGGCAGCCCCCGGACAGGAGAGCTACGAAGCACTCAACGCAACCATCGCAGCTATGGAGCGTTACGAAGTGGAGCCCGGCAAGTACTATCGCATACGCAACACCGAGCGCAGCAACGCCTCGCTCTACCTCAAGCCCGAAGCAAGCCGCGTAACCACCGCCACATCGAACCTCGGCAATGCCGACCAGCTCTTCACTTTCGTGCCCACAAGCGAGGGAGCAGCAGAATACTACCTGTGCAATAAAAACTACGAATATTTTCTCGGCCCCCTCGGAGCAAACGAGACACAGCCCATTGTCACAACCGACACATCGGCTGCGGGTGTGTGGAAGATAGAGAGTACCACATCGGGCCACAGTTCCATAGTGTGCCGCAATAACACTGGCGGCAATGTGGGCCTGCACCTGGCGGGCGACAACACACGCCTCGTGCCCTGGACCGCCAACGCCGCAGCGTCGCTCTGGTACATCGAGCCCATCGAAGAACTCTCGGTGAGCATAAACAAATTTGCAGCCGTGTGCTACCCCTTTGCCATCACCCTCCCCGACGGCGTCACAGCCTACACCGCGGGCGCAGTTGAGAAAAATGACGCAGGCACAGAGTATCTCCCCATCTTCGAGTACGGCTCTGCCACCGTGGCAGCAGGTGTCCCCGTGATTCTTGCCGCAGCAAACGGCACCTACACACTCACCATAAGCGACGAAGCAGAGCCCTTCGACGGCACAAATGCTCTCAAAGGAGTATGCAAGAGCTCCTCTGTGAGCGGCAGCAACATCTTCCTGCTCAATAACAACGGAAAGTTTGCCAAGCGCGCCTCCACATCGGGCACCATAGCCTCAAACAAGGGCTACTACACAAGCTCGGGCAGCGCCACTATCCTCGAGCTCGTCGTGAGCGAGAACACCTCGGTAGAGGGCATCGCAGGCACAGGCAAAGAGGTGAAGTTCTACGACCTCAAAGGCAACGAAGTTCAGGCGCCCACACGCGGCATCTATGTAACCTCCGAGGGAAAGAAAGTGCTTGTTTTTTAACCAAGTAACGCCATAACAAAAAAACACGCAATGCTGTAGCATTGCGTGTTTTTTATACATCCAACTCGGCATCAGGCCGCGGCAAGCAGATAGGCCGTGTAAGCCACATAAACAGCTACAAGCAGCGCACCCTCGAAGCGGGTTATCGTGTGCTTGCCGCCGAAACGCGCCACAGCATATATGAGCAGCGAAGAGCCCACAAGCACATAGTAATCGACACAGCTGAAGCCGTCGAGCGCGATGGGCGTAATTGCCGCGCTGCAACCGAGAATAAAGAAAATATTCAGAATATTACTACCGAGCACATTACCGAGCGCAATGCCCACATTACCCTTGCGTGCGGCACTAACCGACACAGCAAGCTCGGGCAGCGAACTGCCTGCCGACACAACCGTTATACCTATCACAGCCTCCGAGAGCCCCACGAAACGCGCAAGCTCCGTCGCACCGCTCACAAAGATATTACCGCCAAAGATGAGCGCGGCAAGCCCGCACACAATATAAAGAGCAGTCTTCCACGCAGCAAGCGACTGCACCTCCTCGTCGTCGCTGTCGCCCGTGATTGAAAAGGTGTAACGCACAAACACGGCAAGGAAGCAGAGAAGCAACAAGCCGCCATATCGGGTGACATACTCACCCTCGCCGCCGCCCACAAGCATAGTGCCCGACACAAGGAGAAGCGCCACAGAAGCAAGCAGGTTAAAAGGAATCTCGCGCGACAGCATACGGGCGCTGAATTTTATGGGAGCGATAAGCGCAGTAATACCAAGAATGAACATTCCGTTGAAAATATTACTTCCAATCACATTGCCCAGCGCAAGCCCCGAGCTACCCCTTATAGCCGAGCTCAAGCTGATGACAAGCTCGGGCAGAGAGGTTCCCAACGCCACAATCGTGAGACCAATTACAAGCTCACTTACATTGAAACGGCGTGCAAGAGCCGAAGCACCCTTTGTGAGAGCATCGGCACCCAGGATTACCATCACAATGCCGGCCACAAATTCAATTACAGATAAAATCATAACTATATATTCAAATAACTTTTAATCTTCAGAAACTCCTGTTCAAAGTTGGGTGTGAGCACACCCTGCCCCATCGCAGCCTCAATCTCCTGCACAGCCCAGAAACGGCCGCCGTCGAGCTCGTCGCTCGGGCACACCTCGCCGTCGTACACACAGCTGTACACATATACAAGTTCCTTTTCCCTCTCACTTTCAAATAGATATTTAAGCAGAAAGCGGGGTGCGAAATCGGTCACGCCAAGCTCCTCGCGCACCTCACGCACAAGAGCCTCATCGACAGCCTCCCCAAAATCTATGTGACCGCCCACGGCAGTGTCCCACTTACCCGGCTGTATATCCTTCCACAGAGGGCGCTGCTGCAGATAGAGCCTGCCCGCGCTGTCGAAAAGATGCAGATGCGCCACAGGATGCAGCAATTTACTGCCGTCGTGACACTCGCCGCGCGTTGCGCTTCCCACCACGGCACCGGTCTCGTCCACGATGGGAAAAATCTCCTTGCTGTTATCCTTTTTTGTCATACGTTTATTCTTCTACTAAAGACATTTACGCTTGTCGCGCTTTACGGGGCGCAAAATTACACAAATTGCCACTATCGGCAAAATATATTTCAAAATAAGACGGAATAAAAAAGCGACACAAGCCGCCACATTGAAATTTGGAGAGTCTATTTCTCCTCGTGATATTCTGTTTCTGTGTTCACGTTCCACACAGCAGAGCGCGCCGCGCCGTCGCACACACAATCCACGGCGGCAAAAGCCGTGAGCATAGAATGGTCCATATTATTATACCTGTGCTGACCGTTGCGCCCAATGCAATAGAGATTCTCGATGCCGTCGAGATAGCTGCGCACCTCGCCCAGCCTGTCGTAAGTGCCGAAATAGGCGGGGTAGGCTTTTTTCATCTTCACCACGTTGGCCGACAGCACCGCCGACGAGTCTATGATATCTATTTTCTCCATTTCGCCCACCGCCATAGCAATGAACTCCTCCTCGCTCATCTGCCACAGTTCATCGCCCTCGTTGCAGAAATATTCGAGCCCCAGGAAGATGGTATTCTCGTAGTCGGCGACCATATAAGGCGACCAGTTATTGAACACCTGCAAGCGCCCCACCTTCACATCGCGTTCCTGAATATATATCCAGGTGTCGGGCACTCTGTCGGCGTATGTACGCAGTTTCGTGCTGTTTTTTATCTTTAATTTATCTACAAGAAGCCCCACGGTGATAAAATCGCGGTAAGGCAGCCCGCCGGCTACCTGCTGCACATTGCGCGGCACGACGTCGCCCTGCATCGATGCCACGAGGTCCTTCACGGGCATCGACGAGAAGAGATAGTCGCACTCTATGGTGCGCTCCGAGCCGTCGGCAAGCCTGCACACGACCGACGCCACACGCCCGCCGTGCACGTTCACGCGCTCCACACGGTGCTCGGTGAGAAGAGAGCCGCCACGCGATGTCACGCTCTCGGCAACGCACTCCCACAACTGCCCCGGGCCATATTTGGGATAGAGAAACTGCTCAATCAACGACGTTTCTACCTTCTTTTGCGATATATCCTTACTGCGGAAGGGCTTCTTCAACGCATCGAGCAGAATAGCCGTTACCGACACACCCTTCACACGCTGACTACCCCAGTCGGCACCGAGCTGCGATGGGTGCCTGCCCCACACCTTCTGCGTGTAGTCCTCAAAGAAAAGTTCATACAGAGGACGTCCGAAGCGGTTTATATAGAAATTCTCCAAAGAATCTTCGGGACGTTTCTTCAAGCGGGCGGCTATGTAACCGCAGGCGGCACACAATGTGCGCCACAGCCCCATATTTGAGAAAGTGGAAAACTTGAGCGAGATAGGATAAGGGAAAAATTTCCTCAAGAAAAAAATGCGTGAGACACGACGACGACGCAGCATCACCTTCTCGTCACACTGCGGATTGGGAGAGACTGCCCCCTCGGCTGCGCCGAGCAGAATCTCGTCATACGCGGGAGATGCCTGCAAGGGTAACACACTGCCCCACCACTGCATAATTCTGTCGTTCTTCGAAAAGAAACGGTGCCCGCCTATGTCCATACGGTTACCGCCGAAATTCACGGTCTGCGATATGCCGCCTATAGCCTTGCTCTCCTCCACAATTACAGGTACAAAGCCTCGGCCCAGCAGCTCATAGGCCGCGGTTAGACCGGCAGGGCCGGCACCGATTATCACGACACGTTTATTTTTTTCCATTCCAAAAACTCCCTGCAAATATATAAGTTTTTTTGATGCGGGGAGCATTTTCTCGCAAAAAGCATACTAAAAAACAGTGTTTTACGCTTCACTGCAAAAGAGTTACCACTCACAGGCGACGCAAAGCGTACCCTATAACCCATTTTTATTTCACCAACCGGCAGGCGACGAAATCTATTTCTCCACAATACGTTCAAAGTCGGCCTCTATGTTACAATTATATTCAAAGTCCCACAATGCGATGCTGCGTATCTTGTAATAGTAATACCAGTAATCCTGCAGGCGATAGATGTAGCTGCGGCGCGCCGAGTCTTTGCTCACCTGCGCATCGTTAAGGTCTATGGTGCTTATTTTACCAATCATAAAAGTCTCGAGATTGGTATTGTAGCGTTTCTCGGCAATTTTATCGGCTTCGCCGGCAATCTCGAGCAGACGCTGCTGATTGTTAAACTGCTCCACAAGCACAAAGAGGTTATTCTTAAAGTTGCGCATTTCCTGCTCTATGCGGTTATTTGTTATCTCGCGGTTACTCTCGGCCATCTTTATGTTACCGCGTCGCTTGCCCCAGTCGAGTATGGGAATGCTTATACCCACATTCACAATCTGATTCTCGTTCAACCTGCTATATGCAGAGTTAAACTCGCTGTCGGTGCCGCTGCAACCTATCTGCGCGGTGAGATTTACCTGCCGCAAATTACTTTTTGCACTTGCCACGTTGTAATCGGCCTGCAAACGGCGACGCTCCATATTATGCAAAAGGGAATTATTTGTGAGAGCCTTGTCGAGTACCTCGTCAAAAAGCAGACTCACACGTGCGGTTCGGCCGGGAAGTACCGGAATAACCTCGGTGTCGTTCTCCAAATTGAGAAATGTACACAAGGCAAATTGCGCGCTCTTCACAGAACTCTCGCAACTTGTGAGCGACGACTCCTCGTTGAGCACGTTGAGCCTTATCTGCAGCACATCGTTCTCGCTCACCTTGCCCATTTTGCGCTTGGCAAGTGCCACATCGTAGAGTTTTCTTGCGTTGTCGAGATTCTGGCGGGCTATATTCTCGTTTTCTATGGCTATGAGCAGCCCGAAGAAATAGTTTATGCAGTTCATCGTTATCTCCTCGGTATCGCTCAAGAAATTGGCCTTTGCTTCGGCATAGCGCACAGGGTATATGCGACGGTTCCATTTTGTAGTGTTTACGCCAAATAGCGGCTGCGTGAGACTCAACGTAACGGGAGTGCTCATAAAACGCTTGTCCCTGCTGCCGGTGAGGGTTTTCAGGTAGTCGAGAGAGCTGCTCAACGAGAGCGTTCCGCCTGTGAGCCATATATTCTGCCTTACATTTACCTTGCCATTCATTTGCAGGTAGTTATTACGCACAAAGGTATATGAGCCGTCACTGTTCTGATAGCTGTTGTAACTGCGGCTTATGTAGGGTGCCGTAGCGCTTAAATTTACCTCGGGCAAGAGGTCGGCCTTGTAGCTGCGATACTCCCAATAGGCCACACGCAACTCGTCTAGCGCCACGGCTGCGTCGAGGCTGCGTGTGCGTGCCATAAGTATTGCGTCGTCGAGCGTGAGTCGCAGGGTGTCGCCCGCGCTGCAATGTATCGCAAACAGAAGTAAAATAAATACAGAAGAAATGCCTCGTTTCATAAAGGAGAATTTTAAAAGTATAGGCACGCTCCGCAGGAGGCACGCCTATACTCACGTTATGAAAAAGTTATTCTATGCGGCGGCCGTCAAAGAAACGTATGGTGCGCGATGTCTGCTTCGCCTGCTCCTCGTTGTGAGTGACCATCACAATGGTGCGCCCGTCCTCCTTGTTCAGTTTGTGAAGAATCTCCATAATCTCGGCGCCCATCTTTGAGTCGAGGTTACCTGTGGGCTCGTCGGCGAGGATTATCTCGGGGTTGCCGATGATTGCACGTGCTATGGCCACTCGCTGACACTGTCCGCCCGACAACTGCGACGGCATATGATACATACGGTGGCTCAAGCCTACACGCTCGAGCATCTCCTTGGCAAGCCTGCGGCGCTCGCTGCGCTTCACGCCGCGGTAAAGGAGAGGCAGCTCCACGTTGTCAATTACGTTGAGCGAGTTTATCAAGTGAAAACTTTGGAACACAAAGCCCAGCGTGCGGTTACGAAAGTCGGCCATCTCCTTGTCGCTCATACCCGTTGCATCGTATCCCGCAATCTCTATTGTGCCGTTTGTAGGCTCGTCGAGCAGGCCTATGATATTCAGCAGAGTAGATTTTCCACAACCCGACGGGCCCATAATACTCACGAACTCTCCTTTCTTCACCTCAATGTTCACATTCTCAAGCGCCTGTGTCTCGATGGTGTCGGTACGATAAATTTTGTTAATTTCGGTAAGTTTGATAATTGTCTCCATATATTTTATTTTTTATCAGTTATTCATCTTTAAGTGCTTGAGCAGGATGCTGCTCTACTACCCTGTTTACCGCGATATACGTTCCTATGAGTGCGGTAGAGAGTATTATTATAAAGTTAAGGCCGGTGTGCATAACGAAATGCGGTATCTTTTCGAGATAGCAACCAACGATATAGCCCATCTCCTGTGCCTTTGTGTAGTAGACCGACTCTTCGGCCGTTTTTATGAGGAAAGGAGCCGCCACAATATAAGCAAGTGACACAAGAACGGCAGCCTCGCCCAGGAACTGCGAAATAACCCTCGTGCGGCTTGCCCCCACGCTGCGCATAAGCCCTATCTCGCCACGGCGAGCATTGGCTCTTATCCAGAAGCAGCCCACCATACCCAGAAATATGCAGCCGAGAGCAAAGAACGACAGTGCGATATCCATATTCATCTCGCCCTCACCGCCCGTGAGCTTCATACTCTGCTTTTGCAGTTCACTCACAGGTACCAAGCCGCAACAACGAAATACTCCGCGGCGCAACGAGGGAGCAATCTCCTCGTTGAAGCGTTTCTCAAAGGCGGCACGATTCACTCCCTCTTTCAGCCTTATAATTATGGGATACCTCTCGCACAAGTCATAGTAGTACCCTGCGTGTGTTTGAAAATCTTTCCCAAAATTTATTATAGTGTGCTCCAAGGGAGTGTAATATTTGCTGTGTGTTTTAAAATCTTTATACACCCCTGCAATCCTGTACATATCGCCCCACTTAACAACCTCTTTGCCTTTTACCTGCACGGTACCGTAAAGTGCCTTTGCATACTCCTCGGATATGTATATATCTTTGCTTCTATCCATTCCTTCGGGCAGCACAATCACCTCGCCCGTCTCCACATCCTTTATTCCGTATGTGGCAAAAGGCTGCTCATCGCCAAGCTCGGGCAACGCCGTGAAGGTGAGCAGGTCGGCAAGGTCGCTGCCGGGTTCCTCGCTCAACGTTCCCTTGTTCATACCCACCGCGGTAGTGCCGGGGATAGACTTTTTATCTGCTATGCAGTAGTATGCAATCTCGGGCAGAGCGCGCACCGCCTTTGCTATATCTATATAGGCGGCGCGGCGGGCAACGGGTGTCACCTCCGCAGGCACCTCATCAGGCAGAAAAATTCCCACATTATCAACATCCACCACATAGCACTCCTCGACGCTGTGTCCGTCGGGGGTGAGGGCGTTGCCTGCAAAGAAATAGAGGCTGTCGGTCACCGTCCACATAAAATATCCGGCAAGGACAAGTTCCACAAATATCCACACGTTTGCACGGCGAGTATTCCACAGCTGTTTCAGAATCATCTTAATCATAACTCTCTACTTTTATCGTTTATTATTCAGCGATTCAACTATAGGGCGACGCATAGCCCACAGCGCCGGCACAAGTGCCGATATTACATTGAGCAGCGCGCAGAGCAAAAGCACGAAAACCACGAGAGGCAGGTTGAAAAGCATCTCGGGGGTGAGGTACTGCCCGTAACCGCTTGTAATATTTGGCGCGATGCTTATAACCTGAAATATCCACTCGTTGGCGTTACACACAATTACATAAGAGATTAAGAGACCTGCCACACCGCCCACAAAGGTGAGAAGAAGATTCTCGCAGAGCACCTGCTTAACCAATTGCAGACGACTCGCCCCATAGGCCTTGCGCACACCAAACTCGGAGACTCTCTCGTCCATACGCGAGGAGATGAGCACACACAGGTTAAGTGCCGGAATGAGGAGCAGAAACATAAAACGCTTTACAATATCCCATACACCGTTTTCTATGTCGTCAATCTTGAGTACATAATTACCCATCGCATAGTATGAGTAATTATGCGGTTGCCCGAAGGTGTCGTAGTCGCGATGGATTAAATCCTCCTGGTCGAGACGAGATATAAGCTCGTCGAACTCACTCTTCAGCGCCTCGGGATTGTCGGTTGTAATATACATCAAAGCGTTTTCGACGCCGTCGGTAAAATGCTTTTCTATTGCATAATCTTGCGAAGGTATATAAATGTCGGCAGCCGTGGCCTTCATCACACCCGACACATCTTTTACCACGCCGCCTATCTGACACAATTTGTTACTATGGACATATATATCCCTGCCCACAGCGTCGGCCGTGCCATATAATCTCCTTGCAAAGCTCTCCGAGATAACCACCCTTGCACTCTCGACGCTCAACTTCTCGCCGTTTGTGAGCATAGGCGCGCCTGCCAAAAATTCAAAGTCGAATATTTGCCAAAACTCATCGCTCACAGAGAGACCGAGCACCCTGCTCTCCACCTCCCCGTTCGGAGCAGCAGAGAGGGGTGCGTACTGCTCCTCGGTTCTCTCAACGAGGCAGGCCTTGTCGCAGCTTGGCAACCCCTTTATAAGTTGCAGGGCTGTGTACCCCGGATATCCTCCCGTATAAGCCTGTAAATTTGTGTTATCTACCTGCATCGAAAGATAGCCGAATACCATAGTGCGAGCACGGTTATACTCGGGGTATATGGGAGCAAGTTTTATGTAATAGAGAATAAACAGCACCATTGTAAACGATATGGCAAGGGCAGTTCCGGCAATGTATATACAGGTGAACAGCTTGTGCTGCCGCATCATTGTAAGTGCTTGTGTTATGTAATTTCGTATCATAGGTTTATGTTTTCAAATCAAATATCAAAAAGCGTGCCAAAGAATCAAATCATTAAAAAACAACACTTTAGAATTTTTACAAGTGTACGCTTTCGTACACCGTTGTACGCAAACGGACAATTTACTCCTCGTGCAGCGCTGTGGCAATTTGTACGTTGCAAGCCCTCACGGCAGGTATCACGGCCGCTGCCACGGCTGTGAGAGCGATTACCAGATATGCAGCGAGAGTTATTACCGCAAAGCGAGCCACAGGAGTAAAGAACGGAATAAACTCGACAATCTTCTCGTTTGTCACATCGCTCAAAGGCTGTGCAAAATCGTTCACCGCTACGTGGTAGGCAAGCAGAGGCAGAGCTACGGCAAACGCCACCGTCACAAGCAGCAGCGCCTCGGTGACAAACTGCCCCACTATGCGTTTTTTACTTGCACCTATGCTGCGCATAATACCTATGTCGCCACGGCAGGCATTTGTGCGTATCCAGAAAGTGCTCACTATGCCGAGGAAAGCACAGAATATGGCAAAGGAGGATAGAAAAAGCTGAAAATAGTGATTATTTCCCTCGTCTTCGATAGAGCGCGAGGCCACATCGCCTTTGTACTCTTTTATATAGTCGGAGTTGCCGAGCGCTCCCGCCTTCAGTTTGTAAGCACTATTCTCGCTGAGCTTTTTCACAAACTCATTCTTGTCCACACCAGCCTTTAACCTTATGGCAACGCTGCGATAGCAGTCGTCGGCACTGCGACACATTATCATCGATGCTACGGGCAGGCTGTATGCATTCCCTTTTATATCCTCATACACACCTTTTACCGTGTGATAGCTTGCGACATTTTCCGACATAAACGCTTTTGAGCCAATTCCCTTTCCCACGCAGTGTACCGTGCCAAAAGCCTCCATCGCAGTCGTGCGCGAGATATAGACCTCCGATATATCTGTGAGCGGCTCCAAAACCTCCCCCGTGAAATAGTCCTTTACACGGAAAACCTTTACATAATTTTCCGCGCCTGTGTATAAGACAATATTCACTCTTCTCTCACATCCGTCGGGAGTGTATGAAGAATCTATAATGTAGTCGGTGCGCATATAAGAGAATCCCGGAGAATAGTTAAAATCGGCAGCGACCTCAACCTCGGGAAAGGCGGCAATCCCTTTATACACTTGGGATACATCATTTGTCATTCTATCATATCCATCCACATCATTCTGCCAATTATAATATTCGTCATACTTATCGTCGTTCGTTATATAAAGCACATACACACTATCGCTGTCCAAGCCGTCGGGATAATTAAGAACAGCCGTATAAGTACAGAAAGGGTCTATGGCCTGCCACAAGAAGATTGCAATTATTATAAGTTCTACAAAGAGCCACATATTACTGCGTCTCTCGTTCCATAGTTGTTTTAAAATCTTGCTTGTCATAGTCAGCGTTTGTTATAGAGTGATTGAACTATATTTTTCTTGAGCGCAAAAAGTGCCGGCAGCAGAGCCGATGCGATATTCAACAGCACACACAAGAGCAGCGTCAGCACAAAGATGCGGGGCGAGAAGAGCATCTCCACAGGAACCTTGTAGCCGGCTGTATAGCCCGAAATCATTGTGTATATATAGTCGAAAAGGGTTATGGTAAATATGTACGAAAGCACCAGTCCCAAAATGCAACCGAGAAATGTGAGAAAAAGATTCTCGCATAACACCTGCCACAAAATCTGTGCATTTGTTGCGCCGTAGGCTCTGCGCACGCCCATCTCGGCAAGGCGGCTGTTCATACGCGACGCAATCATACCGCTCAAGTTAAGCGCGGGGATAAAGAGAAACGCCAGAACTATGTAGAAATATTTCTTTATCGCATCCCATATTGTGGAGTTTTCGGGGCAAGCGAGAGCATACTCCCAATTCTCTGCCAAATGAATCTTATAATCGTAACTTGTAATACCCTCATCTTGAATTTTCTCCCACACATATCGCCTGTAACGGTTATCTATCTCCTCTTTTATATTTTCCACATCGGCATCGCTCGAGTATGTTATAATTGCATCGTAACTGGTTAAGATACTCTCCCACAAGTTATTCTGCCCTTTTTTAAAGGCCATATAGTGCAGCGGGAAATATACGTCATATTTTGTGTTTGTCATACAGGGCAGAGCATCTTTCACAACTCCCACAATTATACACTCCTCTTTGTTGTCGAGAATCAGTTTCTCGCCCGCCACATCGTTGCGGGCAAATAGTTCCTTTGCAAACGACTCGCTCACAACAGCTTTTGCATCGCACAGCTCGTCGGCTGTAAAGGGGGCTCCGTGTATAAATTCAAAATTGAACATCCTCCAGTAATTTGCATCAACGCATTTGGCTTCGGATAAGAGCCCTGCGCGCCCCGCCTCTTTCTCTTTCGGAGTTGATACAAGGGTGATGTCACACGATGTGGTGAGCGCAACCATTTCAACGCCATCTATCTCCACTATTTTTTCACTTGCAAAGTAGCCACTTAATTTAGTACCTAAAAATTTGACTAAATTATCTAATGTTTGAGGCTCAAAATTAAAAAAATCGACACCGCCGAAGTTCAGCGTTCTATCGCGTTTATACTCGGGGTATGCAGGCGCGAGCTTTATGTGAAACATCATAAAAAGAGACATCGCAAGGGCCAGCGAAATTGCCGTTCCACCAATATATATGGCAGTGAACAGCTTGTGCTGCCGCATCATTGTAAGTGCTTGTGTTATGTAATTCCGTATCATAGGTTTATGTTTTACAAATCAAATATCAAAAAGCGTGCCAAAGAATCAAATCATTAAAAAACAACACTTTAGCATTTTTACAAGTGTACGCTTTCGCTACACCGTTGTACGCAAACGGACAATTTACTCCTCGTGCAGCGCTGTGGCAATTTGTACGTTGCAAGCCCTCACGGCAGGTATCACGGCCGCAAGCACAGCAGTGAGAGCGATGAGCAGATATGCAGCGAGAGTTATCAAAGAAAATCTCACCACCGGGCTGAACATAACACTGAATTGCACAAGTTCCTCCTCGCCCACATTCTCCAGCGGCTGCGAAAAGCCCGTCACGCTATAGAAATAGAATATGAGCGGCAGAGCTACGGCAAACGCCACCGTCACAAGCAGCAGCGCCTCGGTGACAAACTGCCCCACGATGCGTTTTTTGGTCGCTCCCACGCTGCGCATAACACCCAAATCGCCGCGTCGGTCGTTTGTCCTTATCCAGAAGGTGCTCACTATGCCGAGGAAGGCACAAAAAGCTGCAAAAAACGAGAGAAACTGCAGAAAGCGGTATTTGCTTGTGTTACCCTGGTGCTCAAAAATTTCATTAGACAGCTCGCTGTAATCTCGCAAAGTGGAGGGGTAGTAGTTTCCAACCCTCAACGTGGGAGCTATCTCCTCGTTGAAGCGTTTTATGAACGCGTGCTTATCTACACCCTCTTTCAACCTCAAAAAAATAAAACCGCTGCTTGCAGTAAGGCTCGAAACCACAAACGACCTGGGCAGGTCGTATGGAGTTAATTTAATATCCTCAACCACCCCTTTCACCGTGCCGAGTTTGTGGGTAATACCCTTACTTAACACACGCCCCACGCAGTCGGTGGTACCATAGATCTTCATCGCTGCGCTGCGCGATAGGTAGAATTCACCTTTTTCGAGCGCGGGAAGTATTTTCCCGCTGTCAATCTCCTTTATCTGAAAAACATCTAAAATATTCCCGCCGCAAGCATCTACACAGTGGAAATTCATCGTCTCGCCAAACTCATCGTTCTGCATTGTGCAAAAATCGCTAAATAACTGTGACTCCGAATAAGGCGACGCAATACCCGTGCTATATTTATCGACCTCGGGCAGCGAAATTATACTCTTGGTCATATTTTCTATGGCAGCCTCTTCGGCCTCATCGCCACAAGCGGCTGTGGCGTCGTACATCTTGGAATGTTTGCTGTAAGTAGCCACGTAGAGACGGCACACATTATCGTCGTTGAAGCCCTGCGGGATATTCAGTACACCAATCAACTGATAAAGCGGGTCTATCGCATACCACAAAAAGAACGCCACTATAACAAGCTCCACAAAGAGCCACGCATTCTCTTTTCTCTCGTTCCACACCTGTTTAAATATTTTGTTTATCATAGTCAGCGTTTGTTATAGAGTGATTCCACAATATTCTTTTTTAGAGTGAGGGCTGCGGGCAGCAGAGCCGACGTTATATTCAGCACAAGGCACAGCACAAAAGCAGCCACAAAGATACGGGGCGAGAAGAGCATCTCAACGGAGTATTGACACTCACTCTTGTAGCCGAAGATTATTGCGAGAATATCGTCTATGGCAATGTCGGTAATCAAGAACGAGAGCCCGAGCCCCACAACTGCGCCTGCGAGAGTGAGGAGAAGATTTTCCCACAGCACCTGCCGCAGAATCTGCCCGTTTGTGGCACCGTAGGCCTTGCGCACACCTATCTCGCTCAAGCGGCTTTTCATACGCGACGCAATCATACCGCTCAAGTTAAGCGCAGGGATAAAGAGAAAAGCAATTATCACAAAGAAAAAAGACTGAAAAGCGTCCCACACGGTGTCGTCGGGCGCAAGGTCGAGTGCCTCCTGCCAATGCGACAGGGCGTAGAAAGTATATTTATACTCGGTGTATTTATTGCGTTGCATCACCTCGTCCACAAAACGGGCATACCTCTCGTTTGCCTCTTTTTTTATGCCCGCGATGTCGCCTGCCCCCTCGGCCTCTATGAGCACGCGCATATTTCCCAAAAGCTCAAAATCGTGGAAATAGTTGGGCGCGGCAAGTTGATTCAGAGGTACAAATATGTCATACGATGTATAACCCATACAGCCTGGCGCATCCTTCACCACGCCCACCACGGTAAAAATGTGATGTGAGTCGATGCACATCTGCTCGCCCACCACGTCGGTGTGGGCAAAAACCCGCTTGGCAAACGACTCGCTTATGACAGCTTTCTTATCGTTCAGTTCCTCATAGCCGAACGGTGCACCGTGTATAAATTCAAAATCGAAAATTTCCCAGTAGACATCATCCACACATACTGTATTGGGGCGCTCAAACTCCTTGTCGTTGGCAACCAGAATATCTGCACGGGAATATTGCAGACACGACAGATGCTTCACACCCTCGATCTCTTTCATACGGGGCACAAACTCCCCTGGCAGCCCATATTCGGCCACGAGCGACACATATTCAGCGCCTGTGAAGCTATGGGCTCTTACCTTGGAAAGCACAACCAGCCTGTCGCGGCTGTATTCGGGATATGCGGGCGATATCTGTATATTAAAAATTATAAAAAGCGTCATTGCAAAGGCAAGCGAGATAGCCGTTCCACCTATGTATATGGCGGTAAACAGCTTGTGCTGCCCCATCATTGTGAGCGCCTGGGAAATGTAGTTGCGTATCATAAAAGGTCTGTTATTCAAAATTACATCTATTATTTTTTCTGCGGAAGACTATTTCGCCTTTTAACCATAAAAATTTTTCTATTTTAATTTGATTTCTTTTCTCTGTTTGTAGTTGTCCATAGAATTTATAACAACCTCGTCGCCCTCTTCAAGCCCCTCTACCACCTCCACATAGTCGTAGTTGCTGTTGCCGAGCCTCACAGTGCGCCTCACGAGCTTATCGCCGCTCTTCACAAAGAAGAAATACTCGCCCGCCCCCTTGTAGAAATTGCCGTTCTTTATGCGCAGCACATCCTCGCGTATGCGGTGCAGGATATACACATCTACCCTCTGCCCATAGCGCAGCTTGGGGTGCGACGGCTCCTCGAGCACCACGTCGAACGAGATATTACCGCCCTCGCTCTTTGCCGCAGCATTACTTATGCTGCCTTTGAGCACCTCTTTACCTATGCGCACCACAACGCTTTTGCCTATGGCGAGGTGCTCGCTCATATTATCACCCACCAAGGCACTTATCTTGAACTGCGACAGATCGGAGAGCGTTACAATGTGGCTGCCTGCCGAAATTTGCGCCCCTATCTTGTCGCTCACAAAGGTTACGGTGCCGCTGCGAGGCGCAAGCATCTCGGCCTCGGCGAGTTTGTTTCGGGTATCCTCGAGCTGTCGCGCGAATATCTCATACTGCAACTTCCCCACCTTGTGATTCGAGGCACGCATCTCACGCTCGGTCTTCAGTTGCTCACGGCTCTGCTCGAGCTTCAGGCGTGCCGTGGTTACAGCCATTTCGCACTGACGCACCTTCTCGGTGGTACCCGAGCCTATGCTGTCGAGGTGTCGCTCGTTCTTCAGTTCCGATTGCAGACGGTTAAACTCCATCTCGCTTATGGTTATATTCATCTCCATATTTGCAAGCGCCGTGTTATCGTTCATCTGCTGCTGTTGCAACTGCTGACGACGTATCTCGGCCTCATCGAGCATCTTCTGATACTCGGCACGTATGTCGTCGAGGTGCAGCCGCAACAGAGGGGTACCCGCGGCTATGGAATCTCCGTTCTTGCAACACACCTCGAGCAAGCGCGTGTTTATGGGGGAGTTTATCATAAGTTCCGACGACGACTGCACGTTGCCGCTCGCGCTTATGCTTGTTTCTATGGTGCCGCAGTCTATTACTGCAAACGAGAGCGAGGCCTCGTTTACCCTCATTCTCGATATTTGTATTATAATAAAAATCACCATAGTCACGGCAGCGAGCACTGCTACAATTTTCCCGACACTCTTCAGCGTCTGCAGGTTTCTCTCTTTCTTCGGTATTGGTTTGTCCATTTTGTAAAAGCAGGTTTTTACCGTCGTACGTTCAAAATCCGTGCCAAACTCTCAAACAATTCATTTACATCACTTTAAGAATCGCAAGAGGTGTCCAAAAACGGACACCCTGTCCGCTTTTGCATAACATTTCACACCTTTTTTTAATACTTCTTAAAAAGCAGCGCCCTATTTTGAAAGTTCAGCGACAAAACGCTATCTTCGCAATGGAAAACACTTTTTACGATGATACTTGTTATAGACGACAACGAAGCCGTGAGAACCGGCCTCTCATTTATGCTCAAACGTGCGAAATATGATGTGGAGACAGCAGCCTCCTCGTCCGAAGCCATTGACATTGTGAGAAAAGAAGAACCGCAGCTCATACTTATGGATATGAACTACTCCCTCTCCACCGACGGCGAGGAGGGGCTTTATCTGCTGCAACAGGTAAAAATTTTCCGCCCCGATGTGCCCGTCATACTTATGACAGCGTGGGGAAGCATAGAGCTCGCCGTAAAAGGTATGAGACTCGGCGCGTTCGACTTCGTTACAAAGCCGTGGAACAACGCCGCGCTGATGCAACGCATTGAGACAGCCCTTCAACTCACAGCCAAGAAAAGCGAACAGCCCCACAACGCCACATTCGACCGATGCGGCATCGTGGGAAACAGCGCCCCGCTGTGCGATGTGCTCGCCACGGTTGAACGTGTGGCAAAGACCAATGCTACGGTGCTCATCACAGGCGAGAGCGGCACAGGCAAAGAGCTCATAGCCGAGGCTCTGCACCGTAACAGCCTGCGCAGTGGCAAGCCCTTTGTAAAAGTGAATCTGGGCGGAGTGTCGCAGTCGCTTTTCGAGAGCGAGATGTTCGGACACAAACGAGGCGCCTTCACCGATGCCCTCACCGACAGAGTGGGACGCTTTGAACTTGCCGACGGCGGCACCATCTTCCTCGACGAGGTGGGTGAGTTGAGCCTCGGCAGCCAGGTGAAGCTGCTGCGTGTGCTACAGGAGCAGACCTTCGAGGTGCTTGGCGACAGCAAACCCCGCAAAGTAGATGTGCGCGTGGTGTGTGCCACAAACCGCGATCTGTGGCGTATGGTACGCGAAGGCACCTTCCGCGAAGACCTTTTCTACAGAATAAACCTCATACCGTTGCACCTGCCGCCCCTGCGCGAACGTCGCGAAGACATAGCCACCCTTGTAAAACATTTCGCAAAGCAATATACCGAAGAGAACAGCCTGCTGCCCGTCACCCTCACAGCCGATGCCATCGAGTACCTCTCGCGACAGCCTTTTCGCGGAAACATACGCGAGCTGAAAAACCTTGTGGAGCGCACCATACTCATAAACGGCAACGGCATTCTGGGCGCGGCAGAATTCGAGAAACAGTGCCCCGCCACCCACGACGACAACTACGAGGTATCCACCGCAGGCCTCACGCTCGACGAAATTGAGATTGCGACAATAAAACAGGCCATAGAACGCTACTCGGGCAATATGTCACAGGTAGCGACCTCGCTGGGCATAAGCCGTCAGGCGCTCTATCGCAGAATGGAGAAATATGGATTAAAATAGAGCCCGTATATGAAATTACGCTATTTCTTCATTATTCTGGCACTGCTTATGATTGCGCCGCTCGCCGTGGTGCTGTGTGGCAGATATGCCAATTTCGATATAAAATATCCGTTGCAGGCCCTCGCAGCCGTTGCAATACTTTTTCTCATTTTTTTTTACCGCCGCGTGGTTCACCCTATGAAAGCCATCGCCGACGGAATGGACCTGCTCTCGGCACAAGACTTCGGCAGTATGCTCACAAAAGTGGGACAGGCCGAGGCCGACCGCATAGTAGAACTCTTCAACTGCCTTATGGCACAGGTGAAGAATGAGCGCCTGCGAGTGCACGAGCAGAACCACCTGCTCGACCAGCTTATAAACGTCTCGCCGATGGGCGTCGTCATACTCGACTTCAAAGAAAGGGTTACGCTTATGAACCCCTCGGCACACAAAATCCTTGGAGTAGATGAGAATGCAGAGGGGCGCGTACTATGGGAGCTGCAAACAGAGCTCATAAACGAAATAGCCGGGATTCCGCAAGGGCAGAAACAGACAATCAGGCTCAACGGAGCAAATATATTCCACTGCTCACGCCTCTCGTTCTTCGACCGCGGCTATGCCCGCCCATACATAATAATTGAGCCCCTCACCGACGAGATACACAAAGCCGAAAAGAGTGCCTACGAAAAAGTTATCCGTATGATTGCCCACGAGGTAAACAACTCCGTGGGCGGCATCGCCGTCTCGCTCGACGCCGTGAACGATGCACTCTCCACGTCAAGCGGCGAGAGCTTCGGCAGCGATGTAGACGAGATACTCAAAGTAATAAATGTGTGCGAAGAACGCGCATATAATATGAGCAACTTCATCACAGGCTTTGCCAATGTGGTGAAGATACCCGCTCCCACTCTGCGCCGCGTGGATATAAACGACTGCGTAACACCCTGCATAGGCTTTATGAGACAGATATGCCGCGAGCGTAACATAGAGCTGCGCACAACCCTTTCCGAAGGGAATGTACAGGTAAGTGCCGACGTGCTACTCTTTGAGCAGGTTATGGTAAACCTCGTAAAGAACGCCGTGGAAAGCATAGGAGAGAACGGCTGCATAAGCATCGCCACAAGCGGTTCCCCTGCCACCATAGAGGTCACAGATAACGGCGCAGGCATCGCCAAGAAAGACGAAGAACACCTCTTCACCCCCTTCTTCTCGACCAAAGCCAACGGGCAGGGCCTCGGCCTTATGTTTATAAGAGAGATACTTATGGGACACAGCTGCACCTTCTCCCTGAAAACGGGAGACGACGGGCTTACCCGTTTCACCATAACATTCCCTTGAAAACACATCACAGCCCCACGGCTATCTCACACCCCAAAAAACGTCTGCGTGAGACTAAACATAACAGCAGTTTTTTATCTGTCCATCGTTCACACTCACGTTCAAGCTACGGTCGTCCACATTTTACAAAACCTTACAAAAAAATGCTTTTTATCAAATAAAATTCTCATCGTTCAAATATAAGACTTATTTTTGCAAGAAACATCTGTACGACACGCAACGGCACCCCTTTGCACGGCAACGGCACACTACTTAAATATAAATATAGTATCGATGCAGCACACCAGCATCTACCGTGGCAATGCGACACACAGATACCTTAATTAACATATAAAAGAGCTATATGGGAAGAAAAAAATTTTCGGAACGCGAAATAAATATCATACGCAAGCTGCTCGGCAGCAAGATGTCGGGCAACCGCGGACAGCAGAAGATGGTGCGCCACACCCTGCGCACGGTATTCGAATTCAACATATCCGACTTTAATATACAGGGAAAGGCCTTCGGCCCCAAGGACCTCGACGAGTGTGTGCGCCGCGGACGCATACAGGTGCTCGACGAAGCAACCATAGAGACAATGAAGATGCGATATGCCGAAAAGAAACAGCACGACGAGGCACTGCGCCAAGCCGAGGCAATAGCCGACGGCGAGGTAATCGATTGGCAGGAGGTACTCAAAGAGTGGAACGAGTACTACTCACAAGAGGGCAACGCGTGACCATTCCCCACACCAACGACAGAGAGCGATGAAGATACTCATAATAAACACCTACAGCTACACGGGAGGGGCCGCCATTGCAGCCACCCGCCTTGCCGATGCGCTTAACGACGCAGGCGTGCAGGCGCTCGTTGTCAGCGAGGGTGTTATCACAAACAACTTCAGCAAAAAACTCAAATTCCTGTGGGAGCGAGTGGTTATATGGGCAGCAAACCTCTTCAGCCGCAAGAATCTCTTCACCGTGTCGATAGCAAACACCGGCTTCGACATCACACACCTGCCCGCATTCAAGGAGGCCGATGTGATAAACCTTCACTGGGTGAACCAGGGAATGCTCTCGCTGAAAGATATTGAAAAAATTCTGCAGTCGGGCAAGCCCGTTGTGTGGACAATGCACGATATGTGGCCCTTCACAGGCATCTGTCACCACGCCCACACCTGCGAGGCATACACCACAGGCTGTGGCAACTGCCCGCAGCTGCGTCTCCCCTGTCGCCGCGACCTATCGCGCCTCATATTTGCAGAAAAAGAGAAGAGATACCCCCGCGCAAAGATAAATTTTGTGGCAGTGAGCAACTGGCTTGCCTCAAAGGCCAAAGAGAGCCCCCTGCTCAAAGGTAACACCCTTTGCGTGATACCCAACACCCTGTCGCTTGCAAATTTCAAGATTCTTCGACGCGACGAGTGCCGCGAGGCGTTGCATCTGCCCGCCGACAAAAAAATCATACTCTTTGGCGCAGCACGCATCGATGAGCCGATAAAAGGATTCGACACACTGCTCGACGCCATCGCCCACCTCATAGAAAGCGGTACATTTGAGCGCGACGAGCTACACCTGCTCACCTTCGGGCGTTTCAAATACCCCGAGCAGCTTCTGCACAGAATACCCGTCGCACACACCAATGCAGGCTTTGTGAGCGGCGACACCCTCTCACAGCTCTACTCTGCCGCCGATGTCACCGTGTCGGCATCGCGATACGAGACTTTCGGGCAAACCCTCATCGAGGCACAGGCCTGCGGCTGCATACCCGTGTCGTTTGGTAACAGCGGTCAGGCAGATATCATCTCGCACAAGGTAAACGGTTTCTTGGCCGACTATCTCTCTGTCCCCGGCCTTGCCGAGGGCATAAGATGGGCCCTCACCGAGGGAAGCCGCACCATCGACAAAGCCTCATTGAGACAAAGCGTGATGGAAAGATACTCGGGCGAGGTGGTTGCACAGCAATATATCAATCTATACAAAAGCATTTTATAGAAACGGGAAGCTCCCGCAAGAGTGCATAAAAACAGTTCGGCAAGGATGCAGATGCGTCCTTGCCGAACTTCTTATTTTGTGGAAGAGTTATTTTTTACATCATTCCGCCCATACCGCCCATACCGGGGGCACCCATAGGCATTTCGGGCTTATCCTCTTTCTTCTCCACGATTACGCACTCTGTTGTGAGGAACATACCTGCGATAGAAGCAGCGTTCTCAAGGGCTACGCGTGTCACCTTTGCGGGATCTACCACACCTGCGGCAAACAGGTTCTCGTAAACATCGGCACGGGCATTGTAACCATAGTCGCCCTTGCCCTCACGCACCTTCTGCACAACCACTGCACCCTCTTTGCCTGCGTTGGCAACAATCTGGCGCAAAGGCTCCTCAATGGCACGTTTGATAATTGCAACACCAGTCTTCTCGTCGGCATTTGCAGTCTCCATATCCTCGAGGCAATCGATTGAGCGGATGTAAGCCACACCACCTCCGGGAACGATACCCTCCTCGATGGCTGCACGTGTAGCGCACAATGCGTCGTCTACGCGGTCTTTCTTCTCTTTCATCTCAACCTCTGAAGCGGCACCTACATAGAGCACTGCCACGCCACCTGCCAACTTGGCAAGACGCTCCTGCAGTTTCTCTTTGTCGTAGTCGCTCTTTGTTGTGGCAATCTGCTGCTTAATCTGTGCCACGCGAGCCTCGATGGCAGCTTTGTCACCGTTACCATCGACGATGGTTGTGTTGTCTTTGCTCACTGTGATTTTGCTACAAGTACCGAGCATCTCAAGTGTAGCCTGCTCGAGCTTGATACCCTTCTCCTCGCTGATTACAATACCGCCTGTGAGTGTTGCGATATCCTCGAGAAGGTCTTTGCGACGGTCGCCGAAGCCGGGAGCCTTCACTGCACAAATCTTGAGCTGTGAACGCAAGCGGTTCACAACCAAGGTTGTGAGAGCCTCGCTCTCCACATCCTCGGCAATGATAAGGAGGGGACGACCGGTCTGTACGGCAGCCTCCAAAATGGGGAGCATATCCTTGAGGTTTGTAATCTTCTTGTCATAGATGAGCACATAGGGGCTATCCATCTGACACTCCATCTTCTCGGTGTCGGTGATGAAGTAGGCCGAGAGGTAACCGCGGTCGAACTGCATACCCTCTACCACGCCTATTGTGGTGTCGCGGCTCTTTGCCTCCTCGATGGTGATGACACCGTCTTTTGTAACCTTACGCATAGCGTCGGCTATGAGCTTACCAATCTCGCTGTCGTTGTTTGCCGAGATTGTGGCAACCTGCTCAATCTTGTCGTAGTTGGCACCTACCTCCTCGCTCTGCGCTTTGATAGATGCAACCACCTTATCCACGGCCTTGTCGATGCCTCGTTTCAGGTCCATAGGATTGGCACCTGCTGTTACGTTGCGCAAACCCTCGGTGATGATTGCCTGTGCAAGCAAAGTGGCTGTTGTGGTACCGTCACCCGCATCGTCGTTGGTCTTTGAAGCCACCGACTTCACGAGCTGTGCTCCGGTGTTCATATAAGCATCGGCGAGCTCTATCTCCTTGGCTACCGACACACCGTCCTTTGTGATGTGGGGCGCACCAAACTTTTTCTCGATAATCACATTGCGACCTTTGGGGCCCAATGTAACTTTCACTGCATTTGCGAGCTCATCGACACCCTTCTTGAGCTGGTCGCGAGCATCCATATTGAAAAGAATCTCTTTTGCCATATCCGTAGTTATTTATTATCCTAAAATTGCAAGCACGTCGCTCTGACGCATAATCAAATATTTCTCACCCTCGAACTCGAGTTCTGTACCCGAATACTTTCCATAGAGAACCTGGTC
The DNA here is from genome assembly GCA_045646965.1 of Bacteroidaceae bacterium. Classification (GTDB taxonomy): domain Bacteria; phylum Bacteroidota; class Bacteroidia; order Bacteroidales; family Bacteroidaceae; genus HGM04593. The sequence goes on from JAZRLR010000023.1 coordinate 59,482, forward strand.
GCCCACAGCGATAACCATCTCCTCGTCTTTTGTTCCGTTGCCCACTGCAACAACTTTTCCCTGCAAGGGTTTCTCTTTTGCCGTGTCGGGGATTATGATACCGCCCACGGTCTTCTCCTCGGCTGCCATAGGCAGAATGAGGACTCTGTCTGCTAAAGGTTTAATGTTCATAATGCTATTTTCTTTAATTATTAGTACAAATTCAAACGTGCCCTGCATTGGCACATCGATTATATAACCAAAAGTGTGCCAAAATTGTTTTTATCTCTTAAAAAGACAAAAAAGGGAAGAAAAGCGGCCATTTACTGCCAAAATGTCACACTGCAAAGAGAAGGCGTGCCTCGTGTCACGGCACAAAATGACACAGAACGACACAAAATCCACACGCATAAGACCTATTTAACATTTTTTCATTATCTTCGCAGAAATAACACAAACGACAAACAATATGATTGAAAGTATAAAAAAATTATATCGTAAATATATTGCGCTCGACAACGACAAGAATATCGACGAGAACAGAAATCTGTGGGCAATTGTAAAGCTGTGCAGCAGCTTCGGCAAGTTGCAGGAGTCGTCGGCAGCGCTCACCTACCACACCCTCTTTGCCATAGTTCCCGTGATGGCGCTTATGGTTGCCATAGCAAAGGTGCTCGGATACGGAGAGATTTTCAAGGAGCAGGTACAGAGTTTCTTCCACGGGCAAGACCTTATTTCGGAGAACCTGCTCAACTTTGCCGACAGTTACCTGAACAACACCCAGATGAGTTTCTGGCTCGGCGCGGGAATCGGCCTCATCCTGCTGCTCTACTCTGTCTTTTCAATATTCCGCACAATTGACAAAACCTTCAACGCGCAGTGGAATATGCCGGGACGCTCCATTACCAGGCTGCTCGGAATATTTGCCATAGTGCTCTTTATACCCGTGGTTGCAATAATTGTGCTTGCCGTGTGGTGGACAATGTCGTCCTACCTCAAAGGCACTATAATACAGGAGGTAAATGTCTTTATATTCACCGTCACAGGCTATGTGGTGTGCCTCTTCGGAGCCTACAAGTTCATTCCGCAGGCAAAAGTGGAGACCAAATATGCAGCAGTGGCCGCGCTTGTGTGCGGCTCGGTGTTTGCCCTTATGCAGTACTCGAGCTACGCCATAATATCGATGCTCGGCAACTACCGCAACGTATACGGCGACCTTGCCACGCTCATAATATTCCTGCTGCTCATATACTTCTCGTGGACCATCTGTATGGCCGGTAGCCGATGGAACTATTTCCTGCAAAGAGCCGACAAACTTGTGCGCGAGAACAAATTCACAGGCATAAGCAATAACTACCACAAATTCCTGTGCCTTATGATACTCTACAAGGCCGAGCTGCTCTGCACGCTCAAAAACGGGAACACATTTGCAATGAAGGAGCTCTCCGAGGCTGTTGAGGAGGCCTTCGACCTGCCGCCACACGTTTCGGGCGTATTCCTGAACTCTATGACAGAGCGCGAAATATTCGTCGCCACCGACAAGGCAGGCATCTACCGCATAGCCGACAAATACTACAAGGCAAAGACAATAGACCTTGTAAAAAATCTTGACAAAGCAGGAAATAACAAAGAGGCCATAGAGGCAGCGCAGGAGGCACACGAGCACAGAAATGCACAGCTGCTGTGGAAATTCATAAACGGCGAGGGAGAGATAGAAGAGGTAAATAACACCCCGCTTGAGCTCTTCTTCTTCAGTGAGATAAAGATTCAGGAGGCAGTTCCCGTGAAACAAAAAGGCTGGTTCGAAAAATTTACAAATATAATAAATCTCAAATAGCGCACAATCTCCCCGCCCACAGGACAGGGAGATTTTTTTTGCGACTTTTTTTTGGCAGCTTGCCACATAAGTATTACTTTTGCGGCAGATTTCAATTACGGGGTGCCTTAATATAACGGGCTGAGATCATACCCAAGAACCTGATCCGGGTAATGCCGGCGGAGGGAGATAGTCGGATGCGGCGCGCACATTCGACAGACACAGGAAAAATCCCCATTTTCTGTTTAACCGGGAGAAGGAGGATTTTTTTATTTTTTCCCCTTTCTCCACAAAATTTTGGAATTGCAATGAAAAAAAGAACATTGCTCGGCTGCATTTTATGTGCGGCGAGTGCTGTGTATGCGCAATCGAACACAGCAGAAAAGGACAGCGTGCGGCAGATGCAGCTGCACAACATCGAAGTATTGTCGATACGCGCCACCGAGACCACACCCGTGGCATTCACAAACATCGGCAGAGAGGAGATAAAAAAACAAAACACAGGCGTCGATTTCCCTTACATTGTGAATATGACACCAGGCGCGCTCGCTACAAGCGACGCGGGCACGGGCATAGGCTACACCTCGTTGAGGGTGCGCGGCACCGATGGCACACGCATTAACGTAACCGCCAACGGCATACCCATAAACGACGCCGAGAGCCACACCGTCTTTTGGGTAAACCTGCCCGACCTCGCCTCGTCGGTAAAAGATGTGCAGATACAACGCGGAGCAGGCACATCGACCAACGGAGCAGGAGCCTTCGGCGCAAGTATAAATATGCAGGTGAGCCGTGCAAGCAGCACCCCCTATGCCGAATACAACGGCTCGGCGGGCTCCTTCGGCACATACAAGAACACCATAAGCATAGGAAGCGGTCTCATAGACGAGCATTGGGCTATAGACGCCCGTCTCTCACAGATAGAGAGCGACGGCTACATCGACCGTGCAAGCGTGGCACTGCGTTCATACTATCTGCAGGGCAGTTATTTCGCAAAAAACAGCGTTGTGAAATTCATCACATTTTCGGGCAAAGAGAAAACCTACCACGCCTGGAACTACGCCTCAAAGGAGGAGATGGAGCTGTATGGACGCCGTTACAACAGCTGCGGATATATGTTTACCGACGAAAGAGGGCGTGCCCACTACTACGACGACCAGAACGACAACTACCTGCAAAGTAACTACCAGTTGCTCATAGACCACACCTTCTCGTCCGCCTGGAGCCTAAACGGCGGCCTGCACTACACAAAAGGCAGCGGCTACTATCAGGAATACAAGGGTAACCGTAAACTCGTGGAGTACAACCTGCAACCCTTCACACACAACGACGCCACGGTGAGCAAGAGCGACCTTGTGCGCAAGAAAGCGATGGAAAACGACTTCGGCGGGGCTGTCTTTGCACTCAACTACAGCAGTGAGCGTGTAAACGCCTCGCTCGGCGGTGCGCTCAACCGCTATGTGGGCGACCACTTCGGCCGCGTGCTGTGGGTAAAAAACTACATCGGCACGCTATCACCTTCGCACGAGTACTACCGCAACCAGGGGCGCAAGAGCGACGGAAACATCTACCTGAAAGGAGATTTCCGCCTCAACGAAAGCCTCAACGCTTATGCCGACATACAATTTCGTCACATAGACTACAAGATACAAGGCTGCAACGACAAGTGGAACGGCGCGACAAACGCTCCGCAACAGCTCGACGTGAATGAGACATTCAACTTTGTGAACCCCAAGGCAGGTCTCTCGTGGCAGATAAACCGCAACAGCCGTCTCTTCGGCTCGGTGAGCGTGGCACACAAGGAACCCACGCGTAACAACTACACCGACGGCAAGCTGCACGAGCGTCCGCGCGAGGAGCGTCTCACCGACTACGAGGTGGGCTACACCTATGGCAACGGCACACTGCACGCAGGGCTCAACCTCTATTATATGAGCTACAAAGACCAGCTTGTGCTCACAGGCGAGCTTAACGAAATAGGCGAACCGCTTGCCGCAAATATCCCCCGCAGCTACCGCGCAGGCATAGAGGTTATGGCAGGAGCAAAGCTCCCCCTCGGCTTCACCTGGGAGGCCAACGCCACCATAAGCCGCAACCGCATCAAAGACTTCACCGAGACACTCTACGAGAACGAAGATGCCGATGGCGAGCGATGGACAATAGAGCACGGCGACACCCCCATAGCCTTCTCGCCCGACATAATTGCAAACAACATCCTCGGCTACAGCCACAAAGGATTCGAGGCATCGCTGCACACACAATATGTGAGCAAGCAGTATATGAGCAACGCAAAGCAGCGAGAGCACCTTCTCGACGCTTACTTCACAAGCAACCTGCGCCTTGCATACAGCTTCGAAGTGCCCCACACCCGCGGCATAACCATAGGCGTTACCGTGTACAACCTATTCGACCACGAATATGAAAACAACGGTTACGCAGGCAGCGGCTTCTACACCGACGGGGGCGAGAAGATACGCTATAACTACGCAGGATATGCCGCACAGGCAGGCATAAACGCCCTCGGACATATATCAATTAATCTATAAGAAAAATGGAACAGGCAATTGAGATTCTTGGAACAGCGGCTGGCATCGTCTACCTGTGGTTAGAGTACCGCGCAAGCATATATCTGTGGCTTGCAAGCATCGTTATGCCCGCGATATATCTCTACATATACTACACTGCGGGGCTCTATGCCGACTTTGCGATAAACATATACTATCTTGTCATCGCACTATACGGGTGGCTTGCGTGGCGCTATGGCTTCCAACTCTTTGCCCGTGACAAAAAAACAGAAAACAAAGAGCTTGAAATAACCCACACCCCCAAAAGGGTGTGGGGCAAGCTCCTTGCAACATACCTCGCGGCACAAATTGCAATATATCTGCTGCTCACACACTGCACCGACAGCACCGTGCCCGTGTGGGACTCCTTTACCACGGCGTTGAGCATTGTGGGAATGTGGATGCTCGCCCGCAAATACATCGAGCAGTGGTGGGTGTGGATGATTGTCGATATTACAAGCGCCGCACTCTATGTGTATAAAGATTTATATTTTACCGCGGCACTCTATGCATTTTACGGGATTATTTCTATCTTTGGATATTATAAATGGCAACGTATAATGCCACAGAAAGAGAGACTATGAGCAACGCACCATTTGACGCTGTGATTGTGGCCAACGGAGAGTATCCACAGGCCGAAGAGCCATTAAAGATATTAAGCTCGGCACCCTTTGTGGTGTGCTGCGACGGCGGCGCCGACGAGTATATAGCCCGCGGCAATACCCCGCATATAATCATAGGCGACGGCGACTCCATCAGCTGCGAGAACAGAGAGAAATATGGCCACCTGCTGCTGCGCATCACCGAGCAGGAGACCAACGACCAGACAAAGGCTGTGAAGCACCTCCTGCAACAAGGGTTGCGACGCATTGCCATTGTAGCAGCCACAGGACGACGCGAAGACCACACCCTGGGCAATATAAGCCTTCTTATGGAGTATGCCCGCGCGGGAGCCGAGGTGCGTTCCTATACAAACTACGGAGTTTTCATTCCCTGCAAGGGACGCTGCACATTCCCCTCAAAGAAAGGGCAGCAGGTATCGATAATAAATTTCACAGCAACGGGGCTCAAGAGCGTAGGACTCCTCTACCCCATATACGACTTCACGAACTGGTGGCAAGGCACGCTCAACGAATGTACGGGAGAGAGCTTCACCATAGATGCCACGGGAGAGTATCTGCTCTTTATTAACTACCCGCGATAAGCTCTTTAAAAGGAGCGCACAGTTCTACACGCTCGCCGCTCACGGGATGCGCGAAAGCGATATATTCGGCGTGCAGCATAAGACGTGCAGCCTGCGAACCATAGAGGGCATCGCCCACGATGGGAGTATTGAGCCCCAGTGCCGACGCACAATGCACACGCAACTGATGTGTGCGCCCCGTCACGGGCACAAGAGAGACCACGGCACACTCTCTGCCATCTGTCACAAGAGTACCCACCACCTTGTAGAGCGTGCGTGCAGACTTGCCGTGAACGAAGTCCACCCTCTGACGGGGACGATTCTCATAGTCGGGCATCAGGGGAAGGGAAATCTCACCCTCACTCTGCCGCGGAACACCGCACAGCAGGGCCACATAGCGTTTCTCCACACACCGCCCCGCAAACTGCGCCTGCATAGCCTTGAACACCTCCATAGAACGAGCCGCCACAAGCAACCCCGAAGTTGCCATATCGAGCCTGTGCACCACAAAAATTTCGTTGCAGCCATACAAAGAGCGCAGCCAGTCCTGCACGCTGCTGCCGCCCACCACACCCGGCACCGACAGCACCCCCGACGGCTTTTCAACCACCACGAGAGCCTCATCCTCATACACCACTCTGATATTTTCCACCGCGCCACCCCTCTCGAGCGCCGACTCCTCCACATCTACACCCTGCAGCATATATGTGAGTATGGGGTGACACTTGCTTTTGCAAGCACCATAGAAACAGCCGTCACGACGCACCTCGCCACAAGGCGAAGCACCCATCCAGAACTCGGCCATTGCAAGCGGCTGCAAATTATTCTTGTAGGCATATTGCAGCATCTTGGGCGCGGCACACTCGCCCGCTCCCGCGGGCGGCAAAGTGCCCGTCGTCTCACTGAAAATCTCGAGCAACGAGCGCTCCACTCCGTGCCCGTTCAGCACACGGAACTGCGTAAACAGCCACTCCTGCAGAGCGGCAGAGCGCCTTTTGCGTTCGGCGGCAAGCGCCGAAACCTCTTCGTCGAGCAGACGTACTTCCGCGGCAGCCTCACCGGCCTCCCCGCGCAGACGAGCTGCGAGACGTTTGAGCTCGGCCTTCTCGAACTGGCTGCTGCGCACAAGCTCTGCCGCCTCGTCGGGCGAGAGCTCACCCGACGCACGACGCGCTGCACGCGCAGCCTTGTTTGAGGTGTACAGGGCGCGGCGCTCCTCAATGGCTGCCTCGGCTGCCGCAGCAGCCTCCGCAGCCTGCGCACGCGCCAGCTTATACCCTGCACCGTTTTTTATGCCTGCGATGCGTGCATTTATTGCAGATATTTCATCCTCCTCGCGTTTGAAATATCCGAGGGGCGAGAGAAAATCAAAGACAGGGGGCACAAAGCCGGGCTGCACATTACGCCCGCACAACAAACCCGAAAAGCCGGCAAGATAACCTATCTTGCCGGCCTCGTTTCTCACGACCAGCACGCCCATCATCTTGCCCCCGGCCGCGTCAGTGGCCATAGCCTCGTCACTATCCACAAGGGAGCGCAACTCGGCGGCTGCAAGCTCACACAACGTGTGAGGAGCGTAATAAAAGGGGTTGTTCAGGCGTGCGGGGAGTTCTATCCCTGAAATATCACTCTTGAAACTGTGAAACATCAATAACGGTACTTGACATCTTTTTTCTCGTCGAAGCCTGTAGAGAAGTCGTTGTCCTTTATTGTGACATTTATAACTCTGTCGAAAAGGAAACGGTGCTTGTTCCAGTGGAAAGGCTTGAAGTCGTTGTTCTGTATCACTTTATTTCCACGGAACACAAGGCCGTCGAGCGATTTGGCATACACAATGGGAGCGTCGAAGGTCTCAAAGACATTGTCCTCAATGACAACGCCCATATTCTTGCCGCCGTGGAAATACTTTGTCTGTCCCTGCAGATTGGGAATCTCGGGGTAGATAGAGATTATACCGTCGGTAAACTGAAACATACTTGTGAGAGCATTTACAAAGTGATTCTTGCGTATTGTGACGTTGCGGCAGGCACCTGTCTCGAACCAGCCGTTGCAATCGCCGCACAAAAGGATTGCAGTGCCCGATGTGTGATCGAAGAGATTATTCTCGACCATTACCTTCTTGGGCGTGCTGAAGAGAGCGCCGCGTGCGCGGTTGTTACGAATGGTATTTTCGGCAAAGTAAACCGAGGGGGTCCACTCAAGGTTCTCAACGCCGTAGTCTCCGTTGGCGATATCGGCGGGGAGAGGCTCTTTGAAGCGAATCTTGAACTCCTTGGTACCGTCGAGACGCTCTGTGCCCCAAGGCTCAATGTCGTCTACACTGTTTGCACCTGCAAGCTCCATTGTAGAAGATTTTACAAACTGCACCTTGTCGTCGTCGTCACCCCAATAGAAGCCGTATGACTGACCGTGCATATAGCGACCTACAATTGTGTAGTCGTCGAGTCTTTGTGTGATGCGCAGATAAGTTCCGTGAACATTTATCGCGTCGTCCATCATACCCTCGTAGAGACCGCCCACAGAACGTATGTGTCCCTTGCAGCCCGAGAAGTGTGTAGCGTCGGCCTGTGTGGTGAAGTAGCGGCCGTCGCCCTCGCGCAGAGCCACAGAGAAACCATCGAGAGTAATATCGTCGCACACCTGCGCAAGGAGTCCCATACCCTCGGCATAGTGCACCGTTACATTCTTGAGCAAAGTATTATCGTTGCCATAGAGGAAAATTCCGGGTGTGGGGCGGGCGTATGAGCGCATTGCAATTACGCTGCCGGGCACAAGGCGGGCATCCTTCCAACGGGCGCGTATCACATAGGGCTCAATCTCCTCTACGTCGTTGCTTCCCACACCAATGTCGCTCGTTGTGTAAATTACGTGCTTTGTATCACCCTCAAAGGCTATGCCCCACGAAGGTGTAAACTCCCAGTTCGAGCCGCCCACAACCAAACGACGGTCTACAATCTTGTAATTCACATAAGGTGCTATGCGATAGGTGATATATCCGTTCTGTGCGTCATTCTCGAGAATCTCCACCTGTGTAATCTGCGGCACGCGGGTGTCTATAGAGAGATTCTTCACAGCGCAATTCTCACAATCGACCATAGAAAGGGGAAGCATACGACCGTTCATATAGAAGCTGCTACCGCCGCCGTCGAGAGTAAAATTCTCCATATCCTCAATTACCACAGCCATATCCTTGGGGTTGTTCTGGTCGTGGTTCGACACATAGTACTCGCGTTTGAGCACACCGGGGAAGAAGTCGTAGTCGCCCTTCTCAAAAACCAGGCGGGCACGCTTTCCGTCACGCTCGAGCTTAATCTGCTCTATCGCCGAGCATACATCGGCAGTGACATCTTTACCCGTTCCGGGCACAATTCCGAAATTTCTCGCGTAGTACACCTTTTCGGTGACACCGCAAGAAGCAAGCGATACAAGCGCTATCGCAAAGAGGATAATCTTTTTCATAGAGAATAATTTTACATTTGGTGCGAAGATAGTAAAAAAAAGGAGCACGCAAAAGCAGAGCGGCAAAAAAGCAAACAAAAGCTCTGCAGCAGGCATCCGCGCCACGCCAAATGCCCACAAGAAAATAGAGATATTTAAATTTGGATATAAATATTTTTCTTCATAATATTGCAGTAATCAAGATTTTGTTTTTTTGAGGTAATTTAAACAACGCACACCGAGCAGGTATCTAAAATCATCATACTATGGCACAAAAAAGAAAAGGTCACTACCTCTTGAGCATACACCCGTTGTATATCTATGCTTTGATTATTTTGGTTATTATGGTATTGTCCCAAATGACCTGCGGAGGCGGCAAATCGAAGAAAAAAGATTCTACTGAAAAGAAAGTTGAATTGTATCAAAAGCACACCTACCTTGTAAACAAATATGAACCGACTGCAAAATCGGATTACTGCTGGGTGTACAAATACCAAAGCAGCCGCGCCGAAGAGTTAAAGATGACAGGCGGCGAGAGCGGTTACGGTGGCTTTCAATTCGAAGAGGAGGGTGCATACATAACATTTGACATCGGTGGAGAGTATGAAACACTTACTTTTACTATGGGACACGCTCAACGATGGACCGACAACACCGGTATTGTAACCGTGCGTGCCGACGGCAAAAAGATTCTCGATAAAAAAGTGCGCGACTACGAGCCTCCACGCCAATTCAGCCTCAACGTAAAAGGCGTCAAAGAGCTCACCTTTGCCATAACATCAAACTACATCAAAGTGGTTGTAGCCGACGCCATCCTTTGGAAAAAAGGTGAAAAGCCTGTCGATGTGCGCCCCACCCACGAGCCCATAACCACACCCATAGAGCTTGTAAAAGATTTACCCCCTTACCACAAAAGCACTTGGATGAAGGAGATAAACATAGAAGAGGGCAACAGCATTAAAATCAACGGACAGAGATTTGACTACGGTCTTTTGGGCAATATGGAGATGGCACTCATTGGCACCTACGATGGAAATGCCTATTTCAACCTCCGCAAGCAGTTCAAGAGACTCACCTTCACGACAGGCTGTTGCGACGACCTCACCGGGCAGAGCGGCTCGGGCTGGGTAACCGTGAAAGCCGACGGAAAAACAATAGAAGAGATTGAGATAAAAGAGGGCGACATAGCCAAGCAGGTGAGTCTCAACATCACCGATTGCGAGTATCTCTCCTTCCACACAGAGCAGATTCAAGGCGAGTCCTTTGCAGGAATTACCCAAATAATGGTCTACCCCGACGAAAAGGATGTACCCCGGGAGTTGAAAGAGAGCCGCCCCCTACCCCCTACCCCGCATCTCAAGGAGCTCCCCGACGCCTGCAAACTCATTTCGAGCATTCCGCCCTACCAGCTGGTGGGCAGCGTCGATAAACAGATATACGACAACTCATCGGAGTACCTCACCTTCTCTATGGGCGGTTACAAATTCTCCGAGGGCATAATACTCTACCAAAAAGCCTGGCTGCTCAACGACAACCTTTCGGCCAGCGCCACGTTCGACGTCGGAAACGAGTTCGACTATGTGAGCTTCACCACGGGCTATGTGGGCAAAAGCTGGAATATGAACGACGACCTTCTTATGGTATATGCCGACGAGGAGCTTGTATACACCACCCCGCTGATTGCCACATACCCCAACCGCCACCACGTTGTGCCTATAAAAAAGTGCAGAACCTTGCGTTTCGCCAATAAAGGCTGTGGCAGAATGGACGTTGCGGCATTCGGCATCGGAGACATCGTAGTCTACCGAGGCGAGCCCGTAGAGAACAACCTCTTTGCACGCGAAGAGCCCGACTGCCCCCACACCACAGAGCTCATAGACCTGGGGCTTCCATATATACACTATGTATCTATTATGGAGGACCACAAGGATGAAATTCTGTACGACGGAAGCACCAAAAAACGATACTTCGAGCTGAACGGCGAGCGCATATACAAAGGCTTTATACTACAGACAAGCACACACTTCTCGCTCGACTTCGGAGTGCTTGGCGAGAAAGGCGACGACGCCCTCGGTGCCGGTATTCTGGGAGCCGCCGCTCTTGGCGCGTCGTTTGTAGCGTCGGGAGTAGCCGTTGGAGGTGTAGCCATAGGCACAACCGTAGCCCCGCTCGGAGCCTTTCTTATGCTCGCAGCTGGTGGCGAGGCCGTGGAAAATTCTTTGGCAGCCTTCAACACCTACAAAGAGTATAACAGCGTCACCTTCAAGGTGGGTTGCATCCCCAATGCAGGCAAAAAGAGCGAAAAACCCGAGCACCTGATGATTGGCGCCGACCACAATGTTATGGCCAATATCGCTCTGTACGAGACTATGGAACCAATGGAGTTTACCGTTCCCATAAACGAATGTGAGCAGCTGATATTCTGGCTGGCAAACACTGGCGGCAACTCGGCCAAATACTTGATTTATGATATAGTTGTGACAAAAGACAAATTACCACTCAAGATTCCCGAGGCGGCACAGATATCCCTGTCCGAACTCCCAGCCGAATGACCTCCTCCCTCGTTTGCAAGGGCGCAGGGTGCACAAACGAAGTGCTGTGGCAGATAAGTGTAACAAGCAATCTCCGCCAACGGCGAAAGGGGCTGCGTGACACAACCGCATAGAAACCTTTTCAAATTATTTAACAATAAAAAGAAAGAAAACAGCTTTTACATATATGTTTTTTTGCCAAATTTGCGGTTAATAAGGGAAATAAAAAAATCTTGAATAAAAACAAAATATGAAATAATTACTTCTATCACTATTGCTTCTCACATTCTCGGCACTTACGTTTGCCCAAAAGAGGGATGTGCTGGGCATTTTTATGAAAGACGGAACTTCGGTCTATTTCCTTTTGGAAGAAAAACCTCTTATCACTTTTGAAAATTCCGATGTCAAAGTTGTATCTTCTGCCGACGAAGCAGTTATTGAGCGTTCTCTGGTAGACCGCTTTGAATTTGTGAACGAGATTCCTACCGCCATCGAGGAAGAGATTGTCCGCACAAAATAAAATGTCGTTTATATAAATTCCAAGAGGGCTGTTGCGCGCAACAGCCCTCTTGGAATTTATTATGTTTCAGTGTTTTTATGGTATGGCACCGGGAACTTTGTAAAGCAGTTCACGGCTACCTTGGCATTAAGTCACAGCCTGCTCTATTACGTCGAAAGCACTATGGCCCTCACCGAATTAAAATCTCTTTTCGCAAGGTCGTCGGGCGATATTAAAAAGTCGAGCACCCCGAAATCGGTGAAATTCAAATTAAAATCCATCCCCGAAAAAGAATCAATCTGCAACAGAATCTGCCAATCCTCATAGGGCGTCTCCCACGTCTCCCACTCACGGTGGGTGGGGTGAGCAAAGAGTGCGTGGTCCTCGTGATAAATATCGGGCAACGCCCTCTCAAACTTTATCTCAAACTCGGCAGGGTTCAGTTCCTCTTCATCGTCGTCAATGAGCACCGCCTCGGTAAAGTCATCGGTAATCTCGGGGAAATAGAGCACTTTCACATCCTCGGTATCACTGATATACCCCGAGATCCTCCCGCCGTCGTCGAAGCGCCCGAGGTGGTGGTCTATCTTTGCAAAGAACGAAAGCAGGCCTTTGTGGGGCAATCTGTTCTCAATATCAATTTCGGCAATATCCTCGAGATTTATCTGGCAGACAAACTGATACTCCCACTCATCGCCATCCTCACCTATGTAAGTGGGATAGACAACGGGAGAGGGCAGGTCGGGGTTACCCCAGAAACGGCTGCCGCCCACCGGAATTTTCTCAAAAGGCTTGCAAAGAGTTAATCGTATAGGTTTCATAGCATCAAATTTATGCCCAGGCATCGTGACGCCCGTCGTCGTCGGGAGTTTCGCGCTTGAGCAGGCCGCCAGTAAATTCATTTATAGCATCGAACACAGCCTCGGCATCCTCTTCTGTGTTAAACGAGTGTGTATTATATTTTTTATCCTCAAGAGCAACCACTATCGCACCCCTTATCTCGTAACCGTGCCCATAGAGCATAGTCGCAACAGCATTGTCGGGCAGCTCTTTGGCTATGCCATTCCTGTCGGTATAAAAAGCCAGATTTTTCTTCAGCCCACAATCTTTTGTAATTTTTTCAAGCGCATCCGAGAAATGAACGGCATCGCAACCGTCGGCGTCTATAAGTTCTATAAGACTCGTATAGGGAACCTCCTTGCTTTCTGCATCCACGAACTCGGTTAATCCCGACGGGTGAATTACGAGCACCATAGGATTGACGCACTCGTCGTCATCGTCATCATCCTCATCTTCAAAATCCTTGGCGGGAATGCCGCAAAAATCCTTCCAATAATTTAATTCGTCGGCATATCCCATATTCTGGAGTTCTTTTCTATGATTGAGCACGTAATCATACATAATGGAGCAGGCTTCGGCATCCGAAGCATACCGCAAAGCCCTCAAGCGCATCATCAGCACCTCCTCTTTGGTCAGATTCATCTCCTCGGGAAATATACCGGAACACCACCAAAAAATATCAAAAGCTATTTTGTAACACTCAATGTCACCCTTATCCATTCCTCTACGTGCATATTTCATCGCCTCTATATCATCTCTTTCGTAGCCCATCAAACCTTTGTGCATATACTTTGCAAGATGATAAGTGCAAGTTACACACCCCAGTTCGGAGCCTCGGCGCAGATTTATGTCCAGCAGCCTGTGAATTTCCGCCCGAGTCTCATCATCATATTTCTCCCAGTTACTTTCCTCTTCTATACCCAAGGTGAAACAATAGGGCACTTCCTTTTCAATACCCTCCTCCATCAGCGACTCGTAGTATGCCACATTTCCGCGGGAATAATAGTTACAGGCAAGCCAGGTAAGACAATGCAGTAAACCTCCTTCGACACACTCCTCGTACAGCGCAATGGCCTCATCGTTTTTTCCCATTTGCTCATACACCCACCCCTGCAGTTCTTTCCATAGCAATGAAGCACCCGGTTTCGCTATTTGTCTTTTAATCTTTCTCATAACCGGGGCAACACTCTTTTTCAAGCGGCAGGTAGTAAAGAATTCATCATCACATATTTGCAGTTTGGCAAGCTCGCTGCCTTTCGATTTTGCCTTTGCCAAAAGTTCCTTGGCCTTCTTGCGGTCGAGCAGAAATATACCACTCTCCTTGTCTATGTAGTTACCATAGTAATAAAGCCTCGAGAGCAGGTAGAGAGCATCGGGAATACCACTTTCTGCTGCAAATTCAACGCAGTCGCGCACTATACACAAATTGTCCTTGGTCTCGGGAGCGGTTGCATATAACCAACGCCCGTAGCCATACTTTCCATAAGCGTCGTTGCTGCAACGGAGCTTTTCCACCATTGCAGGCGATAGAAGAAACATATCTCTCTTGTCGAGGAAACGGTTCAAGAACTCTTTTCCGGGGAGAATTTCGAAATCGGCAATCATAACTTATGCGAGTTAGGGGAAAAACACTAATCGAAGAGCACGCCGGGGTTCATTTGGTGGGGAGATTTCCACTCAACACCCTCCTCGGCAAGAACTGCGGCAAACGTATGCCAATAGCCGAAGCAGAAGCCCATACCACGGGGAGTGTCTCCCATACGCTTGTCGCACTCCTCTTCCCATCGGCAGATATTCTCTTCCCACAATGGGGTGCGGCGTATGGAATCGAAATTCAGCATTTTCTCGTACTTCTGCATAAATTCCTCATTAGAGACATTTTCAAAGTCAATGTAATCCTCCAACTTTTTAATATGCTCTTTTATCGATTCAAGGCTCACCATATCACTTTTATCACTCGTTGCATTCATCCATTTATACTGCCGGCGCACAATCTGCAAAGCATAACGCGGGACATCGTATTCCGAAATGAACGAAAGGAGGGTTTCGCACACCTCGGCCTTATCTACACAGCAGGTGGAGAAATCTTCGAGAATATCCATACACTCGCGTGTGATGGCAACGTTTTTCCACATACGCATCTCCTCGCAGTTTTGTCTCATATCTGCCACCAAGGCAAGAAACTTTTCTTTCACCTCCTGTCGTTTCTGCGCCTCTCTTATCAAATTCTCGTTAAAAGCCCGTGTATCGGCAAGCATCTCCTTGTAGCTTTTACCCACCTTGCACACAGGGCTGTCATTTTCCCACATACCGTCATAAACAACTTCCCACGAGCGTTGGTAAGGCTCCCACGAACCCGGCGCGTGCTCGGGGTGAACAAGCCTTCCGGCACCGTCATATTCTCCTATGCAATACCAGCCATATTGATCTACGGGGTTTGAAGATTCATATCGCGGCGCATAGAAACTAAACTTGCCTTTGCCCTGTCGCACACCGTGAACAAACTCACCCTCATACTTATACACAGGACGCAATTTGCTTGAGTACTCCATCATACCCGGCCCGTGCGGCAAATTATTCTCATCGCGTTCGCCTGTAAATATCCAGTAAACTATTTTCGGCGCATTACCCATATCGTTACAAGTTTATGGTTTTACAAATCATTTGGTTTTCAAATTCAAAGATAACGAATTTAATAGAAAAAGCAATCTTTTGACTTTTTTTAACAATGCAACATATTAGACACTGCAATATCAACTAAATAATCCTTACTTGAGGAATCCTGAATATACACAGCACAAACTGTGAAAAATATCGAAGCAAACTTCATATATCCCGCCCGTTTGTGCACACAATTGAAAAATCTCCAATTTTTCTGCACTCGCCGTGAAAAATATTCAAGCAAGCTTGATATTTCTCGCTTGTTTATTTGTATATTTGCAACCTATGCCCGGCGAACAGAGCTCAGGGCCCTATAATTCACAGAAAATAAAAAAAACAAAATAATGGGATTTAACGAATTTATCAGTAAACTATTCGGCAACAAAGCAAGCCGCGACAGAAAAGAAATTACCCCCTGGGTAGAAAAGGTGAAAGCCGCCTACCCCGCCATATACGCACTCGACAACGACGGGCTGCGCGCTGCCACACAGGCACTTAAAGAGAAGATTCAGGGAACTGTCACAGCCGAGCGCAACAAAATTGCCGAGCTCAAGGCAAGCATCGAGAACACAGAACTCGAGAAACGAGAGGCCATCTTCAACCAGATAGACAAACTCGAGAAAGAGGTGCTCGAGAAGCTCGACAAGGCTCTCGACGAGGCACTGCCCCAGGCCTTTGCCATTGTAAAGGACAGCGCACGCCGCTTTGCCGAGAACGAGAACATAGAGGTTACAGCCACCGCATTCGACCGCGAGCTTGCCACAAAGTTCGACTTTGTAACCATCGAAGGCGACAAAGCCATTTACAAGAACCACTGGAAAGCAGGCGGCAACGACACCGTGTGGAATATGATACACTACGACGTGCAGCTCTTCGGAGGTGTCGTTCTGCACAAGGGACGCATCGCCGAGATGGCAACGGGAGAGGGTAAAACCCTCGTGGCAACACTCCCCGTGTTCCTGAATGCCCTCACAGGCAACGGTGTGCACGTGGTTACCGTGAACGACTACCTCGCCAAGCGCGACTCGGAGTGGATGGGCCCCCTTTATATGTTCCACGGCTTGAGCGTCGATTGCATCGACAAGCACGAGCCCAACTCTGACGCCCGTCGCAACGCCTACCTCGCCGACATCACCTTTGGTACAAACAACGAGTTCGGTTTTGACTACCTGCGCGACAATATGGCGACACAGCCCGCCGACCTTGTGCAGCGCGCCCACAACTACGCCATTGTGGACGAGGTAGACTCGGTGCTCATCGACGACGCCCGTACCCCCCTTATCATTTCGGGCCCCGTACCCCGCAGCGCCGACCAGATGTTTGAGCAGTACCGCCCCCTCGTGGAGCGTCTTGTGGAGACACAGAAGAAGCTCGCTACAGAATACCTTGCCGAGGCACGCAAGCTCATATACTCGAGCGACAAGGAAGAGGTCACAAAGGGATACCTCTCACTCTTCCGCACACACAAGGCCCTGCCCAAGAACAAACCCCTCATAAAACTGTTGAGCGAGCCCGGAGTGAAAACCGGTCTTTTGAAAACCGAAGAGTACTACATTGAGCAGAATAACAAACGTATGCCCGAGGCCACCGAGCCGCTCTACTTTGTCATCGACGAGAAAAACAACAGCGTAGAGCTCACCGATAAAGGTATCGAGCTCATCACAGGCAATGCACAGGACCAGACACTCTTCATCCTCCCCGACATTGCGTCGGAGATGTCGGAGCTCGAGAACGACACACAGCTCACCAACGAAGAGAGAATGGCCAAGAAAGACGAGCTCCTCGCCAACTACGCCATAAAATCGGAGCGCATACACACCATAAACCAGTTGCTGAAGGCCTACACTATGTTCGACCGCGATGTGGAATATGTGGTAACCGAGGACGGACAGGTTAAAATTGTAGACGAGCAGACCGGCCGTATTATGGAGGGCCGTCGCTACTCCGACGGATTGCACCAGGCCATCGAGGCCAAGGAGCGCGTGAAGGTGGAGGCCGCATCGCAAACCTTTGCAACCATCACCCTGCAGAACTACTTCCGTATGTATCACAAGCTCGCAGGTATGACAGGTACCGCCGAAACAGAGGCAGGAGAGTTTTGGGATATCTACAAGCTCGATGTAGTGGTTATACCCACAAACCGCCCCATCGCCCGCAAAGATATGAACGACCGCGTCTACAAGACCAAACGCGAGAAATACAAAGCCGTAATTGACGAGATTGAGAGCCTCGTGCAGCAGGGACGCCCCGTGCTTGTGGGTACCACATCGGTAGAAATCTCCGAAATGCTCAGCCGTATGCTCAAAATGCGCGGCATAGCACACAACGTGCTCAATGCCAAGCTGCACCAGAAGGAGGCCGACATCGTAGCCAAGGCAGGTCTCTCGGGTACCGTTACCATCGCTACAAATATGGCGGGACGTGGTACCGACATCAAGTTAAGCCAGGAGGTGCGCGACGCAGGCGGTCTTGCAATCATCGGCACCGAGCGTCACGAGTCACGTCGTGTAGACCGTCAGTTGCGCGGTCGTGCAGGACGTCAGGGAGACCCCGGTTCTTCGGTATTCTTTGTATCGCTCGAAGACAACCTTATGCGTCTCTTCGGTTCCGAGAGAATCGCCAAGCTGCTCGACAACAAGTTTATGGACTTCAAGGACGGCGATATGATTGAGCACCCCTGGATTTCGAGCTCCATCGAACGTGCACAGAAAAAGGTCGAGGAGAACAACTTCGGTATCCGCAAACGCCTGCTCGAGTACGACGACGTGATGAACAAACAGCGCACCGTGATATACACCAAACGTCGCCACGCCCTCATAGGCGAGCGCATAGGTATGGACATTGTAAACATCCTGTGGGACCGCTGCTGCAATATCATTGAGAACTGCGACTACGAGGATGCCAAGACCGACTTCATCAGAGTGCTTGCAAGCGAGCTGCCCTACGCATCGGCCGAGGAGTTCCGCAACGACGACATCGACAAGCGTGCAAGCAAATGCTTCGACGCCGTTATGGCCAACTTCAAGCAGAGAACCGAGAGAATGGCACAGGTGGCATACCCCTACATTGAATACATCTACCAGAACAACGAGGCTATGCGCGACAAGCACATCTATGTGCCCATTACCGACGGACGCCGCGTGTACCAGATACCCGTGCCCCTTGCCGCAGCCTACGAGACAAAGGGCAAAGAGGTTATCAAGTCGTTCGAGAAAGCCATACTGCTGCACACCATCGACAACTCGTGGAAAGAGAATCTGCGCGACCTCGACGAGCTCAAACACTCGGTGCAGAACGCAAGCTACGAGCAGAAAGATCCTCTGCTCATCTTCAAGCTCGAGTCGGTGGGCTTGTTCAACAAAATGGTAAATAACATAAACGAGCAGACAGCAGCCATCCTCACACGATGTCAGATTCCCGTGCAGGAACGCAAAGAAGCGAGAGTGGCACCCGACCCCGAACGCTCTGCCAATAAGCCCCGTTACAACGAGACAAAGGTAGACCTCAACGACGCACATCAGCAGGCCGCTGCGCAGCACGACACCCGTGCCGAGCAGCCCCGCGAGCCTATTAGAGTAGAAAAAACAGTAGGACGAAACGACCCCTGCCCCTGCGGTAGCGGTAAGAAGTTCAAGCACTGCCACGGTAAGAACCTTTAAAAGATTACGGATATGCCATTAAGCACACAAACACAGGAAAGCATTGAGAGGGCCATAAAAGATATGGCAAAAGAGTTTGTTACTGCCGAATCTATTGCAGCAACCGATTTTCACCTATTTGTAAACGGCGACACGGGCACGCTCACCATCTTCAACGACGACGACGAAACCCTCGCGCGCGTACATATTAAAGAATGGGAGAATGTGCACGACGAGAAGCTCTTCGAGAAGGTGCTGCGCAACGAGCTCGGCAAGATGCACAAAAACGGCATATTCGACAGCCTAAACATAATGAAACCCTACTCCTTTGTCCTTGTAGACGAGGAGAAAGAGGCAATCATCGACCTGCTTTACATAGACGATGACACCCTCATACTCAACGAAGACCTACTCAAAGGTTTCGACGAGGAGATGGAGCTCTTCTTGAAGCAACTGCTCGAGGAATAAACAGCAAACGCGCATCAAGGCGCAAAGTTTCCATAAAAAACCGACTCGGTATGCTTTGTGTGCATACAGAGTCGGTTTTTTATGCACACATCTTTTTGAAATATTACAACCACAAAAAGAACAAAGCCACAGGCAAACAGCGCAAAAATCACAACCCGAATACTAAAAAAAATTAAAATCGCCCAAAAAGGAAGAATTATACAGAAAACTTTTTGCAACAAACGAGTTTTCTCCGTAACTTTGCAACGGAAAAGAAATTGGGAACGAGATGAAAAATTGCAAAGAAGAAAACAATCGCAGCGATGTAAAAGAGAGAATAAAATCGGCAGCGCTGGAGCTTTTCCTTAAAAATGGCATCAGGGAGGTGAAGATGGACGACATCGCCTCCCTTATCTCCGTTTCGAAACGTACCATCTATGAGCTGTTTGCCGACAAAGAGCTGCTTGTAACCGAGACACTTATGCAGCACCAGAAACTGATGCACGAGGAGGCAAGGCAGATAATAAAAGACTCCACCGACACGCTCGACGTGATTCTGCGCTTGTACGGGCTCTTCTTCAGCAAATTACAGAAAATAAACCACAAATTCTTTGCCGACCTCGCCCGCTACCCCAACCTGCACAACCGCAACAAGGAGCGCGAGAAAAAAAATAGCAAAAAATTCATAGTGTGGATGGAAGAAGGGCGCAAGCAAGGTCTTTTCCGCGAGGATGCCGACTTCAAGATACTGCTCTACATTATGAAACGCGAGCTCGACCACATTGTGATGCTCAAGACACAAAAGGCCGAAGAGGTAGAAGAAGAATTGAGCCGTTACACATCGGAGCAGCTCGGACAGTTGCTCATCCTGTTCTACCTGCGAGGCATCGCAACCCCCAAGGGACAGGAGAAGATTGAGGAATTTATGCAGAAATATCAAACTACAAAAAATATAAACTATGAATCTTAAAATGCGATTGACAACCGTGTTTGCCCTGCTGGCAATTCTTATGCCGGCAAGCGCACAAGAGACGACACCCACGATGCAGCTCACGCTCGACAAAGCGATAGAAGTTGCATTGAGCGAGAACCCGACAATTAAAGTTGCAGAGAAAGAGATTGAGCTGAAAAAGGTTTCTCAAGACGAGGCTTGGATGAATTTGCTCCCCACAGCTTCACTTAACGGAAGCATAAGCTACACAATTGAAGCTGCCGAGGTGAAATTAGGCAGTTTCGAGGGCAAAATGGGAGCAGACAACGCCAGCACCTGGAACGGCGCACTGCAAGTATCGCTTCCCCTCTTTGCACCAGCCGTTTACAAGTCGATGAGCCTCACAAAAGCCGATGTGGAGCTTGCACGCGAGAAGAGCCGCGGCTCAAAGCTCGACCTTGTGAACCAGGTTACCAAGGCCTACTACCAGCTTTTGCTTGCACAGGACTCATACAACGTGCTTATGGAGAACTACAAGCTCGCCGAGGAGAACTTCAACATTGTGAACGCAAAATTCACACAAGGCAAGGTGAGCGAGTATGACAAAATCAGCGCCGAGGTGCAGAAAAACAATGCTTGGCCCTCTGTGATAAGCGGCCGCAATAGCGTGGAGATTGCCAAGCTGCAGCTAAAGGTGCTTATGGGCATCACAGCCGACGTAAACCTCACCCTCGATGACAACCTCAAGAACTACGAGGCTATGATGAGCAAGGATGCCGCAAACGAGACCATCTCTCTCGACAATAACTCATCGCTCAAGGCTATAGACCTTCAGGCTACCCTGCTCAAGAAACAGCGCAACCTGTTGAAGACCAATTTTATGCCCACCATCGCACTATCGGGCAGTTTGCAATACCAGTCGCTATACAACGACAACTGGAAAATTGGCGACTACAAATGGGGGCGCAGTTCATCAATAGCATTGTCGGTGAATATTCCACTTTTCCAGGCAAATAACTACACAAAGCTGAAGAGCAACAAAATACAGTCGTGGCAGCTTGCCGAGACACGCGCAAACACCGAGCGTATGCTTGGTATGCAGGCACAGAGCTACCTCGACAATATGACAAAGAGCGCCGAGCAGCTCGAGAGCAACAAAACAGCCGTGGAGCTTGCAAAGAAAGGCCTCGAAATCAGCCAGAAGCGCTACGACGTGGGCAAAGGCACCATACTCGAGCTCACAAACTCACAGGTATCGCTCACAAATGTGCAATTGAGCTACAATAACACCATCTACGACTACCTGGTGGCAAAATCGGAATTGAATACAGTATTAGGAAAAGAATAAATAAAACATAAAGAGAATTATGAAAAAGAATCTGACATTTATCGCATTGGTCGCAACAGCAGTTATGTGCTCTTGCGGCAGTTCAGAGACAAAAGAAACAGAGACAACAGTTGCAGTTCAGCAGGAGTCAAAGCCCAAAGTAAAACTCGCACAGGTTGTCGCACAGGATGTTGAGCAGCTCGAGAAGTTCACCACAACTGTTGAAGCCGAAGTAAAAAACAACATAATCCCCAGCTCACCGCTGCGCATCGAGAAAATCCTTGTCGAGGTAGGTGACAATGTAAAGAAAGGCCAGAAGCTCGTGGAGCTCGACGCAAGCAACCTCAACCAGCTCAAGCTGCAGGTTGAGAACCAGGAAATCGACTTCAAGCGCGTAGAGGAGCTCTATAAAGTGGGCGGCGCATCAAAAGCCGAGTACGACAACGCAAAGACACAGCTCGAGGTAAACAAAAAGGCCCTTGCCAACAAATTGGAGAACACCGTGCTGTTGAGCCCCATCGACGGCGTTATTTCGGCACGCAACTACGACAACGGAGATATGTACGGCCAGCAGCCCATCCTCGTTGTAGAGCAGATTTCACCCGTGAAGATGAAAATCAACGTAAGCGAGAGCCGTTTCTCACAGACAAACAAGAAACTCGATGTAAAAGCTCGCTTCGAGACCTATGGCGACAAGGAGTTCGACGGCAAGATAAACATCGTATACCCCACAATCAACGCAGCCACACACACATTCCCCGTTGAGATAAAAATTGCAAACAAAGACCAGAAGGTACGTCCCGGAATGTTCGGCCACATCACCGTAAACTTCGGAACATTGAGCCACGTTGTAGTTCCCGACCAGGCAGTTATCAAGCAGGCCGGTGCAGGCGACTACTATGTATACACATACGAGAACGGCAAGGTACACTACAACAAAGTGGAGATAGGCCGTCGTATGGGCGACAAATACGAGCTCATCTCGGGTATAGAATCGGGCAGTCTCGTAGTAATTGCAGGCCACAGCGCATTGAGCAACGGCATAGAGGTTGAAGTAATAAAATAAGAACACATAAACGAGAAACAATATGAGTATATATGAAAGCGCGGTGAAAAAACCGATTATGACATCGCTGTGTTTCTTGGCGATTGCTCTTTTTGGTGTTTTTTCATTATCAAAGCTACCTATCGACCTTTACCCGGATATCGAGACAAACACCATTATGGTGTTTACCTACTACAACGGTGCAAGTGCCTCGGATATCGAGAACAACGTGACACGTCCGCTCGAGAACACCCTCAACTCTGTTGAGCACCTCAAGCACATCACATCTAACTCACGCGAGAACGTATCGGTTATTACATTGCAGTTCGAGTATGGTTACGACATCGACGACCTCACAAACGATGTGCGTGACAAGCTCAATATGGTATCTTCGTCACTCCCTGACGATGCAAACACCCCTATTATCTTCAAGTTCTCTACCGATATGATTCCTATCGTGCTCATCTCGGCAACAGCCGAGGAGAGTCAGAAGGCACTCTACAAGATACTCGACGATAATATCGCCAACCCCCTTGCCCGTGTAGACGGTGTAGGTTCAGTGTCTATCTCGGGAGCTCCCAAGCGCGAGATTAACATCTATATGGACCCCGCAAAGATGGAGGCCTACAATATCCCCGTCGAGAGCGTCAGCGCACTCATCGCGGCCGAGAACAAGAATATCCCCGGCGGTAACTTCGACGTGGGTAATAACACATACACCCTGCGTGTAGAGGGTGAGTTCAGCACTCCCCAGCAGATGCTCGACCTCGTTGTGGGCACACACAACGGTGCCAATGTCTACCTCAAGGACGTTGCACGCATCGTAGACGACGTGCAGGAGCGTGCACAGCGCACATTCACCAACGGCAAGCAGGGAGCGCTCATCATTGTTCAGAAACAGAGCGGCGGTAACTCGGTAGCTATTTCCGAGGCTATTAAAAAGGAGTTGCCCAGCTTACAGAAACGCCTCCCCTCTGATGTGCAGCTCGATATCATCGTCGATACATCGGAGAACATCCTCAACACCGTGGATACACTTTCAAACACAATCCGCGACGCTATGATATTCGTGGTGCTTGTGGTATTCATCTTCCTCGGACGCTGGAGAGCCACAGTCATCATTGCAATTACCATACCCTTCTCGCTCATCGCTTCATTTATCTATCTGTTTGCGACAGGCGGTTCAATTAATATCATTTCGCTCTCGTGTTTGAGTATCGCCATCGGTTCTGTGGTGGACGACGCCATTGTGGTTCTTGAGAACGTCACCACACACATCGAGCGCGGTTCGAGCCCCTACAACGCTGCCGTACACGGTACAAACGAGGTGGGTGTGTCGGTTATCGCGTCTACACTCACTATGTGGGCGGTATTCTTCCCCCTTACTATGGTGACAGGTATGTCGGGTGTGCTCTTCAAGCAGCTCGGATGGATGATGTGTATCATTATGCTCATCTCTACAGCGGCAGCCCTCACCCTCACACCTATGATGTGTGCCAAGATGTTGAAACTGCAGAAGAAACAGAGCAAGTTCTTCATCACCTTCTACAAGCCTATACAGAAGGTGCTCGACATCATCGACTTGCGATATGCAAGCGCTGTTAATTGGGCTATGCGTCACCGCTGGACAACCCTCGTATGCAGCTTCGGTATCTTCTTCTTGAGTCTCCTCTGCTTCAAAGGTATAAAGAGCGAGTTCTTCCCCGCTAACGACAACGCCCGCATCGGTGCCACACTGCAGATGCCCATCGGTACACGCGTGGAGCGTTCACAGGAGATAGCTTTGCGCCTCACCGATATGTGGATGGAGAGATACAGCAAAGAGTTCAGAGCCTGCAACTTCACCGTGGGACAGGCCGACGAGTCGAACACATTTGCTTCGCTCAGCGACAATGGCCCCCACATCATCAGCTATAACATAAGCCTTGTGCCCGCAAACGAGCGCGAGAAGAGCCTCGAGATTATCTGTGACGAGATGCGTGCCGACCTTAAGATGTTCCCCGAGCTTGCCCGCACAAATATTATGCTTGGCGGTAGCCAGGGCGGCGGTATGGGCGGACAGTCCATGGCTACTTTCGAGATTTACGGATACGACCTTGCAGAGACCGACCGTATCTCGAAGGAGTTTGCAGCCTCTCTGCGCGAGTGGGATAAGATTACACAGGTAAACATCAGCCGCAGCGACTATCAGCCGCAGTATCGTGTGGAGTTCGACCGCGAGAAGCTCGCTATGCACGGTCTTAACCTCACAACAGCCGCAGGTTACCTGCGTAACCGCTACAACGGCGCCCTCTCGACCTACTTCCGCGAGGACGGTGACGAGTACGACGTAAAGGTGCGCTACGAGCCCGGTTCACGTCAGAGCATCGAGGACATTGAGAATATTATCATATATGGTAACGGACAGCCCCTGCGCGTGAAAGAGCTTGGCAAGGTGGTACTCAACGAGATGCCCCCCACCATCGAGCGCAAAGACCGCGAGCGCGTAGTAACCGTGAGCGCCGTGCTTGCAGCAGGTACAGCCTTGAGCGACGGTGTAGAGTATGGACAGGCAGTCATTGACAAGATGAATATCCCTGCAGGTATATCTATCGAGGTAGCCGGTTCTTACGAGGACCAGATGGAGTCGAACCGCGACCTCGGAGTGCTTGGTATCATTATCATCATACTTGTATTCATTGTGATGGCATCGCAGTTCGAGTCGCTCACCTACCCCTTCATCCTGATACTTTCGGTGCCCTTTGCGATGAGCGGTGTGCTTATAGCACTCTTCATCACCGGCACAACACTTAACGTGATGTCTATACTCGGTGCAATTATGCTTATCGGTATGGTTGTGAAGAACGGTATCGTGCTCATCGACTACACAATGCTGTTGCGCGAGAGAGGCCTTGGCGTCATTCAGGCTTGTGTGGGTGCAGCCAAGAGCCGTATGCGTCCCGTGCTTATGACCACCTGCACCACCATCTTGGGTATGGTGCCTTTGGCAGTGAGCCAGGGTGTAGGTGCCGAGATGTGGCGTCCGCTCGGTGTAGCCGTAATCGGAGGTCTCACAGTCTCTACAATTATGACACTTATCTACGTGCCCGCAATGTATGGTATCTTCGCCGGTGTGGGAATCAAGCGTCGTCGCAGCAACATAAAGAAGACACGCGAGCTTCAAGCCTACTGGGAGAAGAACAAAGACATTGAGCAGCTCAAAGGCAAAGACAAGAACTAATTAACCTGTTCTGTGGCGCGCCAAGCGCCACAGAACACAAAAAAGCATACAGATGAAAAGTATTTTAATTACATTCGATATTTCGCACAAAGAGGCTTTGATTAATATGCTCACGCACAACAGCTGCCGCGGATACACCTTCTTCGACCAGGTGCAGGGACGCGGTTCTGTGAACGGAGAGCCCCACATCGGTTCTCACGCGTGGCCCTCAATGGGCGGAGCAATCATCGCCGTTGTAGAAGATGGCAAAGTGCCTGCTTTGCTCAAAGAAATCAAAGCAATCGACAAGCAGACACCTATGCTCGGCCTGCGCGCCTTTGTGTGGAACATAGAGGAGCAATATTAAATCTCAAAGGAATTACATACAAATTCCAATCCACAATTAAGGGTTAATGCAGAGGACAGCTTTTCACGGCTGTCCTCTTTTTTTGCATAAATCATTTGCTCACAAAGAGAAAAAAAAGCAAACGATTTGTTTTCATAAAGATAAATCGTATATTTGCAGTAGACAGCGGGCGCTGTCTGCAAACAAACATAAACAAAACATAAACGCCTATGAAAAAATTTACTTCACTTCTCACGCTGTTGCTTCTGTGCACAGCCACACTCCCTGCCCAGACAGCAGACTACCCCTTCACGCTGACAACCGACGCCTCGAACCCCGTTCTCTATTACATACACACCGGACGCGATGGTAACGGAGGCAAAGGTGGCACCATATTTTGCAACGAGGTTCCCTATGGCGGCGACAAGCAGGAGGTGTGCCTTCTATACCCCGATCCCAGCAACCCCCTCACACAATTCTGGTATTTTATGGAGGCCGAGGACGGCAAGTTGAAAATCGTTTCTGCCGAGGACGGCAAAATCATAACCGTAGCAAACACAAACGATGCCCCCAAGTGCACCGCTATAAAGAGCGAAGATGAGCTCGCAGGCTGCTACTACACCTGGACACTCGACTGCACAAACGGCTACTACGCCTTCAAGACATCCGACGGCAGAACATTCCTGAGCCACAACGGTAACTGGTCTTCAGGTGGCAATCGTATGGGCCTCTACAACGCCAACGGCAGCAGAGACGAAGGCTCACGAGTATTCTTTGAGCCCGCACCCGAGGAGGTGACCGCAGGTATCATCGACACCACAGCCAACGCGCAAGGCGACAACGCCATTTACGACCTCACAGGCTGCAAAATCGACGAGATTACCAAACCCGGTATATATATCATCGGCGGCAAAAAGGTTTTTGTAAAATAACACTCTGCCACAGAATAAAAAACAAATCGGCAACGGCATTCGTCGTTGCCGATTTTTACTATGAGAGAGCCAAAGCTTTTTCGGCTGCAAGGCGGTAAATTGCACAAATTATTGTATCTTCGCGCACACAATTACAAACACCCCTAAAATGAAGATACCCACAAGCCTCAAGAACCTCATAATATGCTTAATTGCAGCAATATCAGCCACATTGCCTGCCACAGCCGACAACAGCCGTGTGAGCCTGCTCACCTGCGCTCCCGGCGAGGAAATATATGAGCTTTTCGGGCACACGGCATTGCGATACCGCGACAGCGACCGAGGTATCGACATAGTCTTCGGCTATGGATATTTCAGTTTCGAACAGCCCAACTTCGTGTGGCGATTCATTCTGGGGGAAACCGACTATCTTGCAGGGGCAGTAAACTACAGAGACTTCATTGAGGAGTACCGCGAGAGAGGCACGGGAGTCACCGAGCAGATATTGCAGTTCACACCCGAGCAGAAAATAGAGCTGCGCAACGCCCTTTTCAACGACTGCCGCCCGCAGAACAGCACATATCGCTACAACTATTTCTACAATAACTGCACCACAAAGGTGCGCGACAGAATTATGGAGCAACTGCCCGACAGCAGCTCCGTCACATTCCCCTGCGATGCGCGCGCCACAACAATCAGAGAGGCCGTGGCACAACACACTGCCTCGCAGCCCTGGAGTGCATTCGGAATAAACCTGCTGCTCGGTGCCGACGTAGACAAGCCAGCCACACGTCACACGCTGCAATTTCTGCCCGCCTACCTGATGAGCGACTTTGCCGCAGCACTGAGAGCCGACGGCACACCCCTTATAAGCGAAGAGAGCGAGTTGCTTCCCAATACAGAGAAAGAGAAGACTCTGAATCACTTCACCCCCTTCAACTGCGCACTGTTGCTTCTGCTTCTCACAATGATAATTATGCTGTGCGAGGTGCGCAGCGGCAAGCGAGTGTGGATTTACGACATTCTCCTTATGCTCACACAGGGCGTTGCCGGCTGCCTGTTGCTTTTTATGGCACTCTTCTCACAGCACCCCGCCGTGAGCGATAACTACCTCATCATTCTGCTCAACCCGCTGCCGCTTTTTCTCATACCCTTTGTGGTCATCTGCGCAATAAAAAAGAGAGAAACCCCGTTTATGTGGGCAGAGGTTATTATGGGAGGGCTCTTCATTGCAACCGCACCATTTGTGCCGCAGGTATACCCCGCCCCCGTATTTATCATTGCAATTACAATCATAGTGCGTTCACTATTCAACATATACAGAACAAGAATATGCGACTTAAATCTATACTGATACTGCTTGCCGCCCTGCCTCTGCAGCTCGTGGCACAAAAAGAGATACAATCGCCCAAACTCCTGGTAACCATAACCATAGACCAGCTGCGCAGCGATTTTATGTATGAATTCAAGGATTTGTACACCCCCGACGGCTTCAAGCGTCTGCTGGGCGAGGGACGTGTATACCCCAACAGCTATTTCGCATTTGAGAATATCGACCGTGCGTCGGCCGCGGCAACCCTCTCCACGGGCACAAACCCTTATACCCACGGCATCGTGGGCGAGAGATGGCTCGACCGCTCCACCCTGCGCATAGTAAACTGCACCGACGACAGCAAGCAGCAGGGACAATACACAAACGACAGAGTCTCACCCATAAAACTGAAGGCCCTCACACTGTCCGACGAGATGAAACGCGCCACACGCGGCAAATCACAGGTGTGCGTGATAGCCCCCGACTGCGACATCGCCGTGATGCAAGGCGGCCACGACGCAAATGTGGTTCTGTGGAAAAACGACGACACAGGCTACTGGTGCAGCTCCACCTACTACGGACAATACCCCGAGTGGGCAGCCAAGATGAACAAAGAGGTTGTGGGACGCAGCAGCAAATGGGAGCCTATGTTCCCCTGCGAGCTCTACAACAATTTCGGCGACAAGACACCAAAGAAATTCTCCTATAAATTCAACGGCAAGAACGACATACGCGCCTACAAAACAAGCGCCTGCATAAACGACGAGGTGAACGAGGCCGCTATAACCTGCCTGCGCAGCGGCGACATAGGGCTCGACAATATCCCCGACCTGCTCTCAATCACCTACTACGCAGGTAATTACAATAACGTGTCTATGGAGGAACGCCCCATCGAGATACAAGACATATACACCCGCCTCGACAAAAACATAGCCGATCTGCTCAAGGAACTCGACCGCCGCATCGGGCTCGAAAATATAATAATTTCGGTGACCTCCACGGGTTATGTAATCGAGGACGACTCTGACGACGAGAAATATCGTTTCCCCTCGGGCAGCATATATATGGACAGAGTAAAAGCCCTGCTCAACGTCTATTTGAGCGCCCTCTTCGGCAAGGGTAATTACATCGACGGACACTTCAATTCAGAGTTCTACCTCAATCGCAAGAAAATGGAGGAACTACAACTAAACAAAGTGGACATTGTGGCACACGCCGTGGAGTTCCTAAAGACCATAGACGGCATAGAGGATGTGTTTACCATCTACCGCCTCGGAGGAATGTTGAGCCCCGAGTTGCAATATGTGAAGAACGGCTACAACGCAAAATGCTCGGGCGATATATGGTTGCGCCTTATGCCGGGCTGGAAGATGGCCAAGGATGTGGCCTCGGCAAGCAATCTGGTGCGCAGAGTCCCCGTAACCTTCCCAATGATAATCTTCGGGCAAGGTGTGGAGCACAGCGTCATCAACGAATTCACCCCCGCCAATATTATGGCACCCGAGCTGGCCAATCTGCTACATATACGCCGCCCCAACGACAACTGCTTGAGGATATACAAATAATCGTCTCTGCAAAGGGAGCGTAAAGCCCGATAAATGCGACAATTTGCCTGATTTTTGAATATTTTGCAGTATCTTTGCAGAAAAATACGCGATAGACAATTGAATCTCATAATAGACATAGGAAATAACAGCGCCAAATTCTTCCTTTTCAACGGCACGCAGATAATTCTGCACACCCGCAACAAGGAGGACTATGCCGCGCAACTAACCGAGTGGAACGGACAGTTCGACATTGAGCGCGCCATCATATCGACGGTGGTAGATGTCCCCGCCACACTGCGCGAGGCGCTCGAGGCGTGCAAATACCCCGTTCTGTGGCTTTGCAACACCACACCTATGCCTGTGGGCATCAAATACCGCACACCCCACACACTCGGCTGCGACCGTCTTGCCGCCGCCGTAGGCGCCGTCACCGAAGCACCGCAAGGCTACAAGCTTGTCATAGATGCCGGCAGTGCCATAACAATCGATTTCATCGACAAAGAGAATAATTTCTGCGGGGGAAACATCGCACCCGGCGTGAATATGCGCCTGAAAGCACTGCACGCCTACACAGGACGCCTGCCCCTTGTGGAGAAAGAGGGCGACACTCCCGCTTGCGGATACGACACCGAAACAGCCATACGCAGCGGAGTAATTCGCGGCATTTGCCACGAGATTGACGGCTATATAAACGAATATCGCGAAAAATATGGCGAACTTTTTGTTTTTTTAACGGGCGGAGACGAAAAAAAATTGATTAATAACATAAAAAATCGCATCTTTGCCGATAAATTCCTTGTCGCAAAAGGATTGAACAGAATTTTAACGGACTATGACAATAAATAGACGCATAATAACTATAATCGCTCTGATATTTTCGACACTTTGGAGCTTTGCGGGCAACGGCATAAACTCGCCCTACTCACGCTATGGGTTGGGCCTCCTTGCCGACCAGAATCTGGGTGTGAACCGCCAGATGGGAGGTCTCGGATATGCATTGCGCAGCAGCAGTTACATAAACCTGCTCAACCCCGCATCGATATCAGCATCCGACACCCTCACAATGCTCTTTGAGGCAGGCTTCTCTATGCAGAACGGCAACTTCGAAGAGGGCAAGGTGAGAAAGAATGCCCGCAACGCAAGTTTCGACTACATCGCAATGCAGTTCCGCCTGTGCAAAGACCTCGGTTTCTCGTTCGGTTTTCTCCCCTACTCTAATGTGGGCTACTCATTTGCGACAACCACCAAAGAGCACAATATAGAGAACACACAAACCTACTACGGCGAAGGAGGTATCTACCAGCCTTTCGTGGGCCTCGGATGGAAGCCCCTCGATAACCTGTCGGTGGGTGTTATGGCCTCATATGTATACGGAGATATTTCCCACAGCATCAGCCACAGTTTCAGCGATGCAAACAACACAGGCAACCTCAAAAGATACGATATAAACGTAAAAAGCTACAAGATAGACCTCGGTGCACAGTACACCACAGCCATAAAGGAGAAGCACAATATCACCTTTGGAGCTGTTTACACACTGGGGCACGACCTTAGCGCCGATATCACACTCACAGAGCAGGAGAGTACAAGCAAAGCCGACTACTCTTTGAAAATACCGCATACCATAGGCGTGGGTACACTCTACGACTATAACAGCAACTGGAAAGTGGGCGTCGATTACACACTCGAGAAATGGTCGGGTGCCACATTCACAGGCGGTGACAACGGCATCGACCGCAGCAAAATTTCTGTGGGAGCCGAGTATTACCCCAACGATATGATGTCGCGCAACATTTTCAAGAAGATGCACTACCGCGTGGGAGCATATTACGCACAGCCATACACCGAGGTAAAAGGTGCCGAGGGATGCGAAGAGTATGGCGTGAGCGCCGGTCTTTCAATGCCTTTGATAAACAGCCGTTCACTCCTGCACCTGTCGGGACAATTGATTCGTATGGAGCCCAAGACAGCCGGTTTCATTTCAGAGACTTATATGAGAATAAACATCGGCATCACCTTCAACGAGAACTGGTTTATGAAACTTAAATTGAGATAACAAAAAATACTATATTATGAAAAAAATCATCTTATCATTATTTGTTGCATTTACCGCAAGCTGCGCATTTGCACAGAACGGTATCACAAACGACAATCGTTTCGGCGTTGGCGAGGACAGCGTTAATTTTATGAAGAACAGTTTCCTTGTGACACAAGCCGTGAAACCCGCAAAGCCCTCATACGAGAGCTGTCAGCACGCCTATCCTATGTGGAAAGATATGTTTACAAACTATCCCGTTGCGCGTGTAGACACATACACCAACGGTATCAAGTTGCTCAAAGGCCTCATTGCAAAAGAGCCCGATGCAGCCAAGAAAGCCGCATACATCGAGGAGCTTATGGGCGTTTACGACCAGCAGATTAAATACATCGACAAATTGCAGGAGATTACAAAGACTCCCCTGTCAGAGGGTGCAATCATAGGACGTAAGGCACTCGACTACAAGAACTTCGTTGCCGACGCCAACCCCGACAGCATCTATGCAATGCTTGCAAAAGCTGTGTCTATCGAGAAAGGCAAGTCGGAGTATCTTGTGACAGAGCAGTTTATGAGATATTCTGCAAGCAAATACAAAAGAGACGAGACACACGGTGAGCAGATTATCGAGGACTACCTGAACGCATCGGTATACATCGTGGAGGTACTCGACAAGTACAACGAGAGAATCGAGTTCTACAAGAAAAGATTCGCCGAGGAGGGTAACCCCAAAGACACACTCTATGTGAAGCAGTACAACCAGATGATTGATGCGAGCCTTCTCTCACGCAGCAACATCGACGCCTACTTCATCAACAGCGGTGCAGCATCGTGCGAGGACCTCAACAACATCTACATCGAGAAACTCGAGGCAAACAAGGATAACATCGACTACCTCAACAAGGTAATCTCTGTTATGAGTATGCTTAAGTGTACCGAGCAGGACGCCTACCTCACAGCTTCGGAGTATGCTCTTGCCATAGCTCCCACAGCAAAGGCCGCTATGGGTTGCGGTTTCCGCTACTTCAAGAGAGGCGATGTAGACAAAGCAATTGAGTTCTTCGACCAGGCTATCGAGCTCGAGACCAGTGTTACAAACAAAGCCGATATGTGCTACAAGGTGGCAGCCGTTCAGTTCAGCCTCAAGAAATACAGCAAGGCACGTTCATACGCGCTCAAGGCCATTGAGTTAAACTCAAAATTTGGTCAGCCCTACATCCTCATTGCACAGTGCTACGCTGCAACAAGCAACTGGAGCGACGACCCCGTGAAGAACAGCTGCACCTACTTTGCCGCACTCGACAAGCTCTACACAGCCAAGAAAGTAGACCCTTCGGTAAAGAAAGAGGCCGACAAATACATTCACTCATACAGCACCTACACCCCCGAGGAGGCTACACTCTTTATGAAGGGTTATAAGAACGGTGATGCAATTACAATTGGCGGTTGGATAAATGAGACAACAACTATCAGATTCTGATAACAGCAGAAAATACAGTACAACAATCGTTCTGACGGCGATTGTTGTACTCTTTTTACAAATTTCTTGCCAAAGCGGCAAGAAAGAGGTCATTGCACCCTTTGAGGAGCCCGACTCCATAGCTATGATGAGCACCTACGGCGTGAGCACACTCATAAGCGATTCGGGCCGCATAAGTTACAAAATCGATGCCGAAGAGTGGATTGTATATGACAAGCGCCGCCCGCCCCATTGGGCATTCGAGAAAGGTATAAGACTCGAAAAGTATGACCGCGATATGAACATCGAGGCCATAATAAGCTGTGACACAGCCTATTTCTACACCGAAGCACAACTGTGGAAACTGATGGGCAACGTAGATATACGCAACACCAAAGAGGAGAGATTCACCACCCCCCTGCTCTTTTGGAGCCAGGAGAAGAAAGAGATTTACTCCGACGCATACATAAAAATTGAACAACAAGACCAGATTACAGAAGGATACGGCTTCAACGCCGACCAGAACCTCTCCACTTGGCAGATTCTGAACACCAAGGGAATTTATCCCATTGGAGACTGACAATATGACAACTACATTTCTCTTACTTATCATAGTAATACTCCTCTCGGCACTATTTTCGGGAATGGAGATAGCCTTCATTGCTTCGAACAAGCTGCTTATGGGCATCGACCTCAACGAGAGAGGCGTAACATCGTATGTGATAAACCGTTTCTACTCAAACAGCAACAACTTCATCTCGAGCCTGCTTGTGGGAAACAATATAGTTCTGGTTATCTACGGTATGCTTATGGCCGAGATACTCAACACCCTCTTTCTCGACGAGCTCACCACATCCACATCGCTTAAACTGCTGCTCGAGACATTCATTTCCACCGTGGTTATTATCCTCACGGGAGAATTTGTACCCAAGGTACTCTTCCGTGCCAACCCCAATGGTGCAATGAAGCGATTTGCCATTATCACATACCTGCTCTATATCCTGCTCTATCCCCTTTCGCGCTTCACCACCTGGCTGTCGTGCATCATAATGCGCATTTTCAACATAAAGATAGGCAAGGAGACACGCGACACCACATTTTCAAAGAGAGAGCTCAATAACCTTATACAAGACTCCATAGAGAACGCCACAAAAGAGGAACTCATAGACAACGACGTGAGAATATTCCAAAATGCGCTCGATTTCTCAAATATCAAAGTGCGAGAGTGCTTTGTGCCCCGCACCGAGATTGAGGCCGTGGAGATAAACACCCCCCTCGAGGAGCTTAAATCAATGTTTATCGAGTCGGGACACTCAAAGATTGTGGTATTCAAGGATAATATCGACAATATCATCGGCTACATACACTCCTCGGAACTATTCCGCAACGCAAACCGTTGGCAACAAAGAATATGCAAGATGCCCATCGTACCCGAAACACTATCGGCACACAAGCTTATGCGCACCCTTATGCAGCAGAAGAAGTCGCTCGCCGTGGTGGTGGACGAGTTTGGCGGCACGTCGGGTATCATCTCTCTCGAGGACCTTATGGAGCAAATTTTCGGCGAGATAGAGGACGAGCACGACAACACCAACCACATAGCCAAGGAACTTGGCAACGGGGAGTATCTTCTCTCGGGACGCCTCGAGATTGAGAGAGTGAATGAGCAATTCGACCTCAAGATACCCGAATCGGAAGAGTATCAAACACTTGGCGGTTTCATACTTTCGCATCACCAGCGTTTCCCGCAGCTCAACGAAATTGTCAAAATTGGAAAATTCCAAATACAAATAGTGAAGAAAAGAAACACAAAAATAGAGTTGATAAAGCTCAAGATTAACGAGTAACTTTTTTTCATATTATTACAATAATTTGAAAGCTATTTTGTATCTTTGCGACCTATGACCGAAAAAACGGTCAAAAAGAAAAGTAATAAATAATTAAAAATATAAAAAAATTATGGCAACACTACAAAAATTGCGCAACATGGGCCCGCTCTTGGTTATCTTTGTGGGCTTGGCATTGTTTGCATTCATCGCAGGCGATGCTTGGAGATTATTCCAATCAAACACATCAATGCAGAACGTGGGCAGCATCGACGGCGAGGAACTCTCTGCAATGGATTTCCAGAAGATGTACGAGGAGTACAGCAATGTCGTTAAGTTCACAAGAGGCACATCGAGCCTCACCGAGGACGAGAGCAACAGCATCAAGGACGAGGTGTGGGAGACTTATGTAAACAGCGAGTTGATTAAGAGAGAGGCAGATAAAATCGGTCTCACAGTTACAGAGGCAGAGTTGCAGGCTATCGTAAACGCCGGTGCTCACCCCCTCTTGCACCAAACTCCCTTCCGCAACCAGCAGGGTGTTTTCGACAAAGATATCCTCAACGAGTTCCTTGCACAGTATAACCTGAACAAAGAGAACCCCGAGTTTGCCGAGATTTACAAACCCGCTTACGACTATTGGAAGTTCATCGAGAAGACCATTATGCAGAGCCTTCTTATGAGCAAATATCAGGCACTCATCCAGAACTCTTTCTTCGGTAACCCCATCGTGGCAAAGAGCAATTTCGAGATAAACAACAGCACATACGACATCGAAGTTGCAGCTTACCCCTATGCAGCTTTGAAGGGCGACGAGTTCACAGCTACCGAGGGTGAGGTAAAGAGCCTCTACAACGAGAAGAAGAGCAGCTACAAAGAGCCCGTTGAGAAACGCTCAATCAAATATGTAAGCTACAAGGTTACTCCCAGCGCACTCGACCGCGAGGAGCTCAAGAACGAGCTCAACGAGTATGCCGACTCTCTCAAGGCAGGCAACGAAGAGTATGCAGCCCTCGTACGCATCGCAGGCAGCGAAATTCCCTACTCTAAACTTGCTTGGAGCAAGAGCGCTTATCCCGAGGAGGTGCAGGTGCGTCTCGATTCAGTTGCTTTGAACAGTGTGGTAGGCCCCATCTACAGCCAGTCAGATGACTCTTACACAGTGTTCAAGACCATCTCAAAGACCACTCTCCCCGACTCTGTACAGTATCGTATGCTCGCTATCACAGCCGACACAGCAGAGAGATTGAACGAGCTCACCGACAGCCTTGCAAAGGTTTTGAAGAGCGGAGCCAACTTTAAAGAGGTAGCAAAGACATATGGTCAGGAGGGTAACGACTCTCTCTGGATTACATCGGCCAACTACGACGGCATCGCCATCGCCGAGGGTAACGTAGCACTTGTAGACGCAATTCTCAACGGCAAGAAGGGTGCTTACGCCGTAATAGATATGGAGAACCAGAACACAAAGGTTATCTATCAGGTACTCGCATCAAAGAACCCCGTTCAGAAATACAACGCAGTAGTACTCAAGCGTAAAGCCGAGTTCAGCAAAGAGACATACAACGACGCATACAACAAGTTCAGCCAGTATGTAGCATCTTGCAAAACTCTCGCCGACCTCGAGAAGAACGCCGAGGAGTTTGGCTACCGTGTTATGACACAGAACAATGTAACAACCGCTACACACAAAATCGCAAACCTCAACGGCACACGCGACGCTGTAAAATGGGTATTTGCAGCCGAGAAAGAGGATGTATCACCCCTCTACGAGTGCGGCGAGAGCGACTACCTCTTGGTTGCAGCATTGTCAAAGATTCAGGAGAAAGGTTACACAAACATCGATGTTTTGAAACCCTCACTCACATTTGAGATTCAGAACAACAAAAAGGCCGAGAAGATAATCGCCGATATGAAGGGCAAGAGCTTCGACCAGCTGAAGAAGGAGGCAAACATCAAGACTTGTGAGACCAAACGCATCACATTCAGCGCACCCGCTTACATCAGCGCAACAGCCGCAAGCGAGCCCGCAATCAGCGCCGCTGCAAGCAAAATGCAGGTTGGCGAGGTGAGCGCGCCCATCAAAGGTAACAGCGCAGTGTACGTAATAAAGGTGGTTGCAAAGAACGAGAAAGCCGGTGAGTTCGACGCCAAGAGCGAGGAGAACAACATCAGAATGAGAGGCTTGCGCGACAGCAACCGTTTCTTGAACGACATCGTTGAAAAGACAGAGATTGAGGACAACAGATACCTCTTCTTCTAATAGAAAGACGATAATCCACAAATTAAGCCGCACCAAATGGTGCGGCTTAATTTTTTATACCGGCCTCAAAGAGCACCCATCGCAAAGTTCTCACAAAGCCCACGTTAAAACAACTGCTTATACAACCCGCAATCACTACAGCTAACTCATATATAAGGAGAAAGCCACGCTGTACGCCCACGCAAACAAGCTGTAGAATCTCTGTAGAGAAATAAAAAAGATGCGACTCAAGGCCGCATCTTTTTATCATATATCACTCTGCAGAGTTCCCGCGCAGAGTTACAATTGCCATATCACCTTTTGTCCCAAGGCGTATGTGAGGCCCCCAAAGCGAGAGACCGCTCGACACCCACACGTGAGAGTGTGACCACTTGCGATAGCCGTGACTCTGCTTAAAAATCGCATCGGTCACATAATTTATAGGCCACGACTGCCCGTGGTGCGTGTGCCCGCTGAAACGCACGTCTACACCCAGCGTGTCGCTCTCTACCATATACAACGGCTGATGCGCAAGAAAAACCAAAGGCTTGCTGTGGTCTACATCAGCGAGAAGAGCTTCGGGACGCTTGCGTGTCTTTTTCATACAATCTTCGAGAAAGGCTATCTGCACTCCCGAGGGAAGCTCCACAACCGTGTCGCCAAGCATACGCACAGGCGTGTCGGCGAGGAATGCCTTGCACTCCTCAATACCCGAGATATATTCGTGGTTACCGGGCACCATATACACACCCTGCGGTGCGTTCAACAGAGCGAGCTCCTCGTCGAAACGCTCCTCTATCGCAGGCGCCACGCTGTTATCAAAGAGATCACCCACAATCAGCACCGCATCGGCCTCGAGAGAGTTTATCATATTCACAAAACGGCGCAGTTCACTCTTGCCCGTACCATAGCCCAGATGTAAGTCGCTCACAACGGCAAGCTTCACACTGCCGTCCATTTTCTTGTCGAGAGTTATGTCGAGCGGCACCACGTCGGGGTGGCTGTAATTGTAATTTCCATACACAAGCAGACAAGCCACAATAAAAACCGCCGTACACAGCCCCGCCTTGAAAGCTGGCACCACAAGACGCACCAGGTCGAAAAGCAGCAGCGACAGCGAGGTGTAGAACATAAAAATCATCCACACGGCACCCGAGCGGAAAATTGCGGCAGTTACGGCATAGGGCAGCTCCGCATTGCGCAGAAACATCGAAACAGGCATCGATAGCGCCAAAAGACAGAACACGAACGAAAGAAGCACCTTGCACACCACAGGCGTGCTTTTTACGCGACGCAGCAGGCGACAGTATAGAAATATATTACCTGCCAGATATATGACAGGCACAAGAGAAAAAAACAGCGACATAATAAAATTTAGAAAAACTGTGCAAAAATAGTAAAAACACGCTCAACTGCCACACACAACTCACAGGATTTCCCTCGCCCAGAGTATTAAATAATGTAAACGCCATTAAGCCACCGCAAGCAGCTCATCCTCCACCGAGGCTTCGGCGCCCGACAAATCGACCACAGAGCCCTCCACAGACGCCTGCGGCAGCAGAAGCACATCGTCCTCTACCGAAGCCCCCGAAATGCCAGAAGAACCCGAACCGGTCTCTTCATTCTCTTCCTTATCCTCGTGCGCACCACTCACAAAGCACACCCCTTTGAGTTCTGCTATGCGCGACAGCACTTGCCAGGCACTTGCACTGCCGCCCACCCATTCGGGAGCCTGCCTCTGCGCGGTTACATAAGCATAGGTATCGGGGTGCACCTTTAACGTGACACCGCTACTTGCCGCATAACACACAATGTAATTGACCGACTGATAAGAGAGCAAAGGAGACGAAGATATATCTATATCTGCCGAAAGTCCCTTGAGGCGAAGCTCACGCAGGGCCGTGCAACCGCCGAAGGTATCGCCGTGCACAGCCTTCACACGGCTCACATCCACCGGATAAATAGTGTGCAAACTGCCACAGGCGGTAAAAGCCGCGTCAATCGCAGAGACAGGCAACAGGTTATCACTGTCGGCACCGTCGAGGCTCTGCGCCTCACCAAATTTTATAACCTCGAGCGAGGAATTACAAAAAGCTTCGCTCAAATCGGCAGGCGCAGCCACACGTCGGCGTCCCACCACCCCGCGCGCAGGGAAGAGAGTGCGCACACACTCGCCCGACGCAACGCAACGCATATTCCACTCGCCCAACACACCGCGTCGCTCATAAATGAGCAGCATCTGCTCCTCGGTAATTCCATCTACACCGTTTAAAGAAAAGGTCTCGTCGGCGACATTAAACTCGGCGCCTGCCACCAAAAAAAGTTTTTTTAACGTCTCCCCCACTACATTTGCAATGCGTTTCGGCACCGCCGAAGCGCCCGACCTGCTCAAAGAAATCACTTTTTTCATCTTTTTTTTTTGCAACAAAAATAGCACTGTCGCAGCACGACAAGGTTGCAAAATTGGCAATTTGTGAAAAAAACAGCTGTTTTTTCACATCGCACAAGAAATAAAACAACCTCAAACGACTGCAAAAAACGGGGCAAAAGAGGGCAAAAAGCCCGTTTCTCGGGTAAAAAAGAGAAGAAAACGCACTTTTTTCATCTTTTTTTCAAAAAAAACCTGCAAATGCTTGCACGGTAAAAAAAGATATACTACTTTTGCAACGTCAAACAACGAGAGACACATTCTTCAATAGCTCAGTCGGTTAGAGCACCTGACTGTTAATCAGGGGGTCGTAGGTTCAAGTCCTACTTGAAGAGCGAAAAGCTGAACACCAAAAGGGGTTCAGCTTTTTTCGTTTAAAAAAGTTGTAAATTCCCCGCTAAATCCTACCTTTGCATAACATCAAAAAGCACGCCCGCGTGTTCTTTCTTTAAAGATACCACCGGCGTCGAAACAATAAATCTATATGAAAATAAACAAAAGTATCATACTGCCCGTTGCAGCACTCATAGCTGTGACACTTCTCGCATTCACAGGTGACAACAAAAAATATCAGTTATCGAAGCAGTTGAGCATTTTCAATGCCATAGTAAAAGAGCTCGACCTCTTTTATGTAGACACGATACAACCCAAGAAAATGATAGACAAAGGCATCGACGGAATGCTCCGCAACCTCGACCCCTACACCGAATATTACGCCGAGGACAACGCCGACGAGCTAAAGATGCTCACCACCGGAAAATATGCCGGAATAGGCTCCATAATACGCTTTCACAAGGAGAAGAACACCACCGCAATATCGGAACCCTACGAGGGTATGCCTGCCGCGCGTGCAGGGCTCAAGATAGGAGACCTCATACTCTCAATCAACGGCACAGACATCCACGGTATGAGCACCGACAGCGTGAGCGATATGCTGCGCGGCATCCCCGGCACAAAGCTGTCGCTCGAGATTGAGCGTCCCGGCGAGAAAAAAACCATAAAGGTGCAGCTCGAGCGCGAGAGTATAGCCCTGCCCGCCATAAGCTACTACGGAATGCAGAACGACAATATCGGATACATACAGCTCGAAAGCTTTACCGAAAACTGCGCGCGAGATATGCGCAGAGCCGTTGTGGAACTGAAGAAAGAGGGCGCCACATCCTATATCATCGACCTGCGCGGCAACGGCGGCGGCCTTCTCAACGAGGCGGTAGATATCGTAAACCTGTTTGTCCCCAAAGGCACCACAATTGTAACCACAAAGGGCAAGACAAAACAGGTAAACAGCACCTACAAAACAACGAAAGAGCCCATAGACACAGAGTCGCCCCTGGCGGTACTTGTAGACGGGCAGAGCGCATCGGCCTCGGAGATTGTGGCGGGCTCGCTGCAAGACCTCGACAGAGCCGTCATCATAGGCTCGCGCACATACGGCAAGGGACTCGTGCAATCGACACGCCAGTTGCCCGGCGGCGGATATCTGAAGCTCACCACAGGAAAATACTATATCCCCAGCGGCCGCTGCATACAGGCACTCGACTACTCACACCTTATGGACGACGGCAAGAGCACACGCATCGCCGACAGCCTCACAACCACCTTCTACACAGCGGCAGGCCGCGAGGTGCGCGACGGCGGAGGCATACGCCCCGACATAGAGCCCAAGGAAGAGGAGCTCTCTACCCTGCTGCTCTACCTCATAAACGACATTGCGCTGTTCGACTACGCTACGCAATATCGTCTGAAGCACGACAGCATAGCCCCCGCGGCGCAGTTCAGCGTCAGCGACGAGGAGTATGACGACTTTAAGAAATACCTCAAATCGACAAAGTTCAACTACGACATACAGAGCCTCAAAGTGCTCGAGCAGTTGAAAAAAATGATTGAATTCGAGGGCTACACAAAGATTACCGAGGAGGAGATAAACTCCATAGAAAAGAAGCTGCAGGCCAACCTCGACCACTCGCTCACACACTTCAAGAAACACATAAAAGAGATACTTTCCGCCGAGATTGTGCTGCGCTACTACGGCCGCAAGGGAGGTATAATTTACGGCCTGCGCGAGGACACCGACATAAAAGAGGCCTATAAGATTCTCGGCAACGACAAGGAATACAAAGAGATTCTATCGTCGGGCAAGAAAAACGAGAAGAAATCGTAATAAAAAAGCAAAAGCAGCGCGCGCTGCTTTTGCTTTTTATCTGTTTATTTGATTTTCGCATCCACCACCCCGTTCACAAGCGAGAGGGTAACCTTGCCCCTGTCGGGCAGCTGCACAATGGATACTCCGTCCGTCACCCGCTCCACCACAAGCAGAGCATTCTCCTCGGCAAAGCGGTTTACGCGCAGCACGCTATCGGTGTCCACAGGATTACCCACATACAAAAGACTGTCGTTCATATAAACACTGTAGGCCTTTCCCTCGAACCCCTTGGCAAAGGAAATCTCATAGGCAAAGCGCACATCACCCGCCCTGTTCCAATGCTTATGCAGAGAATAGTACACGAAAAGACCTATCGATACAA
The DNA here is from genome assembly GCA_045646965.1 of Bacteroidaceae bacterium. GTDB lineage: Bacteria > Bacteroidota > Bacteroidia > Bacteroidales > Bacteroidaceae > HGM04593. Next base: position 102,211 of record JAZRLR010000023.1, read on the forward strand.
TTATCAAAAAAAAGAAAAAAACACTACCAAAAAGGAAACCCATATTGGCATTGTGACCTCTTGTTCTACCCATAAAATATTTTTTTCGCGAAGATAACACTTTGTGACGAAAAAGCAAAACATTCACCCGCGCCCATAGAGCTGCGCCACACCGGGCGCATCCCTCTCAACCACCACATAGGCAAGATAGCGCGTCGCAGCCGTGACAGGCGACAGATTGAGATACCCCTCTACAAGACGCCCGTTCTCAATGACAGCAGGATGCGCGGCACAGAGAGACTCGTGCAGGCTCAATGCCTCGCCCTCTTTGCGGAAATTGGGCACAAGATAATGCCCGCGCGCTCCGTGCACAACAAATTTATCGTAAAAAAGACGCGACACCGCACCCATATTCATCCTCAAGTTCATCTCCACACAAGGGTGCAGACGACAGATGCCGCCGTCGCGGTAGACCATCATATCAACTCCCAGATAACCGTTGTAACACCCACCGAGCAGGCGACCGAGCTCACACACAAGAGCATCGCGCACCCCTGTGAGGGTGTCTCGCCCCACAAAGGAGGAGAGGAAATCCTCAATCTCGGCATCGGCAGCAAGGAGATTGCCCGAGTAGGCACCGCCGTCGCAGGTAAAGAGCGAGTAGCCCACAAAAGAGAGAGCGCCGTCGGCTACACGGAACTCCATTGCAAAGTCCACCACCTTGTCGAGAAAATATTCACACACCACCCCACCTTGACGCCTTATCACACCCTTGTAGAAATGCTCCACAGGTACCTCCACGCGACCTATGCCCCAGGCGATACCCTTTCCGCTGCCCGACCACGGTGCTTTTATCACCGAACGCGGCACGCTCTCTATGAAACGCGCCACATCGTCGGGCGAGGTGTAGTAACGCGCAGGCGGCGGAGTATCCACCCCCGCGGCACGCAACGCCTCGCAAAGAGCTATCGCCGTGCAACGCCCCGACAGAGTGCGCAACGCGGCAAGCACATCGGCCGAGAGTAATAAATGAGGCGCCACACCCACATCGCGCAGACGACGCGCTGCGAGCGCACTCCACCCCCACGGCGAGCAGCCGTCCACCTGCGGCAGAAGCCCTTTTTCAAAGAGGCGCGGCAAGGGGAAAAGAGAACTCACCGCTGCATAATATTCAAAATGCAACGCATCGGGCAAAACAACCACATCGTCCTCGGTAGCATACCACAGAGGCAGCGTCGCAAGGTCGTTACCTATGGCACGAGCAGCAGGCGGCGGACAATAATTTGAATTTCCGTCGGCAAGGGCAAGGTCATTTTCGGGGTTAAAAAGATGAATTTTCACACTACATTTATTTTGCAGCTCAAAGATACAAGCAAACGAGCAAAAACTCGTTAAGCGAGTGAGTAAAAATTTATTTTAACTCGCAACTGGCGCAAAGAACTTTGGCAAAGCAAAAGTTAATCAAATATCACATATAATTTTAAGAAAAGCACATCGCAAAAATCCCTCAAACGCTTGCAGAAACCACTATTTATTGCTATCTTTGCAAAGTAATGATGATTGAGAGGGGCCGACAAGCCCCTCTTTTTTATAACACACATAAGGAAAATCATATCATACAACATAAATTCTGAACTTTATATGATTGACAAACAGCAAGTAATCGATTTGACAAATGAGTGGCTGGCCGACAAGGAATATTTTCTGGTAGATGTAGCCATAAGTAAAGACGACAAAATCACGGTGGAGATTGACCACTCCGAAGGAGTGTGGATAGAGGACTGCGCCGACTTGAGCCGACACATAGAGCAGGGATTGAGCCCCGAGGCCGACGACTATGAGCTCGAGGTGGGCTCGGCAGGTTTGGGACAGCCTTTCAAAGTGCTGCAGCAGTACATCAATCATATAGGTCTCGAGGTGGAGGTTCTCACCAAAGAGGGCAAGAAACTCAAAGGCATACTCAAGAGTGCCGACGAGCAGGGATTCACCCTCACCATCTCAAAGAAAGAAAAAGTGGAGGGCTCAAAGCGTCCCCAGCTCGTAGAGGAGGATTTGCACTACACCTACGAGAGCGTAAAATACACGAAATATATTATAAATTTTAAATAAAATGGCAAAGAAAGAAGAAACCATCAGCCTTCTTGATACATTTCAAGAATTCAAAGAGTCGAAGAACATCGACCGCACAACAATGATTAGCGTGCTCGAGGAGAGCTTCCGCAAAGTATTGGTAAATATGTTCGGTACAGACGAGAACTACTCGGTGATTGTAAACCCCGACCGTGGCGACTTTGAGATTCAGCGCCGCCGCACCGTAGTTGCCGACAGCGACGTAAAGGACAGCAACTTCGAGATTGCGTTGAGCGAGGCTCTCGAGATAGACGACTCGTTCGAGGTGGGCGAGGATGTAAGCGAGATTGTAAACTTTGCCGAGTTTGGTCGTCGCGCAATCCTTAACCTGCGTCAGACACTTGCATCAAAAATCCTTGAGCTCGAGAAAGACAGCCTCTACAACAAGTACAGCGAGCGCATCGGCGAAATCGTGAGCGGCGAGGTTTATCAGATTTGGAAGAAAGAGCTCCTTCTCATCGACGACGAAGGCAACGAGCTCATCCTCCCCAAGAACGAGCAGATACCCTCGGATTTCTATCGCAAGGGCGACAACGTGCGCGCAGTGGTAGCTCGCGTAGACAACCAGAACAACAACCCCAAGATTATCTTGAGCCGCACATCACCTATGTTCTTGCAGCGTCTCTTCGAACTCGAGGTGCCCGAGATTAGCGACGGTCTCATCACAATAAAGAGAATCGCCCGCATCCCCGGCAAGCGTGCAAAAATCGCCGTTGAGACATACGACGAGCGCATCGACCCCGTAGGAGCTTGCGTGGGTGTAAAGGGTTCACGTATCCACGGTATCGTGCGCGAGCTTCGCAACGAGAATATCGACGTAATCCCCTTCACATCAAATATCGAGCTCTTCATCAAGCGCGCCTTGAGCCCCGCGAAGATACTCAATATCACACTCGACGAGGAGAAGCACATAGCCGATGTAAATCTCAAGCAGGAGGAGGTGTCACTTGCCATCGGTAAGGACGGTCTCAACATCAAGTTGGCAAGTATGCTCACCGAGTACACAATCAACGTATACCGCGAGATTGACACCCAGCAGGAGGACGACATCTACCTCGACGAGTTTGCCGACGAGATAGACGAGTGGATAATCGCAGCCATCAAAAAGATAGGCCTCGACACCGCGAAAGCAGTGCTCAACACCCCCCGTGAGTTGCTCATCGAGAAGGCCGACCTTGAGGAGGATACCGTAGACCACGTTCTCGACGTGCTCAAGGCCGAGTTCGAAGAGGACGAGGAATAATTACCAAGTTACATTAACCCATAAGAGAAGTAACGAATGAAGATAAGACTAAATAAAGTACAAGGAGAGCTTAATCTGGGACTGTCCACAATTGTGGAATTCTTGCAGAAGAAGGGCTTCGAGATAAAAGAAGACCCAAATGCCGTTGTACCCGAGGAGGGTTACAACCTTCTGATAGAGGAGTTCAGCGCAGACAAGAAAGCTCGCATACAATCGGATAACTTCACCAAAGAACGCCAGAGCAAGTCACAGCCCAAGCCTGCCCCCGCACCCACCGAGAAAAAGGAGGAGCCCAAAGCAGAGCCCGAGGCACCCAAGGCAGAGGTGAAACCCGTTGAGGCACAGGAGGAAAAACCTGTCGAGAGCAAAATCAAAGTAACCGGACGCATAGACCTCGACGCCCTCAACCGCAAGAGCGGCAAAAAGGCCGAGAAGAAAGAGGAGCCCAAGCCTGCCCCCGCACCCGCCGAGAAAAAGGAGGAGCCCAAAGCAGAGCCCGCAGCACCCAAAGACGAGGAGAAGCCCGTTGAGAAAAAAGAGGAGGTAAAGGCAGAGCCCGTCATCGAGGAGAAGAAGCCCGAGGCAGAGCCCGCAGCACCCGTCGAGAAGAAAGAGGAGCAGCCCTCACTCACACAAGTAGAGGAGGTAGCCCCCAAGCTTAATATCATCGGACAGATAGACCTCTCGGCCATCAATCAATCGACACGCCCCAAGAAAAAGAGCAAAGAGGAGAAGAGAAAAGAGCGTGAAGAGAAAGACAAACAGCGCGAGGAGATGCGCAAGCAGCAGCGCGATGCACAGCGTCAGCAGAACGGCGGCGGTGCCAACGCACAAAGCGGCGAGCAGGGCAAGAAAAAACGCCAGCGCATCAACAACCAGCGAGTAAACATAAACGAGGTAAGCAATAACGAGCAGCAGAGCGGCAACAACCAGGAGTGGAGCGCCAACCGCAACAAGAGCAACGCAAGCAACAACAACCCCTCACAGGGCAGCCGTCGCGACCGCGACCGTCAGCATAAACGCTTCGACAAGAACGACGTAAGCGAGGAGGATGTTTCAAAGCAGGTACGCGAGACGCTCGACCGCCTCACACAGCGCGGCAAGAACAACAAAGCCGCCAAATACCGCAAGGACAAGCGTGAGCTGGCCGCAGAGCGTCAGATGCAGGCTGTGAGCGCCGAAATGGCCGACAGCAAAGTGCTCAAGCTCACAGAGTTCGTTACAGCCAACGAGCTTGCAAGTATGATGAACATTTCGGTAACACAGGTAATTGCCACCTGTATGAGCATCGGTATGATGGTATCAATCAACCAGCGTCTCGACGCCGAGACCATCAACCTCGTAGCCGAGGAATTTGGTTTCACCACAGAATATGTGAGCGCCGAGGTTGCCAACGCCATAGAAACAGAGGCAGACTCGGAGGAGGATTTGATGCCCCGTGCGCCCATCATCACCGTGATGGGACACGTAGACCACGGTAAAACATCACTGCTTGACTACATCCGCAAGGCCAACGTAATCGCCGGCGAGGCAGGAGGTATCACACAGCACATCGGAGCATACAACGTGAAGATGGAGAGCGGCAAGCACATCACCTTCCTCGACACCCCCGGTCACGAAGCCTTTACCGCTATGCGTGCCCGCGGAGCCAAGGTTACCGACATTGTAATCATCATCATCGCAGCCGACGACAATGTGATGCCCCAGACCAAGGAGGCCATCAATCACGCTATGGCAGCAGGTGTGCCCATCGTATTTGCAATTAACAAGTGCGATAAGCCCGCAGCCGACCCCAACCGCATCAAAGAGGAGCTTGCACAGCTCAATATGCTTGTAGAGGACTGGGGCGGTAAATACCAGTCACAGGAGATTTCGGCCAAGAAAGGTATGGGCGTAGAGGAGCTTATGGAAAAGGTACTTCTCGAGGCCGAGTTGCTCGACCTCAAGGCAAACCCCGACCGCAAGGCCACAGGCTCCGTTATCGAGTCTACTCTCGACAAGGGACGCGGATATGTAGCCACCGTACTCGTGCAGAACGGTACACTCAAAGTGGGCGACATCGTAGTGGCAGGTACACAATGGGGTAAGGTAAAAGCTATCTTCAACGAGCGTAACCAGCGCATCAAGAGCGTTGCACCCGCCGAGCCCGCACTCATCCTGGGACTCAACGGCGCCCCCACCGCAGGAGACACATTCAACGTGGTGGAGAGCGAGCGCGAGGCACGCGAAATCACCGGCAAGCGCGAGCAGTTGCAGCGTGAGCAGGGACTCCGCACACAGAAGATGCTCACCCTCGACGAGGTGGGACGCCGCATAGCACTCGGTAACTTCCAAACACTTAACATCATCGTTAAGGGTGACGTGGACGGTTCTATCGAGGCGTTGAGCGACTCACTCATCAAGCTCTCTACCGACAACATACAGATAAACGTGATACACAAGGCCGTGGGACAGATTTCCGAGAGCGATGTGAGCCTTGCAGCCGCATCCGATGCCATCATCGTGGGCTTCCAGGTGCGCCCCTCTGTCACAGCACGCAAGGTCGCCGAGAACGAGGGTGTAGACATACGCATCTACTCAATCATCTACGACGCCATAGAGGAGGTGAAAGCAGCTATGGAGGGTATGCTTGCCCCCATCGTCAAGGAAGAGGTTACTGCAACCATCGAGGTACGCGAGACCTTCCACATCAGCAAGGTGGGTACAGTTGCCGGATGTATGGTACGCGAGGGTAAGGTGAAACGCACCGACCGCGCACGCCTCATACGCGACGGTATCGTTATACACACCGGAAACCTTGCAGCGCTCAAACGTTTCAAGGACGATGTGAAGGAAGTAGGTACCAACTTCGAGTGCGGTATCAGTCTTCAGAATCAGGACGATATCAAGGTGGGCGATATCATCGAGACCTTTGTACAGGTAGAGGTTAAACAGAAGCTCTAATAGTAAAAAGGGAAGATGAATATTCTGGATTATATTCTTGCGGCAGCCATAGCGACAGGGTTCATATATGGCTACTGCAAGGGAATCATAAAGCAACTTACGTTTGGAGCGGGCATCATTCTGGGCCTGCTCCAAGCAGTGCTTTACTACCCCACCGTGGCGGGGTGGATACAGAGCTACACCCACTGGGCCGACTGGATAGCAACGCCAGCAGCCTTTGCCGGCATAATCATCTGTGTGGTTATAGTGCTCAAAGTGGCAGGAGTAATCCTTGCGGGCATTCTCAAGCTCGTGCACCTTCAATTCATCGACCGTGCGATAGGCGCCATCTTCTCGACCATAATTGCGATAATGCTGTTTGTGGGAGCCGTTACGTTGAGCAACGACATAGCGCCCGACAACAGATACACTGGCAAAACAACACAGAAAGAATCCTTGTTATACAATTACGCCCAAGGATTAACCTTTTTAATCATCGACGAAGCGGATAAGAAAATTTAGATGAAGAAAAAGAACAACATATTAAGGAAAATAGCCAATAAAGCCTACGAATTTGGCTTTATAACCAATATAAAAACCGATATAATCGAAAGCGGACTGAACGAAGATGTCATAAGGCTCATTTCAAAAAAGAAAAACGAGCCCGAATGGTTGCTCGAGTTCCGTCTGCAAGCATACCGATATTGGCTCACACAGGAGATGCCCCAATGGCCCCATCTGGACATCCCCCCCATCGACTATCAGGCAATATCCTATTACGCCGACCCTCTAAAAAAGAAGGAAAACAAGAACACCGAGATAGACCCCGAGCTTATGAAGACATTCGAGAAGCTGGGAATCCCCCTCGAGGAGCGTCTTGCACTCAGCGGTATGGCGGTAGACGCCGTGATGGACTCGGTGTCGGTGAAAACCACATTCAAAGAGGAGCTCAAAGAGAAAGGCATCATCTTCTGCTCAATGAGCGAAGCGGTGCAGGAGTACCCCGACCTCGTGCGCAAATATCTGGGCACCGTGGTGAACTACCGCGACAATTTCTTTGCAGCGCTCAACAGCGCAGTCTTCAGCGACGGCTCGTTTGTATACATCCCCAAAGGGGTGCGTTGCCCTATGGAGCTCTCAACCTACTTCAGAATAAACGCAGCAAACACCGGCCAGTTCGAGCGCACGCTCATCGTGGCCGACGACAACAGCTACGTCTCATATCTCGAAGGATGTACCGCCCCTATGCGTGATGAGAACCAGCTACACGCCGCCATTGTGGAGATTGTCGTGTGCGACAACGCCGAGGTGAAATACAGCACCGTGCAGAACTGGTACCCCGGCGACGCCGAAGGAAAAGGCGGAGTATATAACTTCGTTACCAAGCGAGGCGACTGCCGCGGACGCAGCAGCAAGCTCTCGTGGACACAGGTGGAGACAGGCTCGGCCATAACCTGGAAATATCCCAGCTGCATACTGCGCGGCGACAATTCACAGGGAGAGTTCTACTCGGTGGCACTCACAAACAACTATCAGCAGGCCGACACCGGTACCAAGATGATACACCTGGGCAAGAACACCAGCAGCACCATCATAAGCAAGGGAATATCGGCAGGACACAGCCAGAACTCTTACCGAGGCCTCGTGCGCGTGAGCAAGAACGCCGACGGCGCACGCAACTACAGCCAGTGCGACTCACTGCTGCTCGGCAGCAAGTGTGGTGCACACACATTCCCCTATATGGACATTCACAACAACAGCGCAGTCATTGAACACGAAGCCACCACCTCCAAGATTTCCGAGGAGCAGCTCTTCTATTGCAATCAACGAGGTATAGGCACCGAGGAGGCGATAGGCCTCATAGTAAACGGATATGCCAAGGAGGTGCTCAACAAACTGCCGATGGAGTTTGCCATCGAAGCGCAGAAACTGCTCAGCGTATCATTGGAGGGAGCAGTAGGATAAAAAGCAAAAACAATGGAAAATCTATTAGAAATAAAGAACTTACACGCCACAATTGATGGCAAGGAGATACTTAAAGGCATAAACCTCACCGTGAAGGCGGGCGAGGTACACGCCATTATGGGCCCCAACGGCTCGGGCAAGAGCACATTGAGCAACGTGCTTGTGGGACACCCCGCGTACACCGTAACCGAGGGCGAGGTTATATACAAAGGAAAAGACCTTCTCGCCCTCTCGCCCGAAAACCGCAGCCACGAGGGAATTTTCCTCTCTTTCCAATACCCCGTTGAAATTTCGGGTGTGAGCATAACCAATTTTATGCGTGCCGCCATAAACGCACAGCGCCAATACAAAGGCCTGGAGCCTATGAACGCCACCGACTTCCTCAAGCTTATGCGCGAGAAGAGAGCCCTTGTAAACCTCGACAGCAAGCTGGCAAACCGCTCGGTGAACGAGGGATTCAGCGGTGGAGAGAAAAAACGCAACGAGATTTTTCAGATGGCAATGCTCGAGCCCACTTTGAGCATCCTCGACGAGACCGACTCGGGCCTCGACATCGACGCCCTGCGCATCGTAGCCGAGGGCGTGAACAAGCTCAAGCGCGAGGACACATCAACCCTCGTCATCACACACTACCAGCGCCTTCTCGACTACATTAAGCCCGACATAGTACACGTTCTCTACAACGGCAGAATTGTGAAGACAGCAGGCCCCGAACTTGCACTCGAGCTCGAAGAGCGCGGATACGACTGGATAAAAAACGAGAATTAAGATGAGCAACGAACAGGAATATATAAATCTCTACCGGCAGAACGAGGAACTACTGAACAAGCCCTGCGCCGCCCTTCTCAACAGGGCACGCGCCGCCGCGTTCGACAAGTTCCTCACGGCAGGATTCCCCACCATAAAAGAGGAGAACTGGCTTCACAGCGATGTGGCAGCCCGCTTTGCCGCCGACTATGGTATGAACCTGGGGCGCGTGGCCTCGCAGGCCAACATACACGATATATTCTCGTGCGATGTGCCCAATCTCAAGACCATACAAGGCTACATAGTGAACGACAGCTATCAGGCGGCACCCGCCAAGGGGACACTGCCCGCAGGAGTACTCTTCGGCAGCCTTAACCAATATGCCGAGAGCCACGGCGAGCTGCTCGCAAAGTACTACAACACACTTGCAGCCGACGGCGACAGCATAGCGCAGTTTAACACCTCATTTGCACAGGACGGCATACTGCTCTACATACCCCGCAACACCGAGATAGAGGAGACCATACAGCTTGTGAGCATCATTCAGGCCAAGGTAGATATGATGTCGAACCGCCGTCTGCTCATAATACTCGAGGAGGGTGCCAAGGCAAGCCTTCTCGTGTGCGACCACTCCTCTACCGACAAAAAAACACTCTCGACACAGGTGACCGAGGTGTTTGTGGGCACGGGAGCGTCGCTCGACATTTACGAGCTCGAGGAGACAGGCGAGGGCAACACCCGTCTGGGCAATCTCTTTGTGAAACAGCAGCGCGACAGCCGCTTCAACCACAGTAACATAACCCTCACCAACGGCTTCACACGCAACTATGTGAACGTGTCGCTCGAGGAGCGCGGTGCCGAGACAAATATCACAGGCCTTGCCATAGGCGACAAGAAACAGCACATCGACAACCGCACACTTGTGGAGCACAAAGCCCCCAACTGCAATAGCAGCGAGCTCTACAAATATATCCTCGACGAGGAGTCTACAGGAGTATTTGCAGGCAAGATGCTCATACGCACCGACGCGCAGCAAACCGTCTCGCAGCAGACCAACCGTAACCTCTGCCTCACAAGCTGCGCCCGTATGTATGCACAGCCACAGCTCGAGATTTACGCCGACGATGTGAAGTGCAGCCACGGCTCCACCGTGGGACAGCTCGACGAGAGCGCCCTCTTCTATATGCAGCAGCGCGGAATACCCATCGAGGAGGCACGTCACCTGCTTATGTACGCTTTTGCGGGCGAGGTGATAGAGAACATCAAGATAGAGGCGCTGCGCGACCGTCTGCACCTGCTTGTGGAGAAACGCTTCCGCGGCGAGCTCAACCGCTGCAAAGGCTGCTCACTTTGTAAATAAAAGAAGATGTACGACATACAAGAAATACGCAAAGAGTTTCCCATACTATCGCAAAAGGTGTATGGGAAACCCCTTATATACCTCGACAATGCGGCAACCACACAAAAGCCGCAGTGCGTGATAGAGAGCCTCACAAACGCCTACTGCACAATAAATGCCAACGTACACCGCGGCGTGCACCACCTCTCACAGGTGGCCACCGAGGAGTTCGAGAAGGCACGACACACCGTGCAGCAGTTCATCGGCGCGGCACACAGCCACGAAGTCATCTTTACCCGCGGCACCACCGAGAGCATAAACCTCGTGGCAAGCTCAATGGGCAATACCTTCTTTAAAAAAGGCGACGAGGTGATAATATCCACTATGGAGCACCACAGCAACATAGTACCCTGGCAGATGCTGCGCGACCGCATAGGCATAGAGCTGCGCGTGATACCCCTCACCCCCGATTTAAAGCTCGACATCGAAGCCTATAAGGAGCTATTCAACGAGCGCACACGCCTCGTGAGCATCACCCACGTCTCCAACGTGCTCGGCGTCACCAACCCCGTGAAAGAGTGCATCGACATAGCACACAGCCACGGCGTGCCCGTGCTCATAGACGGTGCACAGAGCAGCCCCCACATAAAGGTAAATATGCAGGAGCTCGATGCCGATTTCTTTGTAATGAGCGGACACAAGGTATATGCCCCCACAGGCATCGGCGTGCTCTATGGCAAGGAGAAGATGCTCAATGCAATGCAGCCCTACCACGGCGGCGGCGAGATGATACAGACCGTGCGTTTCGAGAAGACCACCTACAACGAACTGCCCTACAAGTTCGAGGCAGGCACCCCCGACTACGTGGGAGCCATCGCCCTGGGCAAAGCCCTCGAGTGGGTAAACAGCATAGGCATAGAAAAGATTGCAGCCCACGAGCACGCCCTCACACAGTATGCCCTTGAGCAGTTGCGCCGCATACCCGCGATGCGCATCTTTGGCGAGCCCGACGGCGCAGCCGTGTCGTTCCTTGTGGGCGACATACACCCCGCCGACCTCGGTACCATACTCGACCACCTGGGCATAGCCATACGCACTGGTCACCACTGCGCACAGCCCCTCATCGACCACCTGGGCATCCCCGGCACCGTGCGTGCATCCTTTGCCGCATATAACACCCCCGAGGAGGTAGACACACTTGTATCGGGCATCGAAAGAGCCGTAAAAATGTTTGCCTGATGCTCAAGCCCTATCAGACAGCAGGAATCATAGAGGCAGGATGCGACGAGGCAGGCCGCGGCTGCCTTGCCGGCGATGTATATGCCGCTGCAGTCATACTGCCCCCCAATTTTGAGAACGAGCTGCTCAACGACTCAAAGCAACTCACCGAGACAAAACGCTACAAGCTGCGCGAAGTCATTGAACGCGAAGCAGTGGCGTGGTCGGTGGGCATAGTCACAGCAGCCGAGATAGACAAGATAAACATACTGCGAGCATCAATCCTCGCTATGCACCGCGCCATAGACGGCCTCAATGTGCGTCCCGAGCACCTGCTCATCGACGGAAACAAGTTCACCCCCTACCCCGGCATCACACACAACACCGTGGTAAAGGGCGACGCCACTTATATGAGCATAGCAGCCGCCTCGATACTTGCAAAGACCTACCGCGACGACTATATGCTTGCAATTGCCCGCGAGTACCCTATGTACGACTGGCAGACAAACAAAGGCTACCCCACCGCCAAACACCGCGCAGCGATACGCGAATATGGCACCACGCCCCACCACCGTATGTCGTTCAATCTCTTGGGCGAGGAACCCAAGCAACTCGAGCTTGCATTTGAATAAAAGAACCCTTTAAACAGACAATAAAGTTATGCCCCGCAAACATTTGCGGGGCATAACTTTATCAAGAGCTCAAGCATTTGCCCTATGATTATCTTACCTAAACAAGTAAATTTCACGCAAAAACAACCAACACCGTGAATATGCACAATGTTTATAAGAATCTATGAAAGAAACAAATGAAAGAAACCGGGGCAGGAATACCTCTAAAAAAAGACAAAAAACAGGGCAACCTTTTGGTTGCCCTGCTGCGTTTATCTGTAATATTAATTACTCTGCACGCAATGTGAAACGCTGGAAGCCTGTTGCTGTGAGCTCCTTGTCGAAGCCTTTCAAGAAATCGGCAACAGAAATCTTCTCGTTCTGGCAGTAGCCCTGCTGCAAGAGGCAAACCTCTTTGTAGAACTTCTGAATACGACCGTCGGCGATGCGAGCAATCATATTCTCGGGCTTACCCTCCTCACGAGCTTTGTCCTCGGCAACAGCACGCTCTTTAGCAACTACAGCGGGATCGAGTTCCTCGCTTGTGAGAGCAAGGGGAGCCGATGCAGCAATCTGCATAGCAATCTCGTGACCAGCCTCGTCGTTAGCCTGTGTCAATGCTACCATTGTACAAAGCATATTCTTCTTCTGGTGGTTGTATGTGTAGATGTTCTCGCCCTCGAGAGTCTTGTAGCCATCGAGCTCCATCTTCTCACCGGTGATACCTGAACGTGCAACGACAGCATCCTGCACAGTAGCGTCGCCAAGGGGAAGAGCTTTAACCTCCTCGAGAGTCTGGCATTTAGCAGCTACAGCAGCGTTCAAAATATCCTGTGTCAATTTGATGAAGTCGGCACCCTGGGCAACGAAGTCAGTCTCGCACTTCAAAGCAATCATTGCAGCGAAACCGTTCTCGGCCTTAACGAGTACGCAACCCTCTGAAGCCTCGCGGTCGCTACGTTTAGCAGCTACCATCTGACCTTTCTTGCGGATTACCTCGATAGCCTTATCGAAATCGCCCTCTGCCTCTGTCAAAGCGTTCTTACAATCCATCATTCCGGCTCCTGTCATTGTGCGGAGCTTGGAAATATCAGCCATTGTTACAGCCATAGTAGTAATATTTTTTTTTAATTAATAATGTTTGAGATTACTCGGCAGCCTCGTTAGACTCCTCTGCCTTTGCCACGCGAGCACGAGTTGTGCGGCGACGTGCTGACTTCTTGTCTGCATTCTCCTCGTCGTTACCCTCTGCCTCTGTGTCTACCTTCTCAACCTTGCGCTCCTCCAAGCCCTCGGCGATAGCTGAACAGCAAGCATCCAAGATAACCTCAACCGACTTTGTAGCATCGTCGTTTGCGGGGATTACGAAGTCGATATCGTTGGGGTTAGAGTTTGTATCTACGATAGCAAATACGGGGATACCCAAACGGTTAGCCTCGTGAACAGCGATGTTCTCTTTCAATACATCAACTACGAAGATAGCTGAAGGAAGGCGAGTAAGGTCGGCGATAGAACCAAGGTTCTTGTCGAGCTTTGCACGCTGACGAGAAATCTGAAGAATCTCACGCTTTGAAAGGTTTGAATATGTACCGTCCTGTGTGAGCTTATCGATAGTAGCCATCTTCTTCACAGCCTTGCGGATTGTGGGGAAGTTGGTGAGCATACCACCGGGCCAGCGCTCGATAACGTAGGGCATACCTACAGACTGTGCCTTCTCGGCTACAATCTCCTTGAGCTGTTTCTTTGTAGAAACGAAAAGGATTTTCTTACCGCTTTTTGCAATCTGCTTGAGAGCCTCGGCAGCTGTCTCGGTCATAGCAGCAGTTTTGTGCAAATCGATGATGTGGATACCGTTACGCTCCATAAAGATGTAGGGAGCCATTGCGGGGTTCCATTTACGTTTGAGGTGACCGAAATGTGCACCGGCCTCCAAAAGTGTGTCGAATGAAATTCTAGACATTTTTTTTAAATTTAAATTGTTTACCTTCTTTTTAGTTAATTTTAACCAACCTCCCGGGTAGCCCACATACCAAGATGCAGAGTCCCGGGTGGTTTAGATACTAAACGTATATTTCGGGACCGAATATTAACGTTTACTGAACTGGAATCTACGACGAGCCTTGGGCTGACCGGGTTTCTTACGCTCAACCTCACGAGCATCGCGAGTAAGGAATCCTTCGGAACGCAAAGCCTTCTTGTCATCAGCGTTGATTTTTACAAGAGCACGAGCAATAGCCAAACGCAATGCCTGTGACTGACCTGTGTAACCACCACCGTCAAGATTTACTTTAATATCGTACTTCTCCACTGCATCTATCTTCATCAGAGGCTGCTTTACAACGTACTGAAGAATGCTTGAGGGGAAATAATCCTGCAGATCCTTGCTGTTAATAGTAATTTTTCCGGTACCCTCAGTAACGAAAATACGGGCAACTGCGCTTTTACGTCTGCCTAATGCATTTACCATTTCCATCTGCTTTCTTATTTATAAGAGTTAATATCGATTGTTTTGGGAGTCTGAGCTGCGTGGTTGTGCTCGGGACCCTCGTAAATATAAAGGTTGTTCAACAAGTGATCGCCGAGACGATTCTTGGGCAACATACCCCTTACAACGTGCTTAACGAGACGCTCGTAACCTTTATAACCTTTGGCAACATCAGCGGGAGAGAAAGACTTCTGACCACCGGGATAACCAGAGAAACGCAAATAGATGCGGTCTGTCCATTTGTTACCTGTCATTTTCACTTTGTCTGCGTTGATAATGATTACATTGTCACCGCAATCTACGTTGGGAGTAAAGCTGGGTTTGTATTTACCCCTCAAAAGCTTGGCAACCTTGCTGCCAAGACGACCAAGTACCTGGTCGGTTGCATCTACAACAACCCACTCTTTCTGAGCAGTTGTCTTGTTAACTGAAATTGTTTTGTAGCTTAAAGTATCCACTTTAAATTCCTTTTAAAATAGTTAATAATTCCATATTCTCCGACACTTCTCTGCTGAACCTCACGGAAATAGGTACCACAGAAACCCTCTTCGCGCCTGCCCGACCAATTGGCTGGATTGCGTCTGCGACAGACTCAGAGACCTGAAATGTCGATGGCCCGATTCACGGGCTGATAATAATCGGCCTGCAAAATTACTTTTTTTCAACGAGATAGGCAAGCAAATAAAACTTTTTTTCAAAAAAAGCTCTTTTTTCTTTGCAGTATAAACAAAAAGCATTACCTTTGCATCGCAATTGAGAAAAACAATTGCCCAGATGGCGGAATCGGTAGACGCGCTGGTCTCAAACACCAGTGGGGCAACCCATCCCGGTTCGATCCCGGGTCTGGGTACTGAAACGGAGAAAGTTGAAAAACTCTCTCCGTTTTTTCTTATTTTATATTCGCACGCGCGCGTGTAGCAACACAGGCCCGGCAATTGCCGAGCCTGTGCAAAGAGACCGCAGCGACCAGAGCCGCACCGCGATTATTTCTCAAAAGATGATTTATAGGGGAAAAGAGTTTCGAGAAACTCCGTCATACGCTTGCAATCGTCGGCGGTTGTATTCTCGTCGTCGTTCATACAAAACATAAGCGGGTTATACTTGCGCATCACCTTGGCATAGTCGCGCGCACTCACAGGCACACAACGTGAGTCGGAGGCAAAGGTATTTGTAAAAAAAGCACGCAGTTTGCTCCACACACCGCACAAACGGTTATAACGCCCCACCTTGCGCATTGTGCCACGCCCCGTTGCAATCACATAATACCCCACTATGCATCGCTGCACATCCTCTTCACTGCGGAAACGGCTATAGGCCGTGGCACTCCACACCTCGGGACAGAGTTCCACGCACTTCTTAAAGTCGCTAATCCTGTATGAGTCGAGATTGTGATGCGGTTTATAATTAATCTTCACACCAAAGCGTTCGAGAATAAAATCGCGCATTTTATGTACCATCCTCACATAGAAAATACCGGTGAAACGTTTCTTGTCGCGCATCCTCGAACCCGACAAACGCACTATGGGACGGCCATCTTCATTATAGAAATCGAGAGGGGAAACAGGTGCACCTAACAGCATATCGTCGTTTCCATATATAAAATGCTCGCTCAAGCCGGGAATCTTATACATAACGCTTTCTATCGCCTGGCTGTTAAAAATAGGCAGAGCGTCAGCGGGAAATATCTGTGAGTGGTCGATTATCTGCACCTTGGTATTTGAAGTGTCGAGCCACGAAGGGCATTGGTTGTCGGTCACAATAAATACGCGATTTACCCAAGGTGCAAATTTTTCTACCGAGCGAAGTGAATATTTAAGCTCGTCGTTGTCGCGGAACCGCGCCTCGTTCACAACCCCCGCATCCACAACCTCGCCGCTGTACTCACGTTTTTTTGCTCGCCACGCGGGGTCATTTCCATCTACCCACAGATAAACGAGGTCGATGGGAAAATTTATCGATTTTTCGGTTTGTTTCATATTCTTGTGTGTATTTGTGGTTATTTTTTATAGCGCCACACAGGCAAAAAATCGAACAGACGCAACGTGCGCACACTACCCTTTTCCTTTATTTTCCACAAGCAAATACCCGCCAAAGAGAAGTGTTTCACGGTGATATTCTTGTATTTCACGGGGATGGAAATACCGTGCAGAGCCGCGTAATCGACCATAGCCTTGTGTGCCATATACTTCTGCAACTGCTTGGCCGCTGTCTGACGGCTGTTTATTGTAGAACCCTGATTGAGCACATATCTGTAGGCAGGGCCGGGCACTGTGACCATACGACCGCTCTCACACACCGCACGCATAACAAATACCACATCCTCGAACTGCACGCCCTCGTCGAAGCGCAAAGCCCTCTCGCAGAGCATATCCCTGCGATAGAGTTTGTTATAGACATAGAAGTCGGGTGGGCAATTACAGAGGCGCAGCTTGGCGTCGGCGCGATGCACCACCACCTCTTCGCTGTATGAAACAATTATCTTGTCGCTCTGTTTTTTCTCTTTCGTTATGCCACACACGGCTATGTCGGCCTTGTGACGCTGTGCCGCGTCATAGAGACGCTCAAAATAGTCGGCGGGGATATAATCGTCGCTATCGACCATTCCCACATACTCGCCGCGAGCCACTGCAAGCGCCGTGTTACGCGCCTTTCCCTGCCTGCCGTTGGCCTGCTGCAGCACCACAATTCGGCTGTCTTTGCGTGCCCACTCCTGCAACACCTGGTACGAAGAATCGGTGGAGCCGTCATCTACACATATTATCTCTATTTCGCGCAGAGACTGCTCGGTGACACTCTTCAGGCAACGCGGCAGCAAAGCCGCAGTGTTATACACGGGAATGAGAATACTTATTTTAGGTTCCATTTTCTCTGTTTTGGAAAATTCTCTCTTTTACTTACCTGGCCGGATACTTGCAAACGAGCGAGAAAATATTTTCAAAACGGTTGCGACATATCCTCAAGCGTAGCAAAGGTACTAAATTCGAGGGAAATTTTCCAATAAAACGGCACCCATATTTCGCAACGCAAGGCAATTAAAACAAACGCCGCAAGAGCGAACCTTCTGTTCGCAAAATATGTTATACAAATGAATTAGAATATATAAATAAGAGAAGCAATGAAAAGGTACAGATGTAAAGTATGCGGCTGGGTGTACGATCCTGCCCAAGGAACTCCCGCAAGCGGGGTGGCTCCGGGAACAAGTTTTGAGAAGCTGCCACACGATTGGAAATGCCCCGTGTGCAAGGCTGGAAAAGAACATTTTGAGATGTGCCGTTAGTCGGCGCATCTCTTTCATATCACACAAGGCTCTTTAGAAAGCCGCGCACCGCATAGTTGAGATAGTAATAAACCGACTTCAGAATACCGAGTTTTTCAACCCTGCGGTAGATATTCCATTGCCACGACAGCAGGTGCAGCTTGCGTGCCGACACAGAGTCGCTTGTCACCCTATACAGAGCTGTGACCGTGCCTGTGTTACGCGCCACAAAGCCGCGGCGCAGTATCGACAACCACATCGCATAGTCCTCGTGGCGCACCATACGGAAATGCACCTTGCCCACGCGCTGCGTGTCGTATATACCTGTGACATTGCCTATCACATTACCCAAAAGAAGTTTTTTATACACCGTGGCAGGCGGCGCAACTACCACACGTCCGCAACGAGTGGAATACTCGTCCACCTTCTCGTAATTTGAAAAAACCACTCCTATCTCTTCCGACTCGGCAAAGAGCGGGAGCTGCTGCTCCAATTTGTCGGGCAGCCACATATCGTCGCTGTCGAGGAATGCGATGTAACGCCCCTTTGCCGCTTTTATGGCAATGTTTCGCGGTGTCGCGGGGTAGCCGCTCGGCGAGTCATTTACAAAGACTTTTACGCGCTCGTCCTCGCCCGCCAGCCTCGACGCAACAGCCAACGAAGAGTCGGTGGAAGCATCGTCTACCACAAGCAGTTCCCAGTTGGGGTATGTCTGCGCCATAACCGAGCGCACCGCCTCTTCGAGGAAGCGCTCGGCATTGTGCACGGGCATTATAATTGAAACGAGCTCACCCATATATTTTATTTCTTGGCAAAAAGAAAACGTCTCAACTTGCCAAACGCCTTGAGTGAACGCTTAAAATCGGAGAAATCGGTGAGCCCCACACGCAGACGGTGCAGTATGTAGCTAGGACGCAGATAATATTTCTTACGCGCCATATTACAGAACTCAACCATCTCCTCGGCCGAAAGATTGGGGAGCGAGAGCACTGTGTTATGTGTGCCATCGGGGAGGCAATACTTTGCGTAGTCGAGCTCTATGTAATTGTTTGCACGAGCCCACTCGTAGGCCTCGGTACCGGGGTAAGGAATGAGCGGGAAGAACTGTGCCGTGTCGGTATTGAGCTCAAGGGCAAGAGAGAGAGTCTTCTGCATTGTCTCCCTTGTCTCTCCGCAGTTACCCACGATGTAGCAGGCGTGTATGAGAAGGCCGGCTTTCTTGGCGTTCTCCACATAGGAGTAGAACTGCTCCACCTTTGTGCCCTTCTTTATATTGTCGAGAATCTGCTGGCTGCCCGACTCAATGCCGGGGATAATGAGACGGCAACCCGCCTTTTTCATCGCAACCATAGTCTCGAGGTCGAGATTCACGCGGGCATTGCACAGCCAACGCAGACGTTTGTTCAGTTTCTTTTCCACGAGGAGGTTACATATTTCGAGCACGCGCTTTTTATTCGAAGTAAAGGTGTCGTCCTCAATTACCACCTCTTTCACCTCGGGGAAGTTCTTTGCGATAAACCCAAACTCTGCCACCACATTCTCGGCCGAGCGGGCGCGGAATGCGTGCCCGTGCATTGTCTGCGGATAAACGCAGAAGTTACAACGGAAGGGACAGCCGCGGGTTGTAAATATCTGTATCGAGGGGTATGTGGCAGCCGCAAAGAAATAGTCTTTGGGATCGAGATATTTTGCGATAAATTCCGATGCAAAAGGTATCTCGTCGAGCTCGCGCATAGAGGGCATAGGCGCTGTGCGCTTGCAGCCGTTGGCACCGTTGAGACAGAGACCGCGCACGTTCTCGGGTGAGTCACCATTCTGCAAAGCGTTGGCAAGCTCGAGCACTGTGGCGTCAAACTCCCCTATCGCCACGGCGTCAATCAGAGGCGAGTATCCCAAAGTCTCCTCGGCACAGGCCGAGGGGTGCGTGCCCACAAGCAGCGCAAACGATTCGGGGAAGCGCTCCTTCACCGACACGGCAAAAGCCACGTCGCTTTTTATCGAGGGGGTACTTGTGTCATAGACAAAGAGCTGTGCGCCCTTGCCGTTCTGCTCTATCGCCGCCAGCGACTGCTCCTCGTTCATCTGCTTTGCGGGGGCGTCGAGAAAATATATTTCGTGCCCGTTCTTCTCGCAATAAGCAGCGGCATACATAAGCCACAGGGGATAATAGAGTGCGCCGCTCTTTGTTATGGCCGGGCTGCGCGACTCACGGGAGAATTTTCCATACTCGGCTTTAAAGGGCGGGTTTATAAAACATATTTTCATAATATACTTGTCAATTTAATTTAGTTCTTTGCGATTCTTCGCTATTTATCGCAAAGATAGATATAATATTTAATCTGTAAAAACAAGGAGAAAAAAAACCAAGCGACACGACAGCTATTTCTTTACCTCGTCACCCACCTTGCCATAGTGCAGGCGTTTAAGGAAGTTTATTCCGAAAAGCCCTATAATTATGCGCTTCACAAGGTCGAACGACCAGAAATACCAATAGCAGAATTTCGCAAGCAACATATTTCCGCCGTTATTCAGCACAATGTGCTCAAGGTCGTAACGCTTTTGAGGTATAGAGGCCACCGACACTCCGCCCAGGCGAAACTCCGCCACATCCACGGGCACATATTTGAAACGCGCCCCACCCTGATAGCAGCGGGCGAGAAAATCGTGGTCCATCATATAACGAAACTTCTTGTCATACAAGCCCCAGCGTTTGTGCGCCGCAGCCGACACAAAGGTACCCTGGTGGTCTACATTCACAAAGAAAGGCATAAGGGGGAATTTCATCGAGGGGATATCACGCCCTGTGAAGCCCGTCTCTTTATTGCGTATAATCACATTTCCGCGATAAATATCCACACCCTCCTCGTAATACTCGGCAACGCGGGCAAGCACACCTGGCAGCAGAATATCATCGCTGTTTATTATGCATATAATATCGCCCTTGGCATTCTTGATTCCTTTATTAAATGCATCGCTTATACCCTCGTCGGGCTCGGAGCGGAAATACCCCAGACGTGATTCATATTTTTTTACAAGTTCCACAGTGCCGTCGGTGGAGCCGCCGTCGATTATCACATAGTCGAGCAAAGGGTAATCCTGCCCAAGCACGCTCTCGATAGTCTCCTCAATTGTGGCTATACTGTTGAAACAGATGGTTATTATCGAAATTACAGGTTTTTTCATTTAAATCAGAAAATTCTAAATAAGACTGATACACGTGCCGACACATTTATCGACAGCGGTGCACAACGCAGACGAGGGGTGAAAAGCAGTTTCAGCCAGGGGAGGAAACCCGCTCTATACCCTGCCACAAGCTCGGTGAGAGACCTATTCTCGGCCGACATATCTGCCGCATAGCCGTTGAGCAGCTCCTGCGCCAGACGGTAACGTATGTGCTCACCCTCGCAGAGACGCTCCCAGCGGTTCTTCCACTGGAAAGCCAGCGATTTCTTCTGCCCCACCACATTACCCCCGTGCTGACGGTAGCTCATACGGGGCATAGAGTCGAAATGCACGCGCGCACCTATGGCCTGCGCCACATTGTATGCCCAAATATCGTGCATACGGATGTATCGCGGGGTATATTTAACAAGTTCTCTGCGCAAGGCATCGTTCATCACCATAGTGCAACCCGTCACAAAATTATATATGAGAGCCTCGCCGTATGTGAGCAGCGGGGTTATCTTCACACTCTTTATCTCGTTCAGAGACTCATCTACAAGACGAGTCTGGCAGAAATAGAGCGCGGGGGCATCGCCGTCGCCACGCATAGCATCTACCGCCACGCGCAACTTGTCGCTGTCCCACACATCGTCCTGGTCACAAAAAGCATAAAAGTCGCTCTGCGGGGCCTGCTGCAGCAAGTCCCAAAAGCTATATGCAGGGCCTTTGTTTTCGCCCGTGTACCACGACAACCTGCCCGCAGCCTGCTCCTCATCGAGCAGCGCACAGGTGCCATCGCGTGAACCGTCGTCACGCACAAGCAACGACACCGCCACACCCTCCTGGGCATACACCGATGCAAGTTGCTCGCCAAGGAATTTCGTTCCGTTATATGTTGAAAGCAATACTGCTACCTTCTCTTTCTCACACGCCATAGACGCTGTTTTTATATTGTAACGAAAATAAACATCTTTTAGTATTTAATTCGTCACTTACGATACATAAAAATTCTGCAAAAAAGAGACATTTCGGTCCTTTTGCAGTTTTAAAGTTACAAAATTACTCAACATCGGAGCATTTTACAATAAAAAAAACTAAATTTGCGAATATAACTGCCCAATAAATTGATTATGATAAAAGCAAATGATGTTATAATAGCATATTCAACCAATCGCGATACGCGCCACAGAGCAACTTCGGGTGGGGTTGGCAGCGCTGTTATACAATATCTGTTCAAAAAAAATATCATAAACTCGTCAATCTCATTTACATTCAACAGCGAGGAGTTGAGATACGAGCCACAGATTATTTACTCACAAGAAGAATATTCAATCTCGGGCAGCATATATCACGAAATAAACCTTATAAACTTTATAAAGAGCAATATCCACGCCATAAAAAGCCCGATAGCGCTGTTTGCACTACCCTGCCAGGTTGCCCCCATAAAAAACACGCTCCACAAGAACGGCATCGAAAGCTATATTATAGAGCTCACCTGCTCTTCGCAGCAGTCGTATGAGGCTACAGAATACTTGCTCAAGCACTCAAATATAAAAAAAAGCGATGTAGCACACATACAATATCGTGGTAACGGATGGCCGGGAGGTGTGCGCATAACCTTGAAAGATGGCAGAGAGCACTTTTTCCATAACAACAGTTCTGTGTGGACTAAAATCTTCCACTCACACCTGTTCATACAACCCAGATGTTTCTTATGCAGCAACGACAAACCCCGCACTGCCGATTTGGTGATAGCCGACCCGTGGAGCATAGATACATACTCTGCACCAGCAGAGGGACGCACGCTATGTGTGGTAAACAGCGACAAGATGGCAATGACACTCAATCGAATGGAAGAGGAGAATCTTGTGCAATACGAGACTGGCGACAGCAGCCTCTACACAAAATCACAATATGGCACAATCGTCCGCAAGGATTATAATCAGAGACACAAAAAAGTAATCAAGGCAGTAAAAAACATAATACAAGGCGAGAGATACAAAAAAAACATTTTATCTTCAAAAATCCTGTTCAACGCCCACTGCAGCATATACAGGATAGTATTTAAAATACTGCACAAGATATTCAAAATACATTTATAACACAGATTATGAAATTTCTTATAATAGAACAACCCGTCAATAACCGAGGAGACGAATCGGCACACAGAGGCTTTGTAAACAGGCTCTCCGAAAGTTTTCCCGACGCTACCATCCAGGTACTTTTCTTTGAGAAACTGCCCATTGAGGTAGATGAGATGCGTGTAAAAAGAGACAATGTGGAATATATCAACATACCTGTACGCCACAAAACCTTTGCTCCGCACAGGATGATAACACTCTTCTCTATGCTTAATATGCCTTTGCTGGTGGAGCAGGTACCCTTAATAAAAAAGATTAAAAAGATATACAAAGAGGCCGACTACATAGTGTGCGCGCCCGGCGGCATTGATATGGGAGGTTTTCAAAACTGGGTTCACATAGGCCTGCTTAACCTTGCAAAAAGGATGAACAAAAAAATCATCTATTTTGCGCGTTCTATAGGCCCGTTCCCTGTAAAGACAATTTTTAACCGTCTTTTTAAGAAAAAGAGTATTGAACTTTTATCATATTTCAATTATATATCTCTGCGAGACGAAAAATCTCAACAGTTGGCAAAGCAGTTGGGCATAAGCGTAGTCCCCACCATTGACTCGGCCTTTCTCTATTACACCCCCGAGACAGAGCCCGAGAGTTTCAAGAGAGAAATGGGCGAGAGTCGTTATATTGTTTTGGTGCCAAATTCATTGGCCTGGCACCACGACTTTAAGTCATACACCTTTGAAACTTTCTTTGAGTTTTGGGTAAAACTTTGCAACAAGCTTTTGGAAGTATATCCCGAATTTAAAATAGCTATGCTGCCGCAAACAACAAACTACGGATACGCAGCGAGCCTGCCCGACGGATATAAATACTTCTGCAAAATACGCAACGCAAGCGCAAACCCCGAACGCATAGTTGTACTCGAAGAGAGATTTGGTTCAAACATACAGCAAAATATAGTATCGAAAGCAGAGTTTCTCATAGGTGCGCGATATCACTCTGTCATATTCTCCATAAACCAGGGAATTCCTTTTGTGTCGCTCTGCTATGAACACAAGATGAAAGGAGTGACCAATATGCTCAATAAAGAGGACATCGACATACACGAGCTTTTCGACAACAGCCCGACAAGCGACGAGAAAATGCAAAAATTCATTGATAAAATCATTGATATGACAAGGGTTATCACACCCGACGAAGCCTCTAAAGAAAGAGCTCGCGCCATAGCCGACCGAGGATACACCTCGTTGGTAGAGTTTATTAAAAAGGGGCAATAATGAGCAGTAAAAAAATAGCATACAACAGCATCGCCCTATACACAAATATGGTGGTGACAATGGGCGTAACCCTGCTTGGCACACGCTTTGTGCTGCGTGCGCTGGGCAGTGACGACTATGCCATATATGCGCTCATTGCAAACATCGTGGCACTCTTCTCGTTCCTTAACGTAGCTATGGCAGGTGCCACACAGCGTTTTCTCTCGTATGCCCTGGGCAAGGGCAACGGCGAGGAGCTGAAAGAGGTTTTCTATAACAGCAGCATAATACACAAGAGCATCGCCGCGCTGTCGGCTGTGCTGCTGCTCGCAGCAGGCATTCCCGCCATAGAATTTTGGCTCGACATTCCGGCTGCCGCACACGCCAAAGCCATCGCCGTGCTTATGTGTATGACAGGCAGCGTTGTGGTTGTGGTAAACGCCGTGCCCTACGAGGCCGCAATGAACACCCACGAGGACATAACCGCCATAGCCGGGATAAACATACTCGAGGCCACGCTCAAGCTGGCAGCCTCGGTAGCCGTGCTCTATATCCCCTGCCACCGCCTCACCACATACGCCGTGCTCATTATGTGCGCCGCCCTCGCCGCCTATCTACTCAAAAGGACATACAGCCGCAAGAGATATGCCGAGAGCCACTACCGCATACACCGCATAAAGGATTACAGCCTCGTGAAGAAGATGACAAGTTTCGCGGGGTGGAACCTCATAGGCACAGGTTGCTCCATAGCCCGGTACCAAGGTGCCGCGGTGCTGCTCAACGGTTTCTTCGGTCTTATGTATAACGCGGCATACGGCGTTGCGCAGCAGGTGAACGGCTTTCTGCTTTTCTTTGCAAATTCCGCAGTGCGTCCTATGCGCCCGCACATTGTGAAAAACGAGGGAGCCGGCCGACACGAGCTCACCATAAAATATTCAATTTTCACATCGCGCATCACCACTCTGCTGCTTACTATGGCGATAATTCCCCTGTACACAAATATGCCGCTTATCCTGGATATATGGCTCGACGAAGTACCCTTGGGAGCTTTGGAGTTCTGCCGTGGTTTCCTCATAATAACTCTCATAGGGCAGCTCTCCATAGGACAGCAGATAGCACTTGAGAGCGTGGGCAAGATAAAGAACCAGCACCTCACCGTGGGTATTATGCACATTCTACCGCTGCCTGCGGCATACTTCCTGTACAAGATGGGATTCCCCTACTACTCAATCATATACTGCGTTATCGCCGAGGAGGTTCTGTGTATATTTGTGAGAACACTCATTGCACGCCGCGACGCCGCGATGCCTGTAAAGCCTTTTATCACAGGACATCTTATCCCCTGCACGCTGTGCATAGCCGTCACCCTGGCCGCAAGCGAGGGCACAGCCTCGTTTATAGGCAACGAAGTGGCGCAACTGCTTACCACGACAGCCGTGAGCACGCTGATTCTTGCTGCGCTGTCGCACAAGTTCTGCCTTGCGCAATGGGAGCGCGAGAAGATAACATCGCTTTTAAAAGGCCTTGCCGCGAAATTACACCGATAAAGAGAAAGAAGAAATCCACCGCAGGGTAGCTTTCTTCTTTTACCATTTTCTCAAACGATATATTCTGTCGTCTGTACTCATAACAAGCATATCCTCGTCGAGCCGCTCAACTTTGAATTTCTCACTCTCACCATATATATAATACATCTCGAGTTCCTCGGGGTAGCACTCGGCCGATACGCCGGGGAACCTCACAAAGCCCGAGGCATATATATACCCGTCGCTGTGGTCGAACTCGCCTATATATCTGCTTGGGAGTTCCTCTTCGTAGTGCAGCGCAAGCAGCATCGTGTGTCGCTGAAACGAATAGGTTATCATAGCGTCGGGCTCTTCCAGCACACCCTCCTTCTCCACCGACAGCAGTTTCCACTGCCCGTCGAGAACGCCGTTCACATAGACCTTGTCACACCCCGCAAAAAGCGCGGCCGCCAGGCACCAGATAAGAAAAGACCTCTTCATTACACACTATTTTATAAAACCCATCTTAAAAAGAGTAAACAGCACACCCCAGTTATTGCCTACGAGGTTACTGTGGTCGCAGCCCACCGAGAGCACGCCGCCCCATTCGCCCTTGCCCGCAGTATATGCAATGTCGAGCAGAAAGGAGTTGGTATATTTTTTCTCGTCGTAGGGGTTGAGATAGGTTCCCCAATTCTCACTATATGTATACATCAGGCGGTAGGCCAACGGCAAAGAGCCGAAGTCGCCGTTCACACCCAGATGATGCGCAATCACCCTGTTTCCCGAGAATTTAAGGCTGCCGTTCACGTTGTACACGGGCGACACAATCAAGGGATTGCCAATGCCCATTCCCCAATAGTGCCAACCGGGATATATACCGTGGTTATAGTAATCGTCCACGCCGTCCATTTGCTCCTTGAGCGTGGATGTAGGGTCGTGGTACAGCGCGCCACTCTGGTCATATGTAGAGAGAAACTCATATTGCAGGTTCGACACAAAAGGAAGCACATCCGACTTGTTTGTAACCCTTACACCCGCGAGGAAATCTCTCCACGGGTAATATATGAGCCTTTTCTCACCCTCGCGGTTCGACTGATACTCTATGAAGAAGAGCTGCGAGAAATCCTCAAATATATGCTCGCCATAGAAACGCACATCCACAGGCTCCAAATGCAGTGTCACGGCAGCGTGCCAGTTACCTATCTGGTTTCCCGATATATTTGTCTGCTCGTCGAGAGGAGTGTCGTCACTGCCGCTCCAAGGTATGAGAGCCTTCAGGAAATCGGTCGCACGCGCAGGCATAGAGACCACCTTGCCCTCGCCGTGCCTGTAAACATCGCCGCCAAACTGCGAGTACATCTCGAGACCACCCTCAAAGGTGAGGGGGAACTTTTCGGGGCGCCCCACCTTAAAAAAGAGAGCCTTGCTGTGAAAAAGCACATTCTCGGCATAGCGCGTAACGCTGTTTCCACGTGAGAAATCGCGCTGAAAATCCCCGTCGAGAAATATACCGTAGGCTATGTGACCACGCGCCTTGAGCCACCCCCCTGTACGCGGCACATCGACATAACGTGGCACCTCTATCCTCACCTGCGGCACAGGCTTTGAATTACCGCTGTACAAAAGGCCGCCGCTGCTTATATCGGTAAATTTGTTATAATAAAAAGAGGAGAACTCACGGTTCAACGCAGCCGCTGCAAACGAAGAGTTCACAGGGGAGAACGCGCAGGAACGCAGCTCGGCAAAGCGTTCTTTGCTACCCACCGTCAGGATGATATTCTTCCACGAGAGCTCGGCAAACAGTTGCTGCACTCCAAAGGTACTCTCGCAGTTGTAGCCCGTGGTAAAGTCGGCCACCAGTTCATAGGAGAGACTTTTATTCAGCCCCACAGAAGAGCCGTAAGAGAGGCCATATCGCGCAAAGCCGCTGCTCTTGTCGAGCGTGAAGAGCCCCTGTTGCTTCGACACAAGCCAAAAGGGAGCATTCTCACCCGACGCTGTGAGCGAGCTGAAGGCCGCAAAATATTTGAGGCGTGAGCCGTCGGCACGGGCAGTGAGAGGCAGCGCAAGAAACACCGCCACCAAAAGAAACACTCTCACACGACTAAAGACTCCCATATTAAACCATTTACTCCACACCAAACTGCTCCTCACACTTCTCCCAGTGATTATACATAAACAAGAGTACAAGCATACCCGTAGAAGAGAGCAGCAGAGGGTTTGTACCCGCAATTATAAGATAAATCACATAGGCAGCCACCACGGCTATGGTCACCTCGTTGCGTTCAAAATATTTTATTACCGCAAACATTGGACGCAAAATCACATACAGAATCAACAAAGAGAAGAGACCATAGTTGCGCAAGAGCTCAAGATAGGTCCACTCGGTTTTCAATGTCATCTTGTGAAAGCCAAGAGAGTAGAAATAGGTTCCCGGGCCCTGCCCTATGAGCATATAAATAGGATTCTCGGTAAAAAGTTCCTTGTACGATGTGAGGTGGGCATACTTGACAAGATTCGAGGGCTCGTCGGTCTCCATAAGCAGCATCGCCAGCAGCACAAAAAAAGCAATCATAAAGACAAAAACCGCAGGGTATACAATGTAATTTATATATCTGCGATTGCGCATATATATGAAGCATATAACTCCCGCAAGAAACATAGGAAGCATCATAGAGCTACGCGTTCCGCTTATCACAAACATATGCAGCAGGGCAAAAGTCATAACCACATCGAGCCAAGTTCTCTTTGCAAGGGTAATTGTATTGTAGAGCGCAGAGCCAAACACCACCATAAATGCGGCGGTCGATTTATAGTACATACAGAACATCTGAAAGCCGAGGAAAACCCTCTTCGACATCATAATTGTGTTATCGTGACTCACCATAAAGGCATATATGGGGCCCTCGGTAAAAGGAAACAGCACAATAATCCAAAAGAGCAGCAAGGTTAAGAGCGCAGTCACTAAAACAGGGATTTTTGCGATGCGTATAAGGTCGTAGTGGTGCGACCACGGCAGAAAAAAGAGCACCATAAAAGCCGTGATTACACCCTTGAAATCGTCGCCGTCTATCACCGCCAGATTCAGCACGGCAAAGAACCACGACACAAAAACCGCGGTGAGCGCAATGAGCGGATAAAACAGTTTTGCCCAATCGGCTTTTAAGAAGACCACGTTATATGCCATAAAAAGGACAAAAACGACATTCTTCAAATGGAAAATGGTATTGGTGGGGTCTGCCACAAAGAGAAATATCAGCAGCATACACAGATAGTCACCCACCCCGTATGCTACACTTTTCTTTTCCATCTTTTCTGCTTTAGCTTACTGAAACCAAGTTTAAGCGTAGCAATGGCGCAAGCCAAGAATACAAAGATAATAAGTATCAGCAGTTTTTTGGGCGACTCGGCAAACTCGGGCACATAGGCCGACTCCACAACTGTGTACACGGGGGTAGACTCCAAAATTTTGGCCTGCACCATCTGCACCTGTGTGAGCATCTGGCTGTACATTGAGTAGGCAAGCATCGACTCCTTTTCGAGGAAATCGGCCTGAATCTTGTGCGTGGGAGAATAGAGGTTTGTATGACTCTCTATATATTCGGCGTACGCCTTTTGTGTCTGCAGATATTTCTCTTTGCACTCCTCGCACACCTTTGCCATATATTCGTAGTCGTTGCGCGCCTTGCTTGTGCGGTAGTCGAGAATAAATTTATTGAGGCTTTTCACCACAGAGTCGGCCACGATGGCGCTTATCTCGGCATCTTTGGCATAGGCTGTGATAGTTATAACACCCGATAGCTTGTCTACCGAGCATACAATATTCTTCTGCATCATAGAGCAGAGCGCAAGCTCCTGTTTTGTGAGACGAGGCATAGATTTCTTTGCCGCGCCACCCGAAGCCGCCGGGGTTGCCTCCGCCGTCAAGCGGTTCAGCCAGCCCTTTACATATATTACGGGGTAGCTCCACCACGCCCTCTTCTGAAATTTCACAAGATACTCGCCGTATGTAGTCTCAAGATTCTCTTTGGCCGATGACACCTTTATATCCTTCAGAGGCATAAGAAAATCTGCCGACGATATTATGGTGGGATAGAGGTCTACCGTGTAGGCATCGCCGTAAGTCATTCCCACGTTCATTCCCACAATGCTCGCGAGGCCTGCGAGGTTGGCTGTCAGGCCTCCCTGTGTATTTTCGGGGGCAAGCATCACCGATGTAGAATAGGTCTTGGGTATGCTGAACGAAATTATCAAAGCAAGAACCACCGCAACCGCCGAATATGTGAGATATGTGGCACGTCTTATCCACATAAAACGTATTCCTTTCTTCAGAATCATCAAGTCGTCATACAACTCCTTCATCCTTGATCTCTGTTCCATAGTCTTTCTTTTTAGGGGGTGACGAAAACTTAATTATTCTTCAGCAGATTTATTATAGCCACAATCATTGTCGCAATCGAAGCCGACGATGTACCCAAAGCCGCTATCTCGGCAACGCTCATTTTGTTGCTCAAGCCCTTGCGCGGCACCACAATCTCGCAGCCCGGCTCCACCACCTTGCGCGACGATTTTGAGACGTTCACCACATTGCCATTCATATACACGATGTAGACACCTTTCTTGCGTGCGCTGTTACTATATCCTCCCGCGTGTTTGATGTAGTGCTTTACATTTTTGCCCTGGTGGTAGCTCATTGTGAGGGGGTGGTTCACCTCGCCGCTCACTCTGATTGTAGAGACCATTTCGGGCACGGTGAGCACATCGCCGTCGCGCAGAACTATATCACTCAAAGAGCCGGGATTATCCACAGCATCTTTCAGGTTAATAGCAATGGGATACGTCTCTCCAAGGTCGAGTTTCATTGTCATAATAGAGTCAAGAAGCTCCATCTGCAAATCCTTTGCATTCTCTCTCAAACTCTCCTCAAACATCTGTATCTGCGCAGTTTTCATAGAAATCTCACGCTGACGACGCTCCTCGGGTGTCATTCTGCGATAGAGATTTGCGCCCTTTACATAGGCTGCATTGGTGAAGCCTCCCGCCGATTTCACAAGGTCGCTCAAGCGGTAGTTCTTGTGCGAGAGAATGTGGCTTCCCTCAAAGTTCACACATCCCTCCACCTTTGCCATCTGCATATTTGTGTAGGTGGGATTCTTGCGCACAACCACCTCGTCAAAGGGTTTAAGCACAAAGTTATCGTCGTCTATCGCAAAACCGTTCTCAAATGAGAAAGAGAATGATTGCGAAATTGTGTCGTTGGCAGTCACCGAGAAAGGCTTCACAAAGCGACGATAAACGTCGATTTTCATCACCGACGCATAGTGTGTAAAACCGCCGGCCTGCAGCACGATATCCTTGACAGAGGTATTCTCGGCAAATTTATATTTTCCGGGGAAACGCACCTCACCACGTACCATAATGGTTTTTTCTTCGGCGAGGTCGAAATCGTTGGGTACATAGAGCAGGTCGTTATTACGGAGTTTCACGTCGGGCGAAGTGCCTTCCATTATACCTTTTATATCAACTGCCTGTGTCTCAATTGTATTATCGAAATTGCGATGCTGCAATATCGCACGCTCCATAAAAGCCTTCTCGGTTACGCCTCCCGCAGCCGACACAAGCTCTTTCACAGTAGAAATCTTTGTACCCAGCTCATACTGCCCGGGGTAGAACACAGCTCCTGTGACTTCAATCATATTTGAGTAACGCGAGAGCATCGCCTCCACGTTCACCGCATCGCCGTCTTTCAGTTCAAACGAAGCAGCCTCCTGCTTGTCGATGGTGTGCATAGAGTACTGACGACCGTTCTTGCGTGTGACGTTAAAGTTGTCGGTGTAGGCATCGCCTGTGAAACCTCCTGCATAAGAAATCACGTCGAGCATAGTCTCGCCCGAGATTATCTCGTAGCGCATCGGACGTTTAACTTTTCCGCGCACATCGGCCACGCCGCTGTATGCACCTACGCTTATCACATCGTCGTCCTGCAGACGCACATTGCTTTCTGTTTTTCCGTTCAGGATATAGTCGTACACGTCGATTACAGCCACCTCCTTGCCTGCGCGGTACACCTTTATCTCACGCAGAGTACCTATATCGGTTATACCGCCTGCCGCATACAGCGCATTGAATGCCGATGCGAGAGCGCTCAAAGTGTATGTACCGGGCATTACAACCTCGCCGAGCACCTGCACCTGTATTGAGCGTATCTTTCCTATGCTGATATTTATTTGCGACTCTGCATATACCGCGCCGAGCACCTTGTCCAAGTATTTACCGGCCTGCTCAAGTGTCTTGCCTGCAAGGTAGAGAGGGCCCACTCCTTCGAGTACCAGATAACCCTCCGACGAGATGTAGTCGTCAAAAGTAACCTGCGAAGCACCCCATATATCTATTATCACCTGGTCGCCTGCACCCAGAGTATATGTCGCGGGCAGCGAGATATTGAGCGCGGGCTCAAATGTAAGAAGCTCGTTATTGAAGATATCGTGACCGAAGATTTTCAGGCTGTCCTCCTCTTCGATGTAATCATCCTCGTCCTCTTCTTCACCCTCCTCCGCCTCGTTCAGGCTATACAAGTAGCTATCGTTACTTTTTTTACGGTTTTTATTTTTTTCAGTAAGATTCTTCTTCTCTTTTTTTGAAGCAGAAAAGGGGTAATCGCTGCTTGAGGGCACCGAGCGCACTCTCATCGATCTTTGCATATTCTCCTTCTCGAGCATTCCCAGCCCTTTACCTTCGTTCAGTGATGTGAGATTATTGCTTATTTTTTTTATTTGGTCGATGCTTACACCTTTATTGAGCAATTTCTTGGTAATATCCATTTCGGTGGCACCCTTTTCGTGCTCGGACATTATAAAATTGACAATCTGATCGTCGGTCATCGTTTGCGCCACTACAAAGTGCGCACAAAGCATAAACACAAAAAACAGCGCTAATTTCTTCATAACAAAAAGTGTTTAGAATTTCTTTCCGTTGATTATCGACATAACGGTTATGAGAATTATTTTAATATCCATCCACAGCGAACGCTTCTGCAAGTAGTTGAGGTCCATTTTAAGACGGATGAGCATTTTCTCCATAGTATCGGTATATCCGTTGTAAACGGTAGCCTCCGATGTGAGGCCGGGACGCATCTTGTAGATGTATTCATAATTCTTGTCGTGCTCCATAATTTTATCTATGAAGTACTTACGCTCGGGGCGAGGGCCCACAAACGACATATCGCCCACAAACACATTCCACAACTGGGGGAGTTCGTCGAGGTGATGCTCACGAAGGAATTTGCCGAAGGGCGTGAGACGGTTGTCATCTTTTTGCGCAAGCTTGGGCTCACCCTCATTTTCGGAATTGACATACATTGTCCTGTACTTGAAAATGAGGAAAGGCTTGCCTTTGTAGCCAATTCTCTCCTGGCTGAAGATTACGGGGCCTCCGCCCTGTATGCGCATTATTATGTAAATTACCAAATAGAGTGGCGATAAAAAAAGAATACCCACAAATGAACAAACGATATCGAAAAGACGTTTTAATGCACGTTCAAAGGCATTCATTCCGTCACGCATAGAATTATTATTTTGTTTTTTACTCATTTTAACATACATCTTGTATAAATAACTTGCAATTACCCCATTTATTGCCCTTTAGAGGTGAAATAATTGTAAATTATTCCAAAAAACGTGCAAATTTAATAAAACTATCGACAATTGACAAAATTATGGGCTTTTTCCTTAAATCCACAGGAAAACATTTAACAAGAAAGGCTGCAAAAAATCATATTTTCTCGAGA
Organism: Bacteroidaceae bacterium; assembly: GCA_045646965.1. Classification (GTDB taxonomy): domain Bacteria; phylum Bacteroidota; class Bacteroidia; order Bacteroidales; family Bacteroidaceae; genus HGM04593. Next base: position 135,899 of record JAZRLR010000023.1, read on the forward strand.
GCGGCACCGGGATAATAGTGAGCGAGAATTTCGGCATATCCGTAGCCACGCTCGCTCATCACGGCAGCACCTATCTGACACAGCCCCACGCCGTGCCCCCAGCCTGCACCCTTGAGCAGAAACTCCACTGCCTCGCCCTCGGTTTTGTCCACCACAAAAGCCGAGCTATAGAGATGCGACGGCGACAGCCATCGACGTATCTCGAGCTCCTTGCCCACAACACGAGAAGCCTTGCTTCCCACAATGCGCAACTTGACGATGCGCCCCGAAGCACCTCTCTCGAGCGGCACAAGTTCCTCTATGGTACCGAAGTCCACACCCGAACGCTCTGCCACAAGACGCGATAGCTCCTGCTGTGTGTACCTCACCTGCCAGCGATAGTAATCGTTTGTCTCGCGGTCATAGGCATTGAGCACCTGCGCAAGCACTGTCGGCTCCACCGCCGAGCAGAAAGCCTCGGGCACGCTCTCAATCCACTCGCGCGCACCACTCTCGGTGGTGAGGTCGGGCAGAGGAAGAGCCCCCTCCCCATCTCTGAAAGCATCGAGATAGGGGTAATCGACATTCTCCCAACAGGCCGAGAAACGCTCGGTTGCTCCACCGCAGCACTTGCTGAAACGTGCGTCGCACACCTCGCCGTCATATTTGAGCACAACCCCCTCGGTAGCCTTTACGGCAGCCGCCACATTGGGGTTCATTGCGCGTGTAAGTCCCTGATATCTTTGGCAGTGGTCGTCGGCACAGAGGTCGAAGAGAGTGTGGTCCTCACGCGCATACCAGCGCACGGTTTCCGTCTCGTTCTCCCACCCGAGCGTGCTCTGCTGCACCTGCTCTTTGCGTAACAGTTGCGCATAGAGCCAGCTACGCGAAATAATTGTGTGAGCCTTCAAAAATTCGGCAGAGCTTGTGGCCGACATTTCGGACGAGATTACGCTCACAAGATAATTCTCCACGGGCAGACGATTTATCGCACGCACCCTGCCCTCCTCCACAATAAAGAGAAGCTCGCCCTCAAAGGCCTGGTCTTCTTTGCGTTCCCAATGAAAATTCACGCCTATCACCACATCGTGCAGCACGAAACGGCACTCCTCGCCACAAGGAACGAAATGCAACGCATCGCACTCCTTGCCGCCATAGAGCAATTTACCGCCTGCAAATGAGACATCGCAAGCCCCCGTCACCACAGTGTCGCCCAAACGAAAATCCCCGATAAAATCGAACTTTATCACAGGCGCGAGCAAAATTCCCACATCAACTTTTCTCATCACAGAAGGTCGAAATTTTCACAGATATTTTCAAAATCTTCAGCGTCGGCGGCCACCTCGCGCAACATCGCAAGAGCCTCATCGGCTGTTATCTTCTCAAAATCCTCACCACGCGCGGTAATCACAAGGCCTGCCATATCAAGAGCCCCAGGGCTCACGAGACGTTGCGCCTCACCCTCGGCAAAGTAGCACGAGGGACGATGCTTGGCACGCGGCAGCACAACCGTCACATAGCCCTCGGCGGGCGAGTGATACACAAAGACGTTCATCATAGGCTCTGCCTCGCCGCAAGCCACGGGAAGAGCGGCCGTGAGCTTTTCCATAAGCAGAACAGAGGCACTCACATTTTTTGTCACAATCATAAAGAACGGCACCACATAGCCCGTCACCTTGTAGAGGGAGCCCTCGGGCGACATTGTGAGCGGCTCCATAGTGTCGGCTACGGCATCGGCCCACACCTCGTTCAGGAGAGGCACGTCGCACACACGCACCGACTGCAGATGTGCGTGGTCGGGAGCCGAAGCGCCACACTTTGCACCATTGTAGAAGAGAGCCCTGCCCTGCCACATCCGGGCAAGATGCAGAGCGTCGGCATAGAGGCCGCGCAACAGCTGCGGGGTGTGCTCCTTTAGGGGCAATGTGAGATGCGAAGGAAGTATGGGATAAGGGTTTACAAGCACCGACAAAGAGCCCATTGCATTGAGTTCAGTCTGCTGCGAGGGGCGGTTCTTTGCACACAGGAAACAGGGACGCTCGCTCACCGAGGCGCCATCGACCTTTGCAGCCGATGACACTATGCGCGCAGGATTATGCTGCAGGATTATCCCATTCTCGAGCCTGCGTGTCTGCACTCCTTCGAGAGCCTTGAAACGCTCGTCGGCCTCGGGCCACTGCGCGAGTTGCGCTGCAAAAAAATCATCGAGTGCCTCGGGCGCGGGGATACTTATACTCTTCACAATTTCGCGTCGTGCAAGCAGCTCGGCAGTGCGCAAAGAGTCCTTATATATATTGTGTGCATTTACCTTTTCGTGCGACAGAGCCGCGTCGGAATTACCACCCCAACGACGACAAAGATACAGCACATCATAGATGCGTCCTATGCGGTAGCTGCGCGACAGCTGCAACCCCACGGCATAGTCCTCGCCATAGCTCACATTGGGGAAACCCGTCTCACGTATCACAGGCGTGTAAAAAGCACGGGGAGCACCTAGGCCGTTGATGCGCAAGGCGTTATTACGACCATTCTCCTCGCTCCACTCGCGGTGGTCTATTACTCCGGGAGGCAGGGTGTTGAGGTCGAAGTCGCATATACGGTAAGAACCTATAAGCATCGCACAGCGCTGCTTGTAGAACTCGTCCACTATCTGCTGCAGGGTATTTTCGGAGCTATAGAGGTCGTCGCTGTCGAGCTGCACGGCGAAACGTCCACAAAGAGGGCTGTTTACCGCCTCGTTCCAGCAGCCTCCTATGCCGAGGTCGGTGCGCGAGGGAATTATATGCACCACCCTGTCGTCGCCAAAGCCGTCAATTATCTGCGAAGTGCCATCGGTGGAGTGATTGTCCACAACTATTATATTAAAAGGGAAAGAGGTGCGCTGGGTGAGCACCGAGCCTATGGCGTCGGCTATGGTCGAAGCGCGGTTGAGCACGGGAATCACCACCGAGGCCTCCACCGCAAAATCGCCCTGCGAGAGCTCTATGTCGCCATACTTGCAGGCGGGCAGATAGGCACCCACAGCCTTGAGATGCGTGCTGCAAGCCGCCTCCATTTCAATCTGCACGTCGCGTTGCGCGGGGTTCACATAATCGAACTGTTTCTCGCCGCTCTTGCGATTGTCGTTCTCACACTCGGCATAAAGATATTTTTTATAGTGAAAAATATTACCTTCGCGGCTCATTGCAAGGCGCAACTGATAAAGGCCGGCGTAGGTAAATTCCTCGCCACAGCCAAGCAGATATTTTTTCAACGCCGAGGTGCGGAAAAGCAGCACCGAGCCGAAATCGAAATCGTTGCGCAAGCTACCCTCCTGATAATCAATTGTAGGAGCTTCACTCTTCTCGCCGTTCACAATCTTGTAATAATCGGCATAGGCCATAGATGCGTCGGCGGGCACAGCACGGCAGAAATCGGCAAGATGTGCCATTTCTACCTGCGGCACACCTTTTGAAAAATATATTACAAATTCGGCAGACGCGGCCGCAGCCATCTGCTTGAAAAAAGCTGTCGAAACAAAGGATGTAACAGGCATTGCGACAACACCCTCAACCGCAACAGCGGCGTTCTCTTCGCGCTGCGCAAGATATACACTGCCCCCAAAACCTGCCGACACAAAAGAGCGCAACGAAGCTGCGTCAAAAGAGTCGGTCAAAAGGGGGAAAAAGAGGTCTACAGAAATATTATTCATAGCAACAAATTGTTTGAACGCGAAAGTAATAAAAAAGGGCGGCATAATACAAACGACAGGCAATAAATATTTCACACACCCCATATCGACGGGGAAGAGAGAATAAAAGCAAGCTTTTATTTGAGAGAGACGCAAAAAAGCGCCGCTCATTACCGCAAATAAAGAAATTATCCCTATCTTCGCAAAATATTGACAAAAAGAGACACGGCTCACCGCCTGTCAAATAAAAACATTGTGCAGATGAACAACAAACAACCCCTGCTGGGGATGACACTCGACGAAATGAAGGAGGCCGTGAAACAGGCAGGTATGCCAGCATTCACCGCCAAACAGATTGCCGACTGGATATACAAGAAAAGGGTGCGTTCGATAGACGAGATGTCGAATATATCAGTAAAGAACCGCGAGAAACTCTCGGAGCTCTTTTGCACGGGATACAGCGCCCCCGCCGACGCTGCCCGCTCGTGCGACGGCACCGTCAAATATCTCTATGCTGTGGAAAACAACCACTATGTAGAGGCTGTTTATATCCCCGACGGAGAGCGTGCCACGCTGTGCGTGTCGTGCCAGGTGGGCTGCAAGATGAATTGCCTTTTCTGTATGACAGGCAAGCAGAAATACACCGCGGGACTCACAGCCAACGAAATCCTTAACCAGATTTTTGCACTCCCCGAGCACGAAAAGCTCACAAACATAGTTTTTATGGGTATGGGAGAGCCGTGCGACAACCTCGACAACGTGTTAAAAGCCATTGAGGTGCTCACTGCCGACTATGCTCTGGGGTGGAGCCCCCACCGCATCACCGTCTCGTCGGTGGGCGTGCGCAAGGGACTGAAACGCCTGCTCGACTCGGGCGACTACCACATTGCCATAAGCCTGCACCACCCCCTGCCCGAGAAACGCAGCGAAATTATGCCTGCCGAGCGCGGATACTCCATAACCGAGATTGTGGAACTGCTCAAAGAGTACGACTTCAGCCACCAGAGACGCCTCACATTTGAATATATCGTATTCAAGGGTGTGAACGAGACACTCTTCTATGCACGCAAGCTCTTGCAATTGCTCAAGGGGCTCGACTGCCGTATAAACCTCATACGCTACCACGCAATACCCGGCGTGCCTCTCGAGGGCGTCGATGAAGAGGGTATGATACAACTGCGCGACTACCTCACAAAGAACGGCCTCTTCACAACCATAAGAGCGTCGCGAGGCGAGGATATATTTGCAGCGTGCGGAATGCTCTCGACGCTGAAGAACGAAAACAAATAACTAACAAATAAATATACTTTTATGAAGAAACTATTTTATTTTATTGCAATCGCGATATTGACCGCCGCCTGTGACGGTGCGTCGGGAGTGAAGAAAGCCCTTATGCTGCCCGCATCGAGCGGCCTCCCCTACGAAGTGCTTGTAGTGTGTGACGAAAATATGTGGCAAGCCCCTGCGGGCCGCGCCCTCTACGACGTGCTCGACACCGACGTGCCTGCCCTGCCGCAGTCGGAGCGTTCGTTCAGAGTTTCACAGACACCTCCCTCGTCGTTCAGCCGCCTGCTCAAGTCGTTCCGCAATGTGATTGAGGTGAAAATAGACAAGACACAATACACACAGACAAAATTCAAATACAGCCGCGACAAATATTCACAGCCGCAGATGATTATGACCATACAGTCGCCCTCGCCCGAGGATTTCGAGCAGTATGTGACAAAGAACGCGCAAGTAATCATCGATTTCTTCACCTCCACCGAAATGAACCGCGAGCTCGAGGACCTCAAGAAGAACCACAACAAACAGTTTATGGATTCTGCAAGAAAGATATTCGGCTGCGAAATGTTCATCCCTATGAATATACGCGGAATAAAAAGCGGCAAGGATTTCCTGTGGGCATCCGACATCTCGAACCACAACAGCAGCATACAAAACTTTGTGATATACAGCTACCCCTACACAAGCACCGACAACTTCTCGCGTGCAAGTTTCCTCGCAAAGCGCGACTCTGTGATGAAGATAAACATCCCCGGTAACCGCCCCGATCGCTATATGGCAACCGACACAATGTTTGTCGATGTTTACGACACAGAGTATCGTCAGCGCTATATGCAGATAGCAAAAGGCTTGTGGCAAATGGAGAACGATATGATGGGAGGCCCCTTTGTGTCGCACCAGATGGTAGACGAGAAAAACGGCAGAGTAATTGTAGCCGAAGCCTTCATCTATGCGCCCAACAAACGCAAGGGCGACCTTATGCGCAAGCTCGAGGCGGCACTCTTCTCACTCAAACTCCCCGCCGACAAAGTAATTGAAAACAGTATACACATCCCCGAGATTATAATCGACAACGAGGAAAGCAACGAAACAACAAATAATTGATATGAGCGAAAGAAACAGAATACGCGTAGGTATCACACAAGGCGATATCAACGGCATTGGCTACGAGGTAATCTTCAAGACATTCTCTACACCCGAAATGTTTGAGATATGTACACCCGTAATTTACGGCTCGCCCAAGGCGGCAGCCTACCACCGCAAGGCTCTCGACTGCGAGACCGCATACAACGCAGTGGAAAAGATAGAAGATATACAGGACGGCAAACTGAACATAATTAACTGCAACAGCGACGAGGTGCGCATAGAGCTTGGCAACACCACAAAAGAGGCGGGACAGGCCGCATTCGAGGCACTCGAGAGAGCCGTCAGAGATTACCGTGAGGGCAAGATAGATGTACTTGTGACAGCCCCCATAAACAAGAGTACCATACAGAACGACAGTTTCAACTTCCCCGGGCACACCGAGTACCTGCAAGAGCGTTGCGGCGGAGAGAGCAAATCCCTTATGCTTCTTTGCAGCGGAGACCTGCGCGTAGCCGTAGCCACATCACACCTTGCCCTGCGCGACGTGCCCGCAGCCATCACCCCCGAGCTTATTGAGGAGAAACTCACAATCCTCAACCGCAGCCTCATCGAAGACTTTAACATCGACGTGCCCAAGATTGCAGTGCTCTCACTCAACCCCCACGCGGGCGACAACGGTCTCCTGGGCAGCGAGGAGCAGGAGATTATCACACCCACAATAAAGAGATTGAACGAGGGCGGCATATTCTGCTACGGCCCATTTGCAGCCGACGGATTTATGGGCAGCGGAAACTACTGCCGTTTCGACGCCATCCTTGCGATGTATCACGACCAGGGACTTGCCCCCTTGAAAGCTCTGGGTATGAACGACGGCATAAACTTCACCGCAGGCCTGCCCATCGTGCGCACATCTCCCGCACACGGCGTGGCATACGACATCGCAGGCAAGGGAGAGGCCGACGAGAACTCATTCCGCCAGGCTATATATGCGGCGATAGATATTTTCCGCAACCGCAAGATGTACAAAGAGGCACGCCGCCGTCCCTTGCCCAAGCTCTACTTTGAGAAACGCGACGACAGCAACCGCCTAAACCTGCAACAGAACGACAACGACTAAAATATGAAATTTGCCATCATTGCAGCAGGCGAAGGCTCGCGCTTGGCAAGCGAAGGGATAAAAAGCCCCAAGCCCCTCATAAAAATACAAGGCGTTCCCATCATAGAACGCCTTGTAAAAATATTTGAGCGTGCAGGCGCAAGCAGCATAAGCATTGTAATAAACAGCAAGCAACCCGACACCGAGAGACAACTGCGCAACCTGCAATGCAACTGCCCTGTAAACATTGTGATAAAAGACACGCCGAGCAGTATGCACAGTATGCACGCGCTTGCGCCCCACCTGCGAGGAGAAGAGAAGTTCTGCCTCACCACGGTAGACACCCTCTTCCGCGAGGAGGATTTTGCGCAGTACATAGAGCAGCTTGCGGCAAGCGACAACGACGGGGTAATGGCCGTCACCCCCTACATCGACGACGAGAAACCGCTCTATGTGGAGACCGACGGCGAGCTGCGCATAACAGCCTTCAGCGACACCCTCTGCAACGATTGCAAATATATCTCGGGCGGCATATACGGCCTCTCACCCAAAGCCCTCGACACGCTCGAGCGCTGCATAGAGAGAGGCGAGTCGCGTATGCGTAATTTCCAACGCGCGCTCATAGCCGACGGGCTCACGCTGCGCGCCTGCCCCATCGACAAGATAATAGACATAGACCACGCCGGCGACATAGAAAAAGCCGAAATATTCCTTGCACAAAAATGAAAGTAGCCACACTTCCCCGCAACCCCCTGCACTCACCCCATATGCAGGCCAACGACGCCGCCATACTTGCAGCCGTCGAGCGAGAGCTCGTGCAGCAGGGGCACACGGTGGAAAGGCTCGGCGAGGAAGACGATTACAGCGGCTACGACGTAATATGTAATATGTCGCGCACACCCGCCGTGCTGAAAAAACTGAAAAAAGCAGAGGCCGAAGGCTGCACAGTACTCAACAGCTCCGCAGCGGTTGAGAACTGCTCGCGCAGCGCAATGACCGCCACCCTGCAAGGCCACAACATTCCGCAACCCGCGCACAAGCACATCACCAGCCCCGCACACCTCGACGGAGCCCCCTACCCCGCGTGGATAAAAAAGAGCGAAGGGTGGTCGTGCCGCATAGAAGACGTATCCTATGCCGCCGACAGCAAAGAGGCCGCCGCAGCCTTCAACGCAATAAAAACGGGCAGCGGGTGCGACGCAATACTCTTTGAGCACATCGCTGGCGACCTTGTAAAATTCTACGGAGTGCGCGACACCTACTTCACACACACCTACCCCGTGCCCAAGAAAACCAAGTTCGGGCTCGAGAAGATAAACGGAGAGCCTGCGCACCACCCCTTCGACCTGCAAGAACTCAAAAGCACAGCCTTCTCGGCTGCACAGGCTCTGGGGCTCCACATTTTCGGCGGCGACGCAATTATCACCCCGAAGGGCGAGATTTTCATCATCGACATAAACGATTTCCCCAGCTTCACCGCCGTGCGCGACGAAGCTGCCGCACACATAGCACAAGCCATTACAAACGCAAAAAAAAGAGATAAATGACAGAGCAAGAGAAAGAGATGTACAAAGCATCCATCAAATCATACGACACCGAGGAGTTCCTCGATATGTGGTTCTATCGTCCGCTTGGGTTCCGATGCGCACTTTTCTTCCGCAACAGAGGAGTGCACCCCAACGCCATAACCATCGCATCGATATTTCTCGGCATTGCAGCGGGAGTATGCTTTTATCAGGAGAACCTGCGCTGGAATATTCTGGGTATCCTTCTGCTTATGTGGGCCAATCTCTACGACAGCACCGACGGACAGCTCGCACGCATCACGGGGCAGAAAACCCGTTGGGGACGCATCCTCGACGGCTTTGCGGGAGACTGCTGGTTTTTCTGCATCTATTTCGCCATTGCGGCACGCAGCACCTTTGAGCCCATCCCCTTTGCGCCCGAGTACAACTGGGGCGTCATCGTGTGGATTCTCTGCTCTTTCTGCGGATTCTGGATACACGGCTCGCAATGCCAGCTTGCCGACTACTACCGCAATATACATCTCTATTTCACTGCCGAAAAGAACGGACACGAGTTTCACAACTCCGCCACACAGCGCAAGGAATATGCCGAGACACCGTGGCGCGGCAATTTCTTCTGGAAAATCTTCCTCAATGCATATATCGCCTATGTAGACAACCAGGAGAGGATGTCGCCGCGCTTCGTACAATTTATAAAATGTGTAAACCAGAAATACGGCACCGACATACCGCAAGAGCTGCGCAACGAATTTCGCAAAGGCAGTCTCCCGCTTATGAAATACACAAATATCCTCACATTCAACTCACGCGCCATAATGCTATGCTTCTCAATGCTCATAGGCGAGCTGTGGCTCTATCTCTTCTTTGAGATTGTGATACTTATGGCCATATTCTTCTATATGCGCCACAAGCACGAGACACTGTGCAAAAGACTCACGCAAAAGATAAACGACGGCTATGAATATCGTTAAAGGCATTATCTTCGACTACGGCGGCACCATAGACACAAACGGCGTGCATTGGGGCGAAGTTATATGGGAGCAGTATGTAAAGGCTGGCGTCACAATAGAAAAAAGCCTCTTCCGCGACGCCTATGTATATGCCGAGCGAGCCTTGGCTAAAAATCCCATAATAGAGCCGTCAGACACATTCAACACCCTGCTGCATAAAAAAATCGCCCTGCAGTTCGAGTATCTGCACAAGCAGGAGGGGTGCCACATTTTCACAGCAGAGCAGGCCGACGAAATTGCCGAGCTATGCTACGGCGTGGTGCTCGACACCATAGACAAGAGCCGCGAGGTGATTGAGCAGCTCGCCACACGCTACCCCCTTGTACTTGTCACAAATTTCTACGGCAATATGCCCGTCGTGCTCAAGGAGTTCTCACTCGACAAGCTCTTTCCCACAATTGTAGAGTCGTCGGTCGTGGGGCTACGCAAGCCCGACCCCGCACTCTTTGCCCTGGGCGTGGAGGCACTCAAGCTGCCCCCCGAAAGCATAGTGGTTGTGGGAGACTCGTACCGCAAGGATATACACCCCGCGCGCACCCTGGGCTGCAAAGCCGTGTGGCTGAAGAAACGCTGCTGGGCCGAAGAAGAGATAATTCCCGGTGCCGAGCCCGACGCCGTAATAAGCTCCATAGAAGAAGTCACGTCACTTATCACAGAAATGTGACACGAACTAAAAAGCAAGGATATTCGTTTATAAATAGGTAATAAATAAAAACAAAAGACCTATGAGACGAATATCCCTTCTTTTTTCGGCACTGCTCATTGCGGCAGCCGCTGCCACAGCGCAGGTATCACCCTACGACAGCTCGGTCGAGCACAGAGACAGCAGTTGGTACGTCACGCTCGACTATAATATCGGCAAGATACCCTCGGGCGACGGAATGATAGTTGTCACCCACCTGTGCAATGCCGACACCTGCATAAGCAGTGCCGCCAAACATTTTCAAGGCAAGAAATACAGCAAACGCTACATAAAACGCCACGGCAACCGGCCACAACTATACAAAACCGGGAAAAACAGCTGCACCGTTATGCTACCCGAGCGATATGCGGGCGACACCGTGTGGGGCATAACATACAGCGAATACAGCGACAAGAACGGCACCTCGTATGCGCTCGACACAGTCGCCATACTCCTGCCGCACGCCCCCTCGCTCTCGTGTCACAAAGTGTCGGCACGCGCTACCCTTGCCGACCACCTCTCCCACAAGCACCCCTACGTTAAAAACATACGCTACTACACCCCGCTGCAAGATGGCAATTCCGAGCCCGACGGCAAAGAGATAGTGCGCTACCGCACAAACAGCGCTCTGCTCGACACCGACTATATGCGTAACGCAAAAAGCATCGAAGATATAATGTCTGTCATAAACAGCATTCTCGCCGACAGCAGCACCACCATAGAGTCGGTGCAGATAGTAGGATACAACTCACCCGAGAGCGACGAAGAGAAGAGCAGCGGGCTCGGATATCAGCGTGCCGTGGCCCTGCGCAACCACATACGCCGTCACCACCACCTGCCCGACTCCCTCTTTGAGATAGCCGACGGGCGCCGCAACTGGCATTTAATATATAAGGATATATCTATGCTCCAGATTCCGCAAGGCGACAGCCTCATCGAGGCACTCAAGCGAGAACCCTCGGCCACAAAGCGCGAAATCATCCTGCGCCGATACGACAACGGCGAGGTTTACAGAGAGCTTGCCCGCTCATCCTTTGCCAAGCATCGCGCAGCCGCCGTGAACGCCATTTACTATCACAACCACCCCGACAGCGCGGCAGCCATTATAAACGAGGTGACCGATGAGCTTGCAAACAACCCCACCCCCGACTACCACAAACTTGTGCACAAGCTGCACCGCTACAAAGAGGATGCGCGCGCAATAAATCTGCAGGGAGTCATAGATTACCGACGCCACCGCCTGCACGCCGCCGAGAAATCATTTACCAAGGCCGCGGAAATGGGAGACGAACAGGCTGCGCTCAACCTTATGATTCTCAAAAACGAGAAAGAGGAGTAGCCCCAACAGAAAAAGAGGATAATTTTAAACACAGGCTGTACAAAAGCTGCACACAACACTTAAAAGAGTGCAAATTTTTAAACATTTTGCACAAACACCCGCCAATTGTGCAAATTTTATCATACTTTTGTACAGAATTTAACAAACAAACGGTACAAAATGAAAAAGATTATCCTCACACTTATCAGTGTATTTATGCTTGCAGCGCCCTCGTTTGCGCAGAGTTTCAACAAAAACGGCGACGAGATTATAGGCGAGTATCTCACCGACAGAGGCGGCAGCAAAAGCAAGGTGAGAGTAACAAAGGCAGCCGACGGCACCTACACCGCACAAATTTTCTGGGTTGAGAACCCCCTCGACGCAAAAGGCAACAAGCGCAAGGACGTAAACAACCCCGACAAGAACCTGCGCAACGTAGATATCGACAAGGTGGTTATCGTCAAAGGGCTCAAGTTCGACAAAGAGGCCGGCGAGTGGAACGGCGCAAAGATTTACGACCCCTCAAAAGGTTTCCGCGTGAACGTGGAGGCGGAGTTTGTCGATGCAAAGAAACTCAAGCTTTACGGTAACATCTGGGGCATAGGCACCACAATTTACTGGACAAAGCTCAAGTAAAAAGATACCTTTATAAAATGACCGAGGGCTGCGCTTTAACGCAACCCTCGGTCATTTTTATACACCTCGAAAGAGGTTTATATACTAATTTACATATACACAGGGGAAATACTCATCGAAAAGAGCCTTTGCCTCGTCAAGCTGCTCGGGAGTATTCTCCTTCACACCCGCCAGCTTGTATTCGAGCCCCATAGCCTCGTACTTATGCACGCCCAAGGTGTGATAAGGGAGAATCTCCACCCTCTGCACCATCTTATACTTGCCCAGATTCTCACCCAGTGCCCTTATATCCTCTTCAAAGGCGCTGTGCCCCTGCACAAGAACATAGCGCAGCCAGAAGGGCTTGCCGTTCTCCTCGAGCCAGCGTGCCGTGCGCAGCGTCTGCTCGTTGCTGCGACCTGTGAGCAGGCAATGACGCTCTGCATTGAACTGTTTCACATCGAGCAGCACAAGGTCCACAAGCCCGAGCAGTTCCTCTACATCTTTGTTCCAGATACTGCCGTTTGTATCTATGCACACATTTATACCCTGCTCTTTGAGGCGCTTCACAAGCGGAATGAGCTCTGCGGCCTGCACCGTGGGCTCTCCCCCGCTGAAGGTTACTCCGCCTTTTTTTCCAAAGAAAGCCCTCTCGTTCATTGCCAGGCGCATAATTTCCTCTATCGAGGTCTCCTCACTATCGCCCTTGAGGTCTATGGTGTCGGGGTTGGCGCAGTAGAGACAGCGGAAATTACACCCCTGCAAAAAAATCACAAGACGAAGCCCCGGCCCGTCGAACGTGCCCATAGACTCGTAAGAATGTACTTTTATCATATCTGATTCTTATAAAGCAAAGGCCGGCAGAGCCGGCCTTCACAGATTACTATTATCTTTTACATACGCTCGTGGAAAGAACGTGAGATAACCTCAAGCTGATGCTCACGGCTCAACTTAATGAAGTTCACCGCATAACCCGACACGCGGATTGTGAGCTGTGGATATTTCTCGGGATGCTCCATTGCGTCCATAAGCATCTCTCTATTGAGCACGTTCACATTGAGATGGTGTGCACCCTTTGTGAAGTATCCGTCCATCATTGTAACGAGGTTCTCTATGCGAGTCTCATTGTCTACACCCAAAGATTTGGGGATGATAGAGAATGTATTGCTGATACCGTCCTGTGAGTCGCGGTAACGCAACTTTGCCACAGAGCTCAACGAAGCAACGGCACCCTTCTTGTCGCGTCCGTGCATAGGGTTGGCACCGGGAGCGAAGGCAACGCCTTTGGCGCGTCCGTCGGGTGTGGCACCTGTTTTTTTACCATACATCACGTTCGAAGTAATGGTGAGCAGCGACAAAGTAGCCTGTGCATTCTTGTAGATGGGGCGTTTCTTGAGCTCCTCCGAGAAGAAGTAGACAAGGTCTACACCCAAGTGGTCCACACGGTCGTCGTCGTTACCAAAGCAGGGGAAGTCCTTCTCAATTTCGAAGCCCTCGGTGAGTCCGAGCTCGTTGCGCTTAACTGTCACCTTACCATATTTGATAGCCGAGAGAGAGTCGAGCACGATAGACAATCCCGCAACGCCGTATGCAAGGTTGATTGTGGGGTTGGTGTCGATGAACGCCATCTGCGCCTTCTCGTAGTAATATTTGTCGTGCATATAGTGAATGATATTCATCGCATCGTTGTAGACGCGTGCAATCTCCATAAGCACCTTTTTGTAGTTAGAAAGAACCTCCTCGAAGTTGAGAAGCTGGCCCGAGAGAACGGGGATATCCTTTACAATGAGGGTACCTGTGTTCTCGCAACGTCCGCCGTTTATCGCAAGCAGAAGCGCCTTTGCAAAGTTACAGCGCGCGCCGAAGAACTGTATCTGCTTACCGATAGCCTGGTAAGATACACAGCAAGCAATTCCGTAGTCGTCGCAGTTGCGCACCTCACGCATCAAGGTGTCGTTCTCATACTGTATAGAAGATGTGTCGATAGATACCTTTGCGCAGAACTCCTTGAATCCCTCGGGAAGCTCGGGGCTCCACAGAACGGTCATATTGGGCTCGGGCGAGGGGCCGAGGTTGTAGAGTGTCTGCAGGAAACGGAACGAGGTCTTTGTGACCTTTGTGCGTCCGTCGTTGAAACGACCGCCGATAGCCTCGGTAATCCAGGTGGGGTCGCCTGCAAAGATATCGTTGTACGACTGCATACGCAAGTGGCGCACCATACGCAGTTTAATTACAAACTGGTCGATGAGCTCCTGTGCAAAGACCTCGTCTATATTTCCGTGGTCGAGGTCGTACTGAATGTAAATATCGAGGAAAGTAGAAACATTTCCGAGTGACATTGCGGCACCGTCCTGCTCCTTGACCGATGCGAGATAAGCCATATAAACCCACTGAACAGCCTCCTGTGCGGTAGTTGCGGGACGGGAAAGGTCGAGACCGTAGTACTCACCCATAACCTTCATCTCGTTGAGGGCTTTGATTTGGTCGGAAACCTCCTCGCGCAAACGTATAGTTGCGTCAGTCATAGGACTGCAGAGTTTTTTGAGGTCGGCCTTTTTAGCCTCGATAAGACGGTCGAGACCATAGAGAGCCAAGCGACGATAGTCACCGATTATACGACCACGCGCATAGTTGTCGGGCAGACCTGTGAGGAAGCCCAAAGAACGGAATGTACGAATCTCGTCGGTGTAGGCGTCGAAAACACCATCGTTGTGAGTCTTGCGATAGTGATAGAAGATATCTTTCACCTTTTCGTCCACCTGCACGCCATTCTCGAGACAGGCCTTCTCCACAACCTTGATACCACCGAAAGGTTTAATGGCACGTTTGAGCAACTCGTCAGTCTGC
Organism: Bacteroidaceae bacterium; assembly: GCA_045646965.1. GTDB lineage: Bacteria > Bacteroidota > Bacteroidia > Bacteroidales > Bacteroidaceae > HGM04593. Next base: position 151,012 of record JAZRLR010000023.1, read on the forward strand.
AAGCCTACGATAAGCTCGTTCTCGCGGTCGATATATCCGGCCTTATGAGAAGAGATTGTAGACACCGTTACATTGTCGAGCGAACGCACACCGTTATTTGCACGCTCCTCGGCAAGAGCCTCCAGACACTTGTCCCAAATTTTCTTGGTTCTCTCTGTGGGGCCCACAAGGAACGAAGCGTCGCCCTCGTAAGGGGTGAGATTGTTATACACGAAATCTGCCACATCAATCCCTTTGCTCCACAAACCATCCTTAAACATCTGATTCAATTCCATATTTTTAAAATTTTAGATTAAACCACTTACGCCTGCCCTTTGAAAAGCAGCCGTGCGACAGGCACCACACCGGTCGCCATAATTTGCGAAAGTAATTGCAAACGACTGATAAATATAAAGCTTGCTTTAATATTTTTCAGAGTGCGCGCAACACATCTTCGCCGGTTAGTGCAAAGGTACAAAAAATAATCTTCACTTGCACACTTTTCTGCACATAAAAGAGAAATAAATTACATAGGTTTTAAATTTGTAATCATTTTAAATCTTTCCATTTTTATAAAGTTTTGCTCCTACAGAAACCTATTTCATCACATTTTGCCGTACAGGTTACAAACAGACAAGAAAAGCACACTTTTGCATAGCAAAAAGGCAGAATCGAATTTTACAAATTTGAAAAACTAACGACACCCACAACGCAACGGAAAATCGATTATCACCCCGTCTACAGGCAAAGAGGGCACATCGCAAGGCCACTTGAGCGTCCACACCTTCACCTCCTTCCCCGCTTCGTGCACCGAATTCACAAGCGCAGCATTCAAGCAAGAGAAGTGAATATTAAAAGAGGAGACATAGCCATATTTTTTCAGCGAAAAGAGGCGAAACCCACCATCGTATATAAGAGGAAGCAGAGGCACTTTAAAGACAAAAAGTTTCTCAAGCGGGCAAGAAACGCCGAGCGCGTTCAGTTCCTCGAGCAGCGCATCACTGAACGACTGCACACTCACCCACCCCGCAGCGTCACAACCCTTTATAGCTTCATTCAAGGAAAGCGCGACACGCCGAGCCTCGCTACGGGAACACTTCGCCTCCACAAGCACCCTGCAACGCCCCTCCACAAAGGCAAGCACCTGCCCAAGCGTCGGTATACGCTCCGCCGTCGCACACCCGAAGGCATCTACAAGACGCAACACCTGCACCTCGTCAAGCGTCATTTCCGAAATTCTCCCCCTCCCGTCGGTGAGAGCATCCACCCTCGCATCGTGAAACACCACAAGCGCCCCATCCCTTGTAAGACGCACATCAATCTCCACCGCCTCCACGCCCAAAGCCACACTGCGCGCAATGCACGAAATGGAATTTTCGACGCCAAGGCCCGCTCCACCCCTGTGGGCAATCAGCACAGGAGGCTCTGTACCCCAGGCGGAACACAACACAAAGAGAGACACAAAAAGAGACAGCACACGACACATAACTATACAAGAAAACGATTAAAGATAAAAAAATAACAAAAACACACAGAAGTCAGAGCGTTAAAAAACCACAACTGCCGCGATATAGAAACAAAGAGCAAGAAAATTCAAAAGCCCACAAAAAGCATAAACCACAACAAACAAAGCCCGCAAAATGCCACAAAAGAGCAAAAAGAGAGCCGAAAAGGAAGATTTTTTCTATTTTTTCAAAAAAAAGAGAGAAATAATTTGCACAGCTCAAAAAAACGCCATACCTTTGCATCCGTTAAACGAAACGACCGCGTTTAATTTACATTTTGGAGAGGTGGCAGAGTGGTCGATTGCACCGGTCTTGAAAACCGACGTACCGAGAGGTACCGGGGGTTCGAATCCCTCTCTCTCCGCAAAAAAAGGAAGCTATCAGGCTTCCTTTTTTGTATTAGAGGGGATGAGAACACCCGAGTGGGGGTTCGTAATCGACGAAGTCGCTTGCCAAAGCAAGAATCCCTCTCTCTCCGCAAAAGGGAAAAAGCAGACAGAAACTCAAATTTATTTGAAGGTTTGTCTGCTTTTTCTTTTTGCAAGGATGCCCGCGGCAGCGCAAGGGATGGACGAAGTCAATCCCTCTCTCTCCGCAGAAAAGCAGATTTCGAAATGAAGTCTGCTTTTTTATTTGCATTTTCCAGCTACATAATTCGTTGGGATCAAGGCTCAACACAAAAGTGGGCTCAACGTAAAAAGTTGAGGGATTTTAGAATCAAGCAAATAATTTTGGGCTCAACGTAAAAAGTTGAGCCAAACATTCATCAAATTCCTTACTCAATCCCTCAACTCTCTTCTCTATGGTTCCGGTCCTATCTCATTGTTTAGGATGTTTCTTATGATACTCCTCAATCTCTTTTTCCCACCTCTTAACAAATTTGGGTTCCCATTTGAAGATTACAGAAATCACAGCAATGGGCAATATAAACGGAATAAGCAACAGATTCAGCAATCCCAGCAATATTGCTTTCCATTTATATATGACGATAAAAAGCAATATACCTATCATCCAATAGATGCCGTGTCCGGGAGCGAATATAAAAGCGTGTTGTATCATACCTCAAAGATAGTTAAACTTGATGAAATAAAAAATAAAGTAAAAATAACACACATTTCCCAAGCACAAAATAAACCCCACTCACCGCAACAAGGCTATGACAAACCCGCATATAAGTCCGAGATTTATACAACGCACGCATTTCATTTAACACAAATCACAAAAAATCTCCTTGTATTATTAGGAATAAAAGAAAATGATTGTAAATTTGCGGTACACAAATTTTAAAACAATCACACATATGCTAACACTTGACAAAATATACCACGCGTCGTATGTGTTAAAGGACGTGATTCGCAGAACAGACCTCATTCACGCTCCGCAAATTAACCCTAATGCTACGGTATATCTAAAACCCGAGAATTTGCAGCTTACCGGTTCTTTCAAAGTGCGCGGTTCATACTACAAAATCTCACAGTTATCGGACGAAGAGAAGTCAAAAGGCGTTATCGCCTGCTCGGCAGGTAACCACGCACAGGGTGTAGCCCTAGCGGCCACAAAGAACGGCATTAAATCGACTATCTGCCTGCCCGACTGCGCTCCCATCTCAAAAGTTGAGGCTACCAAAAGATATGGTGCCGAGATTTGCCTTGTAGAGGGTGTGTATGACGATGCTTATCAAAAAGCATTGCAGTTGCGCGACGAGCACGGATACACCTTCATCCATCCCTTCGACGATGTAGATGTGATTGCCGGCCAGGGCACCATAGGTCTCGAGTTACTCGACCAGCTCAAAGACCTCGACGCCGTTATCGTACCCATCGGTGGTGGCGGTCTCATTTCGGGAGTTGCTTTTGCGGTAAAATCGCTTAACCCCAACGTAAAGGTTTACGGTGTTCAGTCGAGCGGCGCTCCCAGTATGTTCAACTCAATAAAGAAGAAAAAGATTGAGCGTCTCGCAGGAGTATCTACCATTGCCGACGGTATCGCCGTTAAGGAGCCCGGACAGAATACTTTTGAGATATGTAGCAAATATGTAGACGAGATAGTTACAGTTACCGACGACGAGGTTTCATCGGCTATCCTCTCTATGATTGAGCACCAGAAACTAATTGCCGAGGGCGCAGGCGCCGTTGCCGTTGCCGCTGCAATGTTCAACAAAATACCTCTCGACGGCAAGAAAGCCGTGTGTCTCGTATCGGGCGGTAACATCGACGTTACCATCCTCGACCGTGTTATCAAGCGCGGTCTCCTCACAGCAGGACGCTCTTGCGCACTCACTATCGAGTTGCTCGACAAGCCCGGTCAGCTGTTGCATATTTCAAGAATCATCGCCGAGCACGGCGGCAACGTTATCTCGGTTCACCACGAGCGTTCAAACGCAAGTATGGACATCAACGGCTGCTTCTTGCGCGTAAATATGGAGACACGCAACTTTGCACAGATTGAGGAAATAAAGAACGCCCTTGTAAAGGCTGGATTCAAATTGGAAAACAATAAATTTTAATACAACTATGATTAAGAAGATTCATACAAACGACGCTCCCGCAGCTATCGGCCCCTATTCACAGGCTATCGTGTGCGGCAACCTTTTGTTCACATCAGGCCAGGTACCCATCAACCCCGCAACAGGCGAGGTGGAGGCCGAGGGCATCGAGGCACAGGCTTTGCAGGTAATGAAGAACCTTGGCGCAGTACTCGCCGAGGCAGGCACCTCTTTTGAGAAAGCAGTTAAAACAACTTGCTTCTTGAAGAATATGGAGGATTTCGCAGCCTTCAACGCTGTATATGCACAGTATTTCACCGAGAAACCCGCACGTTCTTGCGTAGCCGTTAAACAGCTTCCCAAAGACGTACTCGTAGAGGTTGAGGTTATTGCCGAGCTCTAATTGACAACGCAATAAATGATAACCGCCCGCGCTCCAAAGCGTGGGCGGTTCTTTTATGTCAGAAACAAGAGCGTCTCCTACCACTCTTTCAGGATGCGTGCAGCGTCGGCGTTACCTGCACGAGCCGCGTCGCGGTAAAGGTCTTTTGCGAGACGTTTGTTACGGCGCACCGCACGCCCTGCACGCAAACAGTCGGCCACATATTTTGTTCCACGGTGATTTTTATTCAAATGCAGCTTATAAGCAATCTTATAAGCCTCTTTGTAATCGCCACGCGCATCGGCGGCGTCCATAAGCCAGACCTGCGCATCGCCACCGCCAAGCTCCGCACTGCGTTCAATGCAAGCTTTGGGTGAGCCAAGCAGAGAATCATTCTCCACGCCCGTGGCAAGCATATACACAGCGTAACGATAGAGAGCTTCGGCATTATTCTTTATCGAAGCACCGCGCAACAGCTCGCCACCCCTTACAGAATCGAGCACCGCGGGCGACTCAAGACAGAGCTTTCCAAGACAAAGCATAGCCTCGGGCTCGCCACCCTCTACAGCCTTCTCGAGCCAATACATCGCAGCGTCGTCATTTGCTTCGGCACCCACCCCGTCGCGGAACATAAGCGCAAGCTCATATTGCGCACGGACGTTACCCTTGTCGGCAGCACGCTGCATAAAATCAAACGCAAGAGGCAGATTCTTCTTCAAGCCATAGCCCTCTTTGTAGTACTGCGCAATGCGCATATAGGCCGCCGGATAACCAAACTGCGAGAGTTCTATGTATGTGGTGAGGCCTTTGGAATACTTCCGCAAGCTGAAATAAATCTCTGCTTCGCGAAAAGCCTCATCACACTGCGCCCAGAAAATAGAATCCTTGAGCAGTTTCTTTTTCTGTAATTCGAAAATCATATCCTCTATTCTCATTTTAAGACTATCCACCCGCTCTGCCAGCCCTGTCGCAACAGCATATAGCTTCGTGCTCTGCCTGCCGTCGTTGCTATAGAAGATAGAGCCTTCGCGCCCCTCCACATCCACCACAATGGCATCGCAATGCGTGCTGTTATAGAAAGAGAGCTGCAGCTTGCCGTCCACAGCCTTCACCGAGGGCGCCCACAAAAGCGTGCGTCGGTAATCTTTCTCCACCGGCGGTGTACTATAGTCGGGTGAATAGAAACGCTTGCTGTCGCTGTAGCCCTGCACCGAGGTGTAACGGCGCGTGCTTGTGGAATAGCTCAAATCGGGAATGATACCCTCGCGCACCGCGTCCTCTTTATAGGGAATGAAACAGGCCACCCTGTTGGGAAAGCGAGGACGCACATAGGTCTTCTTACCAAATGCATCGCCCGACATACTTTGCAGATTTCTCACAAAGTAATCGGCCCTCTCGGAACCCAGAATTGCAATATGTTGCAGCGTGAGGAAACCATCGTAAAACATCGCGTGCGCACCCTTATTTGCATAGGCATAACCTTTGAATTCCCAAAAAGCCTCGCCATCGCCACCCTCAAAGAATTTTCTTTTCTTAAAGTCACTTGTGATAACAAAGCTCTCGAAATTTGTCATCTTCTCGGGATGTATACCGTGGATATATTCCTCATCGACCACAAGCGCAGAATCTTTGTGATACTCGCCTTTCACCACGGTATTCTGCACCCAATAGCTGTGCGAGAGCCCGTAACGGTGAAAAGCGCTCTTCACCACATCGCTTGCCGTGAGCACATCTTTGAAATAGAACAACTGGTCGCGCATCTTCTGCGTCGCAGTCATCTGCTCGGGGATGAAATCCTTGTGCTCGCCCTCCTCTTCTTGAAAGCCGTAGTAACCCTCCATCTCCTTTTCTATTTCAATGCTATCGCTGAACGACTTACTATTTAACCCTTTGAAATAGTGCACATCCATTGCATACTCCCACTCGTCGAGGTAGTTGAGATGCAGCTCGCTTATGGGAGGCACCTCGAAGCGGTTGTGGTGCTTTTTCGCCTCCACCTCCACATCGGAAAGCATAATATACTCATTGACCGAAGAGCGCAGAGGCATCTCAAACCCCGCCGCACTGTAATACGGAGAACCCGTGGTGCGCTCCCAATAAGAGAGGAAACGCGGCGAGGGCGAGAAATATTTGTCGAGCACAAAGGTATAGTTCACACTGGAGCTGTGCTTTATCTTCGTCTGCGGAGAAAGGGCCATTACCCTGCGACCTTTGAAATCGCGCAAGGCGAGACGGAAAGCACCATTCCTGTCGGTGCGGAAAGCCGACGTATATATCTTATTTCCCTCATACGAAGCATCGAAACGCACCAGATTATAAGGCTGTGCCTTCACGCTCACACTCGCAACCTGGTTGAGACGCAACCTTTTTGAACGCATATAGAAAGTACCGGCGAGAGTGAGTTCCTTCTCGGGCTCGGCAAGCCCGCCGAGGGTGGGAGCCGCCAGTTTGCCCCAGTCATAGGCTGTCCAGCCGTTGGTAAGCATCACAAGGTCGAGGTGCTCCTTGCGACGAGGGTTCGAGGCATCGAAATATTGCGCGACATCGGGGATGTAGCCCTTAACCTCGGAGCCGAGCAGCAGGTAACTGTAACGGTTATAACTCCACGAGGTGCGCTCGGCACCTGCGTTATCGCCCACAGAGAGAGTGAAATCGGCCGCGTCGCCTATGGGCACACCGTCGGCACGCTGCACGGTGAGATTTACCTTTTGATGCGGACGCGGCTCAAAGCGGTTCAGCGGGAGATTGTCGGCCGCAACGTCGAGTTTCACCCTCTGCAAGTCGCCCGCCTGAAGCGTAGAGTGCTCAACAAAGAAAAGACGCTCGGCAAGAGGCACGTTACCCGCAAATACTATTGCACGGTTCACGCCCTCGAAGAGCGAGGCCGTGGGAATGGAGAAAGAGTTCTCTTCGGCGCCTATTTTGCGATAAAAACCAACAGAACTGCGATGCACCACAGCAAAGCCAAGCACGTCGTCGGCAATCCGGTTATTTGCCACAGAGATATTTACAGAACTGTCACTCACAGACACCGAGAGCGAGACACCATTCTCCTCTGTCTTGGGCAGGGAGTATTTATACATTTTCTTCTTTCCCTCCTCGTCCTCCACGCGCACCTCGGCACTGTATTTCACTCCCCGCTGCGGAGTAAAAGAGAAAACACCCTTTCCCATATGCTGTGGCGCAGTGCGCAGCAGCACCTTTCCGTCGGCATACAAGGTTACAGTGTCGCAGCTCTCCACACCGCGCACACCCTGCACCTCATAGGCCACGCGCGCAGGCAGCCCCGCCACAAGATTACCACCCTCGGGGTAGAAGCGCAGCGCACGCTCGTTGTCCTCTTCAGTTGTCCATCGGCCATTTTTCAGGAAAGCTCTGCGGCGGTCGAGCATTTCCTTATGCCCCCAGTCGTTTGCCCCCACCTTATTATATACGGGAAACACTCTGCTGAAGAGAGTCTCATCGCACCAATTGCGCATATAGCGGGTGTAGGCCCTCACCTCGAAATAACCCGAGAGATAGAGAGGATCCATATAAAACTCGCCCACGCAGGTGCCGTTGTCATCGAGTTTGTATTTCTCGGTTTTCACCACATACCCCTCGGGCGAAAGCAACTCCACATAAAGAACACGGCTGAATTCCGTGGGACGGTTATCGTCGCCACTTGTCACAAAAGCCTTGAACCAGATAGTCTCGCCCAGATAGTAGGCACTATTATCGAATTGCAGATAAACCGTCTCGGGCACAAGCACACGCCCCACCAAAAGAGCGCGCATAACAGCCTCGTCGAGCGTAGATACACGCTCCTGCGCCGATGCCGCCAGACAGAAGAGCGACAGAAGAACTGCAATTATTGTTTTTTTCATAAAATAAATACCTCTTTTATAAGAGACGTGCCAAATGCGGAAATGTCACACACTTATCAAAAAAAAATAAACTTTATACAAATTCCGCAACGAAGCCCAAAGATAAATAAAATAAATTCCCCCGCAAAAGCGACAGCCGTGACACAACACAAAAAGCCTCCGCGCGACGCTCCGACACTCTTTTTTTTCACAACCCCCTAATTTTATCAAAAATTGCACGCCGAAATCTTTGCCATATAAAAAAAAAGAACTAATTTTGCACGCTGAATAGCGCAAAGTACACTTGAGTAAAACATATAAATAATATAAGAAGATGAAAAGAACATTTCAACCCTCTAACAGAAAGAGAAAAAACAAACACGGATTCCGTGAGAGAATGGCTACAAAGAACGGCCGTCGCGTGCTTGCTTCACGTCGTGCTAAAGGACGTGCAAAACTTACAGTTTCTGACGAATACAACGGAAAGAAGAAGTAATTGCTGCGCAATTTAAAATCGCAAAGACATTATAGATTTTGCAAATATAAGGGACTTACAAATGTAAGTCCCTTATATTTTTATACCAAAAGGAGAAATCATTTCAAAAGAAAACGCAACACAGCCCCCATAAGATGAGTGCGCAAACGCTCGTCGGTCACCGCCTCAAAAGGAAACGCCGCCGACAGCACTCTGTAATTTCCGCTATATGCCACACCGGCACTCTTCTTGCTTTTATTATACACGAAAGCTACAAAGGCATCTTTTTGCGGCACAAGAATATCGGGACGCGACACCGCATAGCACTGCTCGTTTACCGTGCGCGAGACAGGCAGCAGAAGATTTGAACCAAATACCATATCCTCCGACACGTCGGCCACAGAGCCGCCATAGTCAAATTTAAGCAACGAGCGGATAAAACTCTTATCCTCCTCATTCTTTGACATATCGCCGGCGATATGTGCACCGCTCACAAAGAGACGGCCTCCGTCGCCAAGATAAGCGGCAAGTCTGTTCTGTATCTCGAGCGGAAAAGTCTTATATGGCCTGTCGTAGCCCAGAGACGAGCCCCTCTCGCCCTGCTTCTCCACACCTGCAATGTAATCGACAAGGTCGTAGGGAGCGAGCGACACCGCACCGTCCATAACAGCCTCACTGCTGCACGACACAAACGAAAGACCGTTGGCAGCCATAGCACGACCGTGTAGATAGGGGTAGTCGAATGTATTACCCGCAATGTAAAGCCCCTCGAAATCGTTACCGCTCAACCCGAGACCATCCTCAATGCCTATATTCGACCTGTTAAAGTCGAGCTGACGCCCGCCATACTCGGCCGTGCCCATATAGGGAACACCCGCGTCATAGTCAATGTCGAAGCCCGCCTTTGAGGCAGTGTTTACACAAGCCGGAGCACTTAAACGATGAAAGCCATTCACTATGAGAGCAACCTTCTTTGAGCCCCCCGCCTTATATATCGACAGAATCTCCGATGGAAAGCTCTCTCCACCGCGGTTAAGCGCAGTCACCTTGAAGCTATACTGCACATCCTTGAGCAGCGGAACCTCGCACACATTGCCCGCCACCACCCTGCCGTTGTCGAAGCCGCCATCGTTTATTCTTGTATAAACCACAAACGAATCGGGCACGGCTGTGGGCTCGGCCTCGTCGAGAACGGGTACCCAACGCAGCACGGCGTTCTCGTGTTTCTCGTCAAACTGCACCGAGAAGCTCTTCACCGGCAGAGGCTGCACCACATATTCACATCCGTGGAGATAGTTCACATATTTCAGGAGCGACTTATACACCGCACGCGCAAGAGTAAATTTAAAGCCGGGAGTATGCCCATAGAGCATATCGGCAAAGTTCTGATGCGAGAGAGACTCAAATATGAGCGAAGGCACAAGAGGCAGACGCGACTCACTGTAACTCCTGTCGTAAATTCCACGCACAGGCCACTCAAAACCGCAGTAACGCGACAAATCATTACGCACATCGAGCAGAAGATTGCTCACAATATCGCGCGACATATAGCGCGACCTGCCCGCAGCCACAGTGTCGCCATTGAATTCGGTTGTCACAATACCCAGCGAGCCCACCACATTATCCTCGGCCGAGACACCCGCATCGGAGTGAAAGCCGAAAGAGAGCTCAAGCGGAACGCCAAGCCCCAGAGTGTCGGGGTTATATACCGAGCCTCCCGAAAGGTAGTTCACCGCGTGAGAGCGGCTGTTTATATCGTCGTTGTAGTCGAGCTTACCCTCACTCGGGGTATACACCTCGTATGGGAAACCCGAATATTGCAAGGCATAGCGGGCCCCCTCGAGATAACGTGGAAAGCCGCTTGTCACAGAAACGCTGTCGCCACGCGCCACAAGCCCCATTCCTCCGCCGAAGCGCACCGCGTCGGCTGTCACCACACCCTCGTGGTCACTTTTATTGGAGAGGACAACACCCTGGTGGTCGCCACACCCGGCTGTAAAGAGGAAATGCCCCAGATATACCCAGATACCCCCTCCCATACGCTGATTTACCTTAAACTCCGTGACTCCGCCCGCGTGCAGCACGCTGTAATGCGCGTCGGGGACAGAATTGGGCAAGGTTTTATAAGAGACATACACCGCATAGTATCCCGTTTCGGGGATACTGGGCTGCCAACGCGCCGCAGCCGCAGTGCGTCGCGCGCCCTGTGAAGTCTCCACAGCTGTCGCCGTTCCGTGCACAAAGGGATTTTCACCATCTACATATACACCCGCACGAGGCTTGAAACCGCTGTCTATCGTGAACCATTCCCTGCGTTTCTCGGCCTCCTGCGCATAGAGCAGGCTCGGGCAGAGCGTGTCGTTGTCCACCACAACACAATTGCGCTGCGCGTCGCGCTCACGAGGCGTGTAGACCACAGCCCCCGCATTTTCGAGCATAGGCACAAGGAAAGGAATTACTATCGACTGCGTAAAGAGGTCCTCCGTGGTGCAGTAAAGCGAGGGACGCTGCCACTGCCACATCCCCTTCTCGGCCGAATAAATGCAGCCGTGGCTCTGCCACAGAGCAAGATGCCTGCCTGCAAGCCCCATCGGCACATCGTAAGGGCGGGAGATATTCTTCACCCACGGCTCGCCCGCGTAGTCGAACCCGTTCCACAGACGGGTTTCGTCGTTGTTTTTGCAAAGATTGAGAGGCACAAGCTCCTCTATGGGACGACGCGCCGCAATCACCTCAATCCTATATTTCTTCATCGAAGCGGGCAACACACTGCGTATCCCCGCGTAGATACTGTCCACAAGAGAGGGGGTAAATATCTGCGAAGCGAAATTCTTGTTTGTATAGATTGTAACACAGCGCGACTGCCTGTTTACTATTATATTATTGCGCCTGCGCTCAAGACCGCAATTCTTGAGCACCACCCCACGGGGCGTGTATTCCGTAAAATATTTCTCAATGGAACGTATAACGGTTTTATCGACATTCTGCGCCGACAAAACCGTTATAAAGAACAGGCAGGCCACAAGGGCCAAAAGCCTTTTAAGCATATTAATTCTTATTTAGACAAGTTGCTTATCTCCTCGAGAAGAGCCTTTGCATCCTTGTTGAAAGAGTCGCACAATGTGTCAAAATATTTCTTTGCCGACACACCGGGCTCAACGTGGCTTACACGAGCTACATATTCGTTATTGAGAGCGAAGATTTTGTTGAAGAGCTCCACCCACGCGGCTGTATCGTCTTTTGCATCGTAAGACATCAAAAACGCCTCTGTTGCCAGCTCATCGACAACAAAAGTAATCACTTTCTTTAAATTTCTTCTACTTGCCATAATTACAATATTTATTGTTTTACTTAAATGCGAGCGAACACCGCTCTTTATGCAAAGATATACTTTTCTGCCGAAAGAAACAATATTTATTGCAAATAGAAACTTTTTTGCAAATAATTTGGCATCTTTACAATAAAAAAAGCAAAAGCACTTTTACATTTCGCAAAAAAAAGCGAAATTTGCCAATAAATTCGATTTAACTTTATTTTAAGTGAGATATGAAAATTAGCGCATTACAAAAAGCAAGAGCTGAATATCAGCCCAAATTGCCCCAGGCATTGAAAGAGACAGTAAAAATCAGTGAGGGTGCTGCAACACAGTCGGTTGCCGACCAAGAGGCAATCAAGTCTATGTTCCCCAACACATACGGCTTGCCCATCGTAACATTCGAGAAAGGCGACACAGCTGTTGAATACCCCGCTATCAACGTAGGTGTAATTCTCTCGGGTGGTCAGGCTCCCGGCGGACACAACGTTATCGCAGGTCTTTTCGACGGAGTTAAGAAACTCAACCCCAACAGCCGTCTCTTCGGTTTCCTTATGGGCCCCGGCGGTCTTGTAGACCACAAATATATGGAGATTACAGCCGACATTATGGACGCTTACCGTAACACCGGCGGTTTCGACATCATCGGTTCAGGCCGTACAAAGCTCGAGAAGACAGAGCAGTTCGACAAGGGCTTGGAGATTATCAAGGAGCTCGACATCAAGGCTCTCGTAATCATCGGTGGTGACGACTCAAACACCAACGCTTGCGTGCTCGCCGAGTACTACGCAGCAAAGAACACAGGCGTACAGGTTATCGGCTGTCCCAAGACTATCGACGGCGACCTCAAGAACGCTTACATCGAGACATCTTTCGGTTTCGACACAGCTTGTAAGGTATATTCAGAGGTTATCGGTAACATACAGCGCGACTGTAACTCTGCCCGCAAATACTGGCACTTCATCAAGTTGATGGGACGTTCTGCATCGCACATCGCTCTCGAGTGCGCACTCCAGACACAGCCCAACATCTGTATCATTTCAGAGGAGGTTGAGCAGAAGGCTCTTTCACTCGATAACATCGTAACATCTATCGCCGAGGCTGTTGCTTCACGCGCTGCCGCAGGTAACAACTTTGGTACAGTTCTCATCCCCGAGGGCCTCATCGAGTTCATCCCCGCTATGAAATCACTCATCGCCGAGCTCAACGACCTTTTGGCAGTTAAGGGCGAGGAGTATGCCGAGGTAGAGCCCGCTGCTAAACGCGACTACATCATCGCAAACCTCTCTAAAGAGAACGGCGAGGTTTACGCAAGCCTCCCCGCAGGTGTAGCACGTCAGCTCACAATGGACCGCGACCCCCACGGAAACGTACAGGTATCTCTCATCGAGACAGAGAAACTCCTTTCAGAGATGGTAGGCAACAAATTGGCAGCTTGGAAGAAAGAGGGCAAGTACACAGGCTCTTTCAACCCCCAGCACCACTTCTTCGGTTATGAGGGCCGTTGCGCAGCTCCCTCGAACTACGATGCAGACTACTGCTATGCACTTGGTTACAACGCATCGCAGCTTATCGCAGCAGGCAAGACCGGCTATATGTCATCTATCCGCAACACAACAGCTCCCGCAGCCGAGTGGGTTGCAGGTGGTATACCCATCACTATGATGATGAATATGGAGCGTCGTCACGGCGAGATGAAACCCGTTATCCAGAAGGCACTTGTAGACCTCGAGGGTGCTCCCTTCAAGGCATTTGCAGCCAACAGAGATACTTGGGCAAAAGAAACCTGCTATGTATACCCCGGCCCCATCCAGTACTTCGGCCCCACAGAGGTATGCGACCAGACAACAAAGACACTTGCTCTGGAGCAGCAGAAATAATCGCCCGGTCACCTGAATGACAGAGACGAAAAAAAGACAGAAAAGAACCGGCGGACGGAAGGCAACTTCCGCCCGCCGTTCGTCGTCTCAAAAAAAGCACAGCGGAGCACCGCGATGGGTAATTGTGGCAACCGCAATTATAAGTTCTCTGCTTGCACTCATATTAATTTATACCCTGCTTTTCCGCCCCTATTTCTATCGTTTCCGTCCCTGCTACGGGCACAGGCACTACGAGATATGCCTGCCGTCGGGATACAGCGTCTACGGCATAGACATTTCGCGCTACCAGGGGAAAATAAGATGGGAAAAGTTCAAGAACGAAAACCCTGCCGAGGCGCCCATCTCATTCATCTATATAAAAGCGACCGAAGGCAGCGACTTTGTGGACATAAATTTCAAAGAAAACTTCGAGAACGCCGGCAAGCACGGCTTTCTGCGCGGAGCATATCACTATTTCAGCACCCACTCTACGGGACTCGCACAAGCGCAGATGTTCATAAAGACCGCAAAGCTAAAGAGCGGCGACCTCCCCCCGATGATTGATGTGGAGGAACGCCCCAAAGACAAAACAAAATTCATACAAGAGCTCAAGATTTTTATCTCAAAGATAGAGGAACACTATGGAGTAAAACCCATAATATACACCTATCGCAAATATAGAAACAAATACCTCACCGATACATTCTTTGACAAATACCCCGCGTGGATTGCACATTATTATATAGATGCGCTGGGCGAGGATGTGAAGTGGCTCTTCTGGCAATGCTCCGACGTGGGCGAGGTACCCGGAATACCCGGGAATGTGGATATAAACATCTTCAACGGCAGCATCGAGCAGTTGAACAGCTTGAGAATAAAATAAAAACCCTCACAACGCAAATGCGTTGCGAGAGCTATCTGTTTCCCACGAAGGAGTTTTTACCACACTACTGATTATATGCCGCGCTTGCTTGCGAGTAGTTGCGCCAGGCATCGAGAAGATTGCGGAAATCCTCGGGCAGTTCAGAATCGAAGAACATCTTCTCCTGCGTTGTGGGATGCACAAATCCCAATGTCTTTGCGTGCAACGCCTGACGGGGACAAGCCTTGAAACAATTACGCACAAACTGGCTGTACTTGCTAAAGTTTGTACCCTTCAATATTTCGTCGCCGCCATACACATCGTCGTTGAACAGGATGTGCCCTATATGCTTCATATGCACCCTTATCTGATGTGTTCGACCGGTCTCCAAATTACACTCCACAAGCGACACATAAGAGAGACGCTCGAGCACCTTGTAGTGAGTCACCGCGTGCTTGCCCACCGCCTCATCGGCCGACACGCACATCTGCAGGCGGTTGCGCGGGTTACGGGTTATATTACCCACCACCGTGCCGTTATCCTCCTTTACCGAGCCCCACACCACAGCGTTATATGTGCGCTGCGTGGTTTTATTAAAGAACTGCTTGCCCAAATAGGCTTTAGCATAAGCGGTCTTTGCCACCACAAGCAAGCCCGAAGTATTCTTGTCTATGCGATGCACAAGCCCCACCTGCGGATCGTTTGCATCGAAATTTTTGTCGTCGCGCAGATGCCAGGCTATGGCATTTATAAGCGTGCCGTGAGAGTTTCCACAGCCCGGGTGCACTACAAGTCCCGCGGGTTTGTTCACAACCATAAGGTCGCTGTCCTCATACACCACATCGAGCGGAATTTCCTCGGCCACGATGGTATTGTCGTAGGCGGGTGTGTCCATCGTGATGACAATATTGTCGAGAGGCTTCACCTTGTAGTTACTCTTCACCACCTTGCCATTTACCGAAATGGCGCCCGCATCGGCCGCCTGCTGTATTTTGTTTCTCGAAGTATTGGCAACGTGGTCGATGAGAAATTTGTCTATGCGTATGGGAGACTGTCCCTTGTCAGCCACAAGACGTATCTCTTTGTAGACGGTCTCCTCGCCTGCAAAGTCGTCACCCATCAAAAGGTCGTCATCCTCGTAGAAATCCATCTCTTCCATCATACTATTCAAACCAAGATTCCTCCATAACAGGGTCAGAGGTATCCACACTCTCTTCGCCACTACCTATGTGAAGAGTGAGCGTTGCGCCCACAGGCACCAAAGAACCGTTGAGAAGGGTATCTTTGCCCATAAGAACGTGGTACACCCAGTCGGCCTCGCCGTTTATCTTCACCTTTTGCGCGAGTTTGAATCCCGCAGCACGCAGACGTGCCTCGGCCTCGCGCAGCGAACAGTTATCAACAATTGCGGGGAGCGGCATCAAAGGCTCTTTGGCCGAGTTGAGCACAAGCTGCACCCTGCGTCCCTCTTTCACCTTGGAACGGCGCACGGGAGCCTGGTCAATAACCTCATTCTCTTTAGCACCTTTGTAATATTTGTATTCCGATATTTCAAAGTCGAGACCACTCTCACGCAGCTTCGCCGCCGCATCATCAAGCGAGAGACGGCGCACATCGGGCACCTCCACAACCTCGCCGTGAAGGGTGTAAGAATCAATCCACACCAGTGTCGCATAACACAAACCCACAATCACTGCAACCATAGCTACAATGTTAAGGAGAAATATTTTAAATACTTTTGTGATTTTCATTGTCATAATACAGAAATTTAAAAGTGCAAAATGCCCCGCGGCAAACGAGTGCAAAAAAACATTTCACTTCGTTTGCGCAAAGTTATATATAATTCATTGAATTGAGAAATTTGAAAAAGAATAATTGGCTTAATTAATTTCGCACAAACGCACCCGAAATAATATAGCCGAGGTGCCGCCGCCAAAGCCATAGAAAAAAGCCGCCTGTTTTTTTGCCGCGCATCGCTGCAAAGCCCTCCCAAACAGCTGCCCGCTACCGCATAGTATAGCATATACAAGCGAAAAGCACTCGGCAAGCACTTGCTTTCTTTATAGTTTTATATTATCTTCGCACTCGTAATAATATAATTAATCTTATGAAGAAAATAATACCCTTTATAATGCTTCTGCTCGTTTCGGGCACTATGCAGGCACAGCTGTTCAAGTCGAAATATTCAGAGCCGGCCAAGGAGTACAGCGCAGGCGCCGTGCCCGTGGTAAACAATAAAGTGACCTTTGAGGAGAACATCCCTGCCGAGGGTTTGTCGGCGGGAGAGATAGAAGAGATTGCAAGGGAGTGGGTGAAAGAGCGTTTCGTGAAACCCATCGTCATAAGTTTCAAAGAGTTCGAGGATGACATCGACGGCACCTTTGTGGGCAAGGCCGAGGAGTATATCGTATTCAAGAAGCGTTTCTTTGTGCTCAACCGCAGCCGCATATACTACTACATCACACTCACCTGCAACGACGGCAGCTGCACATTCAATATGTCGCGCATAACCTACTGGTGGGACGACGAGGCCGAGGACGGCGGTTTCAAGCTGAAGGCCGAGGAGTGCATCACCGACGAGGCCGCCCTCGACGAGAAAGGCCGTATGGAACGCTTCAACGGCAAGTTCCGCACAAAGACCATCGACCTGAAGAACCTCCTTGTAAAGGAGCTTACAAACAGACTTTCTAAAAAATAAGAAACGTGGATAATATAAACAAAATAAGGCAGGTACTGAATATCCTCTTTTTGATAGGAGCCGCTGCCACGCTCATAATATACTTTGTTGCGGGCAGTTCCTCGCTCTTCTTCTATGCGGCAATGGCTGCAATCAGTTGCAAGGTAATTGAGTTTATTCTGCGATTTATGCTATAACCCCGAAATGAAAAGAAAATCAATATACATATACTCGATTGTGGCACTTCTGCTGCTGACGGTGCAGAGCGCCGTAGCACAATCGACAGGCGGATTCGGCGACGGAGAGATTTTCAACCCCTTTCACAAGGCCCACTCCGACAGCAACAAAGTAAACCTCAAGGTTCCTATGGAGATACACCAGTGGCACATTGAGGAGGATTTCGGCAATATAATACCCGTGAATGCCGACACACTGCAGTATGCCTTTCAGAACTGGCATCAGACCGAGGGCGTGCGCGGGGAATACAACACCCTGGGCAATATGGGCTCGCCCCGTCAGTCGCGCATATTCTTCGACCGCCCCACAACCACGGCGTTCGATTTCCTGCAGCCCTACGACTACTTCGTAACCCGCCCCGGCGAAATCTTCTTTACCGACACAAAGTCGCCCTACACAAACATAAGCTACCACACATCGGGCAATAAAGTAGACGGTGACGACCGCTTGAGGATATACTTTGCCACAAACGCAGGCAAGAAATTTGGTGTGGGAGGAATGTTCGACTACCTCTACGGACGCGGACGCTACGACAACCAATCGTCAGCGTTTATGAATTTCTCACTCTTTTCCTATTACAAGGGCGAGCGATATGGTTACCACTTCCTGGCAAGCCGCTACCACATAAAACTTGCCGAGAACGGTGGTATAACCAACGACGACTACATAAAACGCCCCGAGGAGACCGACGGTTCAAACAGCAACTTCGGCACAGCCGATATTCCCGTAAACTTTAACAAAACGTGGAACAGAAACGAGGTCTACACAGCATATTTCACGCATCACTACAACCTCGGTTTCTACAAAAGAGCCGGTGTACCCGACAGCGTTGCAGCCAAAGCCGACACCCTCTCGACAATCTTCAGCAGTGTAGCACACACCGACGAAGAGAGCGACGAAAAGCCGGAGTTTGTAAACGTGGCACGCATAACCCACACACTGGATTTCTCTTTGGGCACACGACAGTTCCGCTGTTACGAAGAGCCCACAAGCTACTATGCCGACAAATTTATGTCGCTCGACTCCATCGACGAGTACAAGAGTTTCTCAATGGAAAACCGTGTGGCCCTGTCGTTATGCGAGGGCTTCAGTAAATGGGCCTTTGCCGATGTAACAGCCTACGCATCGCACCGTTACAACCGCTACACAATGCCCGACACGATTTTTGCAACCGGCCAAGAGTTCCGCAAGGCATACAACGAGCACACCATCTCGGTGGGCGGAGTGATAGAGAGCCGATACAAGGATTTTCTCAAATACAAGATAAAAGGAGAATCGTCGGTCATAGGCGACGACATAGGCGCATTCTCACTTGAGAGCAACGCAGGGTTGAACTTCAATCTGTGGGGCAAGGAGGCGAGCCTCGAGGCCACAGCCTTCATAAAAAACAACCGCCCCACATTCTTCTACCGCCATTTCCACTCACAGCACTACTGGTGGGACAACGGCGACCTCGACAAGGAACTGAAGAGCCGCGTGGAGATGCGCGCAAAAATAGGCAAGACAGGCACCGAAATAAGAGCAGGTGTAGAGAACATAAAAAACTACACCTACATTGCAAACACATCGGTAACCAACCAAAAGGGCAACCTGCAGAGCCGCCTTGTGGCAAGCCAGGCAAAGGACAACATACAGGTGGTGTCGGCCACGCTCGACCAGCGCTTCAAGCTCGGAATCCTCAACCTCGACGCCGAAGCAACTTTCCAGCAGAGCAGCAACAAAGATATCCTGCCGTTGCCCAAGCTCAACCTCTATGCAAACCTCTATATTAAATTCAAGATAGCCAAGGTGATGAACACAGAGCTCGGCGCCGATGTGAGATATTTCACATCGTACTACGCACCCGACTACTCGGCAGCCCTCGGGCAGTTCTGTCTGCAGGCGCCCAAGGAGAAGGTGGAAGTAGGCAACTACCCCATCGCAAGTATATATGCCAATTTCCTGCTCAAGCAGACACGCTTTTATGTAAAATACCATCACATAAATGAGGGCACGGGCAATATGAACTATTTCCTCGTTCCACACTACCCGCAGAACCCTGCGATTTTATGGATGGGATTATCGTGGAATTTCTACAATTGATTGCAATATGAACATAGTCATCAAATGGGGATTCATAGGCTGTGGCGAAGTTACCGAGAAGAAGAGCGGCCCGGCATTTAACCTTATAAAAGGCTCCGAGGTGGTTGCCGTAATGGGACGCGACAAGGAGAAGACAAAGGATTATGCCCGCAGGCACAACATACCCCACTGGTACACCGACGCACAAGCCCTCATAGACGACCCCGAGGTAAACGCCATATACATAGCAACTCCTCCGTCGTCGCACGCCACATTTGCCATTATGGCTATGAAGGCAGGCAAGCCCGTGTATGTAGAGAAACCGCTTGCCGCAAGCTACGAAGACTGCGCCCGCATAAACCGCATATCGCGCGAGACGGGCGTGCCCTGCTTTGTAGCCTATTACCGCCGCTACCTACCCTATTTCTTAAAGGTAAAGGAACTGCTGCCGCTCATTGGGCAAGTGCTCAACGTGCAGATACGCTTTGCCGTGCCGCCTCGCGACCTCGACTATAACCGCGACAACCTCCCCTGGCGTGTGAACCCCGAAATTGCCGGAGGAGGATATTTCTACGACCTTGCGCCACACCACATAGACCTTCTGCAGGATATGTTTGGCTGCATATTATATGCCGAGGGATACGCCGCCAACCGCGGCAACCTCTACAAAGCCGAGGACACCGTGAGCGCCTGCTTCAGATTCGAGAACGGCGTGCCCGGCTCCGGCTCGTGGTGCTTCGTGTCGGACGAATCATCAAAAGAAGACCACATCGAAATCTTCGGCAGCAAAGGAAGTATCACCTTTTCGGTCTTCACTTTCGAACCCATAAAATACAAAGGCACCGACGGCACAAAAGAGTTTTCTGTGCCCAACCCGCCCTACGTGCAGCTGCCACTCATCAGAAACATCGTGGAGCACCTGCAGCACAAGACCAACTGCACCTGCGACAGCATAAGCGCCACTCCCACAAACTGGGTACTCGACAAGATTCTGGGAAAAATCATATAAAAAAGAGGTACACCTCGCAACCACAAGTCTATGAGAATAAAAAACGTTATAGACTGCACCTTGAAAACAGGCTTCACGATAGCCCTCCTTCTGACGGCACTCACCGCCACAGCACAGACACGCCCCGACGGACACCTGTGGATGAACAGCAAAATAGTCGATTACACAAGCGACAAGCTGCACCGCACCGAGGAGCTCATCGACTCAAAGCTCGACCTCAAGGACTCGCTCTACGTTGCGCCCAACCTCTATAATATGACAATTATGACGCAATATTCCTACAACTATGAATATTACCGTTTCAACTCTATAAACGACCGACAGAGCCTTAAAATAACCCCGGAGAGCAATAACAAAGTGGGGCTCTACGTGGGCTGGAAGTGGATTTTCCTCGGGTGGAGCTTCGACCTCACAAACAACAGCTCAAAGAGAGATATAAACTTGAGTTTCTACACCGCCAAGCTGGGCATAGACATTTTCTACCGCCGCCGCGACAAAGGCTTCGAGATTTCCTCGACACAAGGATTCTACGACAGCACAGGCAG
Source organism: Bacteroidaceae bacterium (assembly GCA_045646965.1). Lineage (GTDB taxonomy): Bacteria > Bacteroidota > Bacteroidia > Bacteroidales > Bacteroidaceae > HGM04593. The sequence continues at coordinate 172,246 of JAZRLR010000023.1, forward strand.
AGAGATAAGGAGAAGAAACAGCCACTTCAACGGCTTGAGCACTATGCAGGACGGCGTAAACATCTATTACATCTTCAATAACAAACGCTTCTCCTACCCCGCCGCCTACAGCCAATCGACTACACAACGCATCAGCGCAGGGTCGTTCATTCTGGGCCTCTCATACAATGAGCAGTCGTTCACATTCGACTACTCAAAGCTCGACAAGGAGTTGCAGTCGAGCATCCTGCCCGAGCTTATGTTCAAGAAGGTGAAGTACAAGGACTACAGCATAAATTTCGGATACTCATACAACTGGGTATTCAAGAAGAATTGCCTTGCAAACATCTCCTTTACCCCTGCGATAGGATACAAAAATTCCTCGCTGCGCCTAAAAGACAGCAAGGAATTTATGTCAAATATAAATTTCGATGTAATAACGCGCGCTGCAATCGTATATAACAACCGCAACTACTACGTGGGCGCCTCGCTTGTATCACACACCTACAGCTACCACAAAAGCACCCTTTCCATAATAAACGGCTTCGGTGTGATAAACCTGTACACAGGATTCAATTTCTGGCGCAAGAAACACTAAAAGCGGAATCCCATAGTAGCCACAAAACTGTGACGGTTGCTCTTGACCTCGGCATAGGGGTTGTAACACTCCGAGTCGTAATAGGTGTATAAGTGTGAGCGTTGCGATGTAAGTTTGTAGGCCATATCGAAATAGAATCCGTCGCTCGAATAACCAAATCCCAAGGTGTAGATATCACTCTCGAGTTTATTCATATAGTCGGTACTTGTATCGGAGTACATAAGATAGCTCTTGCCCGCATTCTCCTCAAAGGGAGCTGTTATGTGATTGTATCCGCAACGCAGCGAGAGGTCGTCGGTAAGGTTAAAGAGAGCTCCCACGCGGAAGATGTGCTGCGCACGCATATTACTCTCTATATCGCTGTTCAGCTCGTCAATATCCTTTCCGTCGGCAAACTCAATACTTGCGGTGGAGTAATCGACAAGTTCATACTCGGCATCTATGGCCACACTCTTGCCGAAGGTATAGGCCGCCGACACGTTCAACCGCCACGGAGTCGTTACATTGTACTCCACAAGCAGGTCATCTCCATAGGCATAGTTGCCGCGGGTATCCCACACAATGTCCTCGTAGTCGCCCGTTCCAATCATTGTGGCCGAAGAGCAGTCCATAAGAGAGTACCAGGTGGGTGTGTGCAGCGCAAGTCCCACTCTAAAAGGTGAGTACTCAAAGGGGCGCACAATGGCACCCAGCTTCATATTGAAACCATTTCCGCTTATATTGTAGCTATTCTGCAAGGTGTAATAGTCGAACTGGCTGCAATGCTCGGTGTACTCGGAGTAACGGGTGTAATCGACATTGCTTGCGCCGAAGGTCAAGCCGAGGTAAAACCTGTCGCTCACGTTGCACGACATCGTAAAATCGACCTCATCCACACCACCCTTCTCCTCGGAGTAGTAATACATTGAGGTAGGGTAAAGAGCTCCCGCACCCGGCACATAGCAAAGATTGCCATACTCATTGACCAAGCCCGAGGTGGATGTAAGCAGGCCGAGCCACGGATAGCTGAACGAGGTGTAATCGTCGTAACCATAATACTCGGCATAGTCGCCGCCATTCTCATAGAGCTGATGCAACTGCTTCTGCTGTGAGAAGAATTTTCCATCGTGGTCGGTGAGCGAGCCTGCAATCTCCCTCGTGGCATCGAAATTATTTCGATGACGGTAGTTAAAGGCCATATTCACAAACTTCACATCGTCGGAATCCCACTTGCTCGATATAACCATACCTATATTATTTATATCAAACGAGTTCTTGCTGTTTTTTATTGCGGTACCCATATAATTGCTCTTTTCGTCCACCGTATTAAGCCCGGCCGAAAAGACAAAATCATTGGAGCGATATAGAGCTATACCGGCAGGGTTAGTGCCCGTCACCGAAATATCGGCGCCGAGAGCGCTCATCGCACCACCCATACCCACAAAGCGTGCTGTACCCGCAATGTCACTATCGGCGAGTTTCATCACATCGTAACTGTTCTGCGCACCCGCACATATAGCGAGTGACATCAAAAACATCGAAAATATCTTCTTCATAGTAATTTCCTTTTGTTTCCCCTTCGTAATTTACCTCTTATCGTCTGCCGCCACTGCGCGAACGGTTGCCACCGCTTGTGCCGACAGGAGTTCTGCGCTCACCGCCCGTGCTGCTCTGTCTGCGTACACCCGTGCTGCTCGGACGGTTATATGTGGTGCTGCGGCTTGTCTTTGTTTTTGTGGTTCTACTTTCGCTGCCACTCGTTCTTTCCACTTTCCGACGGCTACCTGGTTTCCTGCCCTCGCTCTTGACGGCAGAACCTGTGTTACTTTTCTTTTCGGCCGTCTGTGCACTGCCCACAGACTTGCGATTGTTTTTATTACCCGCCTGTGACACAGGCACACGGTTCACCTTATTTGAATTGCCGCCCACACTTGCCACGGGTATTCTGCCACGCACCACACGGGCGGGACGCGCTGCCACACCGTGGTGGTGATAATGCGGCGCGGGGTGCCAATGAGAATGATAATGAGGATAGAGCGAAGGCCAATAGTACGACGCTCCGAGCCCCAAGCCCCAATAGCCATCGTAGTAGGAGAGTCCCCAATAGGTATCGTACCACGAAGCATAGTTCACACCTGCGGGATATACATTCCAATAATATGGGCTGCCCACGACAATTGTAGGATTGTGGAAACGCACAATTCGGGTTGAATAGTCATAGACCTCCTCTTCATAGTACTCCTCGGGATACACCTCTGCAACTTCGGGCTCTGCCGTGCGCGCATAGGTGCCGCGTCTGTTGTACTCGTCTACATTGCGGTAGCTACCGGCCGCACCCCACTCTTCGTCGGCCGCCGAGAGCACCTTTGCCACATCGTTCTGCTTTATCTCCCTCTTGGGAACGTAAAACATATCGTCGTTCTGCGCAAAAAGCGACAACGGCAACACAAGCATCAAATAAAACAATTTTCTCATATCTTGAACTTTTTATATATCTACATACAATGAATTAATTCCCTGCAAGGATATTTGCACTCCTTCACGATACAAAGATAGAGGCAAAGAACGAAAGAAAAAAGGGGAAATCCCCTACCTCACAAGGGGGGAACCCCTAAAAAAAATCATAGCCACCCACGGGTGGCTATGATTTAGTATAAAAATTATCTTACGAGATTACTTGTTCTCGGGACGGAGCTGACGAACAACCTCGGCTGTACGCCACATCTCGCTGTCGTGGAGAGCCTGAAGCTCCTCGTTGAGTTTCTCACGATAGTCGGGCTGTGAGTTAGAGTCGATAGAACGCTGTGCCTCTTTACCTGTCTTAACAGAGTCGTACAACTGATACATAACGGGCTTGATTGCATCGTGGAAAGGAGTCATCCAGTCGAGAGCACCACGCTGTGCAGTAGTAGAGCAGTTAGCGTACATCCAGTCCATACCGTTCTTTGCGAAGAGGGGCATCAAAGACTGTGTAAGCTCCTCAACTGTCTCGTTGAATGCCTCTGAAGGAGTGTGGCCGTTCTCACGCAACACCTCGTACTGTGCAAGAAGAAGTCCCTGGATAGCACCCATCAAAGAACCACGCTCACCGGTGAGGTCAGAAACAGCCTCGCGCTGGAATGTAGTCTCGAACATATAACCTGAACCGATACCGATACCGAAAGCAAGAACGCGGTCGAGAGCCTTGCCTGTTACGTTCTGATAGATAGCGTATGAAGAGTTCAAGCCACGGCCCTCGAGGAACATAGTACGCAAAGAGGTACCTGAACCCTTGGGAGCAACCATAATAACGTCGATGTCAGCGGGAGGAACGATACCTGTTCTGTCGCTCCAGTTGATACCGAAACCGTGAGAGAAGTAAAGAGCCTTGCCTGCTGTGAGGTAGGGTTTTACCTTGGGCCAGATAGCGATCTGCGCAGCGTCAGAAAGAAGCATACAAACGATTGTACCCTTCTCGGCAGCCTCCTCGATAGAGAAGAGTGTCTCACCGGGAACCCAACCATCTTTCACAGCCTTGTCGTATGTGCTACCCTCACGCTGACCAACGATTACGTTGAAACCGTTGTCACGCAAGTTGCAAGCCTGACCGGGGCCCTGAACACCGTATCCGAGCACTGCAATTGTCTCATCTTTCAAAATCTCACGAGCTTTCTCCAAAGAAAACTCTTTGGGTGTAATTACATTCTCAATTACACCGCCAAAATTCATTTCTGCCATAATTGTAATTTGTTTTTTAGTTATTTGTTATTTATTGTTTTTCGTTTTGCATCTTCATCAAAAAGATGGTCACTGAGATTTACATTCACATCGCGTGTAATAGCCACACGTCCCGATTTTACAAACTGCAGCACGCACTGCTCTGCCACGAACTCTTTGTAGAGGCTCATAACGGCGTCGGTCTTTCCTGTTTTCTCCACCACGGTGTATGTAGAGTTAATCTCTATCACACGCGCATTATTGTGACGGATAATCTTGGAAATCTGCTGATTCTCGAGCAGGCGGGGAGTTGAGAGCTTGTAAAGCGCAACCTCCTGAATAAATATCTCGTTGTCGGTAAAGTAGTATGCCTTGAGTACATCTATCTTTTTCTCAATACGCTTGGTTACGCGCTGTATGAGCCACTCTGTAGTCCACAATGAAATTGTGTAACGGTGAACTCCCTCTATGTGCGAAGAGGACACGTTCAATGTCTCGATATTCATCTGACGGCGTGTAAACTCGGCCGTAACCTGATTCAGCATTCCGGCAATATTTTCGGAATAGACAATAACGGTATATAATTTCTTCTCCATAGTCTTTACTCTAAAATCATATCACAAACCGACGCTCCCAGGGGTACCATCGGGAATACATTATCCTCGTTACGCACGGTCACGTTCAGCAGGAAGGGGCCGTCTGTCGAGAGCATCTCCTGTATAGCGTCGTCGAGCTCGCTGCGGTCCTGCACAAAACGTGTGGGGATGCCGTAGGCCTCGGCAAGCTTGCAGAAGTTGGGGTTGCACATAGGTGTCCACGAACAGCGGTTATCATAGAAGAGTTCCTGCCACTGACGCACCATTCCCAAGTAGTTATTGTCGAGAACGACCATCTTCACGGGGCACTTGTGCTCCATAATTGTTCCGAGCTCCTGCATATTCATTTGGAAACCGCCGTCACCCGCAAAGAGGCAGACAGTTCTGTCGGGACGTCCCATTGTGGCACCCATAGCTGCGGGAAGGCCGAAGCCCATAGTACCCAAGCCGCCCGAAGTAATTATGCTGTGGGGCTCTCTGTACTTGAAGTAACGTGCCGCAAACATCTGGTTCTGGCCCACGTCGGTAACGAGGATTGCTCTGTGGTCGGTTGCCTCGCTCACCTTGCGTGCCACCTCGCCCATAAGCACGGGGCCCTCGGTGGGATATATCGCCTTGTCTATAACCTTGCTTTTCTCAATTGCGTCACACTGTGCAAAGCGGTCTATCCACTCCTGGTGGTCGGCCTCCTTGAGCAGGGCTGTAATGAGGGGCAAAGTCTCTTTACAATCTCCTATAACGGGTATGTCGATTGCGATATTCTTGTCAATCTCCACCTTGTCCACGTCGAGATGGATTATCTTTGCCTGCTTTGCGTATGTCTCCATATTACCCGTTACACGGTCGCTGAATCGCATACCCACGGCAATGAGCACATCGCACTCGTTTGTGTTCACATTGGGGCCAAGGTTTCCGTGCATACCCAGCATACCCATACACAAGGGGTGCTCCGAGGGCAGCGCCGAGAGACCGAGCAGCGTGCGTGCTGCGGGAAGATTGGCCTTTTCTATGAAATCTATGAGCTCGCGATGAGCGTTACCAAGCTCCACGCCCTGACCTACAAGTACAAAGGGACGCTTTGCGCGGTTTATGAGGTCGGCAGCCTCCTTTATCGCCTCCATATTGGGTGTGGGATAAGGAATGTAGCTGCGTACAAAATCGACGTGTTCGGGCTCGTAGAGCACCTTTGCCATCTGTGCGTTCTTTGTAAAGTCGAGCACCACAGGGCCGGGACGACCTGTGCTCGCAATGTAGAAGGCACGCGACACGGCCCACGCCACATCTTCGGCGCGACGTATCTGATAGCTCCATTTTGTGATAGGCTGTGTAATACCTACAAGGTCGATTTCCTGAAAGGCATCGGTACCGAGCACTGCCGAGCTCACCTGTCCTGCGATTACCACGATAGGTGTGCTGTCGAGCATTGCGTCACTGATACCTGTGAGAGTATTTGTTGCGCCGGGGCCGCTTGTTACGATGCTGACACCCACTTTACCCGAACTGCGGGCATATCCCTGCGCTGCGTGAATAGCAGCCTGCTCGTGACGTACAAGTATCTGACGGAAATCCTCTTTATAATCATAAAGCGAGTCGAATACCGGTATAATCGAGCCGCCCGGATAGCCGAAGATAGTATCTACATTCTCGTTCTTCAAAGAACGGAGGAGTGCTTCACCACCGGAGATTAATTCTTTATTCATCGGTTATCTTTTTTAAGTTTTTACTCTTTAATTATTCTAACGCCACCCTTGTCGGCCGAGCTCACCATATTGGCATAAGCCTTGAGGCTCTTTGATATAACTCTGTCGCGTGTGAGGGGGAACATTTCGCGCGCTGCAAGTTCCTCGTCGGTGAGTTTCACGTTGATTGTGCGTGCAGGGATATCTATTTCAATGATATCGCCGTCGCGCAACTTACCGATGTTTCCGCCTGCGGCAGCCTCGGGTGAGATGTGACCGATGCTCAAGCCCGATGTTCCGCCACTGAAACGGCCGTCGGTAATGAGCGCGCACTCCTTGCCCAGATGGCGCGATTTAATATATGATGTGGGATAGAGCATCTCCTGCATACCGGGACCACCCTTGGGGCCCTCGTACACAATTACAACTACATCGCCGGCTTTTACATCGCCGCCCAAAATACCCTCAACGGCAGCATCCTGCGAGTCGAATACCTTGGCTGTACCTGTAAATTTCCAAATGCTCTCATCTACGCCTGCGGTTTTTACCACGCAGCCGTCCTGTGCTATATTTCCAAAGAGGATGGCCAATCCGCCGTCCTTTGTGTATGCGTGCTCAATGTCGCGTATGCAACCGTTCTCGCGGTCGGTGTCGAGTGTCTCGTACACCTCGCTCTGCGAGCCCATCTGGTTGCTGAACACGTTGGCAGGGCCTGTGCTGTATATGCGCTGTGCCTCGGCATCTACAGTTGCACCTGTAATGCAGTATTTCTCAATGTCCTCGCCCAGAGTAGCACCGTTCACGCGCTTGAGCGATGTGTTCAAAAGGCCGCCCTTGGCGAGCTCACCCATAATTCCTATGATACCGCCTGCACGTCCGCAATCCTGTACGCTGTATTTGGGGCCGTTGGGAGCCAGCTTGCACAAACAGGGAACGGCACGGCTCAAGCGGTCGATGTCGGCCATCTTAAAGTCTACGCCGGCCTCCTGTGCCACTGCGAGCAGGTGCAGGATGGTATTTGTAGAGCCTCCCATCGCAATGTCGAGTGTCATTGCGTTGAGGAACGCGTCGCGCACGGCTATGCTGCGAGGCAGAACGCTGTCGTCGCCCTCCTCATAGTATTTAAGGGCGTTTGTGACAATCTGTTTTGCGGCGTCCTTGAGCAACTGCACGCGGTTTGTGTGTGTCGAAAGTATTGTACCGTTACCGGGCAACGAAAGACCGATAGCCTCGGTAAGAGAGTTCATTGAGTTGGCGGTGAACATACCCGAGCAGCATCCGCAACCGGGGCAAGAGCGTTTCTCAACCTCGGCGAGCTCTTCGTCGCTCACGCTTGTATCGGCAGCTTTCACCATAGCCGAGATAAGGTCGAGGTTCTCACCCTTCCAGGTACCCTTTTCCATAGGGCCGCCCGATACAAACACTGTGGGAATGTTAAGGCGCATAGATGCCATAAGCATACCCGGGGTAATTTTGTCGCAGTTCGAGATACATACGAGGGCGTCTACCTTGTGGGCGTTGCACATATACTCCACGCTGTCTGCAATGATATCGCGCGAGGGAAGAGAGTACAACATACCGTCGTGTCCCATAGCAATTCCATCGTCTATTGCAATGGTATTGAACTCCGCTGCATAGCAGCCGAGTTTTTCAATTTCGCGCTTCACAATCTGACCGGCCTCGTGCAAGTGAGTGTGTCCCGGAACGAGCTGTGTAAATGAGTTGGCGATTGCGATGATGGGCTTTCCAAACATCTCGCGTTTCATACCGTTGGCAATCCACAGTGCTCGGGCACCCGCCATACGGCGTCCCTCGGTGCATTGTGCGCTTCTTAATTTATTTTTCATAACAAGTAAATCTTTTTTAGAACCCGGGAGGGATGCAGTTTGTGCACCGTCCTATGTTCAAGTAATAAAAAAGCCCTCCTCGTTAATAGAGAAAGGCACGTTTCAACATACACACAGCCCATCTCATCCCATTTTTTGCGATAGGACGACCACCACGTTAATGGTGTTGATGGAAATTGTGCGAACGAGCATAATTCTTTTCTATAATAATAAAATTAAGACAACCGCTTGGTTGTCGTTATTTGCCCGCAAAAATAATCTCTTTTTTCAGCATAACAAAAAAAATAATGAAAAATTAACGGCCACAGTATCAAAAAAGAGCGAAAAAGTGATTTTTGCATAAGAGGTTAAGAAATTAGCTCCTTTGCACAGTGTATAAACAGCACAAAATCAGCAGTTTTTTCCCTCTCGCGCTACCTTTATTAATTGATTTTATCTATTAATACTATTGAAAGTAACTTATTATTTAATCTATTTTATGCTTTTTTAGCAGTACCTTTGCACATTCCTAACGACAATGTGAAGAACTATTCAAAAATTATATAAAACAATGGATTTTATCTTGAATCTTCTGCAAGGAAATGCAGGTCAATGGAGCGGCGGAATCGCACATTCGATGATTATACTTGCACTTACCATTGCATTCGGAGTAATGCTTGGCCGCGTAAAGGTGGCGGGAATCTCTTTCGGTGTAACGTGGATTCTTTTCGTGGGAATTATCTTTTCACACTTCGGCTACACACTCGACGGCGACCTTTTACATTTTGTAAAGGAGTTCGGACTTATTTTGTTTGTCTTTTCTATCGGACTGCAGGTGGGCCCCGGATTCTTTTCGAGTTTTAAATCGGGCGGCATCACCCTGTGTGCCATAACCTGTGTAATTGTGCTTTGCGACGTACTCGCAGCATTGGGCGTACACTTTGCCACAGGCACTCCCATCACCACCGTAACAGGTATCCTTTCGGGAGCCGTAACAAACACCCCCGGCCTCGGTGCAGCGCAGCAGGCATACAGAGAGATTACCGGAACATCGGCGACCGACATTGCGCTCGGCTATAGTGTAGCCTATCCCCTCGGAGTCATTGGCTGCATCCTCTCGATGCTTGCCATAAAAGCAGTTTTCTACAAGAAAGACATCATCCCTGCCCACGACGACACAAAGAAAGACCTCAACGTGGAACCTTTGACCATAGAGATAAAGAACCCCACCATAGCAGGGAAAACTCTCGCAAGCATACACCGCACACTGAACTACGACTTTGTGGTATCGCGCATTATGCACAGCACTACAAAAGCCATTGAGATAGCCGACTCGAACAGCACAATGCAGGTGGGCGACAAGATACTTGTAATTGTAAAACCCTCACAGCGCGAGAGCATCCTCAACCTCTTCGGCAGCGAGTGCATCGTAGACTGGGACAAGGCCGACGGACAGTTCAAGTCGCGCAAGATTATTGTGACAAACCCCAAACTCAACGGCATTGCACTCTCAAAATTGAGCCTGCGCCAGAACTTTAAGGTAAACCTCACAAGAGTGAACCGTGCGGGTATCGACCTTGTGGCCGCACCCGAACTGCGTCTGCAACTGGGCGACGTAGTTACCGTAGTGGGACTCGACAGCTCGGTGGGCAGTGTCAAGAGAATCCTCGGTGACTCGCGCAAACGCCTTGACCACCCCAACCTCATCCCCATCTTCATAGGTATCGCACTCGGTTGCATCCTGGGAAGCCTCCCCATATTTGTCCCCGGAATGTCACAGCCCGTCAAGTTGGGACTTGCAGGCGGCCCGCTTGTAGTGGCAATCCTCATCAGCTATTTCGGCCCTAAATATCGCCTTGTCACATACACCACAATGAGCGCCAATCTTATGATAAGAGAGATAGGAATTTCTCTCTTCCTTGCCTGCGTGGGACTCGAGGCGGGCAAAGGATTTGTAGACACCATCGTAAACAACGGCGGTTTGTGGTGGGTGCTCTACGGAGCTTTCATTACCATCGTGCCCCTGATAATTGCAGGAACCGTGGGACGTTTCGGCTTCAAGATTCCTTACATCACCCTCATCGGAGTAATGTCGGGCTCTTGCACAAACCCTCCCGCCCTTGCATTTGCCAACGAGCAGGACAAGAACAGCGACAAAGCATCTGTGGGATATGCCACAGTCTACCCCCTCGCAATGTTTTTGCGAATACTCACAGCACAGCTTATTATTCTGCTCTTCTGCTAAAGAGCACTTCACATATAAAAAAGCGTGATGCAGCCTCGGAGGGCTGCATCACGCTTTTTACACAAGATATATCTATCGGCGCAGCGCCTTGTCCTTGAGCACCACATATATGATTACCGGAGCACCGATGACAGGCGTTACGGCTCCCAGCGGCAAGAGCCCTCCGGCTCCCGGCAGCTGACACACAATATTACACAAAAGAGCCACAGAACTGCCCAAAAGAATTGTCACAGGCAGCAGCACACGGTGATTCTCTGTGCCCACGGCAAGACGCGCAAGATGCGGAACGGCAAGCCCCAAGAAAGCTATCGGCCCGCAGAAAGCTGTCACCGCGGCAGTGAGCACCCCCACAATAATCAAAAGAGCAGCCCTCACACGCTTTGTGTCCACACCGAGGTTACGGGCATAGTTATCGCCGAGTAGCAACGCATTGAGCGGCTTCACCATAAGCAGTGCACACAGAAGCATAGAGCCCGTGACAGCCACAAAAAGCGGCAAGTGTCCCAACGACACAGCGCCAAAGCTGCCCATACCCCAAATGAGATAGGAGTGTACCCCCTCGGCGGTAGAGAAATAGTTGAGCAACGAAATCACCGACGAGGTGAGATAACTTATGGCAAGGCCCGCAATGAGCAGAAAAATATTATTTGAAAGCAACGACGAGAGAGCAAGCACAATAAGAATTATGCACAAAGCCCCCACAAAAGCACCACAGAGCACCGCCACATAGCCACCTACAGAGGCCGTGCCGGCAGCCACCACACCTTGCAGAAGCAGCATAACTACAGCCACCCCAAGCCCCGCTCCGCTGTTTATACCAAGCACTTCGGGGCCCGCAAGAGGGTTACTGAAAAGAGTCTGCAACAGAAGGCCCGCCACCGACAGCGACGCACCGGCAAAGAGCGCCGTCACCGCCTGCGGAAAGCGTGTCTCGGCTACAATGAGACGCCACCCCTCGTTGCCGCCATCGCCTCCCGTCAATATATCGAATACCGACAGAAAGGGGATATCCACAGAACCACGGAAAATGTTTGCGGCAAAGAGCAACAAAAGCAACACACCCCACACACCGAAAAGCACCGCAGCACTACTCTTGCATTTTTTCATAATACCTTAATTTGTAATCGCCCGCAAGCGAAGGGTGAAATATTGCGATAAGCTCTTTCAAGAGAATATCGGGACGAAAGGGCGTCTCGTCGTAAAAAGGACGATGCGCCGTGTTACAGGCATAGATATTGCGCTCCTTATATGCCTTGAAGTGGCCGTAACCGCGAAAATCGTCGAGCAGCGAAGCGTAATTCTTGTCTGTCTTGGAATTGTATTTTATGAGCCAGAAGTCGGCATCGGCAGCACGGGCGAGCACCGTCTCATAAGAGAGAGGCACAGAGCCGCTGCCCTCGTTATAATCGAAGAGATAACGCGCACCCGCCATAGAATAGAGCTGCCCCATAGTGCTCTCACCCGCCGGCATATACCACGCAGAGCTACTCTTGAGCTCACACATAAGCGAGGGGCGGTGAGGGAGTTTTTCCACGCTCTCACGCAAAGCCGCAAATGTGTCGCACACGGCAAAGAAGAGAGAGTCGGCCTTGCGGCCACACCCCGCAAGACGGCCATAGAAACGCATCCACTCGGCAGCGGCGAGGGGCGAAGATTCCATATATTCGGCACACTCCACAATGGGGAACGGCAGTTTTTCTATCTTGCCATAGCCGCCATTTTCAAAAGGCAACACAAAAACCGCGTCGGGAGAGAGCTGCACCACCCTCTCTGCATCCACATTCATCGTGCTGCCGCAGTCGGCCACAGAACCCGCAGATATTCTCTCGTGAACTTCGGGCAATAAAATATATTTCGCATCACACACGCCGCCCACGGCATCCATCTGCCCCAGAGAGTGATAGAGACAAGTGTGCACAGCCGAGAAAAGCAGCATATTACAAAGAGGAGTGCGCACGAGAGTGCCTGCAGGCATACTGCGAGGCACAGCAGAGTCGCGCGGCACAAGCAGATAGCGATGCATAAGCCCGCCGCGCCACGGGTTTTCAATCTCGGCAACCGAGAAACTGTCACACTCCACAAAACGCAACAGGCGCGAGTGAAGCATAGGCAACGTATCGCCCTCAATGGCAACGCCGCGCCTGCCACCACCGGCACAGGAACACATAAGAGCAAGCACACACAGCTTGCAGAAAAAGAAAAACAGACAAGAGCCCCTCATTGCAGCCACACTCATTTGTCGTCGCCATTCACAATGCGCAACTGCTGACGTATACTCTCATAGTGTACCGTCTCAAAAATTTCGTGCACGGCATCGGCATCTATGTTATGCGCTGCACCCAGAGCGTGACAACGCTCCATAGTATCCTTGTATCGGAAAGGCTGAAAGACCGTCAATCCCTTGTCTCTCTTCACCTTGCCTATCTCACGGGCAATATCCATACGCTCGGCAAGGAGCTCAATCAATTTATTGTCTATGACATCTATCCTCTCGCGATAAGGGGCAAACTCCGCCACCTCGGTCACCGAAGAGCGGCGCACCAGATTTTCGAGCATAACAACAAGCTCGGCAGGTGTAAACTGCTGACGGGCATCGCTCAAAGCACAGGCGGGGTTATTGTGAACCTCAATCATAAGACCGTCGAGATTCAAGTCCATAGCCTGCTGCGAAAGAGACATTATAAGCTCGCTCTTTCCCGCGATGTGACTCGGGTCGCATATCACGGGAATCTGCGGCATACGGTTTTTAAGCTCAAGAGGAATCTGCCACTGGGGCGAGTTACGGAAAATCTTCTCGCCATACGAGGAGAAGCCCCTGTGAATTGCGCCCAGACGCGTGATTCCACTATTTGCAAGCCTCTCTATCGCCCCAATCCACAGCTCGAGGTCGGGATTCACGGGATTTTTCACAAGCACGGGGATATCCACGCCACGCAAGGCGTCGGCAACCTCCTGCACAGCAAAAGGATTAGTTGTAGTGCGGGCACCCACCCACAGTACATCTATCCCTGCCTTCAACGCCTCCTCGACGTGCGCCGCCGTGGCCACCTCGGTTGCAACGGGCAGGGCATACTCCTTTTTAACTGCGGCAAGCCATTGCAGAGCCACAGAACCCATACCCTCGAAACACCCCGGACGGGTGCGAGGTTTCCACACCCCGGCACGAAAGAGCGACACCCCGGCCGCTGCCAACGCAGCGCCCACTGACATCATCTGCTCCTCGCTCTCGGCACTGCAGGGGCCGGCCACCACAACAGGAGCCTTGCCTGCAAATATATCTATCTTGTCAATATTCATCTTATTTTATCTTGGGGAAAAGAGATAAAGCATTCTCTGTAGTTACCTGTGCAACGTGCTCCACACTGCAGCCGTACACCGACGCAAGAGCCTCGGCTATGTGAGGTATATAAGCACTCTCGTTACGCTTGCCGCGATGAGGCACAGGCGCCAAATAGGGGGAATCGGTCTCAAGCACCACGCGCTCAAGCGGAACCTTGGCAAGCACATCGCGCAGATTAGAATTCTTGTATGTGAGCACACCGCCCACACCCAAATAAAAGCCCTCGTGCGAGAGAAGCGCCTTGGCCTCGGCTTCGTCGCCCGAAAAGCAATGAAAGACACCGGTGAGCCCGGCAGAGCGATGTCTCTCCATCGCATCGAAGAGTTTCTCAAACGCTTTGCGCGAGTGTATGACAAGAGGCAGGGAGAACTCCTCGGCCCAAGCTATCTGCGCTTCAAATGCCACATACTGCTCAAAGCGAAACTCCTCGCTCCAATAAAAATCGAGCCCCACCTCGCCCACGGCAATGAAACGGTCGTCGGCACGCAACATCTTCTCCATTGCATCGAGTTCTGCTTTGTAGTCGAGAGTTACATCGGTGGGGTGAAGCCCTATCATAGGATAGCAGACACCAGGGTGACGCTCGCACACCGAGAGAAGCGCAGGCAGTGTCTCCAACTTTATCGAGGGGAGACAGAGACGCTCCACGCCCGCCTCCACGGCGCGTGACACCGCAGCATCGACATCGTCGCGAAACTCCTCACAAAAAAGATGTGTATGGGTATCTACAAATTTATTCATTTTCCGTAGCCTTTTTAAGTTCCCTGCCGGTGCGATAGTAGTATATTACACCATATTCGGCACATTTTTTTATACGCGCCTCACCGGTGAAGCCCGCAAAGGCCTTCTCAATCTCGCTCCACACCTCAAAGATAATTTCGTCACCTTCGAAACGCATATCCGAGATATTGCGCAACGCCTCGGCTGTGCGTTGCTGCAATGAGTGCTGTCGGTCATACATCTCCTTGAACAGCTCATACGCCACCGACACACGTCCCATCGTGGGGTTGTAGATGGGCACACCACCCTCTCCCTGACGACGTTTCTCACCCTCGATAATCTTGGCACCCCACTCCAGAACCGAAACCTCGGAAAAGAGATTGGGCGTCGTATCTTCGTCCTGCGGCAAGCCGTAGTAGGGACGTTTGCTGCGGGCTATCTCGCCACGCATTATCGACATACTCAACACCTGTATGAAGTGCGACACATACATACGGGCACGCTTCAGCGCCGCCTCGTACTGCTCGTTGCCACGCTTCGACGACTGCTCCACCACACAGCGTTTATAAGTATCCACCTCGCGCGAAAAGCGCTCCAGGAAACTCTTTGCCTTGTAGTAGGTGTTATGCGTGAGCACATTGGTATATACACCGTTCTGCACACAACTGTTTACAGCTGTACGCAATGCGCGTATGCGCGCGAGGTCGGTTTTGGGCAGACGACGATAAGGCATATCAAAGATTTCTGTTCAACAGCGAATCGACAAAGCTCTTGAGATAGATTTTATTATCGGCGGGCACCGAAAGATTCTCGATATATTTGTCACATTTTGCAAAGAGCTCTCGTATGCGCTCCTCGCATATAGCTTTTATGCCCAGCTCATTGTAAAGGGCGGTAAAGTATGCCACCTTCTCGTCGGCATCGCAGCAGGCGTTCTCCATCCACTGTTTCATTTGAGCAAGCTGCTCGGGAGATGCAAGCTCCATAGCTTTTATGAGCAGGAAAGTCTTTTTATTGCAACGTATGTCGCCGCCAATCTTCTTGCCAAAGAGCGCAGCGTCGCCATACACGTCAAGCAGGTCGTCCTGCAACTGAAAGGCAAGTCCCATAGTTTCTCCGTAGTCATAGAGATTCTGCAAATCCTCGTCCGACGCACCGGCCATAACACCTCCCATCTTGAGAGAGGCCGCCATAAGCACCGATGTCTTGAGGCGTATCATTTCGAGGTACTCGGCCTCGGCCACGCTCTCACGTTTCTCAAACTCAAGGTCATACTGCTGTCCGTCGCCAATCTCCTTGGCTGTCTCGGTAAAGAGAGCAAGCATCGCAGGCAATTTATCGGCAGGCGCGTGTGCAAGAAACTCGTAAGCGAGCACAAGCATTGTATCGCCCGAAAGTATGGCAGCCGTGTCGCCCCACTTGGCACACACGGTGGGTTTTCCGCGACGTATATCGGCACGGTCCATCACATCGTCGTGTATGAGCGTATAGTTGTGATAGGTCTCCATAGCCACAGCGGGATAGAGCGCGGGGGTTATATCCTCCTTATACAAATTATAGGCCATAAGGCACAGCACGGGGCGCACACGCTTGCCACTCTGCTCTATGGTATATCTTATAGGCTTATACAGTTCAAGCGGTTCACGCTCAAATTTCAAATTATCTATAAACTCGTTTACGGTCTCTCGTACCTGTTCCCAGCTATACATATTATAAATTATATAAGGTGTTATTAATGAAAAAAGAGGCTACACAACATCGGCAGCCTCTTTTTAGATATCTGTAGAATTATTTCAAGCGGAAGGTCACCGGCAAAGTAAAGCGCACGCGCACTGCCTTACCTGACTGTTTACCGGGTTTCCAGTTGGGCATCGACTTTACAACGCGCACTGCCTCTTTATCGAGATAGGGGTCGCTTGAGCTCTTGAGTACCTCAACGTCCTGAATTGAACCGTCGGCATTTACCACAAAGTTAATGAATGAACGTCCCTGTGAACCGTTCTCGCGTGAAATACGGGGGTAGTTGATGTTATCTTTGAGATATTTCATCAAAGCCTGCATACCGCCGGGGAACTCGGGCTGCTCCTCTACAATCTGGTGGATAGTCTCCTCCTCGGGGATATCCTCAACCACAATGTTACCTACGTCGGCAATCTCAACAACCTCACCGGTCTCCTCAACCGATGCGAGCTCGCTCTCCTCGATTTCGGCGTCATCCTCTACAATCTCCAGGATTTCTGTAATCTGCTTTGCCTGGGGAGGAGGAGGAACCACCTTTTTCTCGGGAAGGGTGATAGGCACCATAATCTCCTCTTCGAGAAGCACTCCGGCGCTTACAATCTCACCGCTATGCTTTGTTTCTGTGGCTGTCCACTCGAAAGCCACAAACAAGATGGCGAAAACCATAATGTAACCGATGAGCAGCCACATTGTTTTGTCTTTTTCAAGATTCGCCTTGGCACTCTTCTTTACTTCGAGAAGACTGCTTTCACTCACTTTTTGTTTTTCGATTTTATTCATATTGTAATTTGTATATATTTTCCAACGGACAAAAATAAACAATATTTTTCAATACTCCCATTTAAACACATCTTTTTTTTTATTTTATAAAGATTTTATTTACCCGACACATCATAAATATGTTATTTTTCAGTTAATTCTATGTGTGGTTTGCTATTTTGTCCGCAATTTATTTTCGGGTATGGGAGCAAAACAAGAAAAAAAGCATTATCTTCGCATTACATTCATTACATAGATATTTTAATGAAGAACAGTTTTTCGACATTCAAGCAGTTATTTATATTGACAATTCTCCTCACAGCCCTGCCGCTCACCGTGGCAAAAGCGCAAACAGGGGAAATTGCCTTCAACTTCCTGCGTCTGCCGCAGTCGGCGCACGCAGCTGCGCTGGGCGGCGAAAACATCACCCTCATCGACGACGACATAACCCTCGCGGCACACAACCCTGCCCTGCTCATAAACACATCGCACAATACATTGAACTTCAGCTATATAACCTATATGAGCGACAGCAAAACAGCAGGCGCCGCATATAGCAGGGTTTTCAACGACAAAGCCGCCGGAGCCATCTTTGCGCGCTATGTCGATTACGGCGAGTTCGAGGGGTACACCGAGGAGAATATCTACACCGGCACGTTCACCGCAAAAGATATGGAATTTGCAGCGGTATACAGCCACCTGTTGAGCGAGAAATGGAGCGGCGGTGTCACCGCAAAATTCATCTACTCAAAGTATGAGACAATGAGTTCCATAGCCTTGGGCGTAGACCTTGGACTAAATTATTACGACAGCGAGCAGGATTTGTCGGCTTCGTTGGTTGTAAAGAATCTTGGAGCGCAGATTACCGCCTTTGAAGATAAAACGGAGAATATGCCCTTCGACATACAATTAGGAGTGAGCAAACGCCTCTCGCACGCTCCTGTGCGCCTGTCGGCCACGCTGAACAATCTGCACAAATGGGGCGCCGACGACTTCTACAATGCCGACGGTAAAAAAGATGACTTCGGCGAGATGCTTTTCAAGCACATAACCCTGGGTGTGGATTTCCTTTTCAGCGAGAGATTCTACGCAGCACTCGGATATAACTACCGCACATCCAAGGAGTTGTCGAGCGACGGCAGCAAATGGGACGGTTTCAGCCTGGGAGCAGGCCTCAATATAAAGAAATTCAAATTAGGCGTTTCATACAGCAAGCTGCACATCTCATCGTCGTCGCTGCTGTTCAACGCATCTTATACCTTATAAACATTTATGAAAAAAATAGTTATTGCAATCGACGGATTTTCATCGTGCGGAAAGAGCACAATGGCAAAAGCACTTGCCCGTAACATCGGCTACCTCTATTTCGACAGCGGAGCAATGTACCGCGCCGTGGCACTCTACTGCCTTAACAACGGCCTCATCGAGGGAGAGAAGATAGACACAGAGAGACTGCGCAACAGCCTCGGCGATATAAACATCACCTTTGAGGCGGATGCTGTCACAAAGAACTCGAACACCCTGCTCAACGGCGTGAACGTGGAGCACGAGATACGCTCGCTCGAGGTGTCACGTATGGTGAGCCAGGTGGCTGCGCTCGACTTTGTGCGCACCGAAATGGTTGAGCAGCAGCGTCGTATGGGCAAGCAGAAAGGCATTGTAATGGACGGTCGCGACATAGGCACCACTGTATTCCCCGATGCAGAGCTCAAGATATTTGTCACCGCATCGGCCGAGGTGCGTGCACGCCGCCGCTACGACGAGCTCACAGCCCGTGGTGACAACCCCGACTTTCAGGAGATTCTCGACAATGTGCTGCAGCGCGACCACATCGACCAGACACGCGAGGTGAGCCCCCTGAAAAAAGCCGACGACGCCCTTCTGCTCGATAACAGCAATATGACACGCGAAGAACAGCAGCAGTGGCTCATAGAACAATACACAGCACGCACAGAACAATGTTAAGAATAGAAATAGACGAACATTCGGGCTTTTGTTTCGGTGTGACCACCGCCATACAGAAAGCCGAGGAGGAGCTGCAGCAGGGCGGCACCCTCTACTGCCTTGGCGACATTGTGCACAACGGCATAGAGTGTGAGAGACTCAAAAAGATGGGCCTTATAACCATAGACCACACAACCTTTGCCCGGCTACACGACGCGAAAGTGCTGCTGCGCGCCCACGGCGAGCCGCCCGAAACATACGAAACAGCACGCAAAAACAACCTCGAACTTATCGACGCCACCTGCCCCGTTGTGCTCAAGCTGCAGCAGCGCATAAAGCAAAAGTGGCAAAGCACAGCCGACGAGGAGCGACAGATAATAATCCACGGACAGGCAGGACACGCCGAAGTGCTCGGCCTTGTGGGGCAGACACGCGGCGAAGCCATCGTTGTGGAAAACCCCTCACAGATAGACAAGGTAGCCACAGACAAGAACACCTATATATACTCACAGACAACCAAGTCGCTCGAGGGGTACAAGCAGATTGTGGAAGCCATAGGAGAACGCATAGCCGAGGGCTGCAAAACCGAGTCGTTCGACACCGTGTGCCGCCAGGTGGCCAACCGTATGAGCGGCATCGGAGAGTTTGCCAAGAGCCACGAGCTGATATTCTTCGTGTGTGGCCGCAAAAGCTCCAACGGAAAAATCCTCTTCAACGAGTGCAAGCGTGTAAACCCCAACTCGCACCAGATTGAGAGCCCCGCCGAGATAGACCTCGCGCTCACCGACAAGGTGGAGTCGATAGGTATATGCGGAGCGACCTCCACCCCCAAGTGGCTTATGGAGAATTGCAAACAAGAAATACTCAAGTACAAAAACCATAAAACAACCTAAAATGAAACACAAAATCAACTGCGTGGGCATCCTCACATCGGGTGGCGACGCTCCCGGAATGAACGCCGGCATCCGCGCCGTGACACGCGCCTGCATCTATCACGGTATAAAGGTCAAAGGTATCTATCGCGGATACAAAGGCCTCATCACCGGCGAGATTAAAGAGTTCAAGACAGAGAACGTAAGTAACATCATCCAGCGAGGCGGAACAATCCTCAAGACAAGCCGCTGCGACGAGTTCAAGACCGAAGAGGGACGTGCCACAGCATACGCCACACTGCAGAAAGAGGGCATCGACGCCCTTGTGGTAATAGGTGGCGACGGCTCCATCACCGGAGCATAC
Source organism: Bacteroidaceae bacterium (assembly GCA_045646965.1). Lineage (GTDB taxonomy): Bacteria > Bacteroidota > Bacteroidia > Bacteroidales > Bacteroidaceae > HGM04593. The sequence goes on from JAZRLR010000023.1 coordinate 192,583, forward strand.
AACCTCGCACGCGAATACGACATCCCTTGCATCGCGCTGCCCGGAACCATCGACAACGACCTCTACGGCACCGACACAACCATCGGCTACGACACCGCGCTCAACACCATTATGGAATGCGTGGATAAGATACGCGACACTGCGTCGTCTCACGAGCGCCTCTTCATTGTAGAGGTTATGGGACGCGACGCCGGTTTCCTTGCCCTCAACGGTACACTTGCCACAGGAGCCGAGGCCTGCGTTCTCCCTGAAATAGACCCCGAGTTTGAGCGCATCAACCAATTCATTGCCAACGGATTGCGCCGTACAAAGAGCAGCAGTATCGTACTCTTTGCCGAGGGACGCGAAAAAGATTACAATATTATGGAGGTTGCCGAGGGTATGCGTCAGAAATTCCCCGAGCTCGACGTGAGAGTATCTATTCTGGGATACCTGCAGCGCGGCGGCAGCCCCACAGCCAACGACCGCATTCTGGCAAGCCGCTTGGGCGTGGCAGCGATAGACGCTCTGCTCGAGGGACAGCGCAACGTAATGATTGGCTTGCGCAATAACGAGATTGTATATATCCCCTTCACCAAGGCAATCAAGGACGACAAACCCATCGACCGTGAGACCGTGCGTGCACAGGAGATTCTCGCATCATAAAAAAGCGATAACCATTTACAAGATGAGAGCGTGCCCTGCAGGGCACGCTCTCATCTGCTTATAACTTCGTCCATTGCAATGTCGTGCGGTTCACAGGGAAGCGCGTCGGCAATCTGTTGCGCATAACAGACACCTATTTTGCGAGCTCTGAACCCCGGCTGCGACATATAGCGGTCATAGAACCCCTTGCCTCGCCCCATACGTTTGCCATCGGGTGTAAAGACAACGCCCGGCACCACCATCACATCAATCTCCGAAGGTATGGCAGGAGTGCCTTCGGCAGGTTCCATAATTCCAAAAGCACCCTTGTGCAACGAAGAGGGCGAGTATTTGTAAAAGTTCATCACCTCGCCCTCAATGCGCGGGAGAAGCACCGTGCGGCCCTCCGCAAGAATATCAATTATCTCACCTATCTGCGGCTCGTCGGGCAGAGGCGAAAAGAGGGCAAGCACCCTTGCGTCTCTCACCGAGGGGTGCACCACAAGGGCAAGCGCAATCATTGTAGACTGTTGCGCCTTCTCTGCCTCGCTCATCTGCTTGAGAGCAGCACGCACCCTGCTGCGTAGTTCCTTTTTATCCATCACTTTTTCTTTTCCAAAGAGTCGAAATAGCCGAGCAAGCTAGCAGCCGCGGCAAAGGAAGTAACACCCCCACGGGCAAGTTCCTCCTCGCACTGCGCAATGAGTTCCTGCATACCCTGCGCGCCATAGAAACGCCTGCGCAGCTGCTCGTTCACAGCCTCATACATCCAATATTTCGCCTGACCGTTGCGACGCTGCTCAAACAGCCCGCTCTCCTTCACTCTTCTTATATAACCAAATATGTAATCCCAAATCTCCTTTATCCCAAGGTCATAGAACCCCGAATAGGTAAATACCTCGGGACGTATTCTGCTCTGCGGCATTGGAAAAAGCTGCAAAGCATTGCGGTAATGCGACGCAGCACGCAGAGCCTCGTCCCTGTTTGCACCGTCGGCTTTGTTTATCACAACAGCATCGGCCATCTCCATAATACCGCGCTTTATGCCCTGCAATTCGTCGCCCGCGCCCGCTATCTGTATGAGAAGAAAGAAATCGACCATAGAACAGACAGCCGTCTCGCTCTGCCCCACTCCCACCGTCTCGACAAGTATTTTATCGTAGCCCGCAGCCTCGCACAAAATAATAGTCTCGCGCGTTTTGCGTGCCACACCGCCCAGCGAACCAGCCGATGCACTCGGGCGGATAAAAGCGTCGGGATGCACCGAGAGGCGCTCCATACGGGTTTTATCACCCAGGATACTACCCTTGCTGCGCTCGCTGCTCGGGTCCACGGCAAGCACGGCAACCTTGCCCCCGTACTCCTTGAGCAGATGCATACCAAAAGCATCTATCGAGGTACTTTTTCCCGCGCCCGGCACACCCGTTATGCCCACACGAATAGAATTGCCCGAGTGAGGCAATAGGCGTTCAATCACCTGCTGCGCCGTCTCCTGATGCTCGGGCCGAAGGCTCTCCACAAGCGTAACGGCACGGCTCAACACCGTGACATCGCCCTGCAGAATCCCCTGCACATAATCATCGACAGAGAGAGAGGCGGCACGCTTCACCGGCCTGTGCGACAGATAGGGGTTCACCGAGCCTATATGCTCAACGCCGTCATTCACTTTGAGACCTTTGTAGGCCGTGTTATTTTCGGGGTGTTCCATAAAAACCAATTTAAGCGACACAAAGAGGTGCACCGCCCCGGGGCGATGACAACTGCACGCAAATATAATAAATAAAGTAACGACTATCTCTTTTTACGAGAAAAGAATCTGTTTTTGAGCGCCTCCACAATTGAGGTCTTCTTTCTCAAGATATTGAAAGAATAGGCAAGCGACAAAGCAAAAGCCACGGTGCCGCACACCCACTTCACCCACACATTTCCCTGCACACAGAGAAACAGCATCACAGACAAAAGCAGAGCCTGCACAAGCGCCACGCGCAAGGTGGAAAAAGAGAAGCGGAAGCCATATTTCACCGAGTAGCACACCGCAATCATCAGCAGGTCGATAAGCCCCGCCACAGAGAGCGCTACACCCGTGCCTGTGATACCCCACCAGTAATATCCCGCCGCAATGAGCGCAAAAGAAAAGAGGTCATACACCACCTCCATCACCAGGAAAGTCACGCTGTCACCCTTTGCCAGCGAAGTGTAGGCAATAGGCAGCATAATCGCCTTAAAGAACATAAAGAATGCCGAGCAGACAGCCATATCGGCAACCATCACAAAATCGCCCGTGTAGAGAATCTCTATGAGAATAGGCATCACGAGCATCATAAACATAAGCAACGGAGCCATAAAGAGCACGCACACATCAATCTGCTGATTGATTGCATAGTTCATCCTCTTCACATCGTTACACAAGGCAGAGAGACGGGGGAAATAGTCGGCCTCCACGGCCACAAAAACAAGCCCCGCATACACAGTCATAATGCCGAAGCCTGCCTTGTAGAGCCCCACATCGTCCATATTATCGCCCAAATAGAGCAGGAAAGCCGGTACAGCCAGTGCCGCCAACGAGTTGCAAACACCCGCCACAAGATAAGGAACGCCAAGTTTTATCATTCCCACACCCGCCTTGAGCACATCGCGCTGCAACAGACGCACGCGCCACGGAAACACCTTTAACGAGAAATAGAGATGAACCGCCATAATAACCAACGAGTTCACCACGAGCGCAGGCACCACGCCGTCTATGCGCCACATAAAAAAGAAAGGCAGCACACTCACAAGAGTGAGCAAAGCACTCAAAGCAGTTATGAGCGCAACCCTTTTGAGCTTGCGCGTGCCTTTTAAAATAGAAATTTCGCCATTGGTCACAGCCACGGCAAAAACCATCGGGGCAAGCATAGCCACCTGCGCGGTGTAGCCCCAATCGCCGTCGAAGGCAAGGAAACTTATGAACGGCGCTGCAAGCACGCACACAAGTGCGCCAAGCAACGCCGTCCACAGGCTCCACGAGCGCACGGTAACCACGTAAGACTCAATCTCTTGAGACGTGCCGTTATCGTACAGCTCCGATATGTTTCGAACTGCGCTGAACGGAATTCCTGCATTTGTGGCACTTGTCACAAAAGCCGAAATATTGGAATACATCATAAAAAAGCCTATACCCGCTCTGTTGAGCCAAAGGGCAGCCAATTTATTGCGTATCACTGCTATAAGCATCGACAGCACCTGCACACCCCCGAAAACACCCGTATATTTTAAAACGTGGTCATAGGAAGTATCCTCGCTACCGCAGCTTTTATGTTCCGTTTCTACGCTGTTCATTAATCGTTATTATCTGCTCATAGCAAAGTTCACAGCCTGACGGGCAGCGTCAATGCCTGCAGCATCGAGAGTAACATTCATTACGTTACCGTTCAATGTATAGAGCTCTGCGTTATTCTCATCGATAAACTTAACGAGTTTTGCAGTGTTCTCACCACAAACTGCGCTCCAGCTGTTGTCAGCCTCGTCAAATACCAAAGACATCTGTGAGTTGCCGTTAGAGAGGTCGTAACCGTTCTCTGTTCTTACAATCTGAATATCCTCGCCGGCAGCGTTCTTCACAATTTTAGACTCGCCAACGCCTGAAATCATCTTCTCACCTGTCCAGAACTCAATAGAGTTAAGCACTACACCGTCAATAAACAAAGATATAGAGTAAACGGGGATAACGTTCAATGCAGCAAATACAAGCTCATTAACCCACTTGTCACCAAGGCCCTTGTTCCATTTCAACACTTTGCTTGTGAGAGAGAAAGAACCCAAGCAAGAAGAAAACAAAATAGTTGTGCAAAGCAACACTGCTACTGATTTTAAAACCTTTTTCATAGCAATAAAAATTTAGTTAGTTATTAATAAATAATGTGTAATAAAATTTCGTTTTTACAACCGGCCTCAAATATACTAAAAATCTACAGATACAAACAATTTTTACCTTTTTTTTACGAAAAAAAAAGCGACAGCGGCCCACTACAAGCCGCTGTCGCCACATCGGGGAATTTATACCTTAAAGCACTCCGTTCACAACGAGAGCCTTTACAAGCGAATAGAACTTCTCAACCGAGGGGATATATATGCGCTCGGTGGGAGAATGGGGCGACATAAGTGTGGGACCGAAAGATACCATATCCATTTCGGGATAGTGGGTAGAGATGATACCACACTCAAGGCCGGCGTGTATCACGCGCACATCGGGCTCGTTGCCAAACATATCCTTGTAGGCCACTTTGAGAGCGGCAAGCAGGGGCGACTGCACGTTGGGCTGCCAGCCTCCGTAGCTGCCTGTGAGTTCCACCTTCATACCAGCCATAGCAAAGCAGCTCGACAGCTGCAAAGCAAGATACTCTTTCATAGTCTCGCGTGAACTACGTATGAGGATATCAACTTCGGCACTGCCGTCGGCAATGTCGATAATAGAAAGGTTGCTCGATGTCTCCACGGTGTCGGGAATTGTGGGGATGAATCGCAGCACGCCGTTGTGACAGCCGAGGATTGCGTCGAGCAGGTTCTCTTGAATCTCCTCGGGCACTACATTCTCGGGCATTTCAACAGCCTCCACACGCAGTGTGATACCCTCTTCTATGGTTTCGAACTCACTTGCAAAGATAGCCTCGTATTTCGCTGCAATCTCGGTAAGCTCGCCCACAGCCTCATCGGGCATAGTGAGCACCACCTCGCAGTTTGCAGGGATTGCATTGCGCATATTACCACCCTTCCAGCTTGCAAGTGACACACCGCACTCGTCCATAGCCTCGCGCAGGAAACGAGCCATAAGTTTATTGGCGTTAGCGCGTCCTACGTTAATCTCGACACCCGAGTGACCGCCACGCAGACCGCACAGCTGCACTTTCACAGCCACATCACCCTCGATGGGCTCCTCGGCCATAAATTCCATTTTTGCAGAAAGGTCGATACCACCTGCGCAACCTATGTAGAAAACACCCTCCTCCTCGGAGTCGAGGTTCAAAAGGAGAGAGCCGTTGAGCTCGCCCGCCTTGAGACCGAAGGCGCCAAACAGACCGGTCTCCTCGTCGGCAGTAATGAGCGCCTCCAGAGGACCGTGCTGCAAAGAGTTGTCCTGCATAATTGCCATTATGGCCGCAACACCTATACCGTTGTCGGCACCGAGGGTTGTGTTATCGGCATAGAGCCAATCGCCTTTTACGACCGTTGTAATGGGGTCGGTAAGGAAATCGTGCTTGCTATCGGGAGTCTTCTGGGGCACCATATCCATATGCGCCTGCAAAATAATACCCTTGCGGTTCTCGAGACCGGGAGTGGCGGGCTTGCGCATAATTACGTTACCTGCGCTGTCGAGCCAGGTTTCCACATTGATACTCTTACCGAAATCCAAAAGGAATTTTTGAACCTTTTCCAAGTGTCCCGACGGACGGGGAATCTTTGTGAGAGCATCGAAGCTCGTCCACACTTCAGCGGGAGATAAATCTTTAATTGTAGCCATAATAACTATTTTTTGGTTTTGATACTATTATTAAATCTCAAAGCCACAAGCCCCACAATGCCCAAGAGGGCTACAAGCAGAGTCTGTGACGAATGTACTATCAACGCAAAAAGCGACGCATCGGTTGAAGAGACGCCGTAAATTACCATAATGCTTATAACGGCAAAGTGCCAGGGGCCCGCACCATTGGGCGTGGGCACAACCACCGCAATACTTCCGGCCACAAAGAGCAAAAGCCCGGCCGCAAGCGACAGCCCGCTACTGAACGGGAAACAGAAGAAACAGAGATAGAACTGCATAAAATAGCAGAACCAAATACCCACCGTCTCCACAACGAAAAGCGCGCCGTTCTTCATTTTCATCAACGAGAGCATTCCCTCGACAAACTGATTGAAAAGCAGCCTTATCTTCACCCACACCGACATACGACGCAGGAAACTCACCACAAGCACCGCAAATGCCACCGCTGACAGCACAAGAATCACCGTGCCCTCGGCCGACTGCAACCAGCTACCGCCCGATGCGCCCGAAAAGCCACCGCCCGTCTCCACAAGGAAACGCTCAAACACATCCAATTGCAGCAGCACTGCAACCACGGTGATTGCAATCACCATAAGAGTGTCAATGAGTCGCTCCGTGACCACCGTGCCCAGAGACTGCACAAGAGGCACATTGTCGCTGCGGTCAATAACCACACAACGCGACACCTCACCCACGCGCGGCAGCACAAGATTGGCCGCATAGGCAATAAAAATGGAATACACGCAGTTGTCGCGCCTGGGATAATACCCCAGCGGAGCAAGCGTCAGACGCCAGCGCAAGCCGCGCAACACGTGGCTGTACACCCCAAAGAAGAGCGAGAGAACAAAAAAGAACATATCCATCTCGCCAAGGGCAACCCACACGCTCGAAAAGTCGAACTCGCAGTATATCCAATAGAGGATAACCGCTCCAAGCGCAACGGGCAACAGGCTTTTTATAATATTATTTAAAATCTTTTTCACAAGTTTCGAGTAAAATTAATACTTTTATTTACCTTTGCATCTAATGGGAGCAACCTATATAGCCTATCGGTTGTTTCATAGAAACAAAAACAATAAAAGAGAGCGAGCGGCTCGGAACGTGGCTTTTCTGTTAAAAGAAACAGCGCCCCGGCAACAGCCTCGCATTATGAATGCAAAGATAGCAATATCTTAAAAATAACCTCTTTTTTTACGATTATTTAAATAAAAAAAACAGATAGACCACCGATGAAAGCAGTAACAGCAAAGAAACGATTGGGCCAGCACTTTCTCATCGACCTGCAAATTGCACGTGACATAGCCGACACTGTCGATGTATGCCCCGGCACCCCCGTGCTCGAGGTAGGCCCCGGTATGGGTGTGCTCACGCAGTTTCTTTTAGAGAAGGAGCGTAAAGTAAAAGTTGTGGAGATAGACGAGGAGTCGGTGATATATCTGCGTAAGAACCTGCCTCGCCTGGGCGACGACAATATCATCCCCGACGATTTCCTGAAGATGCACCTCGACCGCATCTTCGACGGTGAGCAATTTATGCTCATAGGCAACTACCCCTATAACATTTCGAGCCAGATATTCTTCAAGATGCTCGACAACAAAGAGCACATCCCCTATTGCAGCGGAATGATACAGAAAGAGGTGGGCGAGCGACTTGCGGCACGTCCCGGCACAAAGGCCTACGGCATATTGAGCATACTCGTGCAGTTGTGGTACGACGTGGAATATCTCTTCACCGTGCACGAGAACGTATTCTCGCCCCCTCCCAAGGTAAAGAGCGCCGTTGTGCTTATGAAACGCAACAGCCGCACATCGATGCCCTGCGACGAGGAGCTTTTCAAGAAGATTGTAAAAGGCACCTTCAACCAGCGACGCAAGAAACTGCGCAACAGCATACAGCAGATTGTGGGCAAGGAGTCACCCCTGCTGTCGAACCCCATACTCGACAAACGCCCCGAACAGCTGTCGATAGAGGATTTCATAGCACTTACCATAGAGGTTGAACGCGAAATCGCATAAAAAGCAACAAGATGACAAAGGATTTTATCAACTACATAAAAGAGCTCATTGAACAGAAGGACTCTGTGCTGCTGCAGGAGACCATATCAAAGCTGCACCCCGCCGACATCGCCGAGCTGTGTATAGAGCTCGACATTGAAGAGGCACGCTTCCTCTACCGCCAGCTCGACAACGAGAGAGCCGCCGACGCCCTCACCGAAATGGACGACGATATGCGTAACGAACTGCTCGAGGAGCTCCCCTCCGAGGCCATCGCCAAGCGTTTCGTCAATTATATGGACACCGACGACGCCGTTGATATTATCCGCGATATGGACGAGGAGAAGCAGGAAGAGGTGCTCTCCCACATAAAAGACTTTGAGCAGGCGGGCGACATTGTAGACCTGCTTCAGTACGACGAGGACACCGCCGGAGGACTTATGAGTACCGAGATGGTTGTGGTGAACGAGAACTGGAGTATGCCCGAGTGCTTGAAAGAGATGCGCAGCCAGGCCGAGGATATGGACGAGATTTACTACATCTACGTAGTAGACGACGAAGAGCGTCTCTGCGGTCTCTTCCCACTTAAAAAGATGGTCACAAGCCCCTCGGTGTCCAAGGTAAAGCACGTTATGAGCACAAAGGTGGTGAGTGTCGATGTAGACACCCCCATTGACGAGGTTACTATGCTCATTGAGAAATATAACCTTGTGGCTATACCCGTTGTCGATAAGATAAACCGCCTTGTGGGACAGATTACCGTCGATGACATTATGGACGAGGTGCGTGAGCAGACAGAGCACGACCAGCAGCTCACCGCCGGTCTTACACAAGACATTGAGAGCGACGACACCGTGCTCAAGCAGACAAGCGCGCGCCTGCCGTGGCTTCTCATAGGTATGCTTGGAGGTATCGGCTCGTCACTGCTGCTCAACTGCTTCGAGAGCACGCTTGGCAACCACCCCGAGATGGCACTTTTCATCCCCCTGCTTGCGGGAATGGGAGGTAACGTGGGTACGCAGTCTTCGGCCATAGCCGTGCAAGGCCTCGCAAACAACTCGCTCGACTCAAGCCATATATTCCACCACATAATGAAAGAGATGGTCGTTGCGCTAATCAACGCCACAATCCTCTCCCTTATGGTATATGTATACAACTTCTGCCTCTACGGCGCAACCGATATTGTAACCCTCTCGGTGCCCTTGAGTCTTTTTGTGGTAATACTTTTCGCATCGAGCTTCGGCACGCTCATACCTATGGTACTCGAGCGCATAAACATAAACCCCGCCGTGGCAACGGGCCCCTTCATACAGATTATAAACGACATCAGCGGAATGACCTTTTATATGATTATTTCGATGATATTAAGCAGTCTTATGGCTTGAAAACTATTCATTTTAGGCAATTAAGATTAGTATAATAAAATAAATTGCGTATATTTGCGATTAAGTGCCGGCACAGAGCCCCGCGCACAAGACAATATTTAACTACTAAAAACCAGAACAGATGAGTGAAACAGTAAAATCGAATGTACAGCTCGACGAGCAAAGCATTACGACCTCCCCTGAACAGGCAGTAAATGCCTCTACGCCCGAGCAAGTTACAGAACAAGTGAGCCCCAACGGGGAGAGTGTACCCGAAGCCACAGCCGACTGCACAAAAACGGCGACACGTCAGGAGATATTGACACGCATCGAAGAGATAGCGGCAGGCGACGACGTCATAGGCTGCAAATCCGAGATTGAGAATCTTAAAATGCAATTCTACCGCCTGCGCACCGCCGAAATTGACGCAGCACGCAAAGAGTTTGTTGCCAACGGCGGCGAGGAGAATATCTTCATCCCCGAGAACGACACCCTCGAAGAGCCTTTTAAAGAGGCTATGAACAGCATAAAAGCCAAGCGCAACGCGTGGCTCAAGGCACAAGAGGAGGAGCAACAGGCCAACTACGCCGCCAAGCAGGCACTGCTTGCGCAGCTGCAGGAGCTTGTAGAGAAAGCCGGACAAGGCGCTCCCGACGCCACAGAGTTCAAGGCTGTGCAGGCACGTTGGAAAGAGATAAAAAACGTGCCCCAGGACAAAGTAGCCGACCTGTGGAAACAGTATCAGCTGCTTGGCGAGCAGTTCTACGACGTGCTGAAGATAAACCACGAGCTCCGCGAGTACGATTTCAAGAAAAACCTTGAAATAAAGACCAGAATATGCGAGGCAGCCGAGGCTCTCACCACCGACGAAGATGTAATAGGCGCCTTCCGTCAGCTGCAGCAGATGCACAACGAGTTCCGCGAGACAGGCCCCGTGGCACAAGAGCTGCGCGAGGAGGTGTGGGCAAGATTCAAGGCCGCATCTACGATTATAAACCGTCGTCATCAGGAGCACTTCGAAGGCAAAAAAGAGCAGGAGCGCATAAACCTCGAAAAGAAGACCGCCCTCTGCGAGAAAATAGAGAGCATCGACTACAAAGCACTCACAAGCTACCAGGCGTGGAACGATGCCACACAGAGCATCATCGACCTGCAGGCCGAGTGGAAAGAGATAGGCTTTGCCCCGCAAAAAATGAACCTCAAGATATTTGAGAGATTCCGCGCAGCGTGCGACGAATTCTTCAAGCGCAAGAGCTACTATTATAAAGAGGTAAAGAACAACCTTGCCGTAAACCTCGAGAAGAAAAAAGCACTTTGCGAGGCCGCCGAGCTGTTAAAAGACAGCGACGACTGGAAGGCAACAGCCGACAAACTCGCAAAACTGCAGAAAGAATGGAAAGAGATAGGCCCCGTGGCACCCAAGCACTCCGAAGTTATATGGAAGCGCTTCGTGGCAGCCTGCGACGAGTTCTTTGAGAAACGCAACGCCGCCACATCGTCACAGCGCAAGAGCGAGCAGGAGAACCTGAAGCAGAAACGTGCCGTTATCGAGAGCATCGCCGCCATCGACCAGACAGCGCCCGAGAGCGAGCAGACCAAACAGCTCAACGAGCTCACACAGCAGTGGAACAGCATTGGCCACGTTCCTTTCAAAGAGAAAGACAAGGTATACAAAGAGTACAAAGATGCGATAAACGCCCTCTACGAGCGCCTGCACATCAACGCCAACGAGCGCAAGCTGGCCTCGTTCCGCAATACCATTGCCAAGGGCGGCAACAGCCTGCAGCGCGAACGCGAGCGTCTCATACGCCAGTACGAGAGCCTCAAATCAGAGATTAACACATATAATAACAATCTCGGTTTCTTGAGCACATCAAACAAGAAAGGCGAGAGCCTTGTAGACGTGATGCGTCAGAAGATGGAGAAGCTCAAAGGCGACGCCGAGGTTATACTCAAGAAGATACACCTCATCGAAGAGGAAATGGAGAAGGCATAACCCCTTTCACTTCAAATAACAAACAAGTCCTGCCCTTTGCAAAGGGCAGGACTTGTTTGTTTCTCTTTCTACCACAGAGAGCCTCACTGCAAAAAACCGCGTTACCTCATTGAGTTCTTTGCCTCATATATACAAAGCACCCCATAGCCACAGCCACATATAGATACAAAAAGAGACAACCACGGGTGTGGTTGTCTCTTTTATGCAATCTGTTATTTCGCCGAATTAGTTACCTACTGTAACGTCAGCAGGAGTCTCTTCTGTGAAATCGGGAGCTGCAACAGGGCTTGTAACGCTGTTCTCGATAGCGTTCTGCTGCAAGATGCTCTCGTCAGAAATAGTTGCGTGAGGGAGAGACCAAGCCGCAGCGATGCTCACCAATGCCATAATAATAGCAAGCGTCCAAGTAGCCTTCTCAAGGAAGTCTGTGGTTTTTCTTACACCCATAATTTGGTTAGAAGATGCGAAGCCCGAAGCGAGACCGCCACCCTTTGAGTTCTGAACCAATACTATGAGACACATAAGCACCGATGCTATTACAATAAGTAAAATGCAAACCAAATACATATTATTTTCTTTTTGTATGTTTAATTATTTTTTCTAAAAATCTAATTTGGTCTGCAAAGTAACGATTTTTATTCGGATATTCCAAACATAACCGTTTAATAATTTCCAGAGCCTTGTCATATTTCCCCTGTTTTATATAAATATTGGCCAAAGTTTCGGTAAAAAAGGAGGTTTCGGGGAAATTATCCTCATCTTCCGCGACAGCGGGTGCTGCATCGCCCGGCTCGGCATCGCCCTTGAGGTCGAGGGTTATTTTCTCGTTGCCACCCGACAGGAAATCGTCTATCAGACTCTGGCCGCGCAACGCAGGCACGCTCTCTACGGGCGTCTCTTTCACGAGGTAGGCCGACACATAATCGACGGCAGCAGCGCTCTCTGCCTCAAGTGAGAGTGTCTCTGCGGGCAGCGTCTCAAGGTAGGCATCTATGAGCGCCATCGTTCTGTCGAGCGGAACGTCGTCGGGCACGTTTTCCACCGCGGCGGTGCCATAACCCTCAATGAGCTCAAACAGCGGCCAGCGGTTCTTTAGGTACAAAGCAGCCCTGCGCATCTCCTTGCCCAGCTCCACATCGTGCAGGATGTAGAGATTCTTGAGCATAAGAAGGCGTGCCACGTCGAAGGTGGGATATTTTGCCACGAGCATACGCAGCTCATACAGCGTGTCGCGGTTGAGTCTTTCGGGGTGCGATATGTAAAGAGCCAAAGAATCCATCTCTTACCAGTTAGCCACGGCAGCGTTGAATATTGCGTCTACAATTTCGGCAATCATCTGTGTCACAAGCTCCTCCTGAACGCTGTCGAGCGACTGCGACGAGTCGAAGTCCCTCGTTGCCGAGAAGCGGCGCTCGAAGTCTTCGTTGTGGTTTTTGTTATTTGTAAAACGCACATTGACCGTCATCTTCAACTGCACCATAGCCGAGTAGCCGTCCGACGAAATAGACTTGTTTACCTGGTCATACGAGACAATCTCTCCCGCGAGCTGCAAGTCGCCGCCACGGGGTATCTGTGTGAGCTTTGTCTGCTGTATGAAGACATCGCTCAACTTTTCGTTGAGCATTGTAGCCATAGGGCCCCACTGATATACAGCGCGGTTCTGGAAGGTCTCCAACGAAATTGTTTTTACAATAGAGTAATCTATCGACGCACCCGTGAATTTATAGCTCACCGTGCAGCCGACGAGAAGAAAAGCAAGCAGCAAGGGAAGCCACGACTTTTTCTTATTATTCAATGCCATATTCTTTTATTTTACGGTAAAGTGTTCTTTCTGAAATATTCAGTTCCTTGGCTGCATCGCGACGACGTCCGCGGTGGCGTTCAAGGGCTGTTCTTATAGCTTTTTTCTCCATATCTTCGAGCGAGAGAGCCTCCTCGACATACTCCTCTACCTCGTGGTGCAGAGTGGTCGCGGGGGGCAGTTGTATAGTTGCTGTGGGCAGCGCGTGATGCACCACGGGCACAACCTCCTCGGCCTCGGTGTAGAGCCTCACATCGTCGTCGTTGTTCTGGCGCGATGCACGCAGCCCCTCAATCTGTTTTTTCAGTTCAGTGATATCGCGGCGCATATCAAAGAGCACGCTGTAGAGAATCTCGCGCTCGCTCTCAAAGGTTTTGCCATTGCCACCTGCGGCACCTCCGAGCAGAGCCGGCAGATTATTCTTGGGAAGCTCGGGCAGATAGTGCATCATAACCTCACCCGTCAGTTTGCGGTCGAGTTCCAGGATAGAAACCTGCTCGGCCACATTCTTCAACTGACGTATGTTTCCGGGCCACGAATAGGCAAGCAGCGCACGCTTGGCGTTGTCGTCGAGCTCTATACGGGGGATATTGTATTTCGCCGCAAAATCCATTGTAAACTTCTTGAAGAGCAGCAGCACATCCTCTCCACGGCTGCGCAAGGGGGGCACTTTTATGGGCACCGTGCTCAAACGATAGTACAAATCCTCGCGAAAACGGCCGTTGCTTATCGCCTCGGGCAGATTCACATTTGTGGCACACACAATGCGCACATTAGTCTTTTCCACCTTTGAAGAGCCCACACGCATAAACTCGCCGTTTTCGAGCACACGCAGCAAGCGCGCCTGTGTAGAGAGAGGCAGCTCGCCCACCTCGTCAAGGAAGATGGTTCCGCCGTCGGCCTCGCTGAAGTATCCCTTGCGCTCGCTCACGGCGTCGGTAAAGGCACCTTTTACGTGACCGAAAAGTTCCGAATCGATGGTACCCTCGGGTATGGCGCCACAGTTCACGGCAAAATACTTACCGTGCTTGCGCACACTGTTTGTGTGAATTATCTGCGGGAAATACTCCTTACCCACGCCGCTCTCTCCCGTGATGAGCACGGTGAGGTCGGTGTGTGCCACCTGCACAGCTGTATCTATGGCACGCAAAAGCTCGGCATTGTTTCCTATGATGCCAAACTGCTGCTTCACTCTCTGAATCTCGGTTATCTCCATAATAAAATCTCCGGCTCTTTATTTGCTGACAAAATTACTTATTTATTATCTATTTTATGCAATTTTGGCAGAATTTTTTAGAAAGGGAAGAGAAGGGGCAGCACAAATATCATCACAACACCCAGAATAATCTGCAATGGCAAGCCCACCTTCACATAATCCATAAAAGTGTATTGTCCCGCAGGCATTACAAGAGCGTTGGGCGGTGTAGAGAAAGGCGACGCAAAGCAGAGGCTCGCTCCAAGTGTCACGGCAAAGAGGAAAGGCACGGGGCTCACACCTATCTGCAGGGCACTGCTCATAGCAATGGGCGCAAGAAGCACCGCCGTAGCCGTATTACTTATAAACATCGTCATAAACGAAGTTGTAAAGTATATACCCGCCATAAGAGCCAGCGGGCCATATTCTCCGAGACCGCTCACAAGAGAGTTCGAAATCCACGCCGACACGCCCGTCTTCTGCAGGGCTACCGACATAGGCATCATAGCTGCGATAAGCACAATGCTCTCCCAGTTTATTGTTTTGTAGGCCGCCTCCACATTCCTGAAACAGCCCGTGAGCACCATAAGAAGCCCCGCAATCATCACCGCAGTTACAGGCGCAATGGGGATGAAGTCGAAGACCATCACCGCAATCATTGCAAGCATTATAATAGCCGCCACGGGAGCCTTGTAGTCGAGGGTGACCTTTGCAGCCTCCTCCAGAGGACGGCCGAGCACAATCCACTCGTTGCTCTCCTTCTCGAGCGCAGCGATATTATCCCACGCACCCTGCACAAGCAGCACATCGCCACTGTGTATGGTCTCGTCGGCAATGCCTTGCAGAATATATTTCTTCTTGCGACAAATACCCAGAACACTCACATTGTACTTGCTGCGGAAGCCCACCTCCCTGATAGTTTTATTTACCATAGTAGAGGTGGAGAGAAGCACAATCTCGGCAACGCCGATATTGTAGAAATCGAGCGACTTGTCCTTTGTCTCCACGCTGTCGTTGAGAATCAGCAGTTTATATTTCTCGGCAAAAACCTTTACAATGTCCACGTTACCCGACACATAAAGTATGTCATCGACACGCAGCACAGTGTCCGAATCCACGGCCTGCTGCACTACATTCTTTAGGATTCTGTGCTGCCCGCGCACTATGTGGCGCAGCTCGATGATATTCAGGCCATATTTCTTGCGAATATCGAGTTCACCAATCATCTTGCCCTGCACAAGAGAAGAGCCCATCACCTGCAGACGATAGAGATTTCCCGATATACCATACTCTGCAACGAGGGTTTTCAGCGATTTGCCACTGCTTGCGCTTGCCGCGCTCAACGCACCGGGCTTCGAGAGAAATTTCTTGCTCAAAGGGATGAGAAGCAACGTTCCCACCACGGCACAGATAATTCCCACGGGCAGAAAAGTGAAGAAACCGAGCCCCGGAAAACCGTTAGAGACAAGCTCGTCGTTTATCACAAGGTTGGGCGGCGTACCGATAAGCGTCATCATACCGCTCATACTGCTTGCAAAAGCCAAAGGCATAAGCAGGCGGCTGGGATTCATCTTCACACTCATTGCCATACTCACCACAATGGGTATCATAATGGCCACGGTGCCCGTATTGCTCACAAAAGCACCCATAAGCGAGGTTACAGCCATAACAAGCACAAAAAGTTTCATTTCGCTGTTACCTGCAAATTTCATCAGCTTCGAGCTTATCATCTTGGCAAGACCGGTCTGAAAGATGGCACCGCCTACCACAAAGAGCCCCACCATCATAATGATTACAGTGCTCGAGAAGCCCGAAAGAGCCTCATCGGGTGTCAGCACACCCGACACGACAAGAGTCACAAGGGCACAAAGAGCCACGATGTCGGAACGAAGTTTTCCACTTATGAAGAAAATCACCGACAGCAACAAAACCGCGATAGTTATTACCATATAGAATTTAATATAAACAATTAGATATAATTAACGTGCAAAAGTACAAAAAAGCGACGGCAAAAGCAAATGGTTTTACGGCACACAGAAAATATTCCCCATTTTAAACAAAGCCACCGGGCAAAAAGCCCGCCGCAGGCAAAAGTCTGTGCTCTTGCAGAAAATATCAAATTTATTCTTTTCATCGCATATTTTTTAACATAACAAGGGGCAAATAACAAGAATTTCTATATAAATTTGCAGATGAAAGAGACAATGCAACGACAAACTATTTAACCAGGGGAACCATAAAGTTTTTAAAACACATATTTGTAACGCTTACAATAGCTTTGGCCATCATATACGCGCTCTCGCTATTGTTTCGCCTCGACGCTGCACAGCATCGGGTGGCCAACCTTGTGACCTATGCGATACAGAAGAAAGCCTCGTTGCCATTGAGCGTGGGAAGCATCAGGGTGCACCACCTCAACAAGATTGTGCTCAAAGAGATTATCTACAAAGACGAGCGCGGCGACACCGCAATAAACATCCCTAAAATTACGGCACACATCTCCCCTGCCGCGCTTCTCAAAGGAGACATAAAAGTAAACACCCTTATGGTAGGCTCGCCCGCCATCGCCCTGTACCGCGACACCCCGGAGAGCCCGCTCAACATACAGCCCCTGCTCGACAAATTTGCAGGCGACGACAGCAAGAAAGAAAGCCAGCTGCCCGACATAAGAATAAACCTCATACAAATCTACGACGGCTCGCTGCGCTACGACATAGGCAAGGGCGAGAGCGGCGCGGTACCCATTGACCCTTCACACATTACACTCCACGACATAAACTGCAATCTTTCGCTCAAGCAGCTCAACAGCGACACCTTGAGTCTCTACATACGTTCAATCTCGGGCAAGGAGGCCTCGGGACTGCATCTGCAACGCTTCACCGCCAGAGTAAACGCATCGCACGGCAATGCCACCATAGAGAAGCTCTCCATAGAGCTGCCCCACAGCACCCTGAAAGCAAAAAAACTTGCCATAGCATCGCAGGGCAAGAAGAAATTTACCATAAAAGGCGAGATAAACGGCAATAAAATCACCCCCTCCGATTTCTCGTTTATCCTGCCCACACTTGCAGGCTCGCTGCCAACGGTAAATGTGAGCGTCGCGGTTAAGGGCAATGAAAAACTCGTAGACACCGACATCACCGTGGGTACAAGCGACAAAAGCATCGCCATCGGTGCTGAAGCACTCATCACCGACGCCCTCGACAGCAACGCCCGTAAGATTAAATTGACAATCCCCGGCGGAAAGATAAAAAAAGACGCCGTCGCCCACCTGCAAAGAATAGTGAGCGACAGCACCCGCAAGCTCGACATACTCAAAAGACTCGGCGACATAAGAGTGTCGGCACAGGCACACACCACAAAAAACAACATAAAAGGCGACATCGACATATACAGCCCGAGCGGCAATGTGACGGTGAAGGGCACTATGGACAAAAGCCTCAATTACAGCGCCATCCTTCAGGCACACGATATTAACTGGGGCGCCATTCTGCAAGACAAGAACATAGGCACAAGCGATGCAGACATAACGCTGCAAGGCGATTGCAAGGCACAAGAGCCACAAGGCGTAATTGTAGCAACGGTGAAGAAACTCAAATACAAAGGCTACGAATACTCCCCTATCGAGATTACGGCCAGCCACAGCAGCGAGAGCAAGATAGCCACCATAGAGTGCCGCGACACAAATGCCACAGGCGAGATAACCTTCAGCTACACAAGCGACAAGGAGAAAGAATTCGAGCTACGTGCCAAGATAGACTCTGTGAAACCTATGGAACTGCACATAAGCAACAGCGAGGGAACCCTGTCGGCTACTATGGAGGGCAGCTACACCATAAAAAGCGACAACCGGACACTCCTCGACGCCCGCATATACAATATCGCCCACATCACCCCCGACGAAGAGAAGTATATACGCACAATACACCTCAACGACAATAACCTGTCCGACACACGCTATCTCATTCTCAACTCCGACTTCCTCGATGCAAACATCGCGGGACACTTCAATTACAGCAGCCTGCTCGGCACATTCAACAAAATAATCTACAACCACCTGCCCGCCCTCACCGACGGCAGAGCACCACGCGCCCGCAGTAACGAGTACAGCTTCAAATTCGACATAAAAGACACCTACAACTTCAGCAGCATATTCGGGCTGCCTGTGACCATAAACGAGAGGTCGAGCATCGTGGGCAGCTGCGACGACAACCGCAAATTCCTCTACATAGACGCCAAGCTGAACAACGCCGACATAAATGGCGACAAATACCGTAACATCGACTTCACCGGCGTTGCAAACAGCGAAAAGATAAACTTCGACGCCTCGGTAAAGATACCGCAGGTAGTGAAAAACAATATCCTCTACGACAACCCCGACAAGGATATGACAATAGAGATAAACTCTACAGCAAGCTGCAACACCATAAAAAACAGAATTTTCTGGACAAGAAACACAACCCCCGTAAACAAAGGCACGTTTGAGTTCGATGTAGCCCTCGACAAAAAGAGCGACGGCACCCTCCTCTTCGACGCCGGCATAAAACCCAACGAAATCATCTACTACAACAACCTGTGGCACCTATCCCCCTGCCGCGTGACAGGCAACGGCAACCGCTTCACCGTGAGCAACCTACACCTCAACAGCAACCGCCAGTGGATAAAGATAGACGGCGACATTGGTAACAGCGACGAGGATATTCTGGCTATAAGCCTCAACGACATAAATATGGAGACCATCTTCGACCTTGTGAACTTTCACTCGGTGGAATTTGGAGGTGACGCCACAGGCGACGTCACCCTCTCACGTCTTCTCGACAGCCCGCAGTTCAGCAGCGCACTCAACGTAAAGAAATTCTCGTTCGAGAAGGGCCTCTTGGGCGAGCTCGACTTCAGAGGAACGTGGGACGAGGAGCAGAAAGCCATATTCATACACGGCGACGTATATGACGTAGACGACGCACACACCGTGATAAGCGGAATCATCTCCCCCGCCAACGACACCATAAACCTGCATATCGATGCCGACAGAACAAGGCTCGCCTTCCTCAACAGTATGCTCGAGGGCATACTCACCGACATCGATGCGCACGGCACGGGCGACGTGTGGGTTGCGGGCAAGCTGGGCGACCCCAACCTCATAGGAAACGTCAAGGCCGTGGGCAAGATGAAACTCGTGCCCACAAACACCACCTACGAAATACCCGGCGACACCGTCTATATGTCATACAACAAAATAGCCTTCAAGAACCTGCTCCTCACCGACGGCAAGAAAAACAAAGGCTACCTCACAGGCAGCGTCGATCACAACTGCCTGAGCGACTTCACCTGTAACCTGAACATAGAGGCCGACAACATCCTCGCCTACCACTCCGAGGGCTTCGGTGAGCAGTTGCCCTTCTACGGCACAGCCTATGCCACGGGAACGGTAAACCTCACCGCCGACAATCGCGGAGTCTTTCTGCACGCCAAGGTGCGCAGCGACGAAGGCTCATCGTTTGTATACAACGCAAGCAGCACAGGTAACGTGACAAACAGCAACTTCATCACCTTCACCGACAACAGCAAAGCCTTTCAGAGCGCACACAATTTAAGGCTGAACAGGAGATACAAGAAAGAAGAAAAGAAGCAAAAGAGCCTCTTGAGCCGCCTCAACCTGGAGTTTATGCTCGACATAACCCCCGACTTTCAGTTGAAGGTCTTCACAAACCTCAAGACAGGCGACTACATCGACTTCTATGGCAACGGCCCCATAACAGCCATTTACGACGAGAAAGAAGGCTTCAGTATGAAAGGACGCCTCGACCTTGAGCGCGGCACATACAAGTTCACAATGCAGGACATCTTCCCCAAGGAGTTCGATATAATAAAAGGAAGTACCCTCACATTCAACGGCGACCCCTTTGCCGCCGACCTCAACCTCAAGACCAAATACCTTGTGACAGGCGCCTCGTTGAGCGACCTCGACCCCGAAACCGAGAGACACAAGAGTGTGAGAGTAAACTGCCTTATGGACATAAGCGGCAAGCTGGAATCGCCGCAACTCGCGTTCGACATAGAGCTGCCCGACGGCAACGAGGAGGAGCGCGAGCTGCTCGCCACAGCCGTAAACACCCCCGAGCAGAAGAATATGCAGTTTATATACCTGCTCGGAATAGGCAAGTTCTACACATACGACTACTACCGCAACATCGACAGCAACACACAAAGCTCGTCGGCCGTGGAGTCGCTCATCTCAAACACCATTTCGGGCCAGTTGAGCAATATGCTCTCGCAGATAATCGACAATAAAAACTGGAACATATCGGGTAACTTCAGCAGCAACGAAAGAGGCTGGAGCAATATGGAGGTAGAGGGTATTCTCGAAGGACGCCTCCTCGACAACCGCCTGCTCATAAACGGAAACTTCGGCTACCGCGAGAACCCTATGGCAAACACCAACTTTGTGGGAGACTTCGAGGTGCAGTGGATTCTCGACAAGAACGGGCACGTGAGCCTCAAGGCCTACAACAAAACCAACGACCGCTATTTCAGCGAGACCACCCTCACCACACAGGGCGCAGGCATCATACTTCGACACGATTTCAACGATTGGCGATGGTGGTTGAGAAACAAAAAAAAGGAAACAGCGGGAGAAGTAGAGAAATAGTATTATATTCGCAACGCAATAAATAAAAGACAGATAAAAATGAGAAATTTTCTTACAGTAAACGACATAGGCGACCTTAAAAGCGCCGTAAAAGAGGCACTCGAGATAAAAGCCGACCGCTTTAAATATTGCGAGCTCGGAAAGAACAAAACCCTTATGATGGTATTCTTCAATTCGAGCCTGCGCACACGTTTGAGCACACAGAAAGCAGCACTCAACCTTGGAATGAACGTGATTGTACTCGATATAAACCAAGGAGCGTGGAAACTGGAGACAGAGCGCGGCGTTATTATGGACGGCGACAAGCCCGAGCACATCCTCGAGGCAATCCCCGTGATGGGCAGTTACTGCGACGTGATAGGCGTGCGCTCTTTTGCCCGCTTCGAGAACAAAGCCGACGACTACAACGAGGTTATAATAAACCAGTTCATCAAATATTCGGGCCGCCCCGTCTTTTCTATGGAGGCCGCAACCCGTCACCCCCTGCAAAGCTTTGCCGACCTCATTACCATTGAGGAGCACAAGACCAAAGAGCGTCCCAAGGTAGTTCTCACCTGGGCACCCCACCCCAAGGCTCTGCCGCAGGCCGTTCCCAACTCCTTTGCCGAGTGGATGAACGCTGCCGACTACGATTTTGTAATAACCCACCCCAAGGGATACGAGCTCGACCCCGCCTTTGTGGGCAACGCCCGTGTGGAGTATGACCAGATGAAAGCCTTCGAGGGAGCCGACTTTGTGTATGCAAAGAACTGGGCAGCCTACACAGGCGACAACTACGGCAAGGTACTATGCACCGACCGCAGCTGGACAGTGAGCGAGCGTCAGATGGCAGTGACAAACAACGCACACTTTATGCACTGCTTGCCCGTGCGCCGCAATATGATTGTGACCGACGATGTAATCGAAAGCCCCCGCTCGCTTGTCATCCCCGAGGCTGCAAACCGCGAGATTTCGGCCACCGTGGTGCTGAAACGAATCATCGAGAACCTGTAAAAACATCACACTATCTTCATAAGGTTGCCACACGGCAACCTTATTTTCAATTTAAGAGAAATGCTTACAAGCCACGCACTTATATTCCTGCTTACCATAGCCGCCAGCTTCATACAGCGAGCGAGCGGCTTCGGCTTTGGAATATTTGTGATGATGTTTTTCCCATTTATTCTCCCCACCTATGGCGAGTCGGTTACGCTGTCGGGGCTCCTTGCGGGCACCACGGCACTCTTCATCACGCTGCGCCATTGGAAGGCTATACAATGGCGCAGCGTGGTTCTCATTATCCTCTTTAATATTATAGTATCGTTCTTTGCCATAGAATTTATGGCAACGCTTGGCAACGAAGCTATGAAGCGCTGCCTGGGCGTGGCTCTTGTGGCCGTGTCACTCTACTTCCTCTTTTGGGAGAAAAAAATATCCCTGCTGCTCGACACAAACACCGCGCGTGCCCTCATAGGCACGGCAAGCGGCATTATGGGCGGAATGTTTGCAATGCCGGGGCCACCCGTCGTGCTCTACTGCATAGGCGCCATAAAAGACAAAATGCAGTATATGGCCACGATGCAGGCGCTGTCGGTGGTCTTTAACATATTCTATACCCTCTTTCGCGCACGCGCAGGATTCTTCACGCACCACACACTCACATTTTGGGCGATAGGCATCGGCGGCATCCTCATAGGCTCCTTCATAGGCGCGTGGTGTTTTAAAAAGATAAGCCGCGAGAAGCTCAAGACCATAGTTTGTATTCTAATGATTATCAGCGGAATAAAAGCCATATTTTAAATACCGCGCCGTCATTCACGACGCACGGAAAGAACATTTAGCCTCCTCTTAACCTTTATTAACTATAAAAATTAGTTTACCAACTAAAATTTATAGTTCTTTGCAATCAACTAAAAAATATAGTTTAAAAAAATGAAGAAAGGACTCACCAAAAGAGAAGAGGAGATTATGAATATCTTCTGGAAAAACGAAGCGCTCTATGTAAAGGAGCTTATACCCTTTTTCGACGAGCCGAAGCCCCACATAAACACACTGTCTACCATTGTGCGCGGGCTCGAGGAGAAAGGCTATCTTGCACACACCGCCTATGGCAACACCTACCGTTACCACGCAGCCATAAGCCGCAGCGAGCACGGCAAGAGGTCGTTGCGCGAGGTTGTGAGCAACTATTTTAAGAACTCCTACCTCAACGCAGTTTCATCACTTGTGGAGGACGAGAAAATCTCGCCCGAAGAGCTCAAGGCGCTACTTGAAAAAGTAAAAGGCGAGAAATAAAAGAGACTATGGAACCATTTATGATATATCTGGCAAAATCGGGCATAGTGCTCGTCGCCTTTGTGGCGCTGTTTGCACTTTTTATGCGAAACGAAACATTTCATCGCATAAACCGCGTGGTACTGCTCTCCACCATTGCGCTCTCGCTGCTGCTACCCGCAGTAAACCTGGGCATAGAATCGCCGCTGGGCAAGCTCTTTGCAAGGGAAGAAGCCCCCACCACCGTAGTAGAGAGACCTGTAACGGATATGCAGGAACTCATTGAAAGCGTGCCCGCCGTTGCCACAAGCGAAAGCATAGAGCTCACCGATGTCTTTGCGATAATATATTTCATAGGTATTGCGGTTATGATTGTGCGAATGTGCATAATGTACACAGGCGTGATAAAAATTATAGCAAGAACCAGGAAGGCCGACTCGCACCCTTGCGCCTGTCGAAATATCTCCCTGCGTATATCCGACGAGGATATAACACCCTTTAGCTGGATGCATTGGGTGGTTATAAGCAAAAATGAGAGAGGCAGCGAGGCTGCTGCCATAATAACACACGAGACAGCTCACGCCCGCGCCCTGCACTCGCTCGACATAGCCTTTATGGAAATTGTATTAGCACTGCAATGGTTCAACCCCGCAGCGTGGGGCGCAAAGAAAATGATAAAGGAGATACACGAATTTGAGGCCGACACAGCCGTTATATCAAGCGGCACCCCTGCACGCGAATATCAGCAATTAATAATAAAAAAAGCCGTTGGCGCAAGGCTCTACTCTATTGCCAACAGCTTTAATCACAGTTTAACCAAACGTATCACTATGATGTGTAAAGAAAAATCTAAAGGCTGGAGATGTGCAAAAGCTTTGTACATCGTCCCTGCGGCAACCATTGCCGCGCTGCTCTTTTCGCAGCCCGAGAACGCAAACGCCATCGAGCAACCAAGCGACGGCAAAGTTACTAATTTTTTGACAAACGGCAAGCAGAGTAAGGAGTATATTTCCCCTGCCGCCGAAATCACCCGAGAGCTGCCTGCGACACCCATCGCAAGCAAAGCCCTACCCGCCGACACCACCCACACTGCAAAAAACGACCAAGAGGTGTTTCAAGTGGTGGAGCAACAGCCCGAGTTCCCCGGCGGTATGAGTGCCCTTATGAAGCACTTGAGCAAAACAATAATTTACCCTCAAGAGGCACGCGATATTCTGGCCGAGGGTAGGTGCATAGTGCAGTTTACCGTAAATAAAGACGGTAGCATAAGCGATGTAAAGGTTGTGAGAAGCAGCGGCAACGAGCATCTCGACAAAGAGGCCGTGCGCGTGGTGAGCTCAATGCCCGCCTGGAAACCCGGCACTATGCACGGCGAGGCGGTAAACGTGAAACAGACGCTGCCCATAAGTTTCAGATTAAGCCCCAATAAAAAAGAGGTACCCGCAATCATCATAGGCGCAGAAGATGACAGCGAGCAAGTTATAAACAGCGACAGCCCCCTGCTTGTGATAAACGGCGCCATATACGAGGGTGACGCAGGCATCTTGAGTAACTTCAGACCCGAGGATATTGAAAGCATCACCACACTACAGGAAAAAGAGGCTGTTTCACTCTATGGCGAGAAAGGAAAGAACGGCGCAATAGTCATCGAGCTGAAAAAACGCACAACCCACGAGGGTGAATTACCCAAGCCCTCGCTCGATGAGTTAAAACAAAAAGCACAAGATGCACTGACGGTGTATGAAGAGGCGTTGAGAAACGAGTCGCTAAAGAGGATTTATTCGTTCAACACCCAGGTTACCCCATCTCACACAGATGCAACGCTGCACACCGACACAGGCAAAGACCGCGTAGAGCTGGAAAATGCACAACTATACACCTCGACAGAGGGATACAACAGAGCCGCTGTTTTCACCGGCGATATGTTGTCGTTTAAAATCAGCAACCACGAGGTTATAAAGAAAAGCGGCTTCGCCGAGGGCAAAACAATCCTGGAATTCAATGTTGAGAAAAACGGCACAATTACCAAAGCAAAAGTAAAAAACAGCTGTGGCAATGCCGATATTGACGAAGTAGCTCTGGAAGCACTTAAAAACACAGCAGGCCTGTGGAGCCCCGCGATGGAAGAAGGCAAGGCCGTGCGTTCAACCGTTACCATTGCGGTAAGTTTCAAGATACAACGCTCTTAACCCCCATTTAGTCATAACGTAAAAAAGATTTAGGCGACCACGCGTGTGGTCGCCTAAATTATTTCTGTCGCACGGGAGGTGCTCACTATTTTGTGAACCCGCGCTCGTCGCCCCAGCACTGGTTCATCCAAGCCTTTGTCTTTTGCTCGGCGGCGTTGTCGGCAGGTATATAAAAGGAGAAATTCCTGCCCTCGTCGGGGAGGAACTGCTGCTTCACAAAGTGGCCGGGATAGTTGTGCGAGTATTTATACCCGTCGGAATAGCCCAGCTGCTTCATAAGCTGTGTGGGAGCGTTGCGCAGATGCAACGGCACGGGCAGATTACCCGTCTCACGCACCCTCTCCAGCGCGCTGTTTATACCCATATAGGCCGAATTGCTCTTGGGCGATGTGGCAAGATACACGGTAGCCTCGGCAAGGGGAATGCGCCCCTCGGGCCAGCCTATCTTCATCACCGCATCGAAGGCAGCGTTGGCAAGCAGCAGGGCGTTGGGATTGGCAAGGCCTATATCCTCGGCGGCGGAGATTATGAGACGACGGGCAATGAATTCGGGTGCCTCGCCGCCCTCAATCATACGCGCAAGCCAATAGAGCGCCGCGTCGGGGTCACTGCCGCGTATCGATTTTATGAAAGCCGATATTATATCGTAGTGCATCTCACCCTCTTTGTCGTATGCGAGAGGGCTCTGCTGCAGGCACTGCACCACCTTGTCGTCGGTTATAACGACGGGGGAGTCGCAATCAGCCTCCACCACAAGTTCCAGAATATTGAGAAGTTTGCGAGCATCGCCGCCGCTGTAGCGCATCATAGCATCGGTCTCGCACAGTTCCACACCCCTCTCCTTGAGCACAGAGTCGGTTGTTATGGCGTAGTTGAGCAGCGAGAGAAGGTCCTCTTTCTCGAGCGACTTGAGCACATAGAGCTGGCAGCGCGACAGCAAAGGACGTATGACCTCGAACGAGGGATTCTCGGTGGTAGCACCTATGAGGGTTACCACACCCGTCTCCACCGCGCTGAGCAGAGAATCCTGCTGCGACTTGTTGAAACGGTGAATCTCGTCGATGAAAAGGATGGCACCGCCGCCCGAAAAGAGCGGCGAGTGCTTTGCCTTGTCTATGACCTCGCGCACCTCCTTCACTCCCGACGACACAGCGTTAAGAGTGTAGAAAGGGCGGTTCAGCTTGTTTGCTATGATTCTTGCGATTGTGGTTTTTCCCGTGCCGGGAGGGCCCCACATAATGAACGATAGTATGCGCCCCGAGTCTATCATACGACGCAGCACAGCACCCTCTCCAACGAGGTGCTGCTGCCCCACATAGGTACTGAAGTCGGTGGGACGCAAACGTTCTGCAAGCGGTTGAGCCATTTAAGCGATGTATCAGCTTAATCCTACAATCTCACCGTTCACATAGTCGATGTGGTTGGCCTGCGGGTCGCGAGGCAAACCAGGCATACGAATGATGTCGCCTGCAATTGCCACAATCATCTCGGCACCTGCGTTGAGCACCACGTCACGAATCTGCAAGTTGAAGCCCTTGGCGGCACCGTAGAGTTTTGCGTCGGCGCTGAAAGAGAACTGCGTCTTTGCAATGCAGACGGGGAACGATGTCATACCAAGTTTCTCGGCAAGTTTTATGCGGTCGGCAGCGGGCTTGGCAAATGTTACAGAGGCTGCTCCATAGATATTCTTTGCAACCTTCTCTATCTTTGTCATCAGGCTGTCCTCGTCGCTGTATGTGAACTCGAGTTTCTTCGAGGGGTTGTTTGCTATGGTATCCACAACTATCTGCGCCATCTCCACGGCACCCTCGCCACCCTGTGCAAAGGCGTTGTTTATTACAAAGGGAAGGCCGAGTTCCTGCTCAACGTGTGCACGCAGCAGAGCCATCTCCTCGTCGGTGTCGGTGGCAAAGCGGTTGAACACCACGATAACCGACTGACCGAACGATTGCAGGTTGGCAACGTGACGGTCGAGGTTGGCAAGACCGTTGCGCAAGCCGTCCATATCGGGCTCTTTGATTTTGTCGAGCTCCACTCCACCGTGCATCTTGAGTCCCTGTGCTGTGGCCACGATAATTGTGGCGTCGGGCTGCAAGCCGCTCTTGCGACAGAGGATATTGTAGAATTTCTCTGCACCGAGGTCGGCACCGAAACCTGCCTCTGTGATTGTGTACTCGCTGTGTGCAAGAGCCATCTTTGTGGCAAGCTGTGAGTTACATCCGTGCGCGATATTTGCGAAAGGACCGCCGTGAACCACAGCGGGAGTGTTCTCTGTGGTCTGTACGAGGTTGGGCTGTATTGCATCTTTCAGCAGAACCATAATAGAACCGGCAATGCCGAGCTCCTTCACGGTGAAAGGCTCGCCCGAATAGGTATAACCCAAGAGGATATTCTCGATGCGACGACGCAGGTCGTTCTCGTCAGATGCAAGGCAGAGAATTGCCATAAGTTCCGATGCGGGAGTGATGTCGAAGCCCGCCTGCTCCACAAGACCGTTTGTAGCGGGGCCCACACCTGTGATAATTGAGCGCAAAGAGCGGTCGTTCACGTCGAGCACACGACGCCACAGAATCTCTTTGAGACCGAAGCCCTCTTTTGCGTGCTGATAGAGATAGTTGTCGAGCAGAGCCGCAATCATATTGTGAGCCGATGTAATGGCGTGGAAGTCACCTGTAAAGTGGAGGTTAATCTTCTCCATAGGAAGCACCTGCGCATAACCGCCGCCGGCAGCACCGCCCTTCATTCCGAAGCAGGGGCCAAGCGAGGGCTCACGAAGAGCGACAACCGCTTTTTTACCAATTTTGTTAAGACCGAGCGCAAGACCGATAGATACAGTTGTCTTACCGATACCTGCACGGGTTGCAGTAATGGCTGTAACAAGGATAAGCTTACCCTTCTGCTCACCTATGAGGTGCAGAGGAAGTTTAGCAATATATTTGCCATAGTGTTCAAGCTCGTCGGCTGCGATACCCATCTGTGCAGCCACATACTCAATACGTTGTAGCTCGGTTTCGTGAGCTATCTCGATGTCACTCTTCATAGTTATATGTTTAAGGTTTATATTTACAATATATTTAAAGTGCGAAGATACTAATTAAACTCCGAAAAACGAAAATATTTGCCATTCTTGTGCATCGGAGGCACGCTATTTATTCGACGAGGGAATATTTTCCTCTCTTTTTTATTAATAGCACGCGCAATATCCCGAAATTCAATTTTTTTGTGCTATTTTTGTAAATTGTATTGAAAGGCTCTGCCACACAGAGTACCCCAAGAAATAAAACGAATAAAAAATAAAGAATATGACCGAGATTAACGAAACTGAAAAAAACGAGAAGAAGAGCGTCAGTTTTATCGAGCAGGAGATAATAAACGACCTTGCCGAGGGTAAAAACGGAGGAAAAGTGCAGACACGTTTCCCGCCCGAGCCCAACGGCTACCTGCACATAGGTCACGCCAAGGCTATATGTATGGACTTTGGTATGGCGCAGAAATACAACGGTATATGCAACCTGCGTTTCGACGACACAAACCCCACAAAAGAGGACGTGGAGTATGTAGACGCAATTATGGAAGATATCAAATGGCTCGGCTTTGAGTGGGCCAACGTATATTACGCATCGGACTATTTCCCCCAGTTGTGGGATTTCGCCGTGCGCCTTATAAAAGAGGGCAAGGCCTATATCGACGAGCAGAGCGCAGAGCAGATTGCCGCGCAGAAAGGCACCCCCACACAGCCCGGCACAAACAGCCCCTACCGCGACCGTCCCGCCGAGGAGAGCCTCGCACTCTTCGAGAAGATGAACAGCGGCGAGATTGAGGAGGGCAAGATGGTGCTCCGCGCCAAGATAGATATGGCGAGCAGCAATATGCACTTCCGCGACCCCATTATCTACCGCGTGGTAAAGAGCGCACACCATCGCACCGGCACAACGTGGAAAGCCTACCCTATGTACGACTTTGCACACGGACAGAGCGACTACCTTGAGGGCGTTACACACTCACTCTGCACACTTGAGTTTGTGCCCCACCGCCCCCTCTACGACCTTTTCGTAGACTGGATTAAAGAGGGTAAAGACCTCAACGACAACCGCCCCCGTCAGTACGAGTTCAACAAGCTCAACCTCAACTACACCCTTATGAGCAAACGCAACCTGCTCATCTTGGTGAAAGAGGGCCTTGTAAACGGCTGGGACGACCCCCGTATGCCCACAATCTGCGGATTCCGTCGCCGCGGTTACTCACCCGAGTCTATCCGCAACTTCGTGGATAAAATAGGCTACACCACATACGACGCACTCAACGACTTCGCCCTGCTCGAGAGCGCAGTGCGCGAGGACTTGAACTCACGCGCCACACGAGTTTCGGCCGTTATAAACCCCGTGAAGCTCACAATCACAAACTACCCCGAGGGTAAAGTGGAGGAGCTCACCGCAATAAACAACCCCGAGGACGAAAGCGCAGGCACACACACCATCGAGTTCAGCCGCGAGCTTTGGATTGAGCGCGACGACTTTATGGAGGATGCACCCAAGAACTACTTCCGCCTCACACAAGGCCGTGAGGTGCGCCTGAAAAACGCCTACATCGTACTCTGCACCGGCTGCGTGAAAGACGAAGACGGTAACGTAACCGAGGTATTGTGCGAATACATCCCCGAAACAAAGACAGGCGAGAAAGAAGCCAACCGCAAGGTAAAGAGCACCATACACTGGGTGAGCCGTGCTCACTGCATCGAGGCCGAGGTACGCCTCTACGACCGTTTGTGGAAGGCCGAAAACCCCCGCGACGAGATGGCCGCAATCAGAGAGGAGAAGGGTTGCGACGCACTCGAGGCAATGAAAGAGATGATAAACCCCAACTCACTCGAGGTGCGCAAGGGCTGCTATGTGGAGAAATTCCTCGCCACACAGAAACCCCTCTCTTACTTGCAGTTCCAGCGTATAGGATATTTCAACATAGACCCCGATTCAACCCCCGAAAAGCCCATATTCAACCGCACCGTGTCACTCAAAGACACCTGGAGCAAGATAAAAGGCAAATAACACCCGATGGACAACAAAGGATATTTTGAATCGCCCGAGTTCCGCGAGATTCTAAAGAGATATGAGCAGACACAAGCCTGCTCATATTTTGAGATATACGAATTGAGCGACATCCTGGCCTACTACCTCTATCAGGACAAGACCGACGCCGCCGAGTCAGTGCTCGAAAAAGCACAGAAGATGCACCCCGGCGCCGAGGAACTTGTAAAGATGGAGGTCAAGTTGCTTTTGGGCAAGGGAGAGCCCGAGCAGGCGATGTTCAAATTGAGCGAGATAAACAAGCCCGAGGACGACGAGACAAAACTCCTGCAAGCCGAGATTATGCTCGCAATGAAAGACTACCGCGACGCCCGCGAAATAGCCATCGAGCTGCTCAACCGCCCGCAGATAACAAAAGAACTTGCCTGCGAAGCCCTGGAGCTTATGCTCGACTGCGGCTTTGCCCAGGACGCCCTGCAGATAACAGAGTATGCCTTGCAGAAGTACCCGCAGGAGAAATGTTTCAGGGAGATTAAGGCCGAGTGCCTCATAGAGCTACAGTACATAGGCGATGCGATAGACATATACAACGACCTGCTCGACAGCGAGCCCTACTCTACTTTCTACTGGGAGCAGTTGGCACACATATATTATATGACCAACAAATATGGCAAGGCACTCGAGTGCTTCGAATACGAAGTTGCCATAAACGAAGAGATTGAGTACGCCCGTATGATGCAGGGATACTGCTACTATTTCCTGCGCGACTACACACACGCAAGAGAGGTATTCGAGACATTGTCGCAAAAATATCCCGCATCTATAATGCCACGCTTCTACATCGCTCTGTGCCATTACGCGACAGGCGACAACGAAGGAGCGCTCTCCATCTTCGACGACATCATAGAACTTGCCGAGGAAGCAAGCATCGAGGCTATGCTTGCACGCATAAACCGCGCAATCCTTTTATATAAGACAGGCGAGAAAGAGAGTGCCGTGGGCGCCATCTCGCTCGCCCTGCTTATGCACCCGCAGAATATGAAGCAGTTGCTGCTTTGCGACAATCTTCTCTATGAGCTGCGCGACAAGGAGAACCTCACATTCAAGGAGATGAATGTGATAGACATAAAAGACTGGAGCGCCGAAGAAGAGCTCTTTGCCCTGGCCCGACACCTTATGAGGCACGAGTGCTGGGAGCCCGCAAAGACCGTGCTTCTGTACACACGCCAGATAAGCCGCGAGCCCTCCGACATAGACGCCTGCACAGCATACACAATGCACCGTCTGGGAGAGACAGAGCTCACACACCCCTATATAGAGAGTGCATTAAATGAGAAATCGAACATCCTTTTCGAGCTTTTCCAAAAGCCCTATGACGCAAATATCGGCGTCGAGGAGTTTCTCACAGACATAAAAAAACAGGGCTGAAGCCCTGTTTTTTTATTCTATACAAATACTTTATCACTTATCGGAATACTCTTTTATGCGATTCTCCTCGCTCATACGGCAGACAAGCAGGTTGCCGTCATTCTCCGACACAATGCAGTTGTCCACACCAATCACCACAACACTCTTCATATTGCGTGTATTCACAATGCAGTTGCGGGCCTCGCTAAAAGAGGTCTCCGACGCACCGAGCGACACATTGCCGTTGAGGTCTTTTGCCACCTGGTTATGCAACGACACCCAAGTACCGAGGTCGCTCCAGCCAAAGTTCGAGGGAAAAACAAATATCTCGTCGGCACGCTCCATAATTGCATAATCGACCGAGATATTGCGGCACTCGGGAAACTTCTCGTTCACCATCTGCTGCTCCTCGGGAGTGAAATAATAAGGAACGAGCGACTCAAACACGTCAGCAATGGGGTTCTGGTACACACGGAAAGCACTTACGATGGTCGAAACATTCCAGATGAAGATACCCGCATTCCAATAGAAATTATTCTTCGCAATATAAGCCTTTGCGGTCTCAAGGTCGGGTTTCTCCTTGAAAGAATCGACGCGGAACACCTCTTTATTGGCAAGCGACGCAGTGCCGAGAGCAGCCTCAATGTAACCGTAGCCCGTGTCGGGGCGGGTGGGCTTGATACCGAGAGTGAGAATTGCGTCGGAGTCGGCCACAAACTTGAGCGACGACGCAATTACACGACGAAACTCTGCCACGTCGGCCACGAAGTGGTCGCTGGGTGTCACCACCATATTTGCGCGGGGATCTTTCTTTTTAATCTTCCACGCCGCATAAGCGATGCAGGGCGCAGTGTTTCGGCGACAAGGCTCCTTGAGGATATTCTCGTCGGGTATCATAGGAAGCTGCTCTTTTACAAGCGGCGCATACTTTTCCGATGTGAGCACCCACACATTTTCTATGGGGCACAAATCTCCAAAGCGGTCTACGGTGAGCTGCAGGAGCGACTTGCCGCAACCAAGGACATCGATAAATTGTTTGGGGCACTCTGTGGTGCTCATAGGCCAGAAACGGCTTCCTATACCGCCGGCCATTATAACTACGTGATTCGAATTATTCATACAATAACTTATAGCATTTTGTAATACAACAAATGCGAAGATAGAAAAAAAATAAATAAGACGAAGAAAGAATGTAAAAATTAATTAAATAATATCGCGCAGCTCACCCCATCTTGTTTATAATCAGACAAAAAAGCAGAAAAAAACTTATCATAAGCAGATATTTTCCTTAAAATCTGTTATTTTATAAAAATAAAGACTATATTTGCAAATTAGCAAAAGTATGTATATACAAGTGGCTGCACCACGCATTAAATTTATAGTTATGAAGAATATTGACGAATTTTATCATCTTCTGCTACCCTTTGCGGCAGCATTCTTCTCTACTTTGTGGATACACCCCAAAGTTTTGAAAATCGCAATTCTCAAGAACATCGTCGATAACCCCGACGCACGCAAACTGCAACGCAAGCCCATCCCTGTTATGGGAGGAGTCGCAGTTTTCTTCGGCATTCTGGTGGGTATCTGTTCATCGCAGATTATGTTCAACAGCCCCCAGGTGTTCATTCTCACTGCCGCAATGCTTGTAATGCTCTACACGGGAACCATAGACGACATTCTCGACCTCACGCCAAACATCCGCTTCATCATAGAGATTGCCGTAGTGGCATTTATTATGTATGTGAGCAACAGCGCAATAAACAACTTTGGCGGGTTGTGGGGAATTGACACAATTTCGATGTGGATAGCCGCTCCGCTCACCATATTTGCGGCGGTGGGTATTATAAACGCCATAAACCTCATCGATGGCGTGAACGGCCTTTCATCGGGATTCTGTTTTATGGCATCTATGCTTTTTGCCATAATGTTCTACGCACTGGGCAATGTCACAATGACCATACTCGCAATATCTGCGGCAGGAGCCATCGTGCCCTTCTTCTTCCACAACGTATTTGGAAACAGCACACGTATGTTCATCGGAGACGGCGGCACATTGGTTATCGGTACAATGATGTCAATGTTTGTCATAAGCATACTAAACACCGACTATTTGAGCGCAGAATTTGTCGCCAACGGCTTTGGCCTCATCCCCTTCACACTCTCTGTGATGGCAATTCCCGTCTTTGACACACTGCGCGTGATGTCAATGAGAATTATACGAGGCAAGTCTCCTTTCAGCCCCGACAAGACACACCTGCACCACCTTTTCATTGAGCTCGGATTCTCACACGTAGGTACTACCGTTTCTATCCTCACACTCAACTTCCTGATTGTGGTCACTTGGTTCCTCTCATATAAATTGAGTGCTTCGGTAGATGTTCAGCTATACATTGTGATTACATTGAGCATACTTGCGACATTTGTTTTCTACAAATATGCAAGAATACAACTTACAAAGAACGGCAAGGGCTTGAAAGTCTTGAAAGGCGTGGCACACCTGCTTGCCTTTGAGAGAAAAGGTTTCTGGATGTGGCTTGAAAAGAATATCGACAAGCTTTGATTGAGATAGCGCAAGGCGCAAGAAATAATAAATCCGAATACTCACAAGGTATTCGGATTTATTATTTTCAGTTACGTTCGAGCTTATAATTGAGACGCCCCACCCCGACAAGTTTGTCGTAACGGGCACCAAATTCCCGGTGGTAAATATAAATAAGGTATTCGTTGTCGGTGTTATAAAAATCGCCCTCCACCGTGGGGTTCTGCGCCGCAGAGGGAGTGTCGGGCACCCACACATAGGAATAGTTATACAAACCCATCTTTAGCAAAACCGTGGCGCGATAGAGAGCAGCCTCCTCGTCATAGACAAGCCTGCACCCCTCGTCGGGCACATTACCGCAGAAATCTCCTGTCAGGTAGTAGCTGCCACCCGCTGCAAACGGAGCATCGAGCGAGAAATGTACATATATATAGTCGGCCTCGGTGTCGGTGCCATAGCCGTCGAGAGTATTTACAAAGAAACGGCCATTCTCGTCGCGCACATTAGAGTGGAAGCGCGTGGGGCGGTCGGTGTAGAGAGTCGAGTGGTAGTGAGGAGCTACATAGCGCACGCTCTCCACATTCTCTCCGAGACGGTCGGTATCGGTAAGTTCGAAACGACGAAACTCGTTGCCACCTTTGAAAATAAGTTTCTCATTATTTATATATTGCAGCACCCCTCCCGTGACGTATGTAGGCAAAACATCGGTCACGCAGTCACTCACACTGCGATTGCGACAAATAACAGCCTTCACTTCGCTGCGCGGATCGGAGATATTATATCGAGGGTGATGCACAGCGAAGCTCACCTGCTGGTGAGATGCGTTGAAGTCTATATCTGTGTTTCCGCTCACGGAGCCGCTCAATGCCACGCGCTCGTCGAGCACCGAAAAGCGATACTCGGCCACAGGTGCATCGCTCTCGTCGTCGATAACCTGCAACTTGTAGTTACCCGACAGTTTCAAAGATATATCGTCATTGGGAATAGAAAAGTAATATGTGGTATAGAGCACGGTAGTATTCACAGAGTTCTCCCACTCGTCCACAGGCATATCGTTGAACCCGTCGATGTAGTCTATCTCAAAAAGTTCCGACAGCTGCCACAACGCATCGCAGTGCACCACTCTGTATGTGTAACGATGGTAATCGTGCGACAGCTCGTCGAAAGAAAAACAGAGTACATCGTCGCTGCCCAAGCGCAGCACGGGCGGCAGCATAGCGTCGTCGTTGAGAGACACCATAACCGAGCGCACCGAGGGGGAGAGAGAGCGGGCAAACTGCTGCGCCTGCGTTCCCACCGCAAACAGCAGGAATATCATATACACAAAAAATCGTCTCATAAGCAGATATTTGTTTCGGCGAAGATAGTCATTTGGCAAGAAATATCAATACATTTGCCCCAAACGGCAAATATTTTCTACATTCAAAACGAAATATCAAAGCAAACATTGCATTTACAACCCGTTTCTACCTATATTTACATTATAATTAACAAAACACCTATGAGAAAAGCTATGTTTGCAGCCCTTGTGCTATGCGCCGCCACACTCACCGCACAAGATATCATATACGAGAAGAGCGACAGCATCTTTGTCACCGAGATTATAAACAAGGAGCAGCCCACACGCAAGAGCGGCGAGCTTGCGCTACACGTCGCGCGACAGTTCCTCGGCAAGAAATATAAGGGCGGAACCCTCGACACATACAACGGCGAGCCGCTTGTCATCAACTGCAGGGAGCTCGACTGCACCACCTTTGTGGAGACGGTGCTTGCCCTTGTCGTAACAATCAGAGAAGGGGAAAAGAGTTTCGAGGAATTCTGCCACAACCTGCAAACCATACGCTACCGCAACGGAGAGCGCAAGGGTTACGCAAGCCGTCTGCACTATATAAGCTGGTGGATTGCCGACAGCGCAAAGAAAGGAATTATACACGAGGCGACACACTGTACACACAGCCGCCCCCTGCCGCTCAACCTGCACTATATGAGCAGAAACGCAGCCTTGTACCCACAGCTGAAGGCCGACAGCAGCCTCGTAGCCCTCATTGAGAGAGAGGAAAAGCCCTTTCGCGGAACTACAACAGAGTACATACCCAAGGAAGAGCTACACCGCGGGCGAGGTGCCCTCACTATAGCCGACGGCGATATAATAGCCCTTGTCACAAATATCGAGGGGCTCGACGTGGTGCACATAGGCTTTGCATTGTGGAGAGGAGAGAAGTTACATCTGCTGCACGCCTCGTCGGGCGAGGGAAAGGTTATTGAAGACGGAAAAACCCTCTACGACTACCAGAAAAACAAGAAGAAACAGACAGGAATAAGAGTCTTCGCAATAGAATAAAAGAAACGGAGAACGCCCGAGGGTGTTCTCCGTTGTGTTATCTGCAGGAATTTATTATTTCAAAGTTCCGTTGTTTGCAGCGTTAATCATATCGGCACTTGCATACATATAGATTTCAACGCGACGGTTCTTCTCACGTCCGGCAGCTGTAGCGTTGTCTGCCACGGGATACTGTGAGCCGTAACCCTCTACGCTTTTAATCTGTGTAGGAGCCACACCCAGGTTCTTGAGGTAGGTAGCTACCGAGTTGGCTCTGTTCAACGACAAGGGGTTGTTAATTGCGTCGTTACCTGTGCTGTCGGTGTGACCAAAGATGGCAACGTCGGCGTCGCTGTACTCCTTGAGCACCTTTGCAAACTGTGCAAGGTCGGCCTTTGCCGAAGCGTTGAGGTCGTACTTGTTTGTCGCAAACATAATACCCGAAGCAAATGTCACCTTAACAGCTGCAAGATTGTTTGCATCGGTGATTGTCTCCACAGTTGCACTCTCAATCTGCGCTGCAGCGTCGGCAGCCTTGTCCATTCTCTTACCAATGATTGCACCTGTACCTGCACCCACAGCCGCACCTACAGCTGTACCCACAGCCTTGTTTCCGGCAAAGTGACCTACCAAAAGACCGAGAGCCGCACCACCTGCAGCACCAAGCATACTACCTTTGGCTGTGTTGTTAAGACTTGAACAGCCGCTCAAAACCATAGCTGCGCAAAGCACAACCGACAAAGATTTCAAAATGTTTCTTTTCATAACTATCTTTTTATATTTATAAAATTTACAAAAGAAAGGGCACATCGTACCGCCCCGGGCACATAGCCGCTATTTAGTGCAAAGGTAGTGAATAATCGGAATATTTACAATCTAATACCATTTTTTGATATTCTCTTTATTACAGACAGCACAAATAAAAGAACGGGGCACACTATTATTCCTATTATTATTCAAATATTCCCGTCTTTTTTGTAAATTTGCAGCAATGTAAATCGAAAATAATTATAAAAAAGATATGGCAGAATTAAAAGAACTCACCAAACGTAGCGAGAGCTACTCACAATGGTACAACGACCTCGTATTGAAAGCCGACCTTGCAGAGCAGTCGCCCGTTAGAGGTTGTATGGTAATTAAGCCCTATGGCTACGCTATATGGGAGAAGATGCAGCGCATCCTCGACGACAAGTTCAAGGAGACAGGTCACCAAAACGCATATTTTCCCCTGCTCATCCCCAAATCGTTCCTCAGCCGCGAGGCCGACCACGTTGAGGGTTTTGCAAAAGAGTGTGCCGTGGTAACACACTACCGCCTGAAAAACTCACCCGACGGCAGCGGAGTTATAGTAGACCCCGCCGCAAAGCTCGAGGAGGAGATGATTATACGCCCCACATCGGAGACAATTATCTGGAGCACCTATAAGAACTGGATACAGTCGTACCGCGACCTCCCCATTATGGTGAACCAGTGGGCAAACGTAATGCGTTGGGAGATGCGCACACGCCTTTTCCTGCGCACAGCAGAGTTCTTGTGGCAGGAGGGACACACTGCACACGCCACACGCGAGGAGGCCGAGGCCGAGGCAAAGACAATGCTCCACGTATACAACGATTTCGCAAATAACTATATGGCTCTGCCCGTTGTAATGGGAGTAAAATCGGCCAACGAGAGATTTGCCGGTGCACTCGACACATACACCATCGAGGGTATGATGCAGGACGGCAAAGCCCTCCAATGCGGAACCTCACACTTCCTCGGACAGAATTTCGCCAAGGCGTTCAACGTGCAGTTTGTAGACAAAAACAACAACCTCGAATATGTGTGGGCAACCTCTTGGGGCGTATCTACCCGTCTTATGGGTGCCCTCATTATGACACACTCCGACGACAACGGCCTTGTGTTGCCCCCCGCACTTGCCCCCATACAGGTGGTAATTGTGCCCATCTACAAGAATCAGGAGCAGCTGCAGACCATCGCCGACAAGATTGAGCCTATGATTAAGGAGCTGAAATCTCTTGGCATAAGTGTTAAGTTTGACGACGCCGACAACCGTCGCCCCGGATTCAAGTTTGCCGAGTACGAGCTCAAGGGAGTACCCGTGCGTCTGGTACTTGGAGCACGCGACATAGAGAACGGCACCATCGAAGTTATGCGCCGCGACACACTCGAAAAAGAGACACGTTCTATCGAGGGTATCGTAGAGTATGTCAAGACTTTGCTCGACGACATTCAGGCCAACCTGCACCGCAAGGCCCTCTCTATGCGTGAGGCCTGCACACGCACAGTCGATACATACGAGGAGTTCAAGACCGAGATTGAGAAGGGCGGTTTCATCCTTGCAC
Source organism: Bacteroidaceae bacterium (assembly GCA_045646965.1). Taxonomy (GTDB): domain Bacteria; phylum Bacteroidota; class Bacteroidia; order Bacteroidales; family Bacteroidaceae; genus HGM04593. The sequence continues at coordinate 231,801 of JAZRLR010000023.1, forward strand.
ACTGGGACGGCACACCCGAGACCGAGGAGCTCATAAAGAACGAGACAAAGGCTACAATACGTTGTATCCCCTTCGAGTTCGACAGCACCCCCGGCACCTGTATGGTAACAGGCAAGCCCTCGGCACGCCGTGTACTTTTCGCAAGAGCATACTAATCGAAAAAGCTATACAAACAATTAAAGGCACCCCGCGGGGTGCCTTAATTTATTTACACACATAAGAAATATCAACCGGCGTTCTCTGTGGCCGCGTTCAGCCTGCGGCGACGCTCCTCTATACGGTTCTGGAAGGCCTCATAAGAAGCACGGGTGCGTTTCCAGCGGTTGTGAGTCCACAGCCAAGAAGAGGGGCGCTCTTTAATATCCTCCTCACATCGACGGAAGTAGTCGTCGGTGAGAGCAAACTCGGGCAGTGTGGAAGCATCCTCCACCATAAGTTCAAAGTGTGCCACATACTTGCCACGCGCCACACGCTCCATCTGCAGGTAGAAAACAGAAGCCTTTACGCGACGGGCTATTTTTTCGGCACCGGTAAACACGGGAGTGTCCTGATTGAGGAATGTAACCCAGTGGTTCATAGCCTCCATCTTGGGTATCTGGTCGGCAATGAAACCAAAGACAAATTTTCTGTTACTCTTCACAATCTCCATAATGCGACGAAGAGTATTCTTCATACTCACGCTATCGGCGCCATACTGTGTGCGCATAGTCTTGAAAATCTTGTCAAAGCGAGGGTTGCGCAATTTGTGATATATGGCACCTGTAACGGTATTCTCGGCGTGCATATGCAACGGGAGGCTTGTGACAAATTCCCAGTTAAAGGTATGCGCCATATAACACACACAGGAGTGCCCCGCATCGAGCATACGATGCACCTCGTCGAGCCCCGTAAACTGCATACGCTCCTTTATCTCCTTCTCGCTCATTCCGTAGAACTTTATCGACTCCACGAAATAGTCGCACATACGGTGATAAAAATCCTTTTCAATTGCAAGGAGTTCCTTCTCACTCTTATCGGGGAAGGAGTTACGCAGATTCTTGCGCACCACCTTGCGACGATATTTCACAACATAATAAAGCAAAGGGAAAATCATATCCGACAACAAGAACAAAGCCCTCATCGGCAATTTGTTGAGCAGATAAAGCAGGACAACCGCCACACCGGTCCAGAATTTAGCCATAGTTTCAACATTTTGTGTTTGACAACAATGGTGATCCCGCTGGGATTCAAACCCAGGACCTTCAGAACCGGAATCTGACGCTCTATTCAGCTAAGCTACGGGACCATCTTTTATAACTTTTGCAAAGATAACTACAAACGAGCGAGAAATATGAAGTTTACTTCATTATTTTTCACTGCGAGTGCAAGTTATCTTCGAGCGAAGCTCAAAGATTTAAAAAACGAGCGAGAAATATGAAGTTTACTTCAATATTTTTCACAGCGAGCGCAAGTTATCTTCGAGCGAAGCTCAAAGATTTAAAAAACGAGCGAGAATTATGAAGTTTACTTCATAATTTTTCACCGCGAGTGCAAGTTATCTTCGAGCGAAGCTCAAAGATTTAAAAAACGAGCGAGAAATGAAGTGAACCCCAAAGTTTGGACAAAAAAAACTTTGGGGTTTATTTTATGCGTAAAAAACACGATTATTCAGCATTGCTCAAATATATGCATATGCTTGAAGATGGTTATTCTTTTAATTACATACATAGCACCTATG
>JAZRLR010000024.1:0-35156 GCA_045646965.1 Bacteroidaceae bacterium
CTACGCGCATTCACCGTTGCCAGAAGATTGAACTCAACGCCATGCTTTTTCATAAGCCCCACAGCCCTCATAACCCTTTCAAAAGTGGGGGCACCGCCACAGTCGCGACGGAAAGCGTCGTGTATATCCTCGGGGCCGTCGAGCGAGAGCCCCACAAGGAAATCATTCTCCTTGAAGAAGCTGCACCACTCCTCGTTCACAAGCAGGCCGTTTGTCTGCAAGGTATTCTCGACAACCTTTCCGTCGGCATACTTGCGCTGCAGTTCCATAGCTTTTTTAAAGAACGGCAACCCTGCCATAAGCGGCTCGCCGCCGTGCCAGCAGAAACTTATATTCTGCTGCGACGCCCCCTGTATATACTGTTTTATATATGTCTCGAGGAGTTCGTCGCTCATACGCGGCATAGAGCCTCCATATATTTCGGCCTTGTCGCGGTAGTAACAATAACAACAGTCGAGATTGCACGCCGAGCCTATGGGTTTTACCATAGTACCGAAGGCCGGTGCACGCCTCATCTTCGCTACATCGACAAGGTTGAGATTATTGTTTTTGTTACTTTTCATATCCAAATATTATTCTGCAATGAATTTCTCTTCTCCATAGAGGTGCTGCAGCTCCACAAGCACGCTCTTGAGGCTGTCGGTAAGCTGCTGTGTGCCCTCCTTGCCATAGATATTGTTTACCTCGTATTTATCGGCTGCAAGGTCGAAGAGCTCCCACTCGCTGTAGTTGTCGCCATAGAAATGTATCAGCTTGTACTGCTCGGTGCGCACGCCGTAGTGAGGACGCACTGCGTGCTCGTCGGGGAACTCATAGTAGTGATAATAAAGACCTTTGCGACGGGGCGACCACTCCTCGCCTTTGAGAAGGGGAAGCAACGACTCGCCGTGTATATCCTCGGGTATCTCAACACCTGCGAGTTCCAGGATTGTGGGTGCATAGTCGATATTCTGCACAAGCGCGCTCACATCGCCCTTTATACCACCGGGCAGACGCATAAGCAGAGGTGTGCGGAAAGACTCCTCGTACATAAAACGCTTGTCGAACCAGCCGTGCTCTCCCATATAGAAGCCCTGGTCTGATGTATAGACGATGAGGGTGTTATCGATGAGACCGCTCTCCTCGAGGTAGTCGAGCACCACGCCTATGTTACGGTCTACCGATGTGATTACACGCAGATAATCACGCATATACTGCTGAAATTTCCACGCATCGAGTTCTTTGCCTTTGAGCCCTGCCGCCTTGAACTTTGCGATAACGCCATCGTAGTGAGCGTCCCACGCAGCCTTCTGCTCGGGGTTCATAGTTCTGTATATTCTGCGTCCCCACTCCTCGAGGTCGGGGCGGCTGTGTATAGCGCTATCCTTGTCGGCCATCTTGAGGTCGTAGACAATGTCCATATCTTTGGAGATTGACATCTTCTGCTCGGCAGCGGCACGACGTCCCTCGTAGCTGTCGTAGAAAGTTGCGGGCAGCTGAAAGTTGCTGTCGGCAAAGAGGTCGAGGTCGCAGGTATCGGGCATCCAGGTGCGGTGGGGCGCCTTGTGGTGCAGCAGCAGACAGAAGGGTTTCTCTTTGTTACGCTGCTTGTCGAGCCACTCAATGGCAAGGTCGGTTGTGACATTGGTTGCGTAACCCTCACGCACCACCTTCTCACCGTTTCTTATAAAAGTGGGATTGTAATAATCTCCCTGACCTATGAGGATATCCCAATGGTCGAAGCCCGTGGGTTCGGATGTAAGATGCCACTTACCTATCACGGCAGTCTCATAGCCCTGTTTCTGCAACAATTTGGGGTAGGTCTGCTGTCCTCCGTCGAACGACGAGCTGTTATCGGTGAAGCCATTGGCAAGGCTATGCTTGCCGGTGAGCATACAGGCACGCGAAGGGCCGCTTATGGAGTTGGCCACAAAGCTGTTTGTAAAACGCACACCGTCGGCAGCTATACGGTCGATATTCGGAGTTTTTATATAGGTTGTATCATATGCACTGATAGTCTGATAGGAGTGGTCATCGCACATAATATAGAGAATATTCATCGGTTTCTCTTCGGCATTCTTATCTCCACACGACACAAAAGGGAGAACGACTGTGCCCGCCATAGAGAGGCAAAGCAGTTTTTTCGTATTTTCAAAAAAGTTACCCATAGCAATATTTTTAAATATGTTTGTTGCGGTTTTTACACAATTGCAAATTTATAAAAAACGGCGAAATATGCCTTATAAATTATCTTTTTTTATAGAAATAATCTTCAAACGACAAAAAGCCCGTTTGCATAACAAGACGAGGGCGGAATAAATCCGCCCTCGTCTACGTTTTTTGCTGATATTTTACTCTTTCCAGCCCAACGCCGATGCTCCGAGAACCGCAGCATCTGCTCCGGGGAGAGAAGATTTCAATACTTTCACCTTGTCTTTCCACAAGAACACCACATTCTCGTTCATACGCTTGCGTATGGGCTCGAGCAGGAGGTCGCCTGCATTGGCAAGACCGCCGAAGAGCACAATGGCCTCGGGAGCCGAGAAGGCAATGAAGTTACAGAATGCGTCGCCAAGCACCTGGCCGGTGAACTCAAAGATACTCTTTGCAAGCTCGTCGCCCTTCATCGCCGCATCGAAAAGCATCTTGGAAGTGAGCTCGTTCATACATACATCGCGCAAGATACTGGGCTCGTCGCGCTCCACAAGCCATTTCTTGGCTGTGCGCACAATACCTGTCGCCGAAGCGTATGTCTCGAGACAGTCTACGCGACCGCAACCGCAAGCGCGGCCCTCGAGAACGGGAGCTGTGACGTGTCCGAGCTCTCCAGCAAAGCCGTCGTGACCATAGATGAGCTGGCCGTTGGCAACGATACCGCTACCCACGCCTGTACCCAATGTGATGTAAACAAAATCCTTCATACCCTGCGCAACGCCATATTTCATTTCGCCTATGGCGGCAGCATTGGCATCGTTTGTAACCTTTGTGGGGATACCTGTTTTTTTCTCTACAAGCCAGCCGAGGGGCACAATACCTTTCCAAGGCAAGTTGGCCGCGTTCACAATTTCACCTGTGTAGTAGTTGGCCATAGGAGCACCTATACCCACACCCTCAATCTTACCCTGAACTCCGCACTGCTCGGCGAGTTTGTTTATAACAGCCGCAAGCGTATCGGTGTATTCACCTATTTCGGGGTGAGCCTGGGTTTTTGTTGTGTCGTCTTTTGCAAGGATATTTCCTTTTGCATCTACAAGACCTATCACGGTATTAGTACCTCCGAGGTCGATTCCAATTACATACTTATCTTCCATATTGTTAGTTATTAGTTTGTTCATACTTTAACTTTGCGAATATAGAAAAAAAACAGATACGGCGCTGCATCGGTGTTAAAAAAATAATTAAAAAGTGGGATTTATTATTTCGCAGGGCACGGCAAAAGGCGTAAATTTCACTATCTCTGCGCTACGCGCCAAGATAGGAGGCGGCTCGGCATAAAAAATTAAGTAAACTTTATTTTTTCTGCTCTCGCCTTTCACTATCTTTGCAAAGGAAATAAATTTAATAAATATAACTATGATAAAGAAACTTTTACTTGTTCTGCTTGTCCTTTCGGCCATAGGCCTCAAGGCGCACTCACAGACAACACCCTCGCTGGTGCCTCTGCCACAGAAAACCGTTATGGGACACAACGGCTGCACCTTTGAGTTGAACACCAAGACTAAAATCGCAATCTTTCTCGAGGACGAGAATGTCAATTACGCAATCAACGAGCTCTGCCGCATCATTGAGCCCATATTGGGCAAGACACCCAAGCGCGTCTCAAGCATAAAAGGCGACAACCACATTATAATTAGAAAGAATGGTTCGCTCGAGGTGGAGGGTTATAAACTTGAGATTTCTCCCGAGAATATAATAATTCAGGCAAGGGAGGCTGTAGGCGTTTTCTACGCTGTGCAGACACTCAAGCAGCTCATCCCCGTGCAGGTCTACGAGACACCTCTCACCCTTGAGTCATTCAAGTTGCCCACACTCACCATTGAAGACGCTCCCCACTTTGAGTATCGCGGCTTTATGCTCGACTGCGTGCGTCACTTCTGGGATGTGAAAACCGTGAAGGAGGTCATTAATATTATGGCTACACACAAGCTCAACCGTCTGCATTGGCACCTCACCGACGACCAGGGCTGGCGCATCGAGATAAAGAAATACCCCTTGCTCACAAAGATGGGCAGCCTGCGCAAACAGACCGCCACCGGACACAACGAAGGCTTGGACGGAGTACCCTACGGCGGTTTCTACTCACAAAAAGACATAAAGGAGATTGTACAGTATGCCGCAGAGCGATTCATTACCATAATACCCGAGATTGAAATCCCCGGGCACTCGCTCGGCGCACTCTGTGCCTATCCCTGGCTCGGATGCCGCGGCAAGAATGGTAACTACGAGACTTGGGCCAACTGGGGAGTTTCGCCCCAGATTGCCTGCGCCGGCAAGGAGACTACCTTCAAATTCTGGAATAACGTATTCAGCGAGGTAGTGAAACTCTTCCCCTCCGAGTATATACATATAGGTGGCGACGAAGCACCGCGCGACGAGTGGAAGGTGTGCCCCCACTGCCAGAAGCGCATCCAAGAGAACGGTTTGAAGAACGAAGCAGAGCTGCAATCCTATGTAAACAGCCGCGTGGAGCAGTTCCTCGCCGAGAGAGGACGTAAAATCATCGGTTGGGACGAGATTCTCGAGGGCGGTGTGAGCAAGGACGCAACCATTATGTCGTGGCGAGGCGCCGACGGCGGTATAAAAGCTGCACGCAACGGCAACTACGCTATTATGACTCCCAACACCCACTGCTACCTCGACTATTTCCAGACAAGAGACCGCAACGACGAGCCCGACGCCATAGGCGGCTACCTGCCCCTCCACAAGGTATATGAGCTGAACCCCTATGACAAGCTCACACCCGAGCAGCAGAAATTCATTCTGGGCGTGCAGGGTAACCTGTGGTGCGAATACATCCCCACACCTATGCAGTTGCAGTATATGGCACTGCCCCGTATGAGCGCCATAGCCGAGATTGGTTGGACTAACCCCTCACCCGAAAACAAGAATACAACCGACTATATAACACGCGCAAAGCACCTCTCGCGCTACTACGCTGTGTTTGGTTGGAACTTCGCAAAGCACTTCTATGAGGGTGCAGAACTCAAAGAACAGAAAGGCGGCTGGTAAACAACCCACAAACAGCAACGCCCCGATGCACAGGCATCGGATGCGTTTGTTTTTTATATACCTTTTTACTTTTTACTAAAAGAGTTCATCTTTCTCATACCGCACACTGTGACACTGTTGCGAGCCTTCACACGGCGCTGATACTTTGCATACTGCTTTTCGTTGCTTTTATCGGCGTTTGCATACTCTGCTGCATCGTCGGGATACTCCTCGTCGAGAGCTTTTATATCTGCACCCATCTGTTTCATAATATTACGCACCTCTTTGGTTGAAGTTGCCACGTCTATTCTCTCGCGGGCATCGGCGCATATATTCTCATATTTGTCGATGTATCCGCTGCACGAAAGCATCGAAAGAGCCACTACGGCAAGCATTAAAAACTTTTTCATTTCTATATTTCTTTTTGTAATTACATTTTTTAATTGCGGGAATAGTGCAAAGATAGTAACAAACGAGCGAGAAATGCGAAACTTGTTTCAGCATTTTTTACAGCGAGTACAGAATATCTTCGAGCGAAGCTCAAAGATAACCACAAACGAGCGAAAGTTCGACAAGCGAGTGAGTAAAAATCTAATTTTAACTCACAACGAGCACAAAGAACTTCGGCGAAGCCAAATATATCAAGCTTGCTTGAATATTTTTCACAGCGAGTGCAGCATATCTTCGAGCGATAGCTCAAAGATAGTAAAAACAGGTGAAAGACAAAACGTCTGCACCCATCTTCGCGCTGCGGCACTATAAAATATCCTTTATCTGCAGCAGCGACGTCACCGTATGGGTGGGCTCAAATGGGAGAAGGTCGAGACGTTTACGATTGAAAAAAATCTGGTCCATACCCACACCTGCCGCTCCGGCGATGTCGGTGTCGAACATATCTCCTATCATAACACTCTCCTCGGCGGTGGTACCCGCTTTTTGCAGGGCGTATACAAAGAGTTCGGGGCGCGGTTTGTTTACGCCTATGTCGTCCGACAGGATGAGAGTCTCGAAATAATCGGTAAAGCCTGCGGTGCGCATCTTGTGTGCCTGCAACTCCTTAAAACCGTTGGAAAGGATGTGCAGGCGATACTTGGGCGCGAGATAACGGAGCAGTTCGTGTGCACCGTCTATCACCTTGTTTTTTGTAGGTATGCGCCCGAGGGCCTCGCGGCAGAACCTCTCGGCAAGAGTCGCATCACACACTCCCACCATCTCGAGCGGGTAGTTGTAACGCCTGCGATTGAGCTCGGCTTTTGTTATTTTGCCCTCGCCATATATTTTCCAAAGTTCAAGGTTATAGGGCTCATATAGCGACATATAGTGCTCAAAGGAGCAGAAAAACCTCTCATAGCCCAGAAGGTCGTAGGTCTCGCGGAACGACTCGCGCGACGCCGCAGCAAAGTCGTACAGGGTATCGTCGAGGTCGATAAATATATTCTTGTATTTGCTCATAGTAAATCAAAAAAAGAGAGGCTGCGACAGCTGCCGCAGCCTCATAGAGTTATCGCACTTGTATCACCAGATACTTCGTAGCCTTCCAAAAGGCTGTGGCATCGGTAATTGTGAGCACATATAGTTTGTCGGCATTGCGCTCGAGGGTGTAGCTGCCTTCGGGGTGATTTGTAAGCAATTTCGCTTTCTTGGCAAAAGTCTCAATGGTCTTGAGCTCGCGCTTATCGGCCTTTGTAAAATACTTCATATTTGCATCGCCCTCACGCAGAACATCGCCACCGCTCAAGATATTCTCACCCTTGAGCTCACTCTTTGTACCTATGGCATACCACACGCTGTTGAGCTCGGCATCCTGCGCAATGAGCTGAAGTTCCTGACCTGTATTCTCTCTTGTGAGCATTGTGACAATGCTGTCGAGGCGGCCTATGTGGATATTCTTATCCGAAAGGCTCTGCTGCAAGGCAAAGAGTTCGTGGCTCTTGTCGATGAGTTTCTGCTCGAGGCCTGCAATCATACTCTTGAGTTCCTTTGAAACTTTTTTGCCGTCGAGCAACTGCTTTTTCAGTTTCTCAATCTCGGCTTTGTTATTTGCAAGCACGGTTGTAATGTACTCTATATTCTCCTCTATGACCTTTGAATTGCTTATCTCGTCGGTCATCGAGCCCAGGTTGATGCGTCCCTGCATCTCGTTTATCTTTTTAAAGCCCTCTTCAATGATGCTCATTGCACCCGCCAACTCCGACAAGGCGGCATCCTTTACCGAGAGTTCTGTTCTCAACGAGTCGTTACTGCTCTGCAGAGCCTTGCGACCTGCACTGTCGCCACAAGCCGCAAACAGAACGGCGGCAATTATCAGCTGAATAAAAACCAATCTTCTCATACTATTCTTTTTTTTTCATTTATTACTCTTTTGTTTCGCTCTCATCGGCACCTCCCACAAGAAGCACAAACTCGCCGCGAGGCTCGTTCTTTGTAAAATGTGCCACAAGCTCGCCAAGCGTGCCACGCACACACTCCTCGTGCAGCTTCGATATTTCGCGTGCCGCAGCAGCCTGTCTCTCGCTGCCAAACACCTCGGAGAGCTGTGTAAGTGTTTTGAGCACTCTGTAGGGCGACTCGTAAAATATTATGGTGCGAGTCTCGTCTTTAAGGAAATTAAGCCTTGTCTGACGGCCTTTTTTCTGGGGCAGGAAACCCTCGAAGACAAACTTATCGGAGGGCAGAGCCGAACTCACAAGAGCCGGCACAAAAGCCGTTGCACCGGGCAGACACTGCACCTCGACACCGTTGCGCACACACTCGCGCACAAGCAGAAAACCCGGATCGGAGATTGCGGGAGTGCCCGCGTCGGAGACAAGGGCAACGTGGTGCTCGCAGCTGCTTATGCGCTCGGCAAGGTTTTTCACCGTCTGGTGCTCATTGAACTTGTGGTGCGAGTACATAGGCACCTGAATCTCGAGGTGCTTGAGCAGTTTCCCCGATGTGCGCGTATCCTCGGCCAGAATAAAATCGGCCTCCTTTAATATTCTCACTGCACGCAGCGTTATATCTTCCAAATTTCCCACAGGCGTGGGAACTACATATAGTATACCCATTTCTTAAAATCTTTCCACTGCAAAATAAATACAAAGAAAGCACACGGCAATCTCTTTTAATTAAAATTTTAGCATTTTTATATTTTATAACTCGTTGCCACCTGTTGATAACTTGTCGCAAAGAGATATTTTTTTACTCGCCGATTGCATTATCTTTGCACGGCCGTTTGAAAAAAGAGGGCGGCACAGCTCACTTGTAACACATAAAAGGAAAACACAATGAACAGATTTTCGGAATTCAATCATATGGAGATGACACGCCGAGGCCGCATAGAGGTTATTTGCGGTTCTATGTTCTCGGGCAAGACCGAGGAGCTCATACGTCGTCTCAAACGTGCGAAGTTTGCACGCCAAAAGGTAGAAATCTTTAAGCCCGCCCTCGACACACGCTACTCTGCCGAGGAGGTGGTGTCGCACGACAGCAATCACATCCTTTCTACCCCCATTGAGTCGTCGGCAAGTATTCTGCTGCTTGCCACAGATGTAGACGTGGTAGGTATCGACGAGGCACAGTTCTTTGACGAGGAGCTTGTGAGTGTGTGCAACGAACTTGCACGCCGCGGCACACGCGTAATTATCGCAGGCCTCGATATGGATTTCCGTTGCACTCCCTTTGGCCCTATGCCCGCTCTTATGGCAATTGCCGATGAGGTTACAAAGGTACACGCCATCTGTGTGAGATGCGGTAACCTTGCCTACGTGTCGCACCGCACCGTGGAGGGCGACAAGCAGGTGCTCTTGGGCGAAAAAGCCGAGTACGAGCCTCTGTGCCGCGAGTGTTACTATGCCGCGCTGGCCGAGAGAGAGGAATGCAACAGATAAATTTGTGTAACCGATATTCGGATAAAAAAGATACTACGAAGGTTGCACAAAAACACGAGGCTGCGTCAGTAGACGCAGCCTCGTTCCTTTAAAAAACCACCTTATTTTATTTATAAACCTTCACGCCCTTGTGCTTGTTGCGCAGACGCTTCACGCTCAAGTGCTCTCCCAAACAGCTGTTATTTATGCTGCTGCGGTTAGAGGGTTTGAGGTCGTCTTCGTGCCCGCGACTATAGACATTGATATATTTCACCTTGCGTTTGAGCTTGGGGAAACGCAAAGGCACAAGAATATTCTTGCCGTTACACTCTTTTACTATGAGAAGGTTGTCCATAGTAATACCATCTATGGCATATCCGCGTGTCTCGTAAATGTCGCCGGTCTCGCAATCGACAAGAATTATCCCCTTGCTGAAAGTAACCCACTGCGAGTCGAAATATATGGAATGAGAGAAGGTTACAATAGTCTCGTCGCCCTCATTGTGTATGCTGTACACGCTTTTGGGGTGATTCACATCATAAGGGGTATCTTCGGAAGCAAATTCAAGGTCGTACTTGGTGAGCACCTGCCCCTCGTTGAACATCTTGCGGTCGTTCTCATTGAAAGTCTGCGCCACAAGTGAGCCGCACACCGCCACAGCAGCTGCCGCAAACATAAAAAATCGTTTCATTGTCTCTGTATCTTTAGAAATTAGTAATTAACGTAGGTATATCTTCGACACGGAAAGTACCGCCCATAAGAAGCACGCGGGCACAGTCGAACACAGTCTTTTCGCCGCCGGGGAGCTCTTTTTTCCTTATTACCACAACAAGTAGAGAGCACAAGCCACCCTCGCCATACTTGTAGAAGATGTAAGTACGGCGGCCACCGTCGCTGCTCACCATAAGATTCTGGTAGTCATACTGCTTATAAACCCGTTTGGCAAGGTTCTCGGCACCCTCGAACAGGCTCTGCTCTTTTGCAGAGGTATTTGCGGTGACGCCCACACTTCTTATAAAATCTATTTTGTTATAGAAGTTGTCGAGGTTTATGCCCTCTTTTATACCGCCTACGTTCACCTTGCCGCGTGTGAGGGCAAGCATCGCCTTTGAGATGTAGAAATATTCCACATTGGGCGACTCCACTTCGGAGGCTTGGGCAAAGAAACCGCCTATGTCGTCATAGTTGTTACGCAGCACATCGTTTGCGCGGATGTTTGCCGTGAAAGCAAACAGAAGAATTACAAGAAAAAAATTCGTCTTCATATCTATCTCATTTGAGAAGCTGTTTAAAATTCATTTTGCAATAGTTTGAGTCTTTGAATAGTATATGTCTGAAACAAACCGAAACACAACCTTTGCAGCTTTGATATATTTTAAATAAATTTACTCTTATCGCACAAGTTGCAGGGTTATATCGTTTATATGGCTGTTCACCACCGTACTCACGTTATTGAGCTGTGCCGCGGCGCTTTCCCTGTCCTGCCGGCCGCAGTTAAAAGCCATAGAGATGTAGGAAAAAGCCTCGTTTACATAGAGCGCGGCCTCGTCGGGATTGGTAAATGTGTCCTGCGGTCTGTTCTCAACACGCGGCACAAGCGCCACGAGCGCAGCCACGGCTGCTGCGGCAACGTAGACACACACGGTGAGCACTTTGCGACGACGCGCGCGAGCCTCATCCTTTGCCGCGTCATCTATGAGAGCCTCTATGCGCTCTGACAGCCCCACGGGCACCTCGCACTCTGCGGGCAGCATAGCAAGGAGCAGTTCCTTCTCACGCTCCACTTGGGGAGGCAGCGCCTCACACAACAGCCTGCGACGCAGTTCACGCTCTTCGTCGAGCGTTGTAGCGCCGTCATAAAACTTGCTTGTCAATTTCTCTATTTCCATAATAAAAAACCAAGTTGGTTCATTTGTAAAATTCCTTCAGTTTCTGTCTCACCCTCGAGAGTATTGTGCGCACATTTGTTGCGCTCACTCCCGTGTGGTTCACAATCTCGTCGGTGGTAGCACCCGCCACACGCATCTTCATAACACGCTGCGAAACCTCGGGCAAGTCGTTTATATATTGCAGGGCAAAGTGCTCAAAATCATCTATTTCATACGCCGCAGCGCTCTCATCGGGCAGATTCTCGAGGAGCACCTCGTCGGTGTCGCGGGCGATGCTCCTCCAGCGGTCGCAACAGATATTTTCTATCATTTTGTGACAATAGGCGCGGTCGTCACCCACCTCATTGAGATGCATACGCCGCTCCCACAGACGCATATAGAGCGTCTGCACCGCATCCTCTGCCTCTGCTTTGTCGCCCATCAGTTTGTAGGCAACCCTGTACAGCTCGGCGTGCAGCGATAAGAATCTTTCTTTGAAGCGTTGTGCCGTCATCTCGTCAAACCCCGTTCGGGCACTCTTTTATACAATGTCGTTTTTCATTTCAGATGTATCCGTTTACTCTGTAGACGAACGAAACTTAAAAATGTCACAAAAAAACGAAAAAAAATCTGTTTTTTATGTAAAAAAGGTTCTTTTAACCCTTAAAAGAGGCGTGCATAAGGTTTTTTCAAAAAAACGTCACTATATTCGCAAAAAAACAAAAAAAGATGATAAAATATCAAGAAGTTACACTCGGACGTTTCCTACGCATACTGCTCGCGCTCATTATGATAACAATCTCCTACTTTGTTCTCGACAGTTTGAGCAGCGTACTCCTGCCGTTTGCCGTGGCGTGGCTCCTGGCCTACCTTATGAACCCCCTCGTCTGTTTCATACAAAACAGGCTGCGCTTCAAATACCGCGCACCCTCTATCGTGGCGGCCATAGCCGTGGTGCTTCTCATAGTAGCAGCATTCCTGCTTATGATTGTGCCCGCTATGGTTGAGGAGTTTGCCACGTTCAAGAATATCACAGCCGCCTTTTTAAGTAATAACATAAAGAACCCCTCCATTCCACCTGCTATAGTGGAATACCTGCGCAATGCGGCAAACAAAGAGGGAATCATCTCCCTGCTACAGACATCGGAGGTGCAGGAGATTATGCAGGCCATAATAAACCGCACACACACGGTGCTCACCGGTACGGTGGACATAATTCTACAGATGTTTGGTGCATTCATCACCCTGCTCTATATGTTTTTTATACTACTCGACTTTGAGCGTCTGTCAGACGAGTGGCCGCTCTACCTGCCCGTGCGCTGGCGCAATATGGCCACAAAACTCTCCAGCGACCTTGTAAACGGTATGAACCAATATTTCCGTGGACAGGCACTTGTGGCGCTGTGTGTGGGCGTGCTCTTTTCCATAGGATTTTGTATAATAGATTTCCCCATAGCCATAGGTTTCGGTATTTTCATCGGCGTGCTGAACCTTGTACCCTACCTGCAAATAGCCTCCCTGCTGCCTATGACGCTGCTTGCGCTGCTCAAGGCGGCAAACACAGGCGACAATTTCTGGGCTGTGCTCGCCGGCGCCGTGATTGTGATGTGCGTAGTGCAGGTGATACAAGACCTGCTGCTCGTACCTTTTATTATGGGAAAAAGGATGAACCTGCACCCTGCAATTATTCTACTGTCGCTGTCGGTGTGGGGCAAGTTGCTCGGAATCCTGGGTATGATTGTAGCATTGCCGCTCACCACCCTGCTTCTGGGCTACCTCAAACGCTACCACGAGCTGAACGGAGAGCCCGATAGCAATTATCACAACCCGCTCGAAGAGGCTGTCGATGCAACCGATTTCGGGCTAAAAGAGCGACCGAAAGAGTCGAAAGAGAAAAAAATAGAGTAAAAAAATAAAAAAAAGTCGCAAACTATTTGCAGATATAAAAAAAATGCATACCTTTGCACTCGCTTAACGGCACATAGGTAGATTCGCTAGCTCAGCAGGTAGAGCACATCCCTTTTAAGGATGGGGTCCTGGGTTCGAGCCCCAGGCGAATCACTGAAAGAAGGAACTCGAAAGAGTTCCTTTCTTTTTTTTGTAATACCACAACCCCGCGACAATTTGTCGCTGTGCAAGAGAAACAGAAAGCTATGCAAAGATTATGTAATTTCATTTCACGCCATATGGGAGTGCTCGTGCTGTCGGCGGGCCTGTTTTCGCTATTCGCCCCGCAGGTGCTGCAGCCCATTGAGATGCGCAGCATAAACCCTATGCTGGGCGTAATTATGTTTGGTATGGGACTCACGCTCAACCCCGACGACCTGCGCATTGTTGTGAGCCGTCCAAAGGATATCCTCGCGGGATGCCTGGCACAGTTTCTCGTTATGCCCCTGCTTGCGTGGTTCCTCACGCACATCTTCACCCTGCAACCCGACCTTGCCCTCGGCGTGATTCTTGTGGGATGCTGCCCGGGCGGCACCGCATCAAATGTAATCACCTATCTTGCAAAAGGCGACCTTGCGTTGTCGGTGGGTATGACAGCCACCTCCACCCTGCTTGCGCCGCTGCTCACGCCGCTGCTTGTGTGGCTCTTTGCCGGCACATTTGTGGAGATTGACACCCTGTCGATGCTCCTGTCGATTGTATATGTGGTGATTGCCCCCATTCTGGGCGGTTTTGTGGTGCAACGCACACTGCCCGCACTCACTAAAAGAGTTACCCCCTACCTGCCCGCACTCTCTTCGCTGATGATTGCCTTTGTAGTGGGTATAATTGTGTCGCACACCGCCGGCAAGCTACTCTCGAGCGGTCTTTTCATTCTTTTAATTGTAGCGTTGCACAACATAGGCGGCCTCGCCCTCGGCTATTTCACTGCACGCATTTTGGGACTGCCTATGAAAAAGCGTGCCGCCATATCCATTGAGGTGGGTATGCAGAACAGCGGCCTTGCATCGTCGCTTGCAACTATGCACTTTGCCACATTTCCTATGGCTGCCATACCCGGCGCCATATTCAGTGTATGGCACAATATAAGCGGTGCAATTGCCGCAAGGATATACAGCCGCCTTGCAGAAGAGAAAAAAGATTAACGTCTCTTCTTTTTGAACAAATCGTTATAGAGTTTAATACCAAAGATTATAATACTGCAAACCGTTGTCACAAGATTGGACAACGCCATAGACCATATAATTTCGGGTTTATGTATAAAGCCCTGCACCATAAAACAGAAACTGCCCATACCCATAAAAAGAAAGGCGGGCAACGATATGCCGTCGGTGTTGTGTGTGCAGATTGTGCGCACGGCCTGGGGTAAATATCCGAGAATCAACGCTATACAACCCACATAAGCATAAACCTCATAAAACGTCTCTTGCTCCATAAAAACTCGTTTAAATACCTATATATAACAATCGCGCGTTGCCTTGTTTCAGACAACGCGCATATTTTTTACTCTTTTATAAAATGTATCATCGCCCAGCGACTCTCGTCGGCCGAGGCCTCGAAACGCAGGCCACACTCGGCTGCCGCTTCGCCCAGCACCTCTATATCCTCGACATAGAAGCCGCTCACAAAGAGGTGTGAGCCCTCGTGCATACAAGCCGCATAGCAGTGCATATCGGCAAGCAGAATATTGCGATTTATATTTGCGATGACATAGTCAAAGGTATCACTCTCTTTTATGGCCTCGGCACCTCCGAGACGCACCTCAATGTCGGGTGTGTCGTTGAGGCGTATATTCTCGAGAGCGTTCTCATAGGCAAACTCATCTATATCGATGGCAACCACCCTGCCCGCTCCGTGCTTGCGCGCAAGAATGGCAAGCAAAGCTGTTCCGCAGCCCATATCCAAGAGACTCTTGCCCGTTACATCCGAGGCAAGTATCGCACGTATCATATGACAGGTTGTCTGGTGATATCCCGTGCCAAACGCCATCTTGGGGTCGATGAGAATATCGTAACGCGCCTTGGGCACATCGTCGTGGAAAGTGCTGTGTATAACACACATATCGTCTACCACAATGGGGCTGAAATAGTTCTTTTCCCACTCGCTGTTCCAGTCCTCTCCTTCTATATGCTCCACTTCGTAATCTATATTATAACCCTCCAGAGGGAAATAGGTAACTACCGCCGCCAGAGCCTCATCGCTGTAGAGAGCCTGCTGCACATAGGCGCTCATTCCGCCCTCCTCGGGCACAAAACTCTCGTAACCTGCATCGGCAAGCTGGGCCGCTAACACATCCGTGGCAATCTCGTTGCAGGGAACCACGTTAAATTTCACTTTCTTATAATCGTTCATCGTTTATAACTAACTTTTTGCGAAAATAGCACAATTTAACGGAAAGAGACCACACGCAAAGGAAAAATTATCGCGGCGAGATTGTATTTTTTTTCACTAATTCCTATATTCGCAAAAGAATTCAATTACAAACAGCTCTATGAAAAAGATTTTAATAGGACTACTTCTGCTTCTCCCCGCCCTCGCCCTCGTGGCGCAAGAGAAGATAAAGGTTGCCTGCATCGGCAACAGCGTTACATACGGATACGGACACAAGAACCCGTCGGAGACCTCCTACCCGTCGCAGCTCGCGCAGATGCTTGGCGAGGGTTACACGGTGGGCAATTTCGGAAAGTCGGGGGCGACACTGCTCAACAAAGGACACCGCCCCTACACACAGCAAAAGGAGTTTGCCGACGCTATAGAATTTGCGCCCGACATAGCTGTAATTCACTTGGGACTCAACGACACCGACCCGCGTAACTGGCCCAACTACCGAGACCGCTTCGTGAGCGACTACCTCGGCCTCATAGACACGCTGCGCAGCGTAAACCGCGACGTAAAGATATACGTCTGCCGTATGACGCCTATCTTCCACTGGCACAAACGATTCAAGGCAGGCACACGCGACTGGCACGACCAGATACAGAAGAGCATAGAAGAGACGGCAGAGCTCGCAGGCGCCACACTCATCGACCTGCACGAGGTTCTATACGACCGACCCGACCTTATGCCCGACGCCCTGCACCCCGACGCCGAGGGCGCGCGTCTGATAGCCAAACAGGTGTATTCGATGCTCACAGGCGACAACGGCGGCACACTCTCTATGCCCGCTATATATGGCGACAATATGGTGATACAGCGCGACGAGCCGTTCACAATATGTGGTAAAGAGAACGCCGGAGCAAAGATAAAGGCACAGCTCGGCAGCGAGAAAAAGAGAACCGTGGCAGGAGCCGACGGCCGCTGGAGCATCACCTTCAAACCACAGAAAGCCGATGGAAAGAGCCGCACGCTCACCGTGGAGAGCGGTGCAAAGAGACTCACATTTAAAAATATCGCCGTGGGCGAAGTGTGGCTCTGCTCGGGACAGTCGAATATGGCTTTTATGATAAAAGAGAGCCTGCACAAGGAAGAGGCACTCGCCCTGTGCCGCAAAAAAAATGTGCGACTCTACGATATGAAACCCCGCGTAATAACCGATAACATAGAATGGGCTGCAGAAGAACTTGAGAAACTCAATCGCCACGACTATTATCTGCCCGCAGGGTGGCAGGAGCCCTGCGAGAGCAACGTCGCCGACTTCTCGGCCGTGGCCTACCACTTCGGCGCAATGCTTGCCGACTCATTAGGCGTGCCCGTGGGACTCATCTGCAATGCCGTAGGCGGCGCACCCGCCGAGTCTTTCATCGCGCGCCGTACACTTGAGCACCACCCGCAGTTGGTGGAAATTCTTTACGACTGGCGCAAGAACGAGATGATACAAGACTGGTGCCGAGGCCGCGCACAACAAAACATAAAGCAGAGCAATAACCCACTGCAGCGCCACCCCTACGAGCCCGCCTACCTTTATGAAACAGGCATCGCCCCCATATCGTGCTACCCCGTAAAAGGCTTTATATGGTACCAGGGAGAGTCGAACGCGCACAACGTCGAGCTGCACGAAGAGATTTTCACAACCCTCGTGAGCTGCTGGCGCGACACCTGGAAAAAGCCCGAGATGCCCTTCTACTTTGTACAGTTGTCGAGCATAGAGCGCCCTTCGTGGCCACATTTCCGCGACTCACAGCGCAAGCTCGCCTCCAAAATAGAGAACTGCGCATTTGCCGTGTCGAGCGACAAGGGACACCCCGGCGACGTACACCCCAAGGAGAAAAAACCCATAGGAGAACGCCTCGCAAGGCAAGCCCTGCACCACACATATAAAAAGAATATAACCCCTAGCGGCCCGGCCGTCACAAAAGCCGAGCGAAAAGGGAACTCCATAATACTAACCTTTGCACACGGCAATGGAATGAAGAGCAACGACGGCAAGCCGCTGCGCACCTTTGAGATAGCCGCCGAGAAAGGGCTTTTCTACCCCGCAGAGAGCGTGGAGATACTCAAAGACGGCAAGATAAGAGTGAAATCGTGCAAGGTAAAAGTTCCGGCACGCGTGCGCTATGCGTGGCAGCCCTACACCACAGCAAACCTCGTAAACAGCGAGGGGCTACCCGCAAGCACCTTTGAGACAAGCGTCAGTAAATGAGAAAATCCCGACCGCACAGCGGTCGGGATTTCTTTCTATACAGACAGGAATATTTACTTTATAACACCAAGTTCCTTGCCCACTTTTATGAAGGCTGCGATAGCCTTGTCGAGATGCTCTGTCTCGTGAGCGGCAGAAAGCTGCACGCGTATGCGCGCCTGACCTTTGGGTACCACGGGATAGTAGAAACCTGTGACAAAGATACCCTCCTCGGCCATCTTCTGCGCAAACACCTGCGAGAGAGGAGCGTCATAGAGCATCACCGCACAGATAGCCGACTGTGTGGGCTTTATATCGAAGCCCGCTGCCATCATCTTGTCGCGGAAATAGTTCACGTTGTTCTGCAATTTGGTGTGAAGCTCGTCGCTCTCGCTCAACATCTTGAACATCTCGATAGATGCACCCACTACCGAGGGGGGCAGAGAATTAGAGAAGAGGTAGGGACGTGAGCGCTGACGCAGAATATCGATAATCTCCTTGCGACCGGTTGTGAAACCACCCACAGCACCACCGAAGGCCTTACCAAGTGTTCCGGTGAAGATATCGATGCGTCCGTAGCAGTCGAACTGCTCGGCTACGCCGTGACCTGTGGCACCCACCACACCTGCCGAGTGCGACTCATCGACCATTACAAGAGCATTGTACTTCTCGGCGAGGTCACAAATTTTATCCATAGGAGCCACGTTTCCGTCCATAGAGAAGACACCGTCGGTAACGATGATTCTGAAACGCTGCGCCTGTGCCTCCTGCAAGCAGCGCTCCAGGTCGGCCATATCGGCGTTGGCATAGCGGTAACGCTGCGCCTTGCACAAACGCACGCCGTCGATGATTGAAGCGTGGTTCAAAGAGTCGGAGATAATTGCGTCCTCGGCAGTAAAGAGAGGTTCAAAAAGACCGCCGTTTGCGTCAAAGCAAGCAGCGTAGAGAATTGTATCCTCGGTCTTAAAATAGTCGGACACAGCCTTCTCGAGTGTCTTGTGATAGTCCTGTGTACCACAGATAAAACGCACCGACGACATACCGAAGCCGCGCTCCTCCATCGCCTTCTGCGCTGCCGCAATCAGGCGGGGGTTGTTCGACAAGCCCAAGTAGTTATTGGCACAAAAGTTGAGCGCCTTTGAACCATCCTCGAGGGTAATCTCGGCAAACTGCTGCGACGCAATGTTACGCTCTTTCTTAAAAAGACCTGCTGCCTCTATCGAAGCAAGCTCATCCTGTAGATGTTTTTGAAAATTACCGTACATTTTCTTTTTATTTTTACTGTTTTTACAAATTCTGTGAATAAGACCTACAAATGTACTTTTTTTATTGCGAATAGTGCAAAAAAATATAGAGCAATTATTCCGCGCGCTGCAACTATTTTGCATAAAATACCTAATTAATATTCATAGACCATTTTTAACCAAAAAAAAGGGCTCAAAGGGTTATAATAATAAAATTTCGCTGTATCTTAGCGGAGCGAAACAAGCATATACTCGAAAAATAAATAAAAACAGTATAAATATGAAAAACGTACTTATTATAGGCTCTACGGGCCAGATAGGTTCAGAGCTTACGATGACACTGCGCAAGCAGATACCCACAGGCAATATCGTTGCGGGATATATCCCCGGAGCAGAGCCCAAGGGCGAGCTTTTGGAGAGTGGCCCCGCCGCCATCGCCAATGTATGCGACGCCAAACAGCTTGCCGAGGTTGTTGAGAAATATGAGATTGACACCATCTATAACCTTGCCGCCCTCTTGTCGGCCGTGGCAGAGTCAAAGCCCCTGCTTGCGTGGGACATACAGATGAACGGTCTTATAAACATCCTCGAAATTGCACGCGAAAAGAAGTGCGCCGTCTTCACTCCGAGCTCAATCGGCTCGTTCGGCCCCAATACTCCGCGCGACAACACACCGCAGGACACCATACAGCGCCCCAAGACTATGTATGGCGTAACAAAGGTTGCCACAGAGCTTTTGAGCGACTACTACTACACTAAATATGGTGTAGACACTCGTGCTGTACGTTTCCCCGGCCTCATCTCAAACGTAACACTGCCCGGCGGTGGTACCACCGACTACGCTGTGGAGATTTACTACGCTGCAGTGAAAGGCGAGGACTTTGCCTGCCCCATACAGCCCGGCACCTTTATGGATATGATGTATATGCCCGACGCACTCAAAGCAGCCATCGATATTATGAACGCCGACCCCTCGCGCCTCATACACCGCAACGCATTCAACGTGGCATCTATGAGTTTCGATCCCGAGATTATAAAAGCAGCCATACAGAAGTACATCCCCGACTTCAAAATGCACTACGAGTTCGACCCCATACGTCAGGCAATTGCCGATTCTTGGCCCAACAAAATGGACGACTCCTGCGCACGCAACGAGTGGGATTGGAAACCCTCGTACGACCTCGACAGTATGACCGTGGATATGATTGAGACACTGCGCAAGCGTTTCAACAAATAAAAAGCAAGGCTTACACATAAAAGAATCAGGGCAAGAGTTTGACTCTTGCCCTGATTCTTTTATATATACTTTGTATATTACTTGTTCAGGTTCTTTGAAAGCTCGAGCATACGCACAATGGGACGTTTCGCATCCTCGCGTGTAGCCTCATCGAGCTGCACAAAAGGCCACTCATATTTGAGACAGTTGTAGAGCTTTGTGAGGGTGTTGAGACGCATATATCCGCACTCGTTGCAGGCACAGGGCGATGCAAACGGAGGCACGGGGATTAATGTCTTGTCGGGGCAGCGCTTTGCCATTTCGTGCAATATACCGCTCTCGGTGGCTACGATAAACTGATTCGAGTCGCTGTTCTGCGCAAATTTCAATATATCGGCAGTGGAGCCTATAAAGTCGGCAAGGGCAAGCACGCCGCTCTTGCACTCGGGGTGAGCGAGCACTTTTGCGTCTGGGTGAGCCGCCTTGAGCTCCACAATCTTCTCAATGGAGAACTGCTCGTGAACGTGGCAGCCGCCGTCCCATAGTTTCATTCTGCGACCTGTTACCGCATTCAGGTAACCGCCCAGATTCTTGTCGGGGGCAAAGAGAATCTTCTCTTCCTTGTCGAAACTCTCTACCACGGTGCGGGCGTTGGAAGAGGTCACCACAATGTCGGTGAGCGCCTTCACCGCTGCCGATGTATTTACATAGGCCACCACCTTGTAGTCGGGGTGTTCCTCCTTGAACTTGGCAAGATCCTCGGCCTTGCAGCTGTCGGCAAGCGAGCAGCCTGCGTTGAGGTCGGGCAAAAGAACCAATTTGTCGGGGCAAAGTATTTTATTTGTCTCGGCCATAAAATGAACGCCACACATTACAATGATGTCGGCCGATGTCTTTTCGGCCTGCTGGGCAAGCGCAAGGCTGTCGCCCACAAAATGTGCCACGTCCTGAATGGAGCCGTCGGTGTAGTAATGGGCAAGGATTATGGCATTTTTCTCCTCGCACAAGCGACGTATCTCCTCTTTGATATCTGTACCCTGTGGCAGAGCCTCATCTATGAAGCCCTTCTCTTTCCACTCTTCTTTTATAAAA
Organism: Bacteroidaceae bacterium; assembly: GCA_045646965.1. Classification (GTDB taxonomy): domain Bacteria; phylum Bacteroidota; class Bacteroidia; order Bacteroidales; family Bacteroidaceae; genus HGM04593. Next base: position 20,961 of record JAZRLR010000024.1, read on the forward strand.
ATCTCGTTCATCGTTCCGATATTTTTTTGCTGATGTGCAAAGTTAATATTTTCTTGCTATTTAGTATCTAAAAAATGCAGAAACAAGAGTAAAAACCGTTAAAAAAGAGGCGCGGTCACATAGTCAAAGAGAAATAGAGAGCGGGGCCTCCGTCGGGAGTGAGTGCCGGCGCCACGGTAATATTGTGCTTGGCACTGTAGGGTGTGGTATATATGTAGGCACAGCCTGCGCCTATGGCGGCACCTGCGAGCACATCCCAAAAGTCGTGTTTGCGGGCATATACCCTGCCCCACGCCACATAGGTCGCCACAGCGTATGCGGGGACGCCATAGCCCCACCCGTGGCGTCGCTGCAGATAGGCCGCACCTGCAAAAGCCACCATAGAGTGATTCGAGGGGAAAGAATTAAAGTCGCTCCCGTCGGGACGTCTCTTGTGTACGGCTTTTTTCAGAATCAAATTGGTTGCCACAGCTGTGACACCCGTCTCGGCAAGCTGCAAAATACCCTTGTAGTCACCTTTTGCGAGCGAGACCACAGCTCCTGCTGCACCCGGCACAAACATAAACACATCGGTGGAGATGTCCACGGCTTTGCGGCTCTGCGAGCGCGACGGCAAGGCAGACACAAATAATAATATAATAAGGAAAAGAATACGCATAGGCTCCTAAAGAAAAACTACCGCAAGTTATGCACCAAATTTATTTTGTCAAAATTTTCTTCGTCTTTATTACGGCAGACAGTTTATTTATTGTTAAAAAGAATTACACGGCCCGTTAATTTCGATTAATTTATTATGTTTGCAAAAGAAAATATAAAAAATAGTAATATGAAGAAATTATACACACTTATTTTAATCATTGCCACCGCAATGCAGGTTTCCTGTTCCGACGATAACAAAATGAGCATTGTCACACCCGCCGACGAGAGTGAGAACGCCGCACTTGCCCCCGCACACACATTCCCCAAGGACGACGGCTCTACCGAGCTCAACGGAATTAACGGAAAGAAGGCATACGACCTGCTTGTAAAAGCCGGCCCGAGCGTGGGAAACACAATCAGCTACATAGAGATTGCAAGCAACGAATACATAGAGATTGCACAGTACACAAGCAACCTTGTAAAGGATTGTAAAACCGCCGAAGAGAAATATCTGAAGATTTTCAACTGGCTCACATCAAATATCAAATACACCTACGGCGTGAGCAATAACGCCTACCCCGTGTTCAAGTCGAAACAGGGCATCTGTCAGGGGTACGCCAACCTGCTCAAGGTAATGCTTCACACGCAGAACATCCCCTGCGTAAATGTAAACGGCACAATCCCCGAGGGAGGCCACGCCTGGAATTATGTCTACTACAACGACAAATGGTACTGCAGCGACCCCACAAACGGCATCCGTTACGCAGCCGACGAGTATGCAAAGCACAGCAATTTCAGCCCCACAATGTTCGAAGTCACTCTTTTCGAGGATGAGTACTGCACATACGGATTCTATGAGGGACACCTCAACGTAAACAGCATAAAGAGCGGCAACAGCTCGGTGGTGATTCCTTACAGCGCAGGAGGTTTCAAGGTGACTATGCTCAACCCCCGAACAAGTTCGGGCGATGTAACCGAGCTCTACATAGGAACCAATATCACAACACTTGGCGAGAGCGTCATAGGCCTCGAGAGCAGAACACCTATGCTCGAGAATATTTATGTAGACCCCGAGAACAGCTCACTCGAGTCTTTCTCGAACGTGGTATACACAAAAAACAAGAATAATTACAGTATGATTGTGGTAGCCCCCGCCACAAAGTTCATCGAGCTGAAACCCATACCCTCGTTTGACAAGGAGAGCAAAATAAAAAACCTCAAATACCTTGAGACTATTACCTTTGTGCCCGGAACCAATAGCATAGGCTCCTGGGCCGTGGAGAACTGCCCTATGCTGCACACGGCATACATAGCCCCCGAGACCGATGTAAACAAGAGCGCATTCAAGGGAACTGCCGCTAATTTCCAAATTATCAGAGGAAACTTCACAAATATCCCACAAATTAAAATGTAAAACCACAACACAGGAGAGAGTCATTTCGGCTCTCTCTTTTACATTACAAAGAACCTCACTGCGCACAAAAAAACAGCCGAAGAGATAGGGTGCGCAACATTTTTTCTCAAAACAAGATATCTTTCTCATTTTATATATATCTTCGCGACGCAAAAGAAACAAGATATGGATTCTACACTTTTCAGAGCGATAGCAGACTACTTTGCGGCGCTCAATATGCCCACCATATTTGAGTTTGTGGGTACATTTGCCTTTGCGATAAGCGGCATAAGACTTGCTTCGGCAAAACATTTCGACTGGTTCGGAGCCTATGTGGTGGGAGTTGCCACGGCTATCGGCGGCGGAACATTCCGCGATATGATGCTTGGCGTCACCCCCTTCTGGATGACCGACCCCATCTACCTCTGCTGGTCGGGCATTGCGCTGCTGTGGGTTATTTTCTTCGGACGCTGGCTCATTCATATGCACAACACCTTTTTTATCTTCGACGCGGTGGGCCTTGCACTCTTCACGGTCGTGGGTATTCAAAAGAGCCTCGACTGCGGTTTTCCCTTGTGGGTGGGTATTGTAATGGGTACTATGACAGGTGCTGCAGGAGGTGTAATTCGCGATGTATTTATCAATGAGATACCGCTCATCTTCCGCAAAGAGATATATGCTATGGCCTGTGTCATTGGCGGCATTGCCTTCGGTATATGTATGTGGCTGGGAGCCGATACAATCACCACACACACAGTCTGCGGTATAAGTGTTTTCCTTGTGCGAGTTCTCTCGGTGCGTTACCACATCTGCCTCCCCACTCTCAAAGGCAGCCACATAACAGAAGAATAAAAATCACCGATATAAACAAAAATCGACGGATGCAAAAAACATCCGTCGATTTTTTGTATTCTATATTCCGACTGTTAAAATGCGATATATTTCAATATATAATAGAACATTACAATGCCATATATAAGTTTAAGCAGCGTTGTCACTATGAAAGCAAAAAACGATGCCGAAGCCACTTGAAAAGCCTTTCCACTGCGACGGCAAGCGATGTACTCACCCGCAAAAGCACCTATGAAAGGGCCCACAAGCAAGCCCCACGGCAAGAAGAAAAGCCCCACAATCATACCCGCCAGAGCACCGCGCACGCTCTCCTTGGAGCCACCGCTCAACTGTGTGAACCACACAGGCAGAAGATAATCGACCACGGTTATCAAAAACATCGCAACACCTGTGACCACAAGCAGAGCCACAGAAACAGACGAGCCGCAGCACAGCAGCAGAAGCAGTCCCAAATAGCTCACGGGCGGGCCGGGGAGTGCCGGAAGCACAGCGCCCAGCAACCCCACCGCTCCGCATACAAGAGCCATTGAATAAATGAAAAAATCCGTAGCCATTACTTTATCACGCGTTCGGGATAGATGTCGTTCCACCAGCGGGCATCGTTCTTGAGCCAACGCTCAAACCACGCCATAATACTATTGTGCCACAATATGCGTTTGGGCACGTCGGCAATAAAGTGGTCCTCGCCCTCCACACGCACAAGCTCCACGGTCTTGCCGAGGATGCGCAGCGCATTGTAGAGCTGAATGCTCTCGCCCACAGGCACGTTTGTGTCGGCGGTGCCGTGCAGGAGCAGCAAAGGAGTGTTTATCTTGTCGGCGTTGAAGAGAGAGCCCTGCTTTGTAAAGAGTTCGGGGTTGCTCCAGGGATAGCTCTGCGCAGCTGCTGTGGCGTTGTAGCCCACGCCCCAGTAGCCCTCGCCCCAGTAGCTTGTGACATTGCTTATACCCGCGTGCGAAGCCGCTGCGGCAAATATATCGGTGCGTGTCTGCAAATATTGTGTCATAAAACCGCCATACGACGCACCCAGACAGCCTATGTGGTCGGCATCTACATAGGGGTGAGCTGCACAGAAAGCCTTTGTACCCTCAATTATATCGTCGGCAGTACGCTGTCCCCAAGCATTGACGTGACGCGCCGAGAACTCCTGTCCATAGCCTATCGTTCCGCTGGGATTCACGACGAGAGTCACATATCCGCGTGACGAGAAGAGCTGTGCCGCATAGGGGTTGTCCATACCCTGCACGGTGGGTGTGGTACCGCCATAGTAGTACACGATGAGGGGATATTTCTTTGTCTCGTCAAAGGCAGGAGGCAGACAGAAGAATGCATCTATCTCTGTGCCGTCCGACGCGGTGAAACTCCAGTCGCAGATAGTTCCCATCTCTATATTTTTGAGATTCTCGGCATAAGGATCGGCTATAAGAGTCGATTTCTCTTTGCGCACATCGCACAGATATGCCGCCTGACCGCTGCTTGCAGTTACGCTTGTGTATGCAGCCACACCTGCACGCGATGAGAGAGAGAAGGAGCGTATGCAATCGCCCTGCAAAGGCAATTTGCGGAATTTCTTTGTAGCGGGGTTATAGCTGTAGATGGGCTCGCGGTCGCGGTCGTTGGTCTTGAAATATATGCAGTTGTCCTTTGTGTTCCACTGCAGGAAGTTTACGTTGGGATTGAAATCCTTTGTAATGGGCTCAATGGAACCGTCGGCAAATGTGTATATAAAAGCCTGTGTGTCATAGTTGTTTGCTATGGGATGCTCGCCGCAGTTCTTTCCTATACCGCCGAAAGCCTCGGGGCCGCCTGTGAGCAGAGCCTGCTTGCCGTCGGGTGAGAAACCTGCCGTGCCACCCATAAAATAGTCGTCGGTGACAAGGGTATCCACCTCGAGTGTCTCCACATTGAGGCGATAGAGAGAATTTTTGTGGAAGGGCCACTTGTCGTCGGTGCGCACACCCGATATATAAAGGATGTACTTTCCGTCGGCACTTATGTCGCACAACGATGTAGAGTTAAGGCCGCAGGTGAGACGCTCGCGCACACCTGTCGCAATGTCGTAACGCCAGATGAAGGCACGGCCACGCGAGCCGGGCACACGGTCGGCAATGTTAAAGAGGCGATACACGGTGCCCTTGTCGCCCTCGACCTGCTCTACAATGGTGTAGTAGAGCGATTTCTCGTCGGGTGCCCAGCGGAAACCGCCACCGGGGATATCCTCGGCCACAATAGTTTCCTGCAAAGTTGCGGGGTTTACAAGGATTATCTTCTCGCCGTTCTCCGATGGTGCCTTGTAGAAAAGCTGTGAGCTCTGCGGTGTCCACGAGAGCGATTTGTGTCCTGCGGGGAATGTCGCTATTTTCTTGCCGCTTTTTATGTCGGTAAGTACTGTGTAGCTGTTATTTACGCGGCTGTTGTAGTAGTCGAGGTAGCCGGTGAGCATATAACGGCCGTCGGGAGAGACGCTTACGCTCTGCACACGGTTGCCATATATTGTCTGCGGGAGCAGATAACGGCCTTTGAGGTCGGGCTCCGCTGTGATTTTTGTTACGCTGTCGCCACGCATAGTATAGGAGATTGAGAGGGCGGGCGCGCAAGAGTCCGTTTCGGCCACAAGCATCTTCACCGAGAGTTTGTAGAGTGCCTGGGGCTCGAATCGAAGGTCAAACTCGCAAGACCTTGCGGCAGGCAAAGAGTCCTCGGCGCTCATCTTATCGCGCTTCATACTGCCGTCTACATACACCTCGATGCGGGCGGGAGAGGTAACTTTGAATTTAGCCTTGGCAAAGCGGTCGGCACGCATATTTGTTGTAAATGTGTAGATGTAGTTTCCCTCGGCTTTTTCGAGATTGAAATAGCCGCAAGAGTCAGCCTCCACAACAGCGGCGTTGCCCTTTGCATCGGTAGCAGGGACATTTGTGCTCATCATAATTTTGTAGACATCGTGCTTTTCACCCTTCACATTGACAGAGTCTGTCAGGAGGGCGGTGCGCACCTTCACGGGTGCAAGCAGTTTCATACGGGTGACATTGTCGGCACATACATAGCTCGCAAATGCCACTAAAGCAATCAAGGTAGATAAAATTTTCTTCATATTATAGTAATTATATTTCGTTACAAATGAATTGCTCAAAGCGACGCGCCTTTGCAAAACCAATTACCGACAAGGGACGTATTTCGGCATCTCCCACTGCAAGCGCGCAACTTCTCGTGCATTAGTTCAAAGATAGTTACTTTGGGCGAATATTCCGCAAACATAGCCACTTTTATTTAAGCTCCTGCCACAATTGCAGGATTTACAGGGCGCAGAGCATATATTTTACCATTGCAGTTAAATATATTGAAATAAACTTCATATATTTGCACTAATACAAAACATCGACCTATGAAAAGAATAATATCGATTCTCGCGGCAGTTATATGCCTCACTATTTCGGGCGTGGCAAAAGCCGACAGCGGCATAAACCTCACCCCTGTACCCAAGAATATGAGCAAGAGCGGCGGCACTTTGACTCTGCCGCAGGAGTTTTGCATAAACACAAACAGCCTGCCCGACAGCATAGTTGCCGAGGCAGAGAAATTTGCGGGTGTCATTGAGCACGTTACGGGTTACACTGTGAATGTGGAAGACGATGCCACCGACGCATTTATAAACGTGGAGTATTACAACGGATACGAAGATATAGGCAACGAGGGGTATACTCTCGATATAAGCGACACAGGCATAACCATTTCGGCAAACACTGCGGCTGGCTTCTACTACGCCTTTCAGAGTGTAAAAAAGATGCTCCCCGCCTGTGTTATGGCCGAAGTGAGAGACGAGAACGTGACAGAGTTCTCCCTGCCACAGGTTAAAATAATCGATGCGCCGCGCTTTGAGTACCGCGGTTTTATGCTCGATGTAAGCCGTCACTTCTTTGAGGTAGACGAGATTAAACGTATGATTGACGTTATGTCGTACTACAAGATGAACCGCTTCCACTGGCACCTCACCGACGACCAGGGCTGGCGCATTGAGATAAAGAAATACCCCCGTCTCACCACCGTGGGAGCCGTGCGCAACGATTCGTGGAGCGTAGACCCCATATACGGCGGATACTACACCAACGAGCCTTACGGCCCCTATTTCTACACAAAAGAGGAGGCAAAAGAGATTGTGGCATACGCAAAGGAGCGTCACATTGAGGTTATCCCCGAGGTGGAGTTCCCCGGCCACTCGTGCGCCGTGTCGGCAGCCTACCCCGAGTTCAGCTGCAGCCCCAACGGCAACCACAACGTGCAGGTGAACGGCGGCATATATAGCGACGTGCTCAACGTGGCAAACCCCGCTGCCGTGCAGTTTGTAAAGGATGTACTCGACGAGATTATAGAGATATTCCCCTACCACCAGATACACATAGGCGGCGACGAAACCCCCACAAACGCCTGGAGCGGCAACGCCGAGTGCAACGCACTTATGGAAAAGATGGGCTACAGCAACATACGCGAGCTGCAGTCTCACTTCGTGCGCGAGATTTCCGACTACCTCACACAGAAAAAGGGTGACAAACGTCGCACCGTGATTATGTGGAACGAGAGCCTCACCATAGAGGGCACAAACGTAGACCTCATCGCAGGCACAGGCGGCACAGTGATGTGCTGGTTGAACGGTCACGTTCAGCCGGGAGCCCTGCAGGCCGCCAAGCTGGGTATGAAGTCGGTAATAACCCCGTGGGGCCCCTACTACATCAACCGCCGACAGAGCACCGATGCAGGAGAGCCCGTAGGAGCCGGATACGGCGACGACACCGTGCAGAAGACCTACGAGTATGTGCCCGTGCCCGCCGATGTGCCCACCGAACTGCAGAAATACTACTCGGGCGTGCAAGGCACCTTCTGGACAGAGCACGTTCAGAGCAACTATCTGCTCGAGTACCTAGCCCTGCCCCGCCTCATAGCCATAGCCGAGACAGGCTGGACACCCGCTAATAAAAAGAACTTCACAGACTTCTGCGAGCGCATAACAAAAGACACGCTGCTTCTCAATTACAACAACTACGAGTATGGCCGTCACTTCATAAACGACGGAAAAGAGAACTATCGTGTGATGCCCAAGAGCTCCACCGAGGAGAATAAAACGTGGTACCGCATTGTGACAACCGCCACCGACAACCGCGCCGGCAAATGTATAGAGCTGCTGCGCGAAGGCTCCCCCACCATAGGCACAGGCAACTCAAAAGCCAACCGTTTGTGGAACGGCGCAATTGCAGACGAGGGCGAGGCAGCTTACGACTATCAGCTGTGGGCTTTTATGGAGAGCCCCGAAAATGCAGGGCACTATGCCATTGTAAACAAAGCAAAACCCGCAGGCTCGGTGAAGAGCACCCCTACAGCCGAAAATAACACCGGCCGCTGGGACTACGACGACACCACCCGTCACTACGACTTTATCCTGGGCGACCGCGCCTACTCTGCCAATGGCGACAATTACAACTACAGCATACGCAGCACAAAGGTTTCAAACACAAATATGTGTATGAACTTCGCAGGCCCGGGACAGACCAACTCTATTAACCTATGGAGCAACCCCGCCGACGGCAACGGCGGTATATGGGAGCTGCGTCCCCTTGTCAGCGAAGAGACAGATATAACCCACTTGCTACAAGGCGACTGCGTGCGCATAGCAAATAACGTGGAGAACTTCCAGGGCTACGCCGTAGCCGATGAGGGAGGTGCTTACGCCACAATAACCAACGACACCCACGCCGCCGACGTGTGGGAAGTTGCCACAGCCGATGCAACCGACGGCTCGCTCGCAATTACATTGCGCAACGTAGCCACAGGACGCTATCTGTCGGGGCTCACAGCACCCATAGCACTCGGCGACACAGCCGCCACCTACACAAGCGTGCGCAACAAACTCACCGACGACTACTCGATAAAAGCGGGCGACCAAGCCCTCTTCCCTATGCCCGAGCGTGCCACAAGCAACCCCTATACACTGAACACAGACGGTATCTACCCGCAGGGCTCGGCGTGGAGATACGACAAAGTATATCAGGTGACATACAATTGCATCGACAAGCAGGGCAACGTCATCGGCACATACTACAGCGCGGCCCCCGCAGGAGAGGATTACACCTGCATCGCTCCCGCCATACGCAACCACAGCTTTGTCGCATACAAGCTTGAGAGCGGTACAAGCCCCCACATCACCATCGAGGCAATTCAGGGACACACCACCGTCACTGTGATTTATGAACGTAACGCCTACAATATAACCTACCTGTGCAAAGAAGAGCACGGCGGCCACATAGGAGAGAGCGAGGAGTCGTGCATCATAGGCGAGGCATTCGAGGTTAAATACCCCCGCATCGACTATTTCACCGTCACAGGCGGCACCCTTGCCGAGGGAGCCTTTACCCCCGCGGGCGACACCGTCATTGAGGTGACATACGCCGTGAGCGGCAAGTGCGGATTCAAAGCCGTGGGCAATGCCGTCACAGCTGTTAAGGCAGGCACAAGCTACCTCATACGCAATGCACACAATGAGACTAACCGCAGCGGTTTCCTCTCTGCAACGGCGATAGACAGCAATATAACCACCACAAACAACCTCAAAGAAGGCGGCCCGGCATACATCTGGACACTCAACGCCAAGGGAAGCGGCTACACCGTGAGCAACGACAACGGCTACTACATACCCGCGCTCAACAAAGGCGGTCGCGTGAACGCAGCCGAGAGCGGCGACACATACACCTTTACACTCAACGCCGACGGCACTACATTCAGCGTAAAGGGAAGCAACGGTCTCTACTGGAACGCCAACTCAAACAACACCTTCACCGGCTGGACAGACGGACACCCCATTATGCTTTACGAATACACCGTTCAGCCCTATTTCACCATCACATACGACTGCATCGACGACGAGGGCAACACCCTGCAAAGCGGCAGCAAAGATGTAAAAGCAGGCGACAGCTACCACTTTATCGTTCCCCGTTTCGAGGGAATGCAGGTAACGCATAACAGCGCCGACAACGACAAATTCAATGCCGTGAAAGAGGACATACACTTCACAATAACCTACTCCGACACAAGCACAGGCATAGAAGAGACCACCTCAAAGAAAAGCGCAGAAGGCATATACGACCTGCAAGGACGCAAGCACACATCACCCGTAAAGAAAGGTGTGTACATTATCGACGGAGAAAAAATAATAAAATAAAGCTATGAAAAACATAGTTTACAAAACAAGAGGCACCTGCTCACAGTTTATAGAGTTGAGCGGTGACAACGGCAAAGTGCTCTCGGTAACATTCTACGGAGGATGCAACGGCAACCTGCAGGGCATCGCCCGCCTTGTAGAGGGAATGGAGTACAGCGAAGTAATAAAGCGTCTCGACGGCATAAGCTGCAACGGCAAGCCCACATCGTGCCCCGACCAGCTGTGCCGCGCCATTGAGCAGTTGATGCAGGAGGACAAATAGCTATGGCAAAGAAAAAAGGAAACAACGAATACAAACTGCGCAACGAAGCCTTTCTGCAGGCACTGCGCGACGGCGACGAAGAGCTCTACGAAATTTCGCAGGGTGTGCTGTGCAAGATAATAAAGAGCGGCACAGGCGACAAAACCCCTCGCGGAAACAATGTGGTGACCGTGCACTACAAAGGCTCGCTCATAAACGGCAAGGTATTCGACAGCAGCTACGAGCGCGGCTACCCCGAGGCCTTTCGCCTCAACGAGCTCATAACAGGCTGGCAGATAGCCCTCACACAGATGCACGTGGGCGACAAATGGATTGTGTACATTCCGCAAGAGGTGGGATATGGCAGGCAGGGAAACGGCTCCATTCCCGGCTACTCCACCCTGATATTTGAAATGGAGCTTATGGGAATAATGTAAAATACCACAGCTATGCAAATGCCCGAAGACCCAATGATACTCTACAGCGCAATAAATATGAAACTGCGCGACTATTACAGCTCCCTCGACGAGCTGTGCGACGACCTCGGCCTGCAGCGCAGCGAGATTGAAGAGAAATTGCGCAATGTAGGTTTCGAATACAATGAGAAGCTGAATAAATTCTGGTAATAGAAATGCATAACAAAACAATAAGACAAAGCCACGTGGCTTTGTCTTATTGTTTATCGTCACGCGCGGTTGTCAGCGATGCAGGGTTACATCGAGGAAAATGCGCATACCATCTATGGTGCCCGTGAAACAGATGCGCCCGCCCGAAGCACGGAATATCTTGTCGGTAGATATAGAGAGGTTACGCTCGTGCGAGGGGAAGCGCTCATAGTCGGGAACTATGAGATTGCAGGCACCGCTGCCCTGCCCCAGCATTTCGCAATAACAGCAAGCAGTCTCGTAGGTATTTGTCTTATTCTCGGAGCCGAAGTTATACACACCGCCCTGCAAAGAGAAGGTATAGGGCAGATAATCCACCACCTCCTTCACCCAAGTGATTCCACGAAACTCTCTCACAGGTATCGCAAGCTGTTTTTTCTCGGCTATGGCAGTGGCCACATTCTGCACAAAATCGGGGTGCGGCGCTGCACCGGGCACCACGGCGTCGTACATCCAGGTGGCACGCAGAGCCACCGCGTCGGGGGCTATGTCAAGAGCCTTCTGCTCTGCCTCGAGCTTGTGACGACCATATACATTCTCGGGCAACACAGGGACATCCTCGCTCAAGAGCCCCCACTCGTGATTGCCGTTATATATCTGGTCCGAGGAAAAGAATACCAGCTTCGCGCCATAGGTGCGGGCGGCACGTGCCAGGTTCACCGTGCCCTCCACATTCACTTTGTAGCTCTCGTCGGGGTGCTGCTCACAATACCAGGTATTTGCAAGAGCCGCGCAGTGCAGTATCACGTCGGGGGAGTATTGCGCAACATAAGCGTCCACCGCCGCAGCATCGCAAATATCGAGCTCGGCGTGCGAGGGAGTTATAAAATCATACTGCAAAGCCCATCGGCTCACAAAGCGGCTGCCCACAAACCCTGTGGCACCTGTAACAAGAATTTTCTGCATAATGTAAAAAATATTTATGCGAATATACAATTTTTGTGCGTAATGCACAGTGTTTTAAGAAAGAAACAACTTTCCGCGCCACGAATATCGGGTGCAGACGATAATATTTGCAATTTCGTGAGCTAAATTCGCGACAAAATGCTATTTTCGCATAAACAATAATCTTTTTTCTATGAAATCTCTACGAGAATTATTCAGAATAGGTTTAGGCCCCTCGAGCAGCCACACTATGGGCCCCAACAGAGCGGCCAAGGATTTTGTGAAGCGTTGCCCCGATGCCGACAGCTACCGCGTGACTTTGTACGGAAGCCTTGCCGCCACAGGCGTAGGCCATATGACCGACAAAGCGATAATAGAGGTTCTCGAGCCCATTGCCCCGCTTGAGCTCGTGTGGGAGCCCACGACATTCCTCCCTTTCCACCCCAACGGTATGAAGTTCGAGGGTTTGAAAGAAGGTAAAACCATAGACGAGTGGATAATATACAGCGTGGGCGGAGGTGCTCTTGCCAACGAGCAGACACAGAAAAGTGACGACGATATATACCCGCTCACAACCATACACTCCATTATGGACTGGTGCGACGAGCACGGATGCACCTTTTGGGAGTATGTTGAGATGTACGAGGGCCCCGAAATTTGGGACTACCTTGCCGAGGTGTGGAACACAATGAAAGAGACCATAAAGAGAGGCTTGGAGCACGAGGGTGTGCTGCCCGGCGGCCTCGGCATACAGCGTAAGGCAGGCTCCTATATGCTGAAGTCGCGCTCCTACAGCGCATCGGTGTCGAGCAAAGCAAAAGTATATGCCTATGCACTCGCCACCTCGGAGGAGAACGCAAGCGGAACAACCATCGTCACAGCGCCCACCTGCGGCTCTTGCGGTGTGCTACCCGCCGTGCTCTATCACCTTGCCCACTCACACGACTGCAGCGAGCCCCGCATACTGCGTGCCCTTGCCACGGCAGGTCTTTTCGGAAATATAGCAAAGGAGAACGCCTCCATATCGGGCGCCGACGTAGGCTGTCAGGGTGAGGTGGGCGTAGCCTGTGCTATGGCAGCAGCGGCAGCCTGCCAGCTCTTTGGCGGCACAATAAACCAGATAGAATATGCAGCAGAGATGGGACTCGAGCATCACCTGGGACTCACCTGCGACCCCCTATGCGGCCTCGTTCAGGTGCCCTGCATAGAGCGCAACGCCATCGCCGCGTCGCGCGCACTCGACGCCTGCACATACGCAGCACTCTCCGACGGAAAGCACAAAATAGACTTTGACCGCATTGTGGAGGTGATGAAAGAGACCGGACACGATATCCCCAGCCTCTACAAAGAGACCTCAACGGGCGGTATCGCAAAAATCGATGTTAAAAAACGCAGAAAAGGATAACCGACCGATATGAAAAGGATATATATATTTACAATTGCCCTGCTGCTCACGATAGGCGCATTTGCACAGAGCGATAAGAAACAGCACACCACAAACCTCACAAAAAAAGAGTTTATAGAAAAGGTGTTCGACTTCACCAGCGAAAATAAAGAGTGGAAATACAAAGGCGACAAACCCGCCGTCATAGATTTCTATGCCGACTGGTGCGGCCCCTGCCGCAGGCTCGCCCCCGTGCTCGAAGAGATTGCAGCCGAGCAGGAGGGTAAGATATATATCTACAAGGTAAACGTAGACAAAGAGCCCGAAATTGCCACCGCGTTTGGCATACGCTCACTGCCCACACTCATCTTCATCCCCTTGGAGGGTGCTCCGAGCGGTTTCTCGGGCTATGCCGAAAAGAGCGAGCTCTACAAAGCCATAAACGCAATAATTCCAAAGAAAGAGGATAAGAAAAAATAAACACTCCGATATAAACAAAAATCAGCACGTTCACTTTAGTTGAACGTGCTGATTTTCTTTACCCCTCACCTGAAATCCTTTAGAAGCTGCTGCAAGTGCTGACGGGTAAAAAATATGCGGCTCTTTACTGTGCCAAGAGGCAAAGAGAGCCGCTCCGCTATCTCACGGTACTTGAAACCCGAGAGATGCATAAGAAAAGGGATGCGATAGTCACGCGGCAAAGCATTCACAAGGCGGTAAATCTCTTTGCTGTCGTAATTATTTTCTGTGATATAGGTATCGAAATCCTGCGAGCTGTTTACGTGAAAAAGATTGTCGGTGTGATCGACAAATGTCTGGTCGCGCACCACCTTGCGGTAGTTATTTATGAAAATATTGCGCATTATAGTGTAAACCCACCCCTTGAAATTTGTGTCAGGGGCATACTTCTCCATATTATCAAGAGCCTTG
>JAZRLR010000025.1:0-114073 GCA_045646965.1 Bacteroidaceae bacterium
ACATGGATTTCTGCAAGCAGGTGTATCTGTCTACATTCTGCTTATTCTCAGCATGTGTATCTTGGCATGGAGGCAGAAGAACCCTTATTATGCACTCGGTGCTTGGTTATTTGTACTCTCGGACACCGTTTTAGCATGGAACAAGTTCGTGTTCCACATCGAAGGCGCTAGTTACCTCATCATGATACCTTATTATCTAGGACAATGGATGTTATTCATCCAAAGTTTCAAACCCTCCAAAAGTGCATAAAAAAGAATCATCCAATCCGATAATAATCCATCATCGCTTTATACCTGTCTTGTGCTGTGAGGCAAGTATCCCGCAAATACCCTTTGATGTCTGGCCATTGTTGCAAGCCACGATAGTAGAACCACTTCAGTTCATCAGTTACAATAAAAGGGATATGCCCATTTGCCATACATTCTTTGAACATAATGAGTCGTCCCACACGTCCGTTCCCATCCTGAAAAGGATGTATCCGTTCGAAGCGATGATGAAAATCAAGAATATCATCAAACGATTTCTGTTTTTTGGCATTATATTCCTTCAACAGCGCTTTCATTTCTTTACTTACATCTTCTGGCAAACACGTTTCATGTCCGCCCACCTCATTCGGTAGAAGTTTGTACTCACCCACGGCAAACCAGTCCTTTCGACTATCCGAAGTACCCGATTTCAGTATGCGATGCAATTCCTTGATGAAGGACTCGGAGAGTTTCTCCTCCGTACGGTCTATGATAAGGTCGATGCACCGAAAGTGGTTGGTCGTTTCGATGATGTCGTCCACATTCACGCTCTCCTCGCTAATCCCCAACGTATTGGTTTCGAAGATGTGTCGTGTCTGTTCATGCGTCAGTCGGCTACCTTCTATGTGGTTCGAGTTATAAGTAAGGTCGATTTGAGTACGATGATAGATACTCCCCTTCATTTTCATCAGCTTCTGCTCACGAAGAACAGCAAGCAAAGGCATCACTTTAATGGTAGACTGCTTGCGTTGGGGCAATACCGTATCTTCAGGTATATTCCATGTTTTACCCGTCAAGAATGCACCCTCTATCTTTCCAGTAGCACAATAATTGCGTACCGTTCTCTCTGAAATGCCGTACTTCTCGGCAAATGTTCCTACTGAAATGTATTTCATATTCTTGTTCCTATCGGCAAGTTTTATTGTCGATATTAGTTGCAAATATAGCATTTTTTGCCGATATCGGCAAGATTTGATAGTAAAACTGCTATTTGAAGAAACTATTATGGTGTCCAGAACCCATCATCCCTATCATCATACCCATCGTTGTCTTCATCCTTCCAGTCGAAGCTTGTTTCCCAATGTGTATCATGATAATCATAGAGCGGTTCATTGTTCGGCTTCTTTTCCTCTCTTCTTCCAGTTTTCAGTCCGAAGTAAATCGCCCCGGCAACCAATGATGCAGAATAATCATCCTCGCAGTCATCCTCGAAATCCTCTTCCTCATCCTCCATGTCATCCAATCCACGATCGCACATCGGGAGCATCTCAAGATTACCAACCACATTGTGAAGTTCGTCTTCTGCTGTCTCTAGTCCATCACATAGGGCAGCCTCCAATGCATCTATTGCATCTTGCAATTCTTCACCATATTCACTGTCCTGTGTTTCGAAAGGCAATTCATCATACTCCGACTGAAGTTGACCCCTTACCTTCTCCACCTCCGCCTTCAGCTTTTCTACCTTAGCTATGGCATTATTGATTGTTACTAAATGATTTGCCATTATTACTTATTTTCTTTAATCGTTTTACGAATTCCAATTATAAGTCCCACTACGATAGCTATACCATATATTACACACGGTACTACAAGGCTGTCGAACGCAAGCATCATCAGAACAAATCCCCATAAAATAATTCCAAGTCCTCTCATCATTTCCTCCTTTTTAAATGATTTATGGTACAAAGTTCGGAGTAACATGATGCAAAACTCGTTACATGTTTGAGGATTTTTTCGTTTTTATTGAAGAAAAGATGAGATTCTTTTAGTTTTAGTAATACGAAATTTGAAAGCCCAATGATTTTCTGAATTCAGATAGATTTCAATACCCTCTATATTTACTTCCATTTCTTTATTAAAATCAATGCTTTTAAATACCACCTTATCATACTTATGCAAAATGAAAGGACAATGACCATCATTGATGTCATTCAAACTCCAATTCTTTTTTATGTTTTGGAAATCAGCACTAATACATAACCGCCCATTTTCATGAAGAAAAATTTGTTCAGCATTAGTCGTATCAATAGAACGTTTATATGTCGTCATTTCACCCGATTTGCTCCCTCAAAGAAGATAAAGAGGGAAGATTTGACCTTAGAATCGATGGCGTTTCGCATCACTCTTGGTTCAGACGCAAGAAAGATGAGTTTATGGAATCCTTAGGATTACCGACAAGCAGAAGACAAAATCGTGGGTTGAAACTATAATGTGATATTGGGGCTGTGGATAGCCCCAATATCACTTCGTATTGCTTAATTCATTCCAAATATCTTGAATGTTTTCTTCTCCATCAAAATAGTTGTGCTGCTCATCGCGCTTGAATGTCTCTCCATTGGGAACTATGATAATTTTATTTGAGTCTGGATATTCACAAATATCGTGACCTATGTAAGTGCGTATATCAAGAAAAATACAGGGGGCGTCTGTATGGTTATAAAGCTGATGAGCACCTGTTTCTCCAGATTCAAAAAATATCATATCTCCCGATTTTACTCTTTCCAGACCTTTGGGAGTGCGTAATGTGGCTTCTCCTTGTTGTATGATAAATAGTTCTTCTGCATAACGATGAAAATGATAGGCTGCATTACATTCACGAGGGTTGAGTTTTCGCACATCAAAATTGAGCCATTTGGGAATGATTCCCATATTCTCTCTCGTGTTATCAGTCAATAGTCTAAAACCGTCCTATTTTGTTCGGATTTGGCTGAAAATCCCTTTTGTCTTTCCTTATAATCGTTGCCATTTCTTTCTTATTTAGATAATACGATATATCTATTTCTCAAATATCTCAACCACTCTTTATGTTTATCTGAAGTAAAATATATTTTCATCATATCAAAAAGCGATTCGTATGTCAAGTCAATGAAAGTTGCGTTACCAAGATCAGTCAGCAACGATTTGTATTCGGGTATAGCGTATTCAAGAAAATGTTTATTACCTCGTGGATAAAGATGTATATGGTGGAAATACTGAATATCCCCTCTACACAACATAGAATATCCCAAAATATGATTACGCCAAATTTGACGTAAATGGTTTGCCTTTATAAATGAAATGATGTCTAATGTTGGAATATACCAATGTGATTTCTTTGTCATCTGATGGTATAATCCATTTGTATTTTCAATATCCTGCTTCTCCTTAACCCCAATAGGATAACCATTTTCGGTGTATTTTACCTCTATTCCAATGCCTCCAATAGAACCATCAGAAGATATATACTCTATGAATGTGTCAAAAGATGTTCCGTCATTCAGATATTCGCTTTTATCAGCAGTTCCTGCATACTCAATGAGTATGCGGTTTATTTTTGATATACCTCCTCCTATTATTTCGTTAAACAGCATAGCAGTAGCATTTATATCTTCTTCCATTGGAGTAAAAATATTGTAAGGAATGTGCTCACTTCTCAACATATTGGAGAATAATACAGAAGACTTAAATGATTTAACCTTGCTTTTAATCAGTTCTCTGTAAGTATCACAAAATATAAGTCCTTGCTTGGCTGCATCAGGTGAAAGAATAACTTGAGGATTCTTTTCGTTATAGAAATCATTCAATTCATTTTCTCTGAATGCAAACTGATGAGCACGAGCCTTTGCTTTGAACTCATCATCATAGCGATAAGTCTTTCCTTTAATCATTATTCTGCTGTATTATTAGTTTTAGTTCTTCAATAGATAATATAGAGTCTTTTCTTCTATGTAGCATTGCATGGCAATTGGGGCACACTGGGAATAAGTCATTTTCAACTTCTATTTCATATCGTCCATCTCTATTAGAAATAGGCGTTACATGGTGTATATGTATGAAACCTTTTCCTAACTCTCCATAAGTCTTTTCAAAATCAAAGCCACACACAAAACATTTAGTTCCCTTACTCTGGATACATTTATTGCGTGCATTGATATTCCTCTCATGCGTGGTTATGGTTACTTGCCCCAATTCACCTTCCCAATATGCATTTATTTCATTTTCGATAGTTCTGTTTGTGTGGATTTCATTTAGAAAATTACAATACTTTTGATGAATGTCTCGCTCAATTTCCCTTAGCGTATTATTATGTCCCTCCTCATAATAGATAATGAAATCCATATAAGCTTTTAAGGCTATCCTTAATTTGTCCGCACCATAATCCTTATATATTTGAGACAAATAATAATCTCTCAAATCTGTGCTTATCCCTCTTGTATGCAATTCTCCATCAAGCATTTTCTGAAATGCTCTATAAAAATCTGCAAAAGAGTTTTTGTTAATGCCATGACTAAGAAAAAGTTTTTCCTTTCCATTAACTAATCGCTCTTCTTTATTGTATATAGCTTTCGCCATTTTATAGATGGCTGACATTTGTTCTATATTCATCATATTATGCCTTTTGAGGGTTTTTAAAACAAATTTCATTGCAAAGGTACTCGATTTTATTTTTAGCACACATAAAATAGACATAATATTGCCCATTCATTTTTTATTTCCTAATTTTGCAGTGCGAGTTACACGCATTGTGGCAAAGCAATGAAGAACTCAGAAATACGAACGGTTGCTATATCGTTACCCAATTTTCAAGCAATCCGACCAACCGATTTATTCTAAGCGAGTTATCTTTTCTTGCCAAAGTTTAGAAAAAACTTATCGGAAAACGTCCTTTTGGGATTATGAGGAAGAGAAGATGAACGATAATGACAATTGGAGTGACCCTTATGGGTTTGAACAAGCATATTATGAAGGCTGGAGCAGAGAAGATGTAGACTCAGGGTTATCAGATGCATACGAATGTGATTCTTTTACAAAAGAACCTTGGTAACAATAAGTACTAAAAATATCTGTGTTTTAAAATCTATATTTTCAACAATTATAAGGTTAATAATCAGATAGATTCAAAATAAACAAACTAAATGTACATTTGTTATAAATATAGAAAGTGGCAATTTCGCAAGAATGAACTTTGAAAAAAATTTGTATTTTTAGAATTAAACGTTTATCTTTGCAGTGCTCATCTGCAAACAGAAGGAGTTTCGGGGCTCGGTATATCTTGACATATATCGAGCCCTGCGCTTTTATAATACAGAATCTATTTTTGATTTTAATTTCTTTTTCAACTGCTTTTCGCCATACTTCTCGTTCAAATAGTATGCAGTTAATAAATAGTATGCATTTGCATTGTTGCGCATTTGTGGTTCTAGAACAACAACATATTTTTGAGTTTTATTGTAGATATATGTTCTAATGACATCTACACGTTTGTGCTGATTACGTTCTACAACACTGAAAACCTCTATATCACTATTGTCTTTTATCACTTCTTGGATATGAGGTTTTATCCAATGTAGTCGTTCAGAACGGTAAGAATCATATACACGTCTTTTAATGGTACAACCTTGGTTATCTGTTTCTTCTTTTTCAACGGTTGTTAGGTGTGTAAATTCACGATTCATATCCAATTCTCCATCAGTTTTTATTGGATATATACGTTTAGACCTAAAATTAAAATTTTTATTCTCAGCTATATCTCTATCAAATATGCCTTGTAAAGACCTTTTTCTAGCATCTGTACCGAGAAAATTTAATTCAAGCAACTCAGGATATTGTTTTAATAAATTTATCGGCATATTATTTTAGTGATATAAAAAACAAATTAAACTTCTTGGCAAACTTACTAGTAGTTCTTTTAAGAGATATATTTGTATGCTTAGTTATTAAATCTACAATCTTTCGTTTTGCAACAACTTTTCCTTCTATATCCCCTTTTTCTATTCGAAGATTATAATTTATTGCACCCATTAAAACATCTGACAGTTGCATAAAACAACTCTCGTGAGATTTCATAAATTGAAAATTCCCAATAGACGCATTCCAATGTAGGATTTCGTGCAGTTTTTTCAACTTCTTATGACTACAAGTGTCTTTTACATCAAAATATACGTTGTACGTATTCTCCAAATCTATACCGTGATGTAATAATTGAAAGTACATTCTAAAATAGAAATCGTTGAAAGTGTACCCCTCTCGTTTCTCATCTATTTGTGATTTATCAACGATAACCGCTCTGAAATTCATATCAGTCATAAAGAAATATTCAACAATTTCTTTATACATCTGAAATGTTTTATCGTGTATGTTTATCCATTTTAGTTCGCCATTATACCCATATTTTGCCTTTATTGCTTTTATTTGCTCTTTAGCAATTTTTATTTGATTAGAAGCAATACTAACATAGCCAAATATCATATAAGGATGTCCATCATTTATAAGATGGGTGCTCTCATCGCAATATATGTTAAAAGTTTTATTTACTGTATCCATAATATTCATATTTTAAGTGTCTAAAACTTTATGTATTACACCACAAAAAGCAAGACCAATGCAAAGATATATGCCAATTAAAGAAAAAACAAGTAAAAGAAATACAAGTAATAAACACTTTTGTATTTTTTGTCAATAACAACAAATACAGTATTGAAAATCAGGAATTTGCACGGTTTTATTGCGTGTTTTATTAAAAAGCTATAAATTTGTGACTTGTATTGGAACCCGAACCTAACACTGTTTGGAAAATCACTCTTTTGATTTATTGAGAGAAGGATTTATATAGGGACTGAGCGTCCCGTACGCACCGCGAAAAGCCTTTCGGTTACACCGAGAGGCTTTTTTGTTTGTATATCTTCGGGAAGGGGTTACGGCGGCTCACGGCTCACCTGCAAAAGGGGCTCAACGTAAAACACCATTTCGCCTCTTATACATCGCTACATCGCGCGCAGCGGGCTTTTATAAATTATAATTGCAACGTCACTTTTTTGCTCCAAACATATAGTGGGCCAAGGTGTTGTTTATTCTCAACACAGAGCTCACCAAAAGAGAGGCTGCTATAACAAATATTGTAATTGTGAACGTGGCTGCAAATTCAAGGATAGGGAAACTATTCTCAATAAAGAAGTGGAAAAAAGCGCTGTCATTGAATGGGATAAAAAACCAGTGCAAAAGATAGATATCGAGTGTTCTTTTTCCTATAAATTTCAGTACACGAGACACGCGACCATTACCTGCAAATGTAGCACCATTTTTTCTGAACCAACTGAACACTATAATAATGCCGCTCAAAGCCAAAACAAAGCTTATAGAGTAGTTTACATATACATTGTAACCCGACACACCGACAAATATGTTTACAAGGAAATATACAGCAACTGCCACCGCTACAATCAATGTTTTGTCTAACAAATATTCAAATTGCTGAAAATATTTCTTCACGAAGGCACCTATGACAAAAAAGATGAAATAGTTCAACTTGGTGATTCCCAAAAGAGTAATTATATAAGATGGTACACCCATACGAAATATGGCAGAAAACACCAAATTGTTATAAATGACATAACCTGTTATAAGCAATATAACAAAACGCCATATTGTTTTCACCTTAAAGGCATCGAATATCTTCTGCGAGAGTATATATATTACGAAATAGGCAAATAATGTAAAAGTAAACCAATATCCACGTTTGTGATCCAATTTCAATGCCTCAATAAAATCATACTCAATTGTATATGTGTAACACAGCATAAACAGAAATGGAAATATTAGCTGCACAGGAATTTTCTTTTTCAAGAAATTCATAATATTCCCCGCACTCCAGTTGAAATTATCTTTGAAGAAGACAAAGCCGCTTACAAAGAAAAAGAGAGGTATACGAAATTGTCTTAAATAAAAGTGATAATTTACTATATGTGCGCCATCACTACCAAAGACAAATCCTGCAACGTGTGTCATTACCACAAGCAACATTGTGAAGCCTCTCAAGGCGTCGAGGTATTCAATACGTTGCTTTGGGGGGTAATTTGTTGTAAGTCAGTCATTTTATAATTTAATTACAGAATTTATCGAGCAAGGGGAAGAGCTCGCCACACACAATATCGGGTGTAACGGCATCGAACTTATTTTCGAGCTGCAAGGTGCTGACATCCTGCACCACATCGCGCACCTCTATGCCCCGGGCAAGGGTAGAGTTCTGCGGAAGCCACTGGCTCTTCTTTGCTTTGGGCGAGAAAAGAGCATACGAGGGCACTCCCATAGCGTGCACAAGGTGACGTGCTCCGCCTTCGTTGCCAAAGTAGAATGTACAGTTGCTGCACAAGGCCATAAGGTCGCGCAACGACGGCGCCTCTATATCCATTTTTATGGCTGCGGGGCTGCCAAGCGAGGTAAATATCTCGCGAGCTTCAGCAGCCTCGGCACCGGGAGCGAAGTTAAATATTATCTGCAACCCTTTGTAACGGTCGAGAATGCAACGGGTAACCTCCTTCATATACTCTATGTTCCACTTTTTTGCGGGTATTTTTGTGGTGACACCCATAAGCAGCACGGGACGGGTGAAATCGATGCCTTTAGAGGCCATATATTCACGCGAGCGGGCCTTCTCCTCGTCGCTCACATAGAGCGTGAAATCGAGCACGGGAACTATTGGCGCTATGTGCGACAGGGCATCGGCGAAGCGCTGGTTGTGAACCACCACATCTTTGTCGTCGCAAGCCGAGGGGATGTTTATATTCTGGAACATCCAAGAGTATTTCTTGTAGTGACCTACTCTCAAAGGGATATGTAGCTTAAAGAGTGAGAAGAGCGAAAACATAAGGGTGCGCACCGTAGAGCGTATGTCTATTATAACGTCGTATTTCTCGCTGTGAACCACGCGCCACACCTTGCGCATATATTTGAATATGTTACTGTTTTCTGCAGGCGAGAAGGTTATTATTTTGTCTATATCGGGATGTCCCTGCACCACGTTGGCTATCTTTTCGTTAAGTACCATATGTACCTCTGCCTCGGGGAAACTTTTCTTAAGGCTGCTGCACAGCGCTGTGGTGAGAATTGTGTCGCCTATCTGACGGAAACGGATGACAAGAATTTTCTTTACATCTTCTTTTCTGCGATTTTTCATATCTCTTCTTATTGGTGCTGACAAAGTTAGTGCTTATTATTTTTATTTGCAATTATTAACGCTTTCAACTTTTTATCACGGCGCAAAGATTTTGGAGTGTGTTTTAGCTTATATCGCTTGTATAAAGTTTTTCTTGCTTTTAAGTTCTTCGGCGAGTCGGTAAAGTTTTTCTTGCCTTCAACTTGCAGGTGTCGATAACTATTTTCTCTCAATCAGATAATCTTTTTTATTTACACTTTAAAAAAGTGCATCAAAGTCTAAAAAGAAATAAATAGAACCCGTTAAAAAACCGCCACCTCACAACCACAGTATTTACACCGCGGAAAAACATAGACAGAATGCTCTACACATATAGCACAAAGCACACCACAGCGAGGACAAACATAATACCTCTGCCCCGAAAAGAACCTTCGTATACGAGAACTCGGCACACGGGCCCCGCATTTACTGCACACAATGTATTTACCTGCCATAGTCACGGAATATCGTCACAAAAGCAACACACACGCAAGCTCTTTGTTCACAGGCAAATAAAAAAAACATACGGGCTGTAACCCGTATGTTATACACTTGGTGCAGAGGCGCGGTGTCAGCGCTCGGCACGCATAGGATTGGAGAGGAAATCCTCGTAGGCAAGGCGTATGCCGTCGGCAAGTTCCACTTTGTAGCGCCACCCGAGCTGTGCACTCTTCGACACGTCGAGCAGCTTGCGCGGAGTGCCGTTGGGCTTGCTTGTGTCCCACAAAATCTCACCCTCGTAGCCCACTGTCTGTGCTACCATCTGCGTGAGTTGTTTTATCGACACCTCTTTGCCTGTGCCTGCGTTCACTGTCTCGTTGCCGCTGTAATTATTCATCAGGAAGATGCAGAGGTCGGCAAGGTCATCGACATAGAGAAACTCGCGCAGAGGGCTGCCGTCACCCCAGCAGGTGACACTTTTCACGCCGGTCTCTTTTGCTTCGTGGAAACGACGTATGAGAGCGGGCAGAACGTGGCTGTGGGTGGGGTGATAGTTGTCGTTGGGGCCATATAGATTTGTGGGCATAAGGCTTATGTAGTCGGTGCCGTACTGCCTGTTGAGATACTCACAATATTTAAGCCCCGATATTTTGGCAAGGGCATATGCCTCGTTTGTGGGCTCGAGTTCCGATGTGAGCAGGCAGTTCTCCTTCATAGGCTGCGGTGCCATACGCGGGTATATGCACGAAGAACCGAGGAACTCGAGTTTCTTGCAGCCGTTGCGCCACGCTGCGTTTATCACATTCATCTCGAGCATCATATTCTCGTACATAAAATCGGCGAGGGCATTGCTGTTTGCAACTATGCCGCCCACCTTGGCTGCCGCAAGAAAGACATATTCGGGCTTCTCGGCGGCGAAAAAACTCTCCACCTGCTCCTGACGGCAGAGGTCGAGCTCGCTGTGTGTGCGTGTTACGATATTTGTGTATCCCTCGCGCTGCAAGGCACGCACAATGGCCGAACCCACCATTCCGCGATGTCCCGCAACATATATCTTTGAATTCTTTTCCATAATTGCACAACTATTTTACGATACCTCGCTCCAGATACTCGGCAAGGTTGGTGCGTATATGCTCCTCGGCACGCTCCACGGCCACCTTTGCCATATCCGACTCGACCATAATCTTCACAAGCTGCTCGAAGGTAGTCTTCTGCGGGTCCCAGCCGAGTCTTCGGCGTGCCTTTGTGGGGTCGCCCCAGAGGTTCACTACATCGGTGGGACGGAAGAAGTCGGGCGACACCTCAATGAGCACTTTGCCCGTAGCCTTGTCGATACCCTTCTCGTTTATTCCCTCGCCCACAAATTCAAGCTCAATGCCGACGTGCTTGAAGGCGTGGTAGCAGAAGTCGCGCACCGAGTGCTGCTCACCTGTCGCTATCACAAAGTCTTCGGGTTTCTCGTTTTGCAGCATAAGCCACATACACTCCACATAATCCTTGGCATAGCCCCAGTCGCGCAACGAAGAGAGGTTACCCAAATAGAGCTTGTCCTGCTTGCCCTGTGCTATGCGGGCTGCGGCAAGGGTAATCTTACGTGTCACGAAGGTCTCGCCGCGACGCTCCGACTCGTGGTTAAAGAGAATTCCCGAGCAGCAGAACATATTATATGCCTCGCGGTACTCTTTTACAATCCAGTGAGCGTAGAGCTTTGCCACAGCGTAGGGGCTGTAGGGGTGGAAAGGGGTATTCTCGTTCTGCGGAACCTCCTCAACCTTGCCGTAAAGTTCCGATGTAGATGCCTGGTAGATGCGGCAAGTAGATGCAAGCCCCGACAGACGCACCGCCTCGAGGATGCGCAGCACACCCGTGGCGTCTACATTGGCGGTGAACTCTGGAGAGTCGAAACTCACCTGAACGTGGCTCTGCGCCGCAAGATTATAAATTTCGTCGGGACGTACCTTGCCCACCACCTGCAACAGACTCATAGAGTCGCCGAGGTCGGCATAGTGAAGGTGGAAGCGAGGGTTACCCTCGAGATGTGCTATGCGCTCGCGATAATCGACCGACGAGCGTCGTATGGTTCCGTGAACATCGTATCCCTTGTTCAAAAGAAATTCAGACAGGAACGAGCCGTCCTGTCCGGTAATTCCGGTTATAAGTGCTTTTTTCATTATTTACCTGTTTATTTTTTAAGGCCGTAGCCTGCGTTATTTTTATATCGGCCACAATAATAACGCAAAATTTTGAAAATCTTATACAAAAGAGGCTGCTTTTTAGAAATTCAGAACAACCACCTTGCTGCGACGGCCGCAATTATTAACAAAAGCAAAAAAAGCACCCCGCGGCGCTGTCCTTTTGAAAAATAAAAATAAAACTTCATATTAAATTGTTTTAAAAGTTGCTTTTCGCCCCTCGTCGATATTAACTTTGATGCGTTATTTATTATATCGAATTATTTTTGCGAGATATGATTATAGACAGAATTGACAAAATATTAAAGAGATACCCCCTCTCACTCGTTGTGCTTACAATTATAATATATCTATCTTTCTTTAAGCCGCCCAGAAATATAATGAGCGACATAAAGAACATAGATAAGGTGGCACATCTTCTTATGTATGGCGGTTTCTGCTCGGTGGTGTGGTTTGAGTATTTCCTCACACACCTTAAATTCAACCGCAGAAACATATTCTACGGAGCTATTATAGCGCCCATACTCTTCAGCGGGGCGATAGAGATAGGACAGGAGATGCTCACACGCTACCGCGGCGGCGACTGGATGGATTTCCTCTTTAACAGCATAGGGGTGATAGGTGCGGCTCTTTTCAGCCTGTTCGTTACAAAGCCCCTGATGATAAAATACCATCTGTGGCACAAAAACGGCGTTGAATAGAGCGTGGTTATTCTTTCCACAGCTTATAGGGGAAGCGCGACAGATGTCCGTTGTAATATTTCGCTTCGCCCGTAACCTCGGTTCCCAGGAACGAGGGTTTCTCAAACGGCTCGCAGGAGCTCTGCAGCTCTACCTCGGCCACTACAAGCCCTTCGTTGTCGCCATAGAACTCATCTACCTCAAAGGTGTGAGCACCACACTGCACAAGATAGCGGCTCTTGTCTATTATGCCGCCACTGCACAGCTTCATAAGCTCCCACGCCTCGGCCACAGGTATCTCCTTTTCCCACTCGAAGCGGCTCACACCTCCGTCGAGCGACGGGCCTTTTATTGTGAGAAAGCCCTTATCGCCACGCACACGCACACGCACAGAGTTTCCACTCCCGCGACAGATGTACCCCTGCGCAATGCGGTCGCAAGAGTGTGCCATCTGCTTATAGCAGTCGTCGGCAACAAGGAATTTACGCTCAATCTCAA
Source organism: Bacteroidaceae bacterium (assembly GCA_045646965.1). Taxonomy (GTDB): domain Bacteria; phylum Bacteroidota; class Bacteroidia; order Bacteroidales; family Bacteroidaceae; genus HGM04593. The sequence continues at coordinate 13,008 of JAZRLR010000025.1, forward strand.
CAGCCATATCACTCGCCCTCCTCGGCAAATTCCATCAGGTACGATTTTATGAAACCGTCGATTTTACCGTCCATAACTCCACCCACATCCGATGTCTGGTAGTTAGTGCGATGGTCTTTCACGCGACGGTCGTCGAACACATAGGAACGTATCTGTGAGCCCCACTCAATTTTTTTCTTGCCCGCCTCAATCTTGTCTTTCTCGCGCTGACGACGCTTGAGTTCCTTGTCATAGAGCATAGAACGCAGCAGGGCCATAGCCTTCTCCTTGTTCTTGGGCTGGTCGCGAGTCTCGGTGTTCTCAATGAGAATCTCCTCCTGCTCGCCTGTGTCGGGATCGGTGAACATATATCGCAGACGCACACCCGACTCCACCTTGTTCACATTCTGTCCGCCGGCACCGCCGCTTCGGAATGTATCCCACGATATGCGGGCTGTTTCGATAACTACCTCAATGCTGTCATCGACCAACGGAGTCACAAACACCGAAGCAAAAGAGGTCATACGCTTACCCTGTGCGTTGTAAGGCGACACACGCACAAGACGATGAACGCCATTCTCGCCCTTGAGATAACCATAGGCAAAGGGGCCGTCAATCTGTATTGTGCAGGTTTTTATACCCGCCTCGTCACCCTCTTGAAGATTGATTGTAGATGTCTTGTAGTTATTCGACTCGGCCCAACGCAGATACATACGCATAAGCATAGAAGCCCAGTCCTGACTCTCGGTGCCACCTGCTCCCGAGTTTATCTTGAGCACACAGCTCATACCGTCGGCCTCGCCACGAAGCATATTCTTGAGCTCGAGCTCCTCGATAGCCGATAGCGCACGGGCATAAGCATCGTCTACCTCCTCCTCGGTGACCATTTCGTCGCGATAAAACTCCAAGGCAAGCTCCACCTCCTCGGTGCGGTTGTTTACCTCCTTATAACCCTCAATCCATCCCTGCAGAGCCTTCACTTTTTTCATCTGCGCCTCGGCCTCTTTGGCGTTATCCCAAAAGCCGGGTGCCTGTGTGCGTAACTGCTCCTCCTCAACCTGTATTATTTTTTCATCTATCGAGAGATACTGTTTCAAGGCAGCGGTACGCTCCTTTATGTCTTTCAATTGGTCTGCTGTTATCATATTTTTTTGTATTTTATCTCGTATTATTTTGCAAAGATAGTGAAAGGCGAGCGAAGAACAAAATCAAGCAAGCTTGAGTTTTTATTCCGAGCCGCATCCTATCTTATCTAAAGATAGAAACAAACGAGCGAAGAACAAAATCAAACAAAAATTACAGTAAATAAAATTAATCTTGTATTTTTGCACCCGACTACAAACAAGCTATTCAATAATTTATGAAAGTAACGGAACAGAATGTAACGCAGGCAGTTGAGTTGCTGCGTCTGCTTGTGAGCACCCCATCGACAAGCCGCGAGGAGAGTGACGCAGCCGACAAATTACAGTTCTTTATAGAGCGCAGCACCCCCGTGATGATGGAGATACACCGCCATCTGAATAATATCTGGTGCATAGCACCAGGGTTCGATGCCTCACGCCCCACACTGCTCCTCGACGCACACATAGACACCGTGAAACAGGTAGCAGGATGGAGCACCCACCCCTATGCCCCCATAGTAGACGGCGATAAAATATATGGCCTGGGAACCAACGACGACGGCGGCTCCCTGGTTACGATGCTACAGATATTCTATCTTTTGTGCAAGAAGCCACAGAAATACAACACCATATTCCTTGCATCGGCCGAGGAGGAGGTATCGGGCAAGAACGGTATAGAGGCAGTTATCCCCCTGCTGCCGCCCATAACCTGCGCAATTGTGGGAGAGCCCACAAGTATGCAGCCCGCCATAGCCGAGAAAGGCCTTCTTGTACTCGACTGCGTGACACACGGTGTGTCGGGCCACGCGGCACGCGACATAGGCGACAACGCCATATACAAAGCAATGAAAGAGATTGAGTGGTTCCGCACATATAAATTCCCCAAGTCATCGCCACTTTTAGGCGATGTAAAGATGAGCGTTACACAGATAAACGCCGGCACGCAGCACAATGTAATCCCCGACACCTGCAGTTTTGTGGTAGATGTGCGCACAAACGAGTGCTACACCAACCAGATGATTGTAGATATAATACGCGAGAATGTAAAAGCCGATGTGACACCCCGCTCCACAAGGCTCAACTCCTCGTCGATAGAGGCCACACACGCCCTTGTGAAACGCGCCGTGGAGCTTGGCGGAAAACCCTTCGGCTCGCCCACACTGTCGAACCAGGCACTGCTCAATATACCCACGCTCAAGATAGGCCCTGGCGACTCCACACGCTCACACACCGCCAATGAGTATATTAAGATAAGTGAAATACGCGAGGGAATGGAAATATTTGCAAAGATGCTCGACGGGCTTGAATTATAAGCCTCATCACCGGCAGAAAAGAATCATATACAAAATACGGCTCAACTGTGGTTGAGCCTTATTTTGTGTTTAACGCATTGAGAGAGCCTTGTCCTCGGCTGCCTCCATAATCTCGCGTGCGCCGGGAGCCTTGTCATCTATGCCGCACAGGTGCAGAATACCGTGAATTATCACTCTGTAAAGTTCCTGCTCGTATGTGGCACCCACAAGCTCACTGTTACTTTTTACCGTGTCGAGTGAGATGAAAATGTCGCCGCTTATAACATCGTCCTCGCAATAATCGAAAGTGATTATATCGGTGTAATAGTCGTGCTGCAGATACTCCTTATTTACCTCGAGAATCTTCTCGTCGTTGCAAAAGATGTAGGCTATATCGCCCACTTTCTTACCATAGCTTGCAGCCACATTTTTTATCCACGTGCTCACCTCGCGTCGTTTAATTGCGGGCATCTTCACACCCTCGTTCAAATAGCTTATCATATTATAAATAATTTAGTTACCAAAGAAAATATATGCCACGGCTATGGCAGCCGCTATACCCGCGGCATCGGCTATGAGGCCACAGGCAACGGCGTGACGGGTTTTTCTTATGCCTACACTGCCGAAATAGACCGCAAGAATATAAAAAGTGGTGTCGGTGGCACCCTGAAAAAGACAGGCCAGACGCCCCGTAAAAGAGTCGGCACCAAAGGTGGTCATAGCGTCAATCATCATACCCCTTGCACCGCTTCCGCTCAAAGGCTTCATAATAGCCGTGGGCAGAGCACCCACAAAATCGGTGCCGAGGCCCACCTTTTCGGCACAACAGGCCACACCGCCCATAATCACATCCATACCTCCCGAGGCACGGAACACCCCCACAGCCACAAGTATGGCCACAAGATAGGGAATTATGCGCACAGCGGTAGAGAAACCCTCCTTGGCACCCTCGATGAAGGCATCGTACACATTTATGCGCGCACGCATACCTGCAACGATAAAAAGGATTATTACCGAGAAAAGAATTATATTGGCCATAGAGGTGGAGAGCACCTCAATCTGTATCTGCGAGAGCTGCATCATTCCCCAGGTACCCGCCGCCACAAGCAGACATATACCAAGCAGAAAGCCAAGCAGCACACGGTTAAAGATATTTATGCGCTGCCACAGAGCCGTCACCACAAGACCAACTACGGTGGACACCGTGGTTGCTATGAGTATGGGAATGAATACATCGGTGGGGTTGGTGGCGCCAAGCTGCACACGATAGAGCAGCACACTCACGGGGATGAGCGTGAGCCCCGATGTGTTGAGTACCAGAAACATAATCATAGGGTTGCTTGCCGTCTCCTTGTCGCGGTTTATCTCCTGCAACTCCTGCATAGCCTTCAGGCCCATAGGCGTGGCGGCATTGTCGAGCCCCAGCAGATTGGCCGAGAAATTCATAAACATAGTACCCATAGCGGGGTGCCCTTTGGGTATATCGGGAAAAATTCTGCACAACACTGGGCTCAATATCCTTGCGATGGCAGCCACAAGACCACCCCTCTCCCCTATCTTCATAATTCCCATCCACAGCGAGAGAACTCCCGTGAGACCGAGCGAAATCTCAAAGGCGCTGCGTGCCGTGTCAAAGGTAGAGGTCATTATAGCGGGAAACACCTCCATATCGCCCATAAAGAGCAGGCGACACAGTGCAATCACAAATGCCAAAAGGAAAAAAGCCACCCAAATGTAGTTGAGAACCATATAAAGTATCGTTTAATGTTTATAGAGTGCGAAGATAATAAAATATAAAATTTAAACCACATTGCAATTATTATTATTATCTTCGCGCTTGTTAAGTTGAGAAACCCTCTGCACCTTCATTTAAGAAACAGTGCGTGCCCACAGCCGCAAAACAAAGGGGAGAGAAATCTTCAAACTACCAAAGTAAATAATAAACGCAAAAAAATATATGAGCGAAGAATTTAACATTCGCGGCAAGAATAGCGACAAAGAATTCGAGAACGCATTGCGCCCCCTCGCCTTCGGCGATTTCAGCGGACAGGAGAAGGTGGTGAGCAACCTTCGCATATTTGTTCAGGCCGCAAAAATGCGTGGCGAGTCACTCGACCACGTTCTCTTGCACGGCCCTCCGGGCTTGGGAAAGACCACATTGAGCAATATCATAGCCAATGAGCTGGGCGTGGGCTTCAAGGTTACATCGGGCCCCGTGCTTGACAAGCCGGGAGACCTCGCAGGCATACTCACCTCGCTCGAGCCCAACGATGTGCTTTTCATCGACGAGATACACCGCCTCTCACCCATCGTCGAGGAGTATCTCTACTCGGCTATGGAGGACTACCGCATAGATATCCTCATAGACAAGGGCCCCTCGGCACGTTCCATACAGATAGACCTCAACCCCTTCACGCTTATCGGCGCAACCACCCGCAGCGGACTCCTCACAGCTCCTCTGCGTGCCCGTTTCGGAATAAATATGCACCTTGAGTACTACGACAGCCGCACCCTCGCAGGTATCATAGCACGCTCGGCACATATCCTTGGGGTTACATTCGACGAAGAGGCCGCCTACGAGATAGCGCGTCGCAGCCGCGGCACCCCGCGTATTGCGAACGCCCTGCTGCGTCGTGTGCGCGACTTTGCACAGGTGATGGGCAACGGACACATCACAAACTCCATTGCAAAGCTCGCACTCGAGGCGCTGAATATAGACCGTTACGGACTCGACGAGATAGACAACAAAATATTGTGCACAATCATAGACAAGTTCAAGGGAGGCCCTGTGGGCATAGGCACCATAGCAACCGCCTTGAGCGAGGATGCAGGTACCATAGAGGAGGTGTATGAGCCCTATCTCATAAAAGAGGGTTTCATAAAACGCACTCCCCGTGGACGCGAGGTCACCGACCTTGCCTACAAACACCTGGGACGCAGCCGTTACAGCAACGGCGAGCAAGGCACACTCTTTTAAACACAAACCAACGCTATGGGTAAACTGCAATCACTTGCAAAAGACACAGTTATATATGGATTAAGCAGCATTGTGGGGCGTTTCCTCAACTACCTGCTCGTGCCTCTCTACACAGCCAAGATGAGCGTGGAGAGCGGCAACTACGGCGTGCTCACAAATATATATGCCTGGACAGCACTGCTTCTTGTGCTCCTTACCTTCGGGTTCGAGACCACGTTCTTTAAATTTGCAAACCAAGAGAGCACAAACCTCTCGAAGACCTTCTCGATGTCGATACAGGTGATAGGCACGCTGTGTGTGGTGTTCCTCGCCGCGGTATTTGGTTTCCTGCCCTCGATATCCGAGGCGCTGGGCTATGCCTCCCACCCCGAATTCATAACAATTATGGCTGTGGTGGTGGCTCTCGATGCCCTGCAGGCAATTCCCTTCGGGCTGCTGCGCTTACAAAAGAGACCTTTGAAATTTGCGGCACTTAAGTTGCTGAATATCTTCACAAACATAGCGCTCAACCTCATAGTATTTCTGCTGTTACCCGAGATACTCGAGAGATACCCCGACGCACCGGGCAATCTCTATTCGCCCGATAACCAGGCACTCTATGTGTTTGTGATAAACCTTGTGTGCACATCGTTCATCACCCTCTTCTTCATTCCCGAGTTCCGCCTGTTCCGATTCACAGCCGACACAAAGCTGCTCAAAAGTATGCTTTCCTACTCGTGGCCGCTGCTGCTGCTCGGCATAGCAGGTATCTTGAACCTTAACGCCGACAAAATAATTTACACACAGCTTGTGCCCGGGCAAAAAGGTGCTATGGAATTGAGTATATATGGCGGAGCGGTGAAGGTAGCCGCTATTATGGCAATGCTTATGCAGGCCTTCCGCTATGCCTACGAGCCGTTTGTCTTTGGAAACAGCAAGGAAAAGAACAGCAACGAGCTCAATGCCACCGCAATGAAATTCTTTGTCATAATAGCCCTGATGGCCTTTCTGTGCGTAGTGTTTTATATGGATATTCTGCGCTACATAGTAAATTCCAGCTATTGGGAGGGGCTCAAGGTGGTACCCATCGTTATGGCAGCCGAGATTTTTATGGGCATATATTTCAACCTCTCGTTCTGGTATAAACTGAACGACGAGACCTACTGGGGTGCTATATTCTCGTTCATAGGATGTGCGGTGCTCTTTGCGATAAACATAATATTTGTGCCTCGATATGGCTATATAGCCTGCGCGTGGGGTTCCTTTGCGGGATATTTCACCGCTATGACACTCTCCTATTTTGTGGGACAGAAGCGCAACCCCACACACTACGACCTCAAGGGGATATTCTCTTATGCAGCGCTGTTTGCTGTGCTCTACGGCACATCACTCCTGCTGCCCATAGAAAACACCGCAGCCAAGCTTGCCGTGAACACCCTGCTGCTCATAGTTTTTGTGGCCTACTTTGTAAAAAAAGACCTGCCACTAAACAAAATCCCGTTTGTAAAGAGATTTGTGAAATAGATTGGGGAATAAACACCTATACTATTTAAAATAAAAATGTATCAAGGTAATCGATAAAAAGACTATCTTGATACATTTTTTTTGTGTCGGTATAATACAAAAGATTATTTATATGAATACAATTATTGTAAATTTATTTTAATTACAAATTATCTACAAGTAATGATTTAATCTGCTCTATACATTTAATAGTTGATGCATATGTTAATGGCTTAAAAAATTCTGCTTTATGTATAGGTTCATCAACTTTACGCTCGCCTTTTATTAGCGTCATTATATGTAAATCAATATCAAAATGCGACATTAAAGTATGACTACTATGACTCCCTAATATAACAGATTTATCAATTTCGGAATAATCACCTGTTAATTGACTTTCAAATTGTAGTAATGCACATTTAAGATTTGTGTATATAGATTTTAATAATGTAAAATCTACTAAAATACGTTTTAACATTGCATTTTCAGTATATGCTTTACACTCTATACCCAAAACAAATTTACCATCTATCATCGTATGATTATCTACTTGGGCCTTAAAAACAAAATCTGCATAATTATCTTCAATCCATTTTTTTACTTCCACAGATTTTATTCTATCTATATATTCTTTTCGCAAAGGAATATCAATTCTTTTATCAGAAAAAGACAATCTTTTTTCTGCACCACCTAATTCACTCCACGCAATTTTAACAAGTTCTTTACAAAATTCTTCTAAAAGCTTACCTTTAGCAGAACGGATTATACCACCATAAGCCCTGTCTTCATCTACTTTTGCTACATATTCAATACCTTGTATTCTTGAATTAACAATATCAATTAGTTCATATAGACGTCTTTCATTATCAGGTTTCATCGCTTATAAAGTTTTTAATTGATCTATTATATTATTTGCTATAGCATATGCTAATAAAACTGGAACAGCATTACCTATTTGTTGATATTGACTTAATCCTTTTTCCCATGACATTTTTGTACGCATACCTTCAAAAATAAAATCATCCGGAAAAGATTGTAATCTAGCTCCCTCTCTTGCTGTAAAATTTCTATCTAAATAAGGATGAATAAAATTAGATTGAAATGATGCAGCAATTGTTGGAGCCGGTAAATTACCAAAAACTCTTTGATTATTTTGACTAAATTTAATATTTGATTTTTCAGTAGGTGTACCGCGTTTTACCGCACCATGAGTATCCCAAACATCAATCAAAGATTGTCCTGCTTTTATAGCTTTAAATCGTTCAATCAAACGAGCGGTATGCTTCATTGCAATATGATTATTCACTTTTTTTGATTTCAGTCTAACAAATCTTTGAAAATCATTTTGCACTTCACAAATATACTCCGCATTCTCAACACCTTCTCCAGCTTTTATTTGTGGTAAATCATTTATAGCATCATCCACTGTAATATAATTATCCATAATATATGGAAGAGGATGTGTGGGAAAAATATTTAAATCTTTTCTATAACCAATAAGTATTACACGCTCTCTATTTTGAGGTGTACCATAATCTGATGCTTTTAAGACTTTATAAGCAACATTATATCCACAATTGCCGGCTCTAGAAAATTCTTCAACTATTGTACGAATTACTTGACCATTTTGCATAGAAAGCAACCCCTTAACATTCTCCATCACAAACACCTTTGGAGAATACCAATTTATAAACTTCACAAAGCCATAAAATAATTTATTTCGTGGGTCGTCAGCTACTTTATTACGTCTTTTATTTGCCAAACTAAAACCCTGACAAGGTGGTCCACCTATGATTATATCAGGAGTTTTACCACATAGCAATTCATCAACCTCTTCTTTTACAATTTCTATAATATCTTTACATAGAAAAGGTGTTTGTGGAAAATTTCTTAAAAAAGTTTTCTCACAATTTTCATCAATATCTGAAGCAAATATAGATTTTATTCCAGCTAATTCAAATCCTTTTGTTAAACCTCCACAACCTGAAAATAAGTCTATAGATGTATATTTAAAATGTGTTTTATGATTTGAAATAAGTTTTGCAAAAATATCTTTTATATGATTTCTTGGTTGTAAATCATCAAATAATGTTTTATCTTGACACATAGTTTATATACTTTAGTGCAAATATACATAAAAATAAACTATAATTATTTAAAAAGTATAAATATTGCTATAATATTTATATCGAACCAAAAACTACAACAAGGTGTTTGATTCGGCTCAAGTTTTTACGTTGAGCCCTTGATTATAATACAAAAAAGCGGAGAGAGTTTTTCAACTTTCTCCGCTTCAGTAGCGAGACCCGGGATTGAACCGGGGACCTCATGATTATGAATCATGCGCTCTAACCAGCTGAGCTATCTCGCCATTGCATTTTTGCGGTGCAAAGATAAGGCGATTAATTGAGAATCACAAACTTTTTTCTATTTTTCATCAAAAAAAAATATTTTTCTGCCTTTCGACAAGCACAAGAACACCCCTTTATTTACCTTAAAAAATAATGCGTTTGTTTTATTTAACTAAATATAATTAAACATTTTATTGTTTTTTTGCGATATTATTTTTATCTTGCACCAGAAATACTTAACCAACTAACCACACTTGAAAATCCTGTAACCGATGAGTAAAGAAAAAATAAACATTGAATACCCTATGAAAGGTAGCGCACCTATGATATGGCGCTACATAGGCACTGCGGCGGGGCTCTCGCCCTGGTTTGCCGACAAGGTGGAAGCAGAAGGTAAAACATTTATTTTTTATTGGGGAAAGAGCGAGCGTCGCATTGCACACACCGTGACACAGAGAAACGGGGTGTATGTGAGACTGAGATGGGACGACGAAGAGCCGCACACCTACTTTGAGATGCGAATTTCCTACAACGAACTCACAAGGCAGCACACGCTCGAGATAACCGACTTTGCCGAGAAAGATGAAGCCGACGACCAAAGAGACCTTTGGGATATGCAGATAGAGAAGTTGAGAAGGCTGTCGGGAATGTAAAGCCGAAACAGAGAAATATACTACGGGGTTGTGAAATCCCGCGAATGAGCGCGCGCAATATCGGTAAAACGGTGTTGCGCGTGTTATATATAATATATAAATATTAAAAATAAATTAATTTGCTTTGCATTGCTCACACCTTGCATTATCTTTGCACACTAAAGAATAGGCAAAATAATAGGCAAGCATTCTATTAGTATGAAAATACCCCGACTACGTATAAAAAAATTAGATTGGTTCATCGTTAAGAGTTTCACACAGCTTTTAATGGGAACGTTCTTTATATGCCTTTTCATCTTCATTATGCAGATGCTGTGGCGCTCGGTAGACGAGTTTGTGGGAAAAGGACTCGATATTTCGGTGCTTGCACAGTTCTTTTCTCTCTGCTCGGTGGCTCTTGTGGCCGAGGCTCTGCCGCTTGCCATTCTGCTTGCCGCTCTTATGACCTTTGGAAATTTCGGCGAGAGACTCGAGTTGCTCTCAATGAAGGCTGCGGGTATCCCCCTTATACGCATTATGACGCCAATCATTGTGGAGTGTTTGCTACTTGTGGGTGTGTCGTTCTACTTTCAGAACGTGGTGAGCCCATACGCCCAGATGAAACTCTACACAATACTCTACTCAATAAAACAGACCTCACCCGAGGTTGAAATTCCCGAAGGTGTTTTTTATGACCAGATAGAGGGATACAATCTTTTTGTGCAGAAAAAGGACAAAGAGACAGGTATGCTGTACAAGGTGATGATTTACGATATGTCTAACGGTTTTGAGAACGCAAATATACTTGTGGCCGACTCGGGCAAGATAGCAAGCACACCCGACGAGCACCACCTGATGCTGCAGCTTTACTCTGGCGAGCAATTCTCAAATATCACCGACCAGAGCATAAACAGAAAGAACGTACCCTATCGCCGCGAGACCTTCCGCAAGAAGGTGGTGGTGATACCCATAGATGGTGGCTTTGATATGAAAGACGGCTCGTTCCTCAAGGCAAACGCCAAGAGCCAGAATATGCTCGAGCTCGAGGAATCGATAAAATCGCTGACACACTACACCGACAGCATAGGACGCAGCAACTGGAGAGGTGCCATACGCTCTACGTTTAACATAGAGACAGCCTATACCTCCACCGACTCTGCATATATGGAGAAAAACAACCTCTACTCCATAAACACCGACAGCATCTTTAATAACGCCACAGCGGCCGACAAGAGCGCGTGGAAAAAAACTCTGCTCACAAAGATAAAACAGCAGAAAACCGACTACGAGATAAAGAAAAGTATACTGCACAGAGTAGACAAAGACCTTAACAAGCACAAGATAACCTGGTGGGACAAGATAACCCTGTCGATAGCCTGCCTACTCTTCTTCTTCATAGGCGCGCCGCTCGGAGCCATTGTGAGAAAAGGAGGTCTGGGATACCCCGTGCTTATATCGGTGGCGATATTTATCATATACTACCTGCTGAATACATCGGCCTACAAGATGGCACGCGAGGGAGAGTGGTATATATGGATAGGAAGCTGGATGAGCACACTTGTACTTGCTCCGCTGGGTATTCTCTTCACCTATCAGTCGAATAAAGACTCGGCAATTTTCAATACCGACGCATACAAGGCATTCTTCAGAAGCCTCTTCTGCATACGCGAGAAGCGCAACGTAACACTCAAGGAGGTTATTATAAACGACCCCGAATATGCAGCAGACTACAAAGTACTCGAGGAGATACACAACGAGGCAAGGCTCTACAAAAAGAATAACCGCCTGAAGAAACTGCCCGCAGTGAAAGATGTTTTCTTTGCAGATAACGACACCACCCTGCCCAGTCTCAACGACAAACTCGAAAATCTCATAGAAGAGCTCGGCAACAGCCGCAACAAAAAGGTTATCATACACCTGAACGTCTTCCCCGTGCTCACTATAAACGCTATAAAATCGCCGTTTGCAAAGAGATGGCTTAACACTTTGTCACTTGTATTATTCCCTGTGGGACTATTCATCTACATAAGAGCCATAAAATTCAGACTGCGTCTGCTCAAAGACCTTGTAACGGTTGAGCAGAACTCAAAGAAGATAATGGATATATTTGTAAAAGAAAAACTTGTATAACATAATATGGATAATTTCAAATTAAATACCATCGAAGAGGCTTTAAAGGATTTCAAAGAAGGGAAATTTGTTATAGTTGTCGATGATGAAGATAGAGAGAACGAAGGCGATTTTATAATTGCCGCCGAAAAAATAACACCCGAGGCGGTGAACTTTATGCTCAAGAACGGCCGCGGAGTGCTTTGTGTACCCCTGCCTATGTCGCGTTGCAAGGAGCTTCAGCTCGACGCGCAGGTGAGCGCAAACACAAGTCTCCTGGGAACACCCTTCACTGTAACCGTAGACAAGATTGAGGGATGCAGCACAGGTGTTTCGGCTTGCGACCGCGCAGCCACAATAAAGGCTCTTGCCGACCCTGCAAGCACACCCGAGACATTCGCCCGCCCCGGACACATAAACCCCTTGTATGCACAGGACAACGGCGTGCTGCGCCGTGCAGGACACACCGAGGCCGGTGTAGACCTTGCACGCCTCGCAGGGCTCAACCCCGCTGCCGCACTCATAGAAATAATGAACGAGGATGGCACAATGGCGCGTATGCCCCAGCTCATAGAGATTTCAAAGCAGCACGATATAAAGATTATATCTATTAAAGACCTCATTGAGTACCGCCTGCGTCAGGAGTCGCTCGTGGAGATGGGTGAAGAGGTAAATATGCCCACAGAGCACGGAAACTTCCGCCTCATCCCCTTTAAACAGATATCTACAGGCCTTGAGCACGTTGCGCTCATAAAAGGCGAGTGGGAAGAGAACGAGCCCATACTTGTGCGTGTACACTCATCGTGTATGACAGGTGACATATTCGGCTCACGCCGTTGCGACTGCGGCTCACAGCTTCACAAGGCTATGGAGCTCATCGACAAAACAGGCAAGGGCGTTGTAGTCTATCTCAACCAGGAGGGACGCGGCATAGGTCTTATGAATAAAATGAAGGCTTATAAATTGCAGGAAGAGGGAATGGACACAGTAGATGCCAACCTGTGCCTGGGCTTCAAAGCCGACGAGAGAGACTACGGCGTGGGAGCAGAGATTTTGCGCAAGATAGGTGTACACAAAATGCGCCTCATCACAAACAACCCCGTGAAACGCATAGGACTCGAGAGCTACGGTCTCGAGGTGGTTGAAAATGTGGGCATAGAGATAGAGCCCAACAACTACAACTCACGTTACCTGCACACAAAAGCAGAGAGAATGGGACATACACTACATTTTGACAAAAAATAAAAACTAAAGAATATGAATAAATTATCAGATCGTGTCAATAGACTGGCCCCCTCGGCCACATTGGCAATGTCACAAAAGAGCCAGGAATTAAAGGCTCAAGGAGTGGATGTAATTAATATGAGTGTGGGTGAGCCCGACTTCAACACCCCCGATTCTATTAAAGAAGCAGGTAAAAAAGCCATCGAGGAGAACTGGTCACGCTATTCACCCGTTCCCGGATACCCCTCGCTTCGCAAAGCTATCGTAGAGAAACTGAAAAAAGAGAACGGACTCGAATTTACCGAGGCACAGATTTCTGTTTCAAATGGTGCAAAGCAAGCTGTATGTAACGCTATTATGGCTCTCGTAAACGAGGGCGACGAAGTAATTATACCCGCCCCCTACTGGGTGAGCTACCCCGATATGGTGAAACTTGCCGACGGTACACCCGTAATTGTGAGCGCAGGCATTGAGCAGAACTTTAAAATCACAGGTGCACAGCTCGAGGCAGCCATCACCCCCAAAACAAAGATGCTCATTTTGTGCTCTCCCTCAAACCCCACAGGCTCGGTATATACAAAGAGCGAGCTCAAGGAGCTTGCCGACGTACTCGCAAAATATCCCAACGTATTCATTGTTGCCGATGAGATTTACGAGCACATCAACTACATAGGCGCACACGAGAGCATTGCACAGTTCGAGGAGATACGCGACAGAGTAATTATTATAAACGGTGTATCAAAGGCTTATGCTATGACAGGCTGGAGAATTGGTTTCCTTGCCGCAGCCGACTGGATTGTGAAGGGCTGTAACAAATTGCAGGGACAATACACGAGCGGACCCTGCTCGGTGTCACAGATTGCTTCTCTCGAGGCTTACAACGGCTCACAGGAGCCCGTTGAGGAGATGCGCAAGGCCTTCCAGCGCCGTCGCGACCTCATTGTGAAACTTGCAAAGGAGATTCCCGGTCTCGAGGTAAATGTTCCCGAGGGTGCATTCTATCTCTTCCCCAAGTGCAGCTCTTTCTTTGGTAAGAGCTATGGCGACAAGGTAATCAACGACTCTGACGACCTTGCAATGTATCTGCTCACCGAGGCACACGTTGCAGCCGTAGGCGGCGCATCGTTCGGCGCTCCCGAGTGCTTCAGAATGAGCTACGCCACAAGCGACGAAAATATTATTGAGGCTATCAGACGCATTAAAGAGGCTCTTGCAAAGTTGAAATAATAACAGACATTATAAACAATGTATAGGGGCTGCATTTTGCGGCCCCTATATTTTTTCCTTGTTTAAAAGTGTTGATAACCCTGTTAATTCTTGTTGATAATGTGTTTAAAAGCTATTTATAAAATCTGTTTAAAAAGTGGTAATTCAGTTTTGAAAAAACAAAATCTTGATTAAGCCGCAATGGTAATTCAAAATCCAAATTATAATACCATTTTTTACACCGTAAGTTTTCAATAGGTTTTTAACCGGTTTTCAACACGTTAAAAGGAAAAAATAATCAATAACCGCTATTATCAACCGAGTGTTAATAAACCCATTTTAAAGCTATTACACAACAAATTACGCTGTTTATAACTATTGATAAACTATCCATTTTGACTAATAACGTAAAAAGCAACACTTTTTTAAAAAACTTCTCTACACAATTAACCGACTTTGTTTTTGTTGTTGATTAATTTTAATTTTTAAATAAGGAAATATATATAATAAATGGTGTTGAAAATGGACGGTAGCCGCAGGTTCTGCAATCATCTTTTGCTACACAACGCTTAAAAGGCTACAGAGGCGCAGCGCTATACATTATATATAATATAGGGTTAAATGAAAGAAATCCTCTCAAAACTCTTTTTATAATGTTTGAGAGGGGGTGGAAGTGTAGCACACAAGACTCATTTAACTTCGCGGTAGCAGTGGGGCTCTTTCGGTTTGCTTGCTACTGCACAATTTCACAGCACAGGTACTGCGATGAGCCGGCAGGAGAAGTAGCGTCGGAAGGTGGCATTAAGTTCAGGAAGGTCACCAATCCATTCAAGGTTGCGGAACTTGAGGCTGGAGATAAGGTTTACTGTGCGATGCAGTTGATTGGCGATAAGCTATATCGCTCTATTTCTTAAAAAGTGAACTCTAACTTGAGCCACCCTGTTATTACGGGGCATAAATGTATCTTTGCTTAAAGAAATATTCTATAAGTTTAAAGTAGAAAATAAGAAAGAAAAACACCTATCTTGTGATAAGAATCTTTGCAGCTACGCCCTCGGAACCATTTTCGTCGTAAGTGAGAACGTAGTAAACACCGCTCGAAACCTTTTCACCTTTGGCGTTGCGGCCGTTCCAGGTGAACTGTCCACCTGTGGAAACGCCATCTGCAATCAAATAACCCGCTGTATCGACGATTTTAACCTCGCAGTCGAGTGTTAGTCCAACGATGGAAATATTTCCGCTGTACGAGGCTCTCACGGGGTTTGGATAAACGTGTATAATGCTCTCATCGAGTTTTTCTTCGGGCTCTGTGGCATCGCCCATAAAACTTACAATGCCATCTTTGGTGCCGATGAATACTTCTCCACTCTCTCCGTTCACTGCAACGCTTGTTATTTCGTTTGACGGGAGGGGAGAATCTGCGGTTGTGAAGTGATGTATCATCTCGAGACCATCTGCGCTTATGAGATATATACCGTTTGTTTTTGTGCCTATCCATTTGCGGTCGGCACCATCGGTTGTAATTGCTGTTATATATGCTCCGCTCAACAAGTAGTCGGCAAGGTTGGTGCCGTCGTTGCGCGGTACTTTAATTTGTGTAAATACACCGTCGTCGAAGAATCTCTTGGGGTTCTCAATCACAAAAAGTCCGTTGTCGGTACCTATCCACATTTTGCCTGACGCATCCTCTTTTATGCATCCTACGTTGTATATAGTGTATTTAATTCCGTCCTGATTGGTGAATTGGTGTTTCCACAGTGCTGTTTGGTCGTCTTTTGTGTCGAATGGGGTGTTATTTGTCTTTGCACAGAAAATACCTGCGTTCTCGCCTCCCTGCAGCGATGTAACCCATAGCCACCCTCTTGAGTCGATGAGTATATCGACCATAGTCTCGTAGCCTGCAATCTTGTCGTAATTGAGCGACAGCCACTCGCCGTTGCTTTTGCGCACCTTCACTATATTATCTATGTTTGTGGTGTTTGTCATCCACAGATTGCCATCGTTGTCGAATTTAACGCGCGACACACGCACATAGTTTTGTATATTGGACGATGTGGGAACTGCGCTTTCGAGTGCGCTGTTATTGTGGTTGTAGTGCGCTACTAGCTCCCCGTTGCGGAACTCATAGACTCCCTGGCCGAATGAGCAGGCAAAGTAGTGTCCTTTCTCTTTGGGATCTTCGTCCACTGCACACACATTGACATATCTCACGCCTGTTTTTTCGGCTATTTCGTCGCCGGGGTAGTTGGTCCATTTGTCGTCGCCGGGGTTATACTCCATAAGTGTTCCGGGGTATAATGTGCTGCCGAAATAGTTAAGTGTACCTCCTGCAACGAGCAGATTGCCATCGCTTGTAAATGTCATATACTCGCAGTGGTTATTCATAGGGCTGCGAGGTGCTATGTAGTTTTCTCCGTCGGTGAGTTTGTCGTCTTTTATTCTGCACTCCACCACTCCGCTGCTGCCTTTGCAATGCCACAGTGTGTTACCGTCAGCCTCAAGATAGGTGCTTTCCTCTGCTGTGTCAAATTTCTTGTAGTCGGTGGTGCTGTTTATTACAAAAAAGCTTTTTTCGAGGCCGCAGTATAGTTTGCCGTTCTTTTGATAGAGATATTTGAAAGGCTCGGTGGAGGAGATTATTTTATTTGTTGCGTTGTTTTGGGTATTTATAGTGTATAATCCTTTTTTGTCTACGGCGCCAATGAGATTGCCGTTCACTTCGTTCAATGCAACATATTTTGAGCTGTTTATCTTCTCAAAATTGTTTTTATCTAGAAGGTTGTCGCGTATAGAGCCTTTGTAGAGTCCCTCATCGGTTCCTATGTACAGAATGTTATCCTTTACATAAGAACAGAGGGTATTTATGTTTATATTGTATGTATTGGTGAACTCGAGTCTCTCGAGGTTTAATATCACCACGCCGAAGCTTGTGTTTATATATGCTTCGGAGCCGTTTACATACACTCCGTTTATCTTTTTCGATGCAAGTACCTTACTCTTGAAGTCGGATATATTGTATATTTCCCCGTCGGGGTAGAGAATGTCTATATTTGCGTTCTGATATATAATCAGGAGTGCATTTATAGCTTTACAATAGGCTATTTCACAGATATTAAAATCGTTCAGGCTGTTGAGCTTGTCGTGGGTGTATACCTCTCCGTCCTCTTTGTCATAGGAGAAGAGTGCTCCCGATGCGAGCACATACACTTTATTTCCCATTACCTGGCAGCGTGTGGCGTTGTTATACGATGTGTATATCTTCCAGTCGCCCACCGTTGCCATAGCAGTTGCCGAGAGCGATAATAAAATGAGCGCTATTGCAAAAAATCTCTTAATCATACTTTTCCTTGAGGTGTTTGCTTAATTTTTCGGTGGCTCTGTATCGGTGGCTTATTCTGTTTTTTTCTTCGCTGCCCATTTGTGCGAAGCTCATATCGTAGCCTTCGGGCACAAATATGGGGTCGTAACCAAATCCGGCTTCTCCCATCTTTTCGCAGCTTATCCTGCCCTTTACAATGCCGTCAAAGAGAGTCTCCTCTTTGTCTATAATTAACGCGATAACCGTGCGAAATTGTGCGTTTCTGTTGTTTTCTCCCGTTAAATTTTGCAATAATTTCTGCATATTGGCCTGGGAATCGCACTCCTCGCCTGCATAGCGTGCCGAATACACGCCCGGAGCACCTCCCAGAGCCTCTACCTCAAGGCCTGTGTCGTCGGCAAAGCAGTTGCAGTTGTATTTCTCGCTTATCCAGCGTGCTTTAATGAGCGCGTTTTCCTGTAGCGTACTTCCTGTTTCAGGTATATCGTCGTGGCAATCTATGTCGGAGAGTGAGAGTACCTCTACCCTATTGCCGAGAATATCTCTCACCTCCTGCAGTTTGTGTTTGTTATTTGTGGCAAATACAAGTTTCATAGTCAATCTTTTTTCTCTTCGGCCGAAGTTTTATCTTCGATGTGCTCGTTGAGTTTTATCTTCTTGGCCTTAATCTTGTCGAATCCGTTTCCATACACTCCCATAACCTTTGATTGTGATATGAGCGCATTGGGGTCTATCTGCTTCACCATACTGAACAGTTGTTGAGACTGATTGGCTCTTGTGAGCGTGGTTATCACCTTGCCTTCTTTCTTTGAGTAGAATCCCACAGAATCGAGCAGAGTGACACCGCGTTTCATCTGGCGGGTGATGTAATATCCAATCTCCTCATATTTATTTGAGAAAATGAAGAATTGTACCATCTGTCTGTTACTATTCACCATATAATCGAGCGAGAGGTTCACCACCACAAGGGTTATATATCCATAGAACATTCTCGAGAGGCTCACGGTTATATTTTCCGATGGGATGATGAAGAAACTGCTTGTAATTATGAATGTATCGACGTAGAGCATAGCTCGTCCAAAGCTCACATCTTTGTATTTGTTTACTATGGCTGCTATGATATCCACTCCTCCCGTGCTTCCGTTATTCACAAAGCATATCGCAATGGATATGCCTATGAATATAGAACCCACAAGACAGGCTTCGAGCTCCTTGGTCGGCCCCAGGAAGGTGTAGGCGTTGAAATTGGCAAAAAGAACCTCTGTGATGCTCAACATAATTGTCATAACAAAAATGGCATACATTGTCTTTATGCAGAATTTCCACCCCAGTATCTTTATGGCAATCAAAATGAGTATCAGGTTCAGTAAAAAGTAGACGTACTGCATAGATATTCCCACAGAGTACTGCACTATGGCTCCTATACCGGTGACACCACCGATAAGAAATTGATAGGGGCTCATAAAGAAGTTCCATACACACGAATACAATGCCAAGCCTAATGTTATCATAACATAGCTTTTAACCTCCGACATA
Source organism: Bacteroidaceae bacterium (assembly GCA_045646965.1). GTDB lineage: Bacteria > Bacteroidota > Bacteroidia > Bacteroidales > Bacteroidaceae > HGM04593. The sequence continues at coordinate 32,236 of JAZRLR010000025.1, forward strand.
ATGCTTGGTCGCGGAAAAGAAAATTTGGCCATAATTTTTGTTTTTTAGTTGGTTATGATGCTTTTACAGCCTGTAATCAAATTACTATATTAACAATCTTCTTGGGTACTATGATTACTTTCTTTATGGGTTTGTTCTCAATGTAACGCTGGCTGTTGCTGTCGGCAAGTACGGCGCTCTCTATCTCGGCATTTGTTGCGTCGGCTGCAAATTCCATAGTGAAGCGCGACTTTCCGTTGAACGAGATTGAGTAGGTTATGGTATCTTCTTTGAGGTACTCCTCGTTGAAGAGAGGCCATTCGGCATCGCACACTGTGGTAGTGTGTCCCATCTTCTCCCACAACTCCTCGCAAATGTGGGGTGCGAAGGGTGCGAGCAGCACAACTGCCTTTTCGAGAATTTCCTTTTTGTTGCACTTGAGCGATGTGAGCTCGTTTGTGCATATCATAAAGGCACTCACGGTGGTGTTATATGAGAATGCGGGAATATCCTCTGTTGTCTTTTTAATGAGCTTGTGCAGCGACTTGAGCTCCTCTTTTGTGGCGGGCTCGTCGCTCACAATGTAGTTGTCGTTCTTGTCGAAGAACATACCCCAGAACTTGCGCAGGAAGCGGTGACAGCCATCGATACCATTTGTATCCCAGGGTTTTGACTGCTCCACGGGGCCCAGGAACATCTCGTAGAGACGCAGTGTGTCGGCACCATATTTCTCTACAATTGTGTCGGGGTTCACTACGTTAAACATAGATTTACTCATTTTCTCCACTGCCCATCCGCAGATATATTTTCCATCTTCGAGGATGAACTCTGCATCGGCATATTCGGGACGCCAAGCGCGGAAGGCATCTATGTTGAGAATATCGTTAGATACAATGTTTACATCCACGTGCAGGGGTGTTACATCGTACTCTTTTGAGAGGTTGAGCGACACAAATGTATTTGTGTCCTTTATGCGGTAAACAAAGTTACTGCGGCCCTGAATCATACCCTGGTTTACGAGCTTCTGGAAGGGCTCTTCTTTAACGCTCACACCTAAATCGAAGAGGAACATATTCCAGAAACGTGAGTAGATGAGGTGACCTGTGGCGTGCTCTGTACCACCCACATAGAGGTCTACGTTCTGCCAGTAGTTATCGGCTTTTTCCGATACGAGGGCTTTCTCGTTGCGGGGGTCCATATAACGCAGGTAGTATGCGCTTGAGCCTGCAAAGCCGGGCATTGTATTGAGCTCAAGAGGGAATATAGTTTCGTTGTTTATATTCTCTTTGTTTGTCACTGTGTTGTTTACAGTGTCCCAAGCCCATATTTTAGCGTGTCCCAAGGGGGGCTCGCCACTCTCTGTGGGCAGGAATTTCTCAACCTCGGGAAGCTCCAAGGGGAAGCACTCCTCGGGTATGGGTGTGGGTATTCCGTTCTTGTAGTAGATGGGGAAAGGCTCGCCCCAGTAGCGCTGACGGCTGAAAATGGCATCGCGCAAACGGTAATTTACCTTCACACGGCCAAGTTGGTTCTCGGTCACATATTTCTTTGTGGCTGCGATAGCTTCTTTAACTGTGAGGCCGTTGAGGTTGAGCTTGCAGTCGCTGAACTGTGCGGTAGGTGAGTTGGTCATTATACCCTCCTTGGCGTCGAAGCTCTCCTCGCTCACGTCGCAACCCTCGATGAGGGGGCGTATCTCGATACCGAAATGCTTTGCAAAGGCGTAGTCGCGGCTGTCGTGTGCAGGCACTGCCATAATAGCTCCTGTACCATATCCTGCCAGCACATAGTCGCTCACCCACACGGGAATCTCCTCACCTGTGAGGGGGTTGATTGCGTATGCTCCGGTGAAGACACCCGATATATTGCGGTCAATCATACGCTCACGTTCTGTGCGTTTCTTTGTGCGGTCGAGGTATGCCTCCACAGCCTCTTTCTGTGCAGCTGTGGTCACCTGCGCAACAAGCTCGCTCTCGGGTGCAAGCACCATAAAGGTAACTCCGAATACAGTGTCGGCGCGTGTGGTGAAGATGGTGAACTCAATGTCGCTATCTTTTATGCGGAACTGCATTTCGGTACCCTCGCTGCGGCCTATCCAGTTGCGCTGTGTCTCTTTGAGTGAGTCGGTCCAGTCGATATTGTCGAGACCGTCGAGCAGGCGCTGTGCATAGGCCGAAACACGCAAGCACCACTGTTTCATCTTTTTCTGTACTACGGGGAAACCTCCGCGCTCCGATACTCCGTCTAGAACCTCGTCGTTGGCAAGCACGGTACCGAGCTGGGGGCACCAGTTTACCATAGTCTCGTTGAGGAAGGCTATGCGGTAGTTCATAAGAAGTTCCTGCTGCTCGCTCTCGCTCATAGCGTTCCACTCGGCTGCCGAAACTGATATTTCGTGTGTGCAGGCTGCGTCGATGTTTGCACTACCCTCTTTGGCAAGTTTCTCCACGAGCTCGCTTATGGGGCGGCTGCTCTTTGTGGTGTTGTCGTAGTAGTGGTTGAACATCTTTATGAACGCCCACTGTGTCCAGTGATAGTATTGTGAATCGCAGGTTCTTATTTCACGGTCCCAGTCGAAGCAGAAACCAATCTTGTCGAGCTGCTCGCGGTAACGGTTTATATTCTGCTCGGTGGTTATAGCGGGGTGCTGTCCTGTCTGTATGGCATACTGCTCGGCGGGGAGACCGTAGGCATCATATCCCATAGGGTTGAGCACGTTATATCCCTGCAGGCGTTTGAAGCGTGCAAATATATCCGATGCGATGTATCCCAGAGGGTGTCCTACGTGCAATCCCGCTCCCGACGGATAGGGGAACATATTTAGAACGTAGAATTTCTTTTTATCCTCATTCTCCACTACGCGATAGGTTTTGTTTTCTCTCCATCGCTGTTGCCACTTTTGTTCAATTTCGTTAAAATTGTATCCCATTTTTATATTTGTTGTTTGTTTTTTTAATTCTTCACAGTCATCATCTACATAGTAGATGCAATAAACTGCAAAAATATATAAAATTCGGAGTATTTGAAGAGATGTGTAACGAAATTGTTTTTCAAACGCCTTTTTTCGATTTTATTACTCCCTTTTCGGCAAAAAAAGTTATCTTCGCGTCATAATATTATACTTTTTTCAGATGGCAGAAATTGATAGTGCCGTAACTCCTATGATGCGTCAGTTTTTGGAGCTTAAAGCAAAGCATCCTGACGCTATTTTGTTGTTCCGTTGCGGCGACTTCTATGAAACATATTGTTCCGACGCTGTGCTTGCGTCGGAAATTTTGGGTATAACGCTCACAAAGCGTTCCAATGGCAAGAACCCCACAGGGCAGGCCACCGAGATGGCGGGTTTCCCCTTTCACGCTCTCGATACCTATCTTCCCAAGCTCATAAGAGCGGGCAGACGTGTGGCTATTTGTGACCAGCTCGAAGACCCCAAGATGACAAAAAAACTTGTGAAGAGGGGTATCACAGAGCTTGTGACACCGGGTGTGTCGATAAATGACAATGTACTCGACTATAAAGAAAATAACTTTCTTGCGGCTGTACACTTTGGAAAGCCTATGTGCGGCGTGTCGTTTCTCGATATCTCAACCGGTGAGTTCCTGCTTGCCGAGGGAACATTTGACTACATAGAAAAACTGCTCACAAATTTCCGTCCCAAGGAGGTGCTTTTTGAGCGTGGTATGCGTCGTCGTTTCGAGGAGTGTTTCGGTACAAAATATCTCACTTTTGAGCTCGACGACTGGGCTTTTACCGACGAGTTTGCCAACGAGAAACTCACAAAACATTTCGAGACAAAGAATCTCAAAGGCTTCGGTATCAGTCATCTGCGTAGTGGTATTGTGGCGGCTGGTGCCATATTGCATTACTTGAACGTGACGCTTCACACACAAATTTCACACATAAGAAATATTTCACGCATCGAAGAGGAGCGCTATGTGCGTCTCGACAAATTTACCGTGCGCAGCCTCGAACTTTTGGGCAGTATGCACGACGGAGGCTCTTCGCTGCTTTCTGTGATAGACAGAACGGTAACTGCTATGGGCGCTCGTCTTCTCAAGCGCTGGCTTGTCTTCCCCTTGAAGGATAAAAAGCCCATCGATGAGCGTCTCGACATTGTGGAATACTATTTCAGAGAGCCTGCTTTCCGCGATGTTATAGAGGAGAACCTTTCTATGATAGGCGACCTCGAGCGCATCATTTCAAAGGTGGCGGCAGCCCGTGTGTCGCCCCGCGAACTTGTGCAGTTAAAGCTGGCTCTCAAGGCGATAGAGCCCATAAAACAGGCTTGTGAATCGTCGGCTAACGAGGCTTTGAAGCAGATAGGTGCCCGTCTCGATGCCTGCACCGACATAAGCGAGAGAATTGCGCGTGAGATAGTGCCCGAGCCTCCCTTGCTTTTGAACAAAGGCGGGGTAGTGGCCGAGGGGGTAAACGAGCAGCTCGACGAGTTGCGTGCCATAGCCTACAACGGCAAGGATTACCTTATGCAGTTGCAGATGCGTGAGAGTGAGCGCACAGGTATCCCAAGTCTTAAAATTTCATTTAATAACGTATTTGGATATTACATTGAGGTGCGTAACACCTACAAAGAGAATGTTCCCGAGGAGTGGATACGCAAGCAGACTCTTGTAAATGCCGAGCGTTACATTACCCAGGAACTCAAAGAGTATGAGGAGAAAATCCTCGGCGCCGAAGAGAAGATTCTTGCACTCGAGTCGAGAATATTCAACGAGCTTGTGACCGACCTCGCATCATATATCCCCTCGATACAGCAGGACGCGGCATTGCTTGCCCGCCTCGACACTCTCTTGTCGTTTGCCAATGTGTCGCGCGCCTACAAATATATCCGTCCCGTGATAAGCGAGGACGATGTGCTCGATATAAAACAGGGGCGTCATCCTGTGATAGAGCGCCAGATGGCGGTAGGGGAGAGTTATGTTCCCAACGACCTCTATCTCGACGGCGACAAGCAGCAGATAATAATTGTTACAGGCCCCAATATGGCAGGTAAGTCGGCTCTTTTGCGTCAGACTGCACTCATAACCCTTCTTGCGCAGATAGGCTGTTTTGTGCCTGCCGACAGTGCGCACATAGGTCTTGTGGATAAAATTTTCACCCGTGTAGGAGCAAGCGACAATATCTCGGCGGGAGAATCTACCTTTATGGTTGAGATGACCGAGGCGGCCAATATCCTGAATAACCTTTCGGGACGCAGTCTTGTGCTTTTCGACGAGCTCGGACGCGGCACATCAACCTACGACGGTATGTCTATCGCCTGGGCCATAGTAGAGCACATACACGAGTCGTCGCGCGGCAGAGCGCGCACTCTGTTTGCCACTCATTATCACGAACTTAATGAAATGGAAAAAAGCTTCAACCGAGTGAAGAATTTCAATGTGTCAGTGCGTGAGATAGACGGTAGGGTTATATTTATGCGCAAGCTGATGCCCGGTGGCAGCGAACACTCTTTCGGTATTCACGTTGCAAAGCTGGCGGGTATGCCCAAGAGTATTGTGAAGCGTTCGGAGCAGATTCTGTGCAAGCTCGAGGCAAACGATAACCGTGGCGAGCTGAAGAGTGCTCCCACAGCTGCAATTGCCGACAGCCGCGAGGGTGTGCAGCTTAATTTCTTTCAGCTCGACGACCCTGTGCTGTCGCAGGTGCGCGACGAGATTCTGGGCATAGATGTAAATAATCTCACCCCGCTCGAAGCACTGAATAAATTGAGTGAAATACAGAAGATTGTAAAACGATAACCAACAAAAAAAGCGTCTTAAGACGCTTTTTTTATTGCACGAATCATTGATATAGCTCCGATGATTACAAACGGAATACTTAACCACTGTCCCATATCGAGTGTCATATTCTCCTCGAAAGCCACCTGCACCTCCTTTAAGAACTCCACAAAGAAGCGGAAGGTGAATATCGTGGCAAGGCAGTACCCGAAAAAGAATCCCGTGCCCACTTTTTTGGGGAATTTCTTATATAGCAGCCATCCGCATATAAAGATAACTATGTAAGCTATGGCCTCGTATAATTGTGCAGGGTGTCGCGGTGTGTCATCGACCTGTGCAAATATTATACCGAGGGGGCTCTCTGTGGCACGTCCTATTATCTCGGAATTCATAAAATTACCTATGCGTATGCAGGCCGCCACAATGGGGGTTGTTATCGCTATATTGTCGAGCACCCACGAGAACGACAGTTTTGTGTTGCGGCTGTAGAGCAGCAGTGCCAGAAAAAGACCTATTGTGCCGCCGTGGCTTGCAAGTCCCTGATAACCTATGAAATGCCATCCCGATGGAGTTATCCTGACGGGAAGAATCATCTCCGTGAGGTGGTTAAGGTAGTATTCCGGTTCGTAGAAAAGGCAGTGCCCGAGCCTCGCTCCCAATAAAATGCCCACGAAACAATACATAAACAGCGGCTCAAAGAGCTGCTCGCTCACATTCTGTTTCTTGTAGAGGTGCTGCATTATCAAATATCCGAGTGTGAGTGCCACAACCCAGCAAAGTGAGTAGTAGCGCACCTCGAAGCCAAAGAGTGAAAAGAGGCTTGCATCGGGGTTCCAGATAATATGGCAGGGTAGTGTGGTCATATAATTACGGTCTTATACATTGAAAAGGAAGTGCATAATATCACCATCCTGAACAATATATTCTTTTCCTTCGACACTCATTTTACCGGCCTCTTTAACCGCAGTCTCTGAACCGTATTTAATGTAATCGTCATACTTTATAACCTGTGCACGAATGAAGCCTTTCTCAAAGTCGGTGTGAATTACACCTGCACACTGGGGAGCTTTCCATCCCTTGCGGAAGGTCCACGCTCTCACCTCAATTTCGCCTGCTGTAATGTATGTCTGCAGGTTCAAGAGGCTGTAAATAGCCTTTATAAGACGGTCGCAACCCGACTCTGTGAGGCCCATATCCTCGAGGAACATCTGCTTCTCCTCGTAGCTCTCGAGCTCGGCAATGTCGGCCTCGGTCTGTGCCGAAATGATAAGAATCTCGGCGTTCTCGTCTTTCACTGCCTCGCGCACCGCCTCAACGTGTTTGTTACCTTTGGCAGCCGATTTGTCGTCTACGTTGCACACATAGAGCACAGGCTTCGATGTGAGGAGGAAAAGGTTCTTTGCTATGTTCTGCTCGTCCTCGGTCTCAAAAACCACTGTACGGGCCGATTTGCCTGCCTCTAGAGCATCTTTGTACTGCATCAGCACATCGTACTCGAGCTTGGCCTGCTTGTCGCCGCCCACGCGAGCCTGTTTCTCTACTCGTTTTATGCGGTTCTCAATTGTCTCGAGGTCTTTCAACTGCAGCTCTATGTCGATAATCTCCTTGTCGCGCACGGGGTCCACCGAGCCGTCTACGTGCACAATATTATCGTTGTCGAAGCAGCGCAGAACGTGTATTATGGCGTCGGTCTCGCGTATATTGCCCAGGAACTGGTTGCCGAGGCCCTCTCCCTTGCTTGCGCCCTTTACAAGGCCTGCGATGTCCACAATATCACAAGTTGCGGGTACTATGCGTCCGGGGTGAACTATCTCGGCGAGTTTGTTGAGTCGTTCGTCGGGAACGGTAATCTGTCCCATCTGTGCATCGATGGTACAAAATGGGAAGTTTGCCGCCTGTGCTTTTGCACTCGACAGACAGTTGAAAAGGGTAGATTTTCCTACGTTGGGCAAGCCCACAATTCCTGCTTTTAAAGCCATATTTCTGTATGTTATTCTGTTATTAAAAAATTTGCAGCGCCTTTTTTCTTTTAAAGACACTGCAAAAATACAAAATACTTTTGTAAGTAAAAAATTAAGGTGTAACCTCTCTTTGTCGTCTCTGCTTTACGGCGCGTTCCCAAATATCGTAGTTTTGCCTTTTTCGATGCTCTTCTATGGTGTTTTGCAGCAACCATATTATGGTTATTACAAGCAGCGGGATAAGTAAAAAGTTTAAATTTATCTCGTAATATTCGTCTTTCAGATAGCAGGTTGTGATGTGTATTATATTTTTTACCACATCGCTCCAGTCGAATGTAAAAAGAGCTATTACGCAAACTGCTATAGCTGCAAAATTCAGCAGGGTGAGTATCTTGTCGGGGATGTAACATTCACGCTCGGGCAGATGCTCGAGTATGCGGTTGTGCAGGTACTCCTTTGTGTGCTGCGCGGGGAAGGCTTCCTTTAGTGTGCAGGCAAGTTGTTTATCTCTCTTTTTCATACTTCGTCATAAATTTTTCGAGGTTACTGCGTCCGCGCGACAGGTAGGCTTTTATGCTGCCTGCGGGGTAGCCTGTAATCTTTTGAATCTTTTTTATGCTCATCTCTTCGAGGTAGAAAAGCGTGATGCAGTTCCGCTCCTTCTCGTTGAGACTGTAAATGGCCTCTTGCAGAGCTTTTTTGCGGCTGTCGGGTGGGGGATCGGGTTCGTCGGTTATCTTGTATGCGTGGTGCAGCTCGTCGAGGGGTTCTGTCGCTATGCTTTTGTTACGTGTGTAGCTTATAAATGTGTTAAAAGCTATGCTATAGAGCCAACTGTTAAACGACGATATTTGTTTAAACCCCTTTATTCCGCTCCACGCCTTGATGAACGTCTCCTGCGTGAGGTCGTCGCTCACGCTTTCGTTTCCTCTTGTCTGCACGAGGAAATATCTGCGCACTTGGGGCAGATATTTCTTCATCAAACGCGAGAATGCGCGTTCATCGTTCCACAGAAGTACCCTTGTAACCCACAGAATTTCTTCTGATTTTTTCATTGTGCGGGTGTTTTTATTCTATTACCTCTGCAACTTTTTCTCTTCTGTCGTCAGGTGTGGTTGTGGAACTTTCGGTAACCTTTTTATTAACTTTTCTCTTTATTACATACATTGCTATGGCTGTGATGCAGCGCACGATTATGCGAAACAATCCCACCCAGTATAAGATACTTGCCACTATAATTATTATATAGGCCAAATCGCTTTCTTTCGTTAATATACCGAGGCCTATACCTATTATTGTGGCGTCGCTGATGAAGTTTTTAATTGTGACAGCGCTCTTTTGTTTATTGAAAAGTTCGAGCGTGGCGGGGTGTGCTTGTGTCAAGATACCTTTGTCTATAAGTTTGTTGAGCATCTCTTTTTCCTGCTCGTCCTTGCGGCGCTGGTTGCGGAAGTAAAAGATTGAAACCACGGCTATGCACAGAGCTATCGCTATGCAGATGGTTATGGGTATCATAGCCCGATAATAGATTTTTTCTTTTTCGAGTTCGCCGTGCTGTTTTTGCATCTCGTAGTGTTGTCGCCGTGCCTCCTCGTTTGTTTCCATCTTTTCTAACTCAACTTTTTCGATGGCTGTGGCAGCCTCTTGTTTTGTTATGTACCCCTTTTCGGCAAGTTCAATCCATTTGTTAAAGTCTTTGTCTTCCTCGGCTCGTGAAAGAGAGGGTAGTGCGGCCATTGCCACAAGAATAAAAATCTTTACTATTGTTTTCATTGTTTTTTGTTTTTTTGTATTGTTTTTTGGTACCGACTATAAGACGCAGCTTTTTTGTCAAAGGTTACAAAAAAAGAGGAAAATTTTATTTTTCCTCTTGATTTTTGTGCTTTCATCAGTGTGCTTCGAGCCAGTTGGCCCCCCAGCCGTAGTCGGCGACGAGTGGCACTTTCATTGCAAAGGCCTGCTGCATCTCTTCTACTACTATGGCGAGGAGTTGCTCTTTCTCCTCGGGAAACACATTAAAGTTGAGTTCATCGTGTACTTGCAGAATCATTGTAGAGCGCAGCTGTTGCTCTTTTATGCGGCGGTATATGTTTATCATTGCTACCTTAATTATATCGGCTGCGCTGCCCTGTATGGGGGCGTTCACGGCATTGCGCTCGGCATATCCGCGCACCACGGCGTTGTGCGAGTTTATGTCGGGCAGGAAACGCTTGCGTTTGAAGATAGTCTCCACATATCCTTTAAGCTTTGCATCTTGTTTACATTTTTCAATATATTCGGCTACGCCGTTGTATGTGGCAAAATAGTTGTCGATAAGCTCTTTTGCCTCGAAACGGTTCACGTTCATCCTCTCGGCAAGGCCAAAGACCGATATGCCGTAAATGATACCGAAATTGGCAACTTTTGCCTTGCGGCGCTCATCTTTTGTAACCTCTTCTATGGGTTTCTTGTATATCTTGGCGGCTGTTGCGGCGTGAATGTCGTACCCGCTGCAAAAGTCTTCTATCATATTCTTGTCGCCGCTCAAATGTGCCATAATGCGCAACTCTATCTGCGAATAATCGACCGAAAGAAAGAGGGCGCCGTCGTCGGGGATGAAGGCTTTACGCACCTCTTTTCCCTCCTCGTCGCGTATGGGGATATTCTGCAGGTTGGGGTTGCTCGAGCTCAAACGGCCGGTAGCTGTCACGGTCTGGTTATAGGATGTGTGTATCTTTCCCGTACGAGGGTTCACAAGTTCGGGTAGGCTGTCGATGTATGTGCTCAAGAGTTTTTTCAGGCCGCGGTATTGTAAAATATTTTTTACAATGGGGTGACGGTTCTGCAGCTGCGCAAGCACCTCTTCCGATGTTACAAATTGTCCTGTTTTTGTTTTCTTGGGCTTTTCTACAATTTTCATCTTGCCGAAAAGTATATCTCCCACCTGTTTGGGCGATGCTATGTTGAACGGCTCGCCCGCTTGCTCATATATGCTCTCTTCAATCTCTTTGAGACGGCGTGTGAGCAGGGTTGAGGTCTCTTTGAGCGACTCTGTGTCTATGCGTGCGCCGTTGCGTTCCATATATGCAAGCACGGGTATGAGCGGCATCTCTATATTGTAGAAGAGTTCTCCGATACCTTCCTGTTCTATCTCCTTCTCGAGAATGTTTTTCAGGCGCAGGGTTATGTCGGCATCTTCGCAGGCGTAGTCGCATATAGCTTCGGGTGCGAGGTCGCGCATATTCTTTTGTCCTTTTCCTTTCTCGCCTATGAGCTCGGTTATCTTTATTGTCTCGTAGCCGAGGTAAATCTCGGCGAGGTAGTCCATTCCGTGGTAGAGCTCGGGTTGCAGCACGTAGTGGGCAATCATTGTGTCGAACATCTTGCCGCGCATCTCCACTCCGTAGTTAGCAAGCACGGTGAGGTCATACTTTATATTTTGTCCCACCTTCACTGTTTTTTCATTTTCTATGACGGGGCGCAAAATTTCGAGACGGCGCATTGTTTCGTTGCGGTAGTGGGGTAGGGGGATGTAAAATGCCTCTCCTTCCTTCACCGAGAGCGAAATTCCCACAAGCTCGGCCTCAATAGCGTTGGTACTTGTGGTTTCTGTGTCTATGCACACAGTTTCGTAGTTTTTTACAACAGAAACTAAATTATATATATCTTCTTCTGTGTCAATGAGTTTGTAGGTGTGAGAAGTCTCTTTTAAGCTCGAATGGCTCGATTTTTTTTCATCGCCCGTGCTGTCGGTGGCAAAAAAATCAAAGAGCGAGGGTTGGAGAGAGTCATTTTTTTTGCTTTTTCCTTTTGTGGGTGCAGCGGCAGAATTTTCTCCGCCGTCGGCAAAGTCGAAGAGTGAGGGAGCGGTGTTTGTCTTCATCACTCTCTCTTTGAGCGCGCGCAGTTCATAAAAGTCAAGCAGGCGTGTGAGCTCCTCTTCGTTTGCGGCTTTACGTTCGAGTGCCTGCATATCGAGCTCCACGGGTACATCGGTTTTTATGGTTGCAAGAAATTTGCTGAAGAGAATTTTTTCGCGGTTCTCGTCAATCTTTGTTTTCAGAGCTCCTTTCAGCTTGTCGCAGTTGTCGAGCAGGTTCTCTATGCTGCCGAATTCCGCGATTAGCTTTTGTGCAGTTTTTTCTCCCACGCCGGGGCAGCCGGGTATATTGTCACTTGCATCGCCCATAAGTCCCAGGATATCTATTACCTGCTCGGTGCGCTCGATGCCGAACTTCTCTTTCACTCTATCGACGCCCATCACCTCGAAATCCTTGTCGCCATACTTGGGGCGATAGATAAAGACCTTCTCGCTCACAAGCTGTCCGTAGTCCTTGTCGGGCGTCATCATATATGTAATAATTCCCCTTTTTTCCGCCTCTTTTGCGAGGGTTCCAACCACGTCGTCGGCCTCGTATCCGGGTACTTCGTACACGGGGATATTATAGGCTGCAAGTATCTCTTTTATCACGGGCACCGACGCGCGTATAACCTCGGGCGTCTCCTCACGTTGCGCCTTGTATTGCTCAAATGCCTCGTGTCTGAAGGTCTTTCCTTTGGGATCGAATGCCACACCTATATGCGTGGGATTCTCCTTCTTGAGTACATCCTCGAGGGTGTTTACAAAGCCCAGCAAAGCCGATGTGTTAAAGCCCTTGGAATTTATCCTCGGCTTCTTTATAAATGCATAGTAGGCACGGTATATAAGCGCGTATGCGTCGAGCAGAAATAGTTTCTCCATATTCTAATAATATTAATCGGATTGTAAAAATACAAAATTTATGCTACTATCCATATTCTTTTTTATTACTTTTGTAGGCAAGGTGCGTTATGTGCACCATATTTAAGTAATATTACATTTTATAAGGCAATATGGACATAATATCAACCATACAGGCTCCCATAAAAGAACACTTCGAGGCGTTCAAGGAGTATTATGGCGCGCAATTCAATAGCAAGATTCCTTTGCTCGACAGTGCGCTCGCGAGCGTGTCGGGCTCTGTGGGCAAGATGATGCGTCCTATGCTCTTATTACTTGCCGCAAAGAGTTGTGGAGAAATAACCACGGCGACCTATCCAGCTGCGGCTTCGTTGGAGCTGCTGCACACTGCCTCGCTGCTGCACGACGATGTGGTGGACGAGAGCCCTATGCGTCGCGGTCGTCCCTCGCTCAACACTCTTTACAGCAACCGCATTGCCATACTCACGGGTGATTACCTATTTTCGCTTGCGCTCAATAACTCGGCGCAAACAAAAAACATCGAAATAATCGAGCAATTATCTATGCTCGGGTGTGCTCTTTCGAGCGGTGAAATGATGCAGCTTCAGGCACAAAATAACGGTGTTTTCAACGAGGAGAATTACTATAACATTATCAAAGGAAAGACCGCTTCGCTCTTTGCTTCTTGTGCATATATAGGCGCTCTCTCGGCCGGAGCATCTAAAGAGACTGCCGAAAAGATGCGTCTCTTTGGCGAGCTCACCGGTATTTGTTTCCAGATAAAAGACGATATCTTCGACTATTTCTCGGCCGACATAGGTAAGCCCACGGGCAGCGATATACGCGAGGGCAAGGTAACTCTTCCTGCTCTTTATCTCCTGCGCACCGACGACGACAGCCGCGTAAAGGCAATCGGCACAAAGATAGAGCAGGGCAGTGAACTCACCGATGAGGAGATAGAACTCATCATAGAGCGCTCGAAAAGCTGTGGCGGAATAGACTATGCAAATGCTAAAATTCAGGAGCTGCGCAGCGAGGCTCTCTCGCTCCTCACCGACGAAATTCCCGAGGATTGCCGCACCGCTCTTGCAGCTTATATCGATTGCGTAATTACGCGCGACAAATAACCCCTCGATAGGGTAGTGGAGTAAAATTTAAGGCCTGCATTTGCAGGCCTTAATTATATTGTGCAGGTAATCGATATTACCCCTTTTTACCGTGAGTTTAGAAGAATTTTACATCCTCTCCCACAATCTCGCTCAAGCAGAGATTTGCAAGGCGGCTTGTGCCCAAGCGGAAGAGCTCGTTGGTGAGCCATTCCTCTCCCAGGAGCTCTTTTACTATGGTATAGTATACAAGTGCGTCGCGCACTGTATTAATGCCTCCTGCGGGCTTAAATCCAATCTTGCGGCCTGTCTTTTGGTAGTACTCCTTTATGGTGCTGCACATAATATATGCGGCCTCGGGTGTGGCGGCAGGTGACTCTTTTCCTGTAGATGTTTTAATGAAGTCGGCACCCGAATACATCGACAAAATCGATGCTTTCTTTATATTCTCGGCTGTAGCAAGAGCTCCTGTCTCGAGGATTACTTTGAGGTGTTTCTCGCCACATACGTTCTTGAGTTCCTGTATCTCGTCGCACACGCTCTCGTAGTCGCCGCTCAGGAATTTACCTACGCTCAATACAATGTCAATCTCTGTGGCTCCCTCGTGTATGGCCATAGCTGTCTCGGCAATCTTTATCTCCTGGAATGTCTGTGACGAGGGGAACCCTGCCGATACGCAGGCTATCTCCACGTTATCCACCTCGAGTGTGTCGCTCACAATCTTGGCAAAGCAGGGGTAGACGCATATTGCAGCTACGTTCTTCAAGTAGGGGTATTTGTCGTCGAACTCGTTTACTTTCTCGGTGAACTTGAGCACGCTCTCCTCGCTGTCGGTGCATTTGAGGGTGGTGAGGTCGATGCAGTTGAAAAGGAATTTCTTTACCTCTTGTGTGTTGTTTTCTTCAACCTTCTCCTCTATAAGTCTCTTCACGTTCTCTGCCACCTCTGCGTCGCTCATAGCGGGGGTGTACTCTTTAAGTACAAATTCGTACTTGCTCTCCTCCTCGGCGTGGTAGTGGTTATGCTCTCCGCAGCCACAGTTACAATTGTTGCTCATTTCTGTATCAGTTTAGGGTTGTTTATATGTCTTTTTTCGTCTCTTTTACTCTTTTTATCGAAGTTTTTCTGCAGTGCCTCGGTGAGGTTCACTCCTGTCTGGTTGGCTATGCAGATGAGTACCCATAGCACGTCGGCAAGTTCGTCGCCGAGGTCGCTTTTCTCGCCTTCCTTGAACGATTGCTCTCCGTAGCGGCGGGACATTATGCGGGCTACCTCTCCCACCTCCTCGGTGAGGATTGCGGTATTTGTGAGCTCATTGAAATATCTCACACCATAGCTCTTTATCCACTCGTCTACGCGCTCCTGTGCCTCTTGTATGGTCATAAGTTATTCTCGGTTTTTAGAGTCTATAAATATAGTAACGGGGCCGTCGTTCAATAGTTCAATCTTCATATCGGCTCCAAATATTCCTCTCTTTATCGGTTTGTTTGCGGCTATTTCCATCTCTGTGCAGAATTGCTCATAAAGGGGAATGGAAATATCGGGCTTTGCGGCTTTTATGTAGGATGGGCGGTTGCCTTTCTTTGTCGATGCCATAAGGGTGAACTGGCTCACTGCAAGAATGTCGCCGCAGGTGTCGGTTACCGAGAGATTCATAACGCCGTTTTCATCGTCGAAAAGTCTTATGTTTGCAATCTTTTTTGTGAGCCACTCTATGTCGTCGGCTGTGTCTTCGTCGCATATTCCCACAAATACAAGCAGACCTTTGTCGATAGATGATATGAGTTCGTTGTCTACGGTTACCGATGCTCTTTTAACTCTTTGAATCAATACTCTCATTGTTCTTTTTTCTTTATAAGTGCAAAGGTATTAATTTTTATCTGAATTGAACGCTTTGTGCAGGATTTCTGCTTTTGCTTCTCCCACCACGGCTGCGAGTTCTTGCGGGCTTGCGGCTTTTATTCTCTTCACACTTTTGAAATGCTGAAGCAATGATTGTTTGCTCTTTTCACCGATGCCTTTTATAGTATCGAGTTCCGATGCAGTTTGGCTCTTGCTGCGTTTATGCCTGTGGAATGTGATTGCAAAGCGATGAACTTCGTCCTGTATCTGCGTCATAAGTTTAAATATGGCGCTGTTTTGTTTGAGGCCTATTGTGGCTCCGCTCTGTCCGAGTATAAGTTCCGATGTGCGGTGTCGTCCATCTTTTACAAGCCCGACAATCGGTATCTGTAATCCTAATTTGTCTTCGGTGATACTGCGTATTGCCTCTATCTGTCCTTTGCCTCCGTCGGCGATAATGAGGTTGGGCAGTGTGCCCTCCTCTTCAATTATTCTGCTGTATCGGCGTTCCACTACTTCGCGCATCGAGGCGTAGTCGTCGGGCCCCACGACGGTTTTTATATTGTATTTGCGATACTCTTTTTTTGCGGGTTTCAGCTTTTCAAAAACTACGCAGGCTGCAACGGCGTCGGCTCCCTGTGTGTTCGAGTTGTCGAAACATTCTATTCTTATAGGTAATTTTTCGAGGTGTAGCTCCTGCTGAATTTCCTTGAGCAGGCGTGTGGTTTTTTGCTCGGGATTGAGCTTTTCTTCCTGTTTAAGTCGGTCGGCTTTGTACTGTTTTACGTTGAGTCGCGAGAGTGCAAGCAGGCGTGCCTTGTCGCCTTTTTGGGGTAGGGTGATGGTTGTGTTCTCGTAGGGGAGCTCCACGGTAAAAGGCAATATAATCTCGCGTGCGTCGCTGTTGAATCGCTCGCGCAATTCCATAATTCCCATAGCGAGAATCTCCTCGTCGCTCTCGTCGAGGCGTTTCATATACTCTATGGTGAAGGCCTGGTTTACGCAGCCATTTGTGATGTGAAGAAAATTTATGTAGGCGCTCTTTTCGTCGCTCTCGATAGAGAATACGTCTACGTTGCTGAGCGTGGCGCTTACCACCTCGCTGCGGTTGCGAAAGTTCTCGATAAGCAGGTAGCGTTCCTTTATTTTTTGTGCCTCCTCGAAGTTCATCTTTTCGGCAAAGGAGCGCATTTCGTTCCTCATCGTATCTTGCAGAATGCGTATGTCTCCTTTTAAAATTGAGGTTACCTGTGAGATGTATTTGGCATACTCTTCGCACGAGATTTTCCCTATACAGGGAGCGCAACAGTTGTGAATCTGGTATTCGAGACAGGCACTCAATCGTCCTTGTCGCACAGCTTCGGGGGTTATCTTCAGGTTGCAGGTGCGCAGCGGGTAGAGCTCTTTTATGAGCTCGAGCAGGGCATTCAGCGCACCTATATTTGTGTAGGGGCCAAAGTAGCGACCTGCGTTTTTTACAATCTTGCGTGTCTTGAATATCTTGGGGAAATAGTCGTTACTTATGCAGATTGAGGGGTAGGTCTTGTCGTCCTTGAGCAGAATATTATAGCGAGGCTTGTGCCGCTTTATGAGATTGTTCTCCAAAAGCAGAGCATCGGCCTCGCTATTTACTACAATGTAGCGTATGTCGGCAATCTTGGCAACAAGTAATCTTGTCTTCAGAGACTGCTGGTCTTTGTTGAAATAAGAGGATACGCGGCGCTTGAGATTCTTTGCTTTTCCCACATAAATTATGGTGCCGCTATCGTCGAGATATTGGTAGCAGCCGGGCTTTTCGGGGAGGTTGGTTACAATGCTTTTTATGTACTCCTCGCGCTGTGTCCTCTCTTCTTTATTCATTACTTTCCCTCTAATGTGAGCAGGCAGTCAATCTCGGTGTCGGTGGGGAAGATGTCGCGTCCTTTGAGTCCCTTGAGCTCAATGAGGAAGTTTATCATTACCTTCTTGGGATTGAGTTTCTGCACAAGGTTATATGCAGCAAGCATAGTGCCGCCTGTTGCAAGAAGGTCGTCGTGTATGAGCACTACGTCGTTCTCGTCGATGGCGTCTTTGTGTATCTCTATTGTGTCGGTTCCATACTCCTTGTCGTAGCTCTCGCTGATTGTCTCTGCGGGCAGCTTGCCGGGTTTGCGTATGGGCACAAATCCTGCGTTCAGTTTCACGGCGAGTGAAGCTCCCATAACAAAGCCGCGCGACTCAATGCCCACAACTTTTGTTATGCCGCAATCCTTGTATCTTTCATAAAGAGCTTGGTCGAGTTCTTTGAGACAAGCAGGGTTTTTAAAGAGTGAAGTCACGTCTTTGAATTGAATTCCCGGTATGGGGAAATCGGGGATGTTTCTCAAGTTTGAGAGGAGTAAATCTTTGTTCATAGCTCTATGTTTTTGGTTAGTGTTTCACGTGGAACAATTTTATTTTCGCATAAGCACGAGAAGTACATTTACATCGCTCGGCGACACTCCGGGAATGCGGCTTGCCTGTGCGAGAGTCTCGGGGTTGATAGCTGTGAGTTTCTGTCGAGCTTCTGTCGATAGCGACTCAAGAGCGGAGTAGTTGAACTTGTCTCGTATGCGTATGTTTTCGAGGCGCAGCATACGCTCGGCCTCTTCGCGTTCGCGCTCTATGTAGCCGCGGTACTTTATCTCTATCTCCACAGCTTCGGTTATCTCTTCGCGGTTTTCTCCAAGTTTGTCGAGCTCGCGTTTGAGAGGTTGTATGTATTGCGCAATTGAATTTATTGTAATTTGTGGGCGCTCTATAATTGAGGCGAGCTTGCAGCCGCGGGTGAGCGGAGTAGTGCCCAATGCCTCTAGTCCGTGGTTTATGAGGTCGGCCTTTACCGAGAAGTTTTCGATGAAATTGGTAAGGCTTTGCATAAGTTCCTTTTTCTGTTGTAACAGTTCGTAACGTTCTTTTGTTGCGAGTCCCAGGGTGTATGACTTTTCGGTGAGGCGCATATCGGCGTTGTCGGAGCGCAGGAGTATGCGATACTCTGCGCGCGATGTAAACATACGATATGGTTCGTCCACTCCTTTGGTTACAAGGTCGTCGATGAGCACTCCTATGTAGGCTTCGTTGCGACGCAGCACGAAGCTATCCTTGCCGTCTATTTTGAGCGCGGCGTTTATGCCGGCTACGAGTCCCTGTCCGGCTGCCTCCTCGTATCCGGTGGTGCCGTTTACCTGTCCTGCAAAATAGAGGTTCTCCACAATCTTCGATTCGAGTGTGTGGTTGAGCTGTGTGGGGTCGAAGTAGTCATATTCTATCGCATAGCCGGGGCGGTAGGCAACAGCCTCTTTCAGTGCGGGTATCTTGCGCAGTGCGGTGAGCTGTATATCCATCGGCAGCGATGACGAGAATCCGTTTACATAAATCTCTTGTGTGGTCTCGCCTTCGGGCTCAAGGAAGAGCAGGTGGCGTTCGCGCTCGGCAAAGGTTACAATCTTTGTTTCTATGCTCGGGCAGTAGCGCGGGCCGATGCTTTGTATCTGTCCGTTGTAAAGAGGAGAGAATTCGAGACCGTCGCGCAGGGTTTGGTGCACTTCGGGGTTGGTATAGCAGGCCCAGCAGGGTAATTGCTCCAATTTTCTCTCGTTGCTCAAATATGAGAAACAATGAAAATCTTCGTCACCGCGCTGAATATCAACGAGTTGTAGGTTGATACTGCGTTTGTCAAGGCGCACAGGCGTTCCTGTTTTCATTCGTCCCGTAATTACGCCGTGTTTTTTGATGGATTCTGTGAGTCCTTTTGCTGCGGGCTCGGCTATGCGGCCGCCCTCGAACTGCACTTTACCCACGTGCATCACTCCGTTGAGAAAAGTACCTGCGGTGATGATTATGCTCTTGGCGCGGAACTCTGCGCCGAGCTGTGTTCTCACTCCTACGGCTTTGCCATCTTCTACTATGAGCTCGTTGGCGCAGTCCTGCCACATATTCAGGTTGGGGATATTTTCGAGTGTCTCTCTCCAGTATTGGCTGAACTTCATTCTGTCGCACTGCGCGCGCGGGCTCCACATCGCCGGCCCTTTTGAGCGGTTGAGCATACGGAACTGTATGGATGCACGGTCGGTGATGATACCCATATATCCGCCCAGTGCATCAATTTCGCGCACAATCTGCCCCTTGGCAATGCCGCCTATGGCAGGGTTGCAGCTCATCTGTGCAATTTTGTTCATATCCATTGTCATAAGACAGGTTTTCTTGCCCAGGTTTGCTGCGGCTGCGGCAGCCTCGCATCCTGCGTGCCCCGCTCCGATGACTAATATGTCGTAGTTGAATATCACGTTTTTTCTTTTATACTTTAAGAGTGCAAAGATAATAAAACATTTTTTCTGCCTTGCAGGTTATCTTCATTATTTACCTTATCTATTTAAAGAGGTAATAATTTCGTTAAATAATATGGTTTTTAATAAAAAAGATTTATTTTTGTAGGTAATTAGTACGTGGTATACTGGTTTTATGTGTTCGAACATAAACAATTTATTTATTTATATATTTTAATATCAATTTATTATGTGGTTATTTAATTCTTCTGTGGGAAAGAAGGTTATTATGAGTGTATCGGGTATTGCCCTTGTACTCTTCCTCCTTTTCCATATGTCAATGAACCTTGTTGCTATCTTCAGCACCGAAGGTTACAACATGATTTGTGAGTTTTTGGGAGCTAACTGGTATGCCCTCATTGCAACTGCAGGCCTTGCCGCTCTTGTAGTAGTGCATTTCGTTTATGCAATCATCCTCACACTTCAGAACAAAAAGGCTCGCGGCGGTCAGGGTTATGCCTACACCGTAAAGCCTAAAAACGTTGAGTGGGCTTCGCAGAATATGTTTGTGCTTGGCCTCATCGTAGTATTGGGTATGGCTCTGCACTTGTTCAACTTCTGGGCAAATATGCAGCTTCCCGAGGTTTTGCACAAGATTGGTATGCACGTTGATGAGGCTACTTTGAGCCTTGCTGCAAACGGCACACACTACATTGCACAAACCTTTGCTTGCCCCGTTTACGTTGCACTTTATGTTATCTGGTTGGCTGCTTTGTGGTTCCACCTCACACACGGTTTCTGGAGCGCATTGCAGACTCTCGGCTGGGCCAATAAAATCTGGTTCGAGCGCTGGAAGACTATCGGCAACGTACTTGTTACTCTCATTATTCTTGGTTTCTTGGCTGTTGTAGTTGTTTACGCATTCTGCCCCTGTGCAGGCGGCTGCTAATTACCGATGTTTTTTTAAATTATAAAATTCAAATATTATGGCTAAAATAAGTTCAGTAAAAGTGGATTCTAAAATTCCTGAAGGCCCTTTGGCCGAGAAATGGACGAACTATAAGGCGCATCAGAAATTGGTGAACCCTGCAAACAAACGTAAACTCGATATCATCGTAGTGGGTACAGGTCTTGCAGGTGCATCGGCTGCCGCTTCTTTGGGAGCTATGGGCTTCAACGTTCTTAACTTCTGTATTCAGGATTCACCCCGCCGTGCTCACTCTATTGCTGCACAGGGTGGTATAAATGCTGCAAAGAACTATCAGAACGACGGTGACTCGGTTTATCGTCTCTTCTACGATACAATCAAGGGTGGTGACTACCGTGCACGTGAGGCAAACGTTTATCGTTTGGCCGAGGTATCGGGTGCAATCATCGACCAGTGCGTGGCACAGTGTGTTCCCTTCGCTCGCGAGTACGGCGGTCTCTTGGCTAACCGTTCTTTTGGTGGTGCGCAGGTATCGCGTACATTCTATGCCCGCGGTCAGACCGGTCAGCAGCTTCTCTTGGGTGCCTACTCTGCTCTCAACTATCAGGTGAGCCAGGGCACTGTTAAGGTGTATACACGTTACGAGATGCTCGACCTTGTAATCATCGATGGTCGTGCACGCGGTATCATCGCTCGTAACCTTGTAACAGGTAAGGTTGAGCGTTTTGCAGCTCACGCTGTGGTTATCGGTACCGGTGGTTACGGTAACACATACTTCCTCTCTACAAACGCTATGGGTAGCAACGGCTCTGCCGCTTTGCAGTGCTACCGCAAGGGTGCATATTTCGCAAACCCCTGCTACGCACAGATTCACCCCACCTGTATTCCCGTACACGGCGACAAGCAGTCTAAACTTACTCTTATGTCAGAGTCTCTGCGTAACGACGGTCGTATCTGGGTTCCCAAGAAATTGGAGGATGCAAAGGCTTTGCAGGCTGGTACAAAACATCCCAATGATATTCCCGACGAGGACCGCGTCTTCTACTTGGAGCGTCGTTATCCCGCGTTCGGTAACCTCGTGCCCCGTGACGTTGCCTCTCGTGCTGCCAAAGAGCGTTGCGACGCAGGCTACGGCGTAAACAACACAGGTCTTGCTGTGTTCCTCGACTTCAAATATGCTATCCAGCGTCTTGGCGAGGATGTAGTGCGTCAGCGCTATGGTAACCTCTTCGATATGTACGAGGAGATCGCCGACACCAACCCCTACAAGGAGCCTATGATGATTTTCCCCGCTATCCACTACACAATGGGTGGTATCTGGGTAGACTATGAGTTGCAGACATCAGTTCCCGGTTTGTTCGCTATCGGTGAGGCTAACTTCTCTGACCACGGTGCCAACCGTTTGGGTGCTTCTGCTCTTATGCAGGGATTGGCCGATGGTTACTTTGTATTGCCTTACACAATTCAGAACTACCTCTCTGACCAGATTCAGGTTCCCCGCTTCAGCACCGACGCTCCCGAGTTCATTGCTGCCGAGAAGGCTGTCAATGACAAGATTGCGAAGCTTATGGCAATCAAGGGTAAGCGCAGCGTAGACTCTATCCACAAGGAACTTGGTCACGTTATGTGGGACTATGTGGGTATGGCACGTACCGAGGAGTCTTTGAAGACCGCGTTGAAGAAACTCGACGAGGTGGAGAAACTCTTCTGGAGCGAGCTCTTCATCCCCGGCTCTGCCGACACCTTGAACGTAGAGCTCGAGAAGGCTCTCCGTCTCTTGGATTTCATCGAGATTGGCAAGCTTATGGCTTACGACGCACTCAACCGTGAGGAGTCTTGCGGTGGTCACTTCCGTGAGGAGCACCAGACCGAGGAGGGCGAGGCTAAACGTGACGATGAGAACTATTCATACGTTGCCTGCTGGAAATTTGCCGGCGAGGGACAGGAGCCCGAGCTCATTAAAGAGGACCTCAACTATCAGTACATCAAGGTACAGCAACGTAACTACAAAAACTAACCTGAAAAATTCAAAAAACAATGGATAAAAATATCAGTTTTACATTGAAAGTATGGCGTCAGAGAGGTCCTAAAGAGAAAGGTGCTTTCGCTACCTATCAGATGAAGGATATCCCCGGTGATACCTCGTTCCTCGAGATGCTGGATATATTGAACGAGACTTTGGTGAACAAAGGTGAGGAGCCTATCGTGTTCGACCACGACTGTCGCGAGGGTATCTGCGGTATGTGTTCACTCTATGTGAACGGTCATCCCCACGGCCCTGCAACAGGTGCTACAACCTGTCAGCTCTATATGCGTCGTTTCAAGGACGGTGACACAATCACTGTTGAGCCCTGGCGTTCGGCAGCGTTCCCCGTTATCCGCGACCTTATGGTAGACAGAACTGCTTTTGACAAGATTCAGCAGGCCGGCGGTTATGTGTCAATCAACACAGGTGGTATGCCCGACGCTAACGCAATTCCCATCGGCAAGGACATCGCCGAGGAGGCTATGGACGCTGCTGCTTGTATCGGTTGCGGTGCTTGTGTAGCTGCTTGTAAGAACGGTTCTGCTATGCTGTTCGTTTCGGCCAAGGTGAGCCAGTTTGCTCTCCTTCCCCAGGGTAAGGCCGAGGCTGCAAAGCGTGCAAAATCTATGATTGCAAAGATGGACGAGCTCGGATTTGGTAACTGTACCAACACCCGCGCTTGCGAGGCAGAGTGCCCCAAATGTATCTCTATCAGCAATATCGCACGTTTGAACCGTGAGTTCATCAAAGCAAAGATGAAAGACTAAATATCATTTATAATAATGATTGTGTGGGAGGCAGCCGTTTGGTTGCCTCCTATTATTTTATAAGGAGATAATTTTCTCCTTGTCTATTGCAGACTTTTCCTTTATTTGTTTAAATTTGCAGCCACGCTTTTTGGGCGGGGCAGGCGAGGCCTGCCACAGTAATGTTTTTTATACAAACGATAAACAGATGAAAATTGCTATTATAGGAGCTGGAAATATGGGCGGAGCGATAGCGCGCGGCCTGGCTGCCACCGTTGCGGGTGTCGATATTTGTGTGTCGAACCCCTCTGTGGGCAAGCTCGAAGCACTCAAGCAGGAATTTCCCGCTTTAAACATAACCACCGACAATTGTGAGGCTGTGTGCGGTGCCGATTTTGTGTTCCTTGCGGTGAAACCGTGGAAGATGGAGGAGGTTATCGCGCAGATAAAGCCCTTGCTGTGCTACGGGAAACAGATTGTGGTTTCTGTGGCAGGCGGTGTGGGCAGCGCACAGATAGACAGTTGGCTCGCAAAGCAGGGCGAGGAGCTTCCTCCTCTTTATATTATTATACCAAACACAGCCATAGCCACAGGGTGCAGTATGACCTTTGTGTGCGGAAAGCGCACGCTCGCCGCTGCCGATGAAAAGATTTCGCAGATGTTCTCGACTATGGGAGAGGTTATGTTTGTAGATGAGGCTCTTGTGGGGGCGGGTACCGCTCTGGCCTCGTGTGGCATAGCATACGCTCTGCGTTATATCCGCGCAGCCGTAGAGGGTGGTGTGGAGCTCGGTTTCCGTGCCGCCGATGCGCAAAAGATTGTTATGCAGACATTGAAGGGCGCCGTGTCGGTTCTCGAGACAAACGGCACACATCCCGAGGTGGAGATTGACCGCGTTACCACACCCGGCGGTCTCACCATAAGGGGGTTGAATGCGATGGAAGAGGCCGGTTTCACGGCAAGTGTGATTGAGGGGTTGCGTGCCTCTGTAAAAAAATAGTATATGACAATGCAAGCTATATATAAACGTGTGGCGGTGAAGGTGGGAAGTAATGTGCTCACCCGCCCCGACGGTACACTCGACGTTACAAGAATGTCGGCAATTGTAGACCAGATAGCAGCCTTGCGCTCTATGGGAGTCGAAGTAATTCTCATCTCCTCGGGTGCGGTGGCAAGCGGTCGCAGCGAGCTGCGTTCTCTCTCGCCCAAGCACCTCGACACGGTGGGGCAGCGCCAACTCTACTCGGCTGTAGGGCAGGCAAAGCTCATAAATCGTTACTACGAGCTCTTTCGCGAGCATAATATCCCTGTGGGGCAGGTGCTTACGATGAAAGAGAGTTTTTCTACACGACGTCTCTACCTGAACCAGCGTAATTGTATGATGGTGATGCTCGAGAACGGTGTGCTGCCCATTGTAAACGAGAACGACACGGTGAGCGTAACCGAGCTTATGTTTACCGACAACGACGAACTGTCGGGCCTTGTGGCATCTATGATGGATGTGCAGGCGCTCATCATATTAAGTAACGTGGACGGTGTCTACAGCGGTGTGCCGGGGGAGCCGGGCGTTGAGGTAATACGTCGTGTGGAGCCGGGCAGAGAGCTCGCCGACTACATTCAAGCTACAAAGTCGAGCTTCGGCCGCGGTGGTATGATGACAAAGTGTAACATAGCACGCAAGGTGGCCGAGGAGGGTATCGCCGTGTATATAGCCAACGGCAAGCGCGACGGTGTGCTCACCTCGCTTGTGACAGCTCCCGAGTCGCTTGTCTCTACCTGCTTCGTACCCTCCGAGGGCTGTGTCTCACCCATTAAAAAGTGGATAGCGCACAGTTCGGGTTTTGTAAAGGGTGCCGTCTACCTCAATGAGCAGGCTGTGGAGGCTGTGTGTGGCGATAAAGCTGTGAGCATATTGCCTGTGGGTGTGGTGCGTGCCGAGGGCACCTTCTGGCGCGACGACCTTGTGAGCATTGTGGCGCCCGACGGTAGCGTGCTCGGCGTGGGACGTGTGGCCTACGACAGCGATGAAATTGTGCAGGTGATAGGCAAACACGGTTGCAAGCCTGTGGTACATTATAACTATTTATATCTTGAATAATATGGAATTAAATAATATCTTCAGCGAGGTTAAAAAAGCCTCTGCCGAGCTGTTGCGCTTGAGCGGACAGCGTATAAACGAAATTCTCCTTGCCGTGGCCGACGAGGCCGAGAAACAGCATCCCTATATCCTCGAAGCCAATGAACGCGACCTTGCAAAGATGTCGCCCGAAGACCCTAGATACGACCGTCTGCGTCTCACACAGGAGCGCATTGCGGGCATCGCAGCCGATATGCGTAAAGTGGCCTCTTTGCCTTCGCCGCTTGGCAAGGTGCTCAAGGAGTCTGTTCTGCCCAACGGGTTGCAGCTTTCTCGCGTGAGCGTGCCTTTTGGCGTTATAGGTGTCATATACGAGGCACGCCCCAATGTGAGCTTCGATGTCTTTGCCCTTTGTATGAAGGCGGGGAGCGCCTGTGTACTCAAGGGTGGCAGCGATGCCGAGGAATCGAATAAAGCTATCGTGGAGGTTATACACAGCGTGTTGCGCCGTTGTGGCGTGAACGAGCGCGTTGTGGAGCTTTTGCCCGTGGAGCGAGAGGCTACACAGGCTCTGCTGACAGCCCGCGGCTATGTCGATCTTATAATTCCCCGTGGCAGCAGCCGTCTCATAAATTTTGTGCGTTCAAATGCCACAATACCGGTCATTGAGACAGGTGCAGGTGTGTGTCACACCTATTTCGATGCGTCGGGCGACCTTGCCAAGGGTGCAGCGATTGTAAACAATGCCAAGACACGTCGTGTGAGCGTGTGTAACGCCCTCGATTGCCTTTTGGTGCACAGCGACAGGTTGTGCGACCTTGCCGCGCTCTGCGAGCCTCTGAAGGAGAGCTGCGTGAAGATATTTGCCGACGAGGCTGCCTATGCCGCTCTCGAGGGCAGCTACCCCGCAGAGCTTCTTCTGCACGCCGACGAGGAGAGCTTCGGCACAGAGTTCTTGAGCTATTCTATGGCTGTGAAATGCGTTGCCACGGTCGATGAGGCTGTGGAGCATATCTCGCGTTACGGTTCGGGACACAGCGAGTGCATCGTGGCCGAAAACAGCGATGTGGCCGACCTCTTTACCACCCTGGTAGATGCCGCCTGTGTATATGTAAATGCCCCCACATCGTTTACCGACGGTGCGCAGTTTGGTCTCGGAGCCGAGATAGGTATCAGCACACAGAAACTGCACGCGCGTGGCCCTATGGCACTCGACGAGATTGTCACATACAAGTGGATTATAAAGGGTAACGGGCAGGTGCGTAAATAACCTTCTGTTATCTCTATAAAACAAATGTACACCAAGTTTTTGGTGTACATTTGTTTTATTTACCGCTGTCGCGCAGAACTATGAGAGCCTCGGGGCCCATATTAAACAGCAAGTCGATGATACTTGTGTCGGGGATGAAACCGTTGCGTGCCGCAAATACCTGATAGTAGGGCAGGGCGGTGGCTTTCTCGGTAATTATTTTGGGTGAGGCTGCCGGGCGTATATCCTCGCAGATGTCGCTCTCTGTAATTATTTCGTCGGCAATAGTTATTTCGCGTTCGAGCCCGAGCAGCTCGCACACCACAGCGTGCAGGCGCAGGTTGAAATCCATAAGATAGCCGTCGCGCTCTTCGTAGAAATGTGCGAAATCGTCGGCGTAATATTCAAAGAAGGGGCTTTTGCGGTAGGCGCTCACAAGGGCGTTCCAGTGAAGATGTCTCCAGTTGCCGTGCTCGCTTATGCGTATATCGCGCATAGGGCGGTTACCTCCGTCGTGTATGACGGGTATGGTGAGGCTCTGTGTGCCGTTCTCTGTGGCTATGACTGCGCGGTTGCGGTAGGTCTGCTTGGTAAAGGGGGCGCAGGCATCTATGAGAGCTCCGTCGCTCGCATAGAGACGTACATAGTGCGACACCGGGGCAAGGTAGAGAGGGTGTGTTATAATCTTCATCGGCGGCTCTATTTGTAGCTATCCACAAAGCGGAACATACGTTCCCAGCGTATCTTGCCGTCGAACCAGTTGCGGTCTTTGTCGAGTGAGAGCCAGATGAGGATGGGCTTGCCCACAATGTGGTCCTCGGGCACAAAGCCCCAGCAACGCGAGTCGGCGCTGTTGTGACGGTTGTCGCCCATCATCCAATAGTAGTCCATCTTGAAAGTGTAGCTGTCGCTCTCCTCACCGTTTATATATATCTTGCCTTTTTTTACCTCGAGGGTGTTGCCCTCGTACACGGCTATGGGGCGCTCATACAGCGGCAGGTTGTCGAGTGTGAGGCTGACGCTCTCGCCGCGTTTCGGTATCCACACGGGGCCGTAATTGTCTATGGTCCAGTGGGTATTGCCGTTGAGCGGGTATATTCCGCGTGTCTCGCTGTTTTCGAGCGGTTCTATCGACTTCACGAGCGTTGTGTAGCTCTTGAGCTCTTGCAGAGTCTTTTCGGTGAGCGGAATTATGTAACGATTGTTGTAGTTGTGCTGCAGGTCTTCGATGCTTATGCCGAGCTTGCGACGCACTCTCTCGGGCATCGGGGCAGTGAGTTCCACAATGTAGTTGAACTGCACGTTCTGCGGCGCTGTGCTCTTTTTACCGTCGATAAATATCTCTTTGTCAATTATCTGCAATGTTTCGCCAGGCAGTCCTATGCAGCGTTTTACATAGTTCTCGCGGCGGTCTACGGGGCGCCACACCTTTTCGCCAAACTGCTCGGGGTGTCTCTCTATGTATTTGCTTCCTGCGGCATAGAAGAGCTCATATACGGCTCTGCGACGCTCGGCCGAGAGGCTGTCCATTATGGGCCTGTTGGGGTAGAGGCTTTCGCCTCTGTAATAGCACTCCGAGTAGTAGTCTATAACCTGTGGGTTTGTGGTGGCGGTGTCTCCCGCAGGGTAGTTGAATACCACAATGTCGCCACGTTCTATATCTTCCCATCCGCTCACACGCTCATAGTCCCACTGTATGCAGTCGAGGTAGCTCTTGCCGCCTGTCACGGGCATTGTGTGCTGTGTGAGGGGCATACTCAAGGGTGTCTGCGGTTTGCGGGCGCCATAGTTCATTTTGCTCACAAACAGATAGTCGCCCACAAGGAGTGACTTCTCGAGCGACGACGAGGGTATTACATAGTTCTGAAAGAAGAAAAGGTTCACGAAATAGACCGCCACAAGGGCAAATACTATGGCGTCTACCCAGCTCATAACGCCTCTCACGAAGCTGCTCTTCGACTTTTTCCACCACCCCCAGGGGATGAACTTTGTCGTGTAGTTATCTATGATAAAGGGGATGACGATAGCTCCCATCCAGCTTTTCACCCACACAAGGAATATTATATATAGTGTGAGGGCAATGCTCAAATGTATAAGATCTTTTCGTGTCGGTCTTCTCATTGGTTCTCGGTATTAAAAATCGAATAGGTTACTCATACCCAGCAGTCCCTCGTGGGTATTTACATACTCGGCTGCAAGTACAGCCCCCAGAGCAAAGCCGCTGCGGTTCTTTGCGTCGTGGGTTATGGTTATGCTGTCGGCCTCGGAGTCGTAGGTTACGGTGTGTATGCCGGGTACCTCGTCGCGGCGTATGGCGTCAATCTTGAGCTGTGAGCCCTGGGGTGCTGCGCCGGGTGTCACGCTGCCGTCGGGGTTGGTGAGGTCGCCCATAACCCAGCTCTCTTTGCGGTCGAGGTTCTCAAGGATACCCTCGGCAAGGGTGATGGCTGTGCCGCTGGGTGCGTCGAGCTTGTGTATGTGGTGGGTTTCCTCCATCTGAACGTCGTAGTTGGCAAATCGGTTCATTATCTTGGCAAGGTAACGGTTCACTGCCGAGAATACCGCAACGCCCAGGCTGAAATTGCTCGACCAGAAGAGTGTCTTGCCCTCCTCCTCGCACAAACGACGCATCTCGGCCTCGTTCTGCTGATACCAGCCTGTGCTGCCGCTCACCACTTTCACTCCTGCCGCCATAGCGCGTTTGCAGTTGTCGTATGCCACGGTGGGGGCGGTGAACTCTATGGCTACATCGGCCGAGCGGAACGCCTCGCTGTCGAAGTCGTCGCGGTTGTCGATGTCTATGACTGATACAATTTCGTGTCCTCTCTCAATGGCAATCTTTTCGATGGTCTTGCCCATCTTGCCATATCCTATAAGTGCTATCTTCATATATATTTAATTTTTATTTTATCTTTAATTGCGCGAAGATAGGGAAAAAAAAGATTATTTTTCCTTGCAAGGGGCAAAAGTTCTTGAGTTTGCTCAAAAAACCGCCTCGCACGCTCTCTTATCTGCCTTTGAGCAGGCGCTTTGCGAGCTTGCGGCGCACGGGCTCGTCGTATATCTTCAAAAGGGTGTAGGCAAGGAGTATGCTTATGAGAATTACTGTGAAAGCGATGCCCCAGGTCTCGTCAAAGGTGTACAGGCGCTTCTCTATGAGCCAACGATAGAAAAGATACATAAGCGGGTAGTGTACAATGTAGAGCGGGTAAGAAATATCGCCAAGGAACTTGTTTACACGTCCGCCGACGTTGTCTTTGCAACTGCCGCAGGCTCCTATCCACACAATTGCGGGAAATACGAATGCGATGCAGACAAATTCGTAAAGGCTGTTGAGGCTCACTCCCTCCACAGGCGTTATATATGGCACGGCAAACACTGCAATGAGTATCGCTGTGCTTATGCCAAAAGCGTGTTTTATTCTGCACGGCTTGAAAACTCGGGCAAGCAGCACACCCACCGTAAAGGGGAAGAGCATACGCAGAAGGCCGCCTGCAAAGTTCACTCCCTCGAGTGTCCAGCCCACGCTCACCCCGTCATAGCCCGACACGTCGCCGATGAAGAACCAGGCGTGTGCCACGGCAAGCACCACGGCAAGCGTCGCAACGGCTTTTGTGTGCAGACGGCGTATCACAAGGGCATACACGATATTTCCCAGATACTCAAAGAAAAGCGACCATCCAGGGCCGTTGAGAGGGTACATCTCACCGTTGCCACGCACCTCGCAGGGTGCTCCCGGCAGCGCAGGTATCATAAACATTGTGAGAAACATAGCTGCCACCACCCACAGGGCTGGGGTTACGGTGCCGTTCCACTGTCGGCAGTCGTCGGCAAAGAAGGTCGCAGCGCCTATGAGGGCTCCTGCGATGAGCATCGGGTGCAGGCGTATGAGACGGCGTGTGAAAAAGCCTTTGAGGCTCATCTTGTGCCACCGCCCGTCGTAGGCATAGCTTATCACCAACCCCGACAAAATAAAGAAGAAATCGACCGCAATGTGTGCGTGGTTGAATGTGGTTATAATGCCACTTCCCTCGCCGTTAAAGGCTTCGGCAAAGGCAAAGCCTTCGAATATGTGATATACAAGCACCGACAGGGCGGCAACGCCGCGCAGCCCGTCGAGCAGCTCATAGTGGGGCCTGCTGTCGGCGAAAACCCCCGATGAAATTGTGCTTTTTTGCATTTTGTAGTACGTTTTTTGTGGTTGTCTGTGCTTGCAAATATAATCTCTTCGGGTTGCTTAAACAAGGGCAAGGCGATAATATTTATAATATAATTTATATTCCGTCGCGTGATTTTAAAATAAAATATCTATTTTTGTGGGTTACTACGAACTTTGCACAACGCAACGAGAAAATTTAAAAACAAAATAAGATAATATGACAAAGAATTTTAAGAGAACTTTGGTTACTTCGGCTCTGCCTTACGCCAACGGTCCTGTGCATATAGGACACCTTGCCGGCGTATATGTGCCTGCCGACGTCTATGTGCGTTACCTGCGTCTCAAGGGCGAGGATGTGTTGTTTATCGGTGGCTCTGACGAGCACGGTGTGCCCATCACCATTCGTGCACGTCGCGAGGGTATCACACCGCAGGATGTGGTAGACCGCTATCACAACCTCATAAAAGAGTCTTTTGCCGAGTTTGGCATCTCGTTCGACGTATATTCACGCACCACATCGGAGACACACCGCGAGGTGGCGTCCGACTTCTTCCGCAAGCTCTACGACGAGGGCAAGTTTGTGGAAAAAAGCAACGAGCAGTATTACGACGAGGAGGCAAAGACCTTCCTTGCCGATAGATATATCACAGGTACCTGCCCCCACTGCGGTGCCGAGGGTGCTTATGGCGACCAGTGCGAGAAGTGCGGACGTATGTTGTCACCCACAGAACTCCTCAACCCCAAGAGCGTAATCAGCGGCAGCAAGCCTGTGTTGCGCGAGACAAAGCACTGGTATCTGCCTCTCAACGACTATCAGCAGTGGTTGCAGCAGTGGATTCTCGAGGAGCACAAGGAGTGGCGTCCCACAGTGTATGGACAGTGCAAGAGCTGGCTCGATATGGATTTGCAGCCCCGCGCCGTGAGCCGCGACCTCGACTGGGGTATCCCTGTGCCTGTTGAGGGTGCCGACGGCAAAGTGCTCTATGTGTGGTTCGATGCTCCCATCGGCTATATAAGCAACACAAAGGAGCTGCTCCCCGATAGCTGGGAGAAGTGGTGGAAGAGCGAGGATACACGCCTTGTGCATTTCATCGGAAAAGACAATATTGTGTTCCACTGCATCGTATTCCCCACAATGCTCAAGGCACACGGCGACTATGTATTGCCCGACAACGTGCCGAGCAACGAGTTCCTGAACCTCGAGGACGACAAAATCTCTACTTCGCGTAACTGGGCCGTGTGGCTCAACGAGTACCTTGTCGATTTCCCCGGCAAGCAGGATGTGCTGCGCTATGTGCTCACAGCCAACGCCCCCGAGACAAAAGACAATAACTTCACCTGGAAAGACTTCCAGGCTCGCAATAATAACGAGCTTGTGGCCATATATGGTAACTTTGTGAACCGTGCCCTTGTGCTCACAAAGAAATATTTCGACGGCAAAGTGCCCGCTGCAGGTGCGTTCAATGACTACGACAACTCAATCATCGAGGAGTTTGTGAACGTGAAGGAGAGAGTGGAGAACCTCCTTAACCAGTTCAAGTTCCGTGAGGCGCAGAAGGAGGCTATGGAGCTTGCCCGCATAGGTAACCGCTATTTGGCCGAGACAGAGCCCTGGAAACTTGCCAAGACCGACCTCTCTCGCGTGGCTACCATCCTTAACCTCTCGTTGCAGCTTGTAGCCAACCTCTCTATCGCCTTTGAGCCCTTCCTTCCCTTCAGCAGCAGCAAACTGCGCGGAATGTTGCAGCTTGAGTCGTTCGAGTGGGCAAGCCTCGGCAGCATCTCACTCCTTGCCGAGGGACACGAGCTTGGCGAGGTGAGTCTTCTTTTTGAAAAGATTGAGGACGATGCCATACAGGCACAGCTCGATAAGTTGCAGGCTACAAAAAAGGCCAACGAGGAGGCTGTCTACAAGGCAAAGCCCATTAAAGAAACCGTTGCCTTTGAGGATTTTGAGAAGATTGACCTGCGTGTGGGCACCGTGCTCGAGTGTACTAAAGTACCCAAGGCCGACAAACTGCTTATGTTTAAGATAGACGACGGCTTGGAGACAAGAACCATCCTCTCGGGCATTGCAAAGCAGTTCAAGCCCGAAGAGCTTGTGGGCAAGCAGGTTTGTTTCATTGCCAATCTCGCACCCCGCACACTGCGTGGCATTGTGAGCGAGGGTATGATTTTGAGTGCCGAGGACAATGAGGGTAAATTGTCTTTGCTCACCGTTGCACCTGCCGCAAAACCCGGTAGCGAAATTAAGTAATGAGCAAGGAGTCTGCCGACACATTGAAAGGGGCTGTCGCAAAGAGTTTTCTTTGGGGCGGGATGAGCAATGCCGTGTGCCAGCTGTTGAGCGTGGTATTCGGGCTTTATCTGGCGAGGCTTTTGGGCCCCGCCGACTACGGCCCGATAGGCGTGCTTGCCTTTTTCACTGCAATAGCAAGCTCTTTGCAGGACAGCGGTTTTGTGGCTGCCATAGCCAACCGCCGACAGGTCTCTCACGACGATTATAACGCAGTCTTTTGGTTCAGCGTTGTGACATCTGTCCTCATATATGTGATACTCTACTTTGCAGCACCGCTGATTGCCGATTTCTTCAATCAGCAGGAGTTGCTTGAGTTATCGCGTTTCAACTTCCTGTCGATAATAATAAACGGCACCTGCGTGGCGTTCACAGCCTATCTGTTCAGGGATTTGAGAGTTAAACAGCGCTCTATAGCTGCGGTGCTTGCGCTGCTTGTCTCGGGTGTGATGGGTATTGTGATGGCAATGCACGGTTACTCCTATTGGGGTATAGCTGTGCAGGGTATCGTGTATGCGCTTGTGCGTCTGGTGGTGTATGTCTATTTCACTCCGTGGCGCCCCGACTTCAATATAAGGCTCTACCCGCTGCGCTATCTCTTTGCCTTCAGCTACAAGCTGCTTATAACAAATATCTTTCAGAAAGTCAATTGGAATGTCTTTTCTCTGATTCTCGGAAAGTTCTACAGCAGCACAGATGTGGGCAACTATTCAAAGGCGGCCGACTGGTTCCGCATAGGAAGCGACCTTGTAAATATGATGGTAAACACCGTGGCGCAGCCTGTGCTTGCGCGTGTGGTCGATGACAATGAACGACAGCTGCGCATCTTCAGAAAAATGATGCGTTTCACGGCTTTTGTCTCGTTTCCGTTGCTTTGCGGTCTCTCGCTCATATCGTACGAGTTTATTGTGGTGCTGCTCACCGACAAGTGGGTGGAGAGTGCCCGTATGTTGCAGATTCTGTGTTTGTGGGGTGCTTTTATGCCCATACAGTCGATGTTTACAAATCTGCTCATAAGCTGCGGGCGCACAAATGCCTTTATGTGGTGCACGATAGCACAGGGTACCCTGCTGCTTCTTATGCTTCTTCTTATGCGTTCGCTGGGTATAAAGCCTATGCTGCTTGCCTACTGCATTTTCAACATAGCGTGGCTCTTTCTGTGGTGTGTGCTTGCAAAGCGTGACATTCACATCACCATAAGGATGTTTGTGTCCGATTTTATGCCCTACCTTGCCGTGAGCGTGGCTGCGATGCTGCTCACAGCCTTCATAACACATCCCATTGAGAACCTGTGGACTCTGCTGTGTTCACGTGTGGCCATAGCTGCCGTGCTCTATGTGGTGCTGTGCTATATCTGCCGTTTCGAGGAACTGTCCGAGTCGGTGGCCTATCTGTTCAAACGTAAAGTTAAGGGAGACAAATGATGAAAAAGATTCTTTACGACAATCAGATGTTTACGTTCCAGAGGTTTGGCGGCGCCACGCGCTACTTTGCCGACCTTATGTATAACCTCCCTGCCGGTGAATTCGAGTCGGAGATTCCGATGCGATACTGCGAGAATCACTATGTGACCGAGACTTACGGCCACAAGTATGAATCGATAAATTTCCCCGGCTCATACAAGGTGCGTCGTAAGATATACAAGATTGTGAATCGCCTCTATGCGTGGCGAGCCGTGCAAAAAGGCGATTACGATATATTTCACCCTACATATTTCAGCCCATATTTCCTCGATGCGATAAAGGCGCGGCAGAAGCCTTTTGTGCTCACCGTGCACGATATGGCATTTGAGCGTTATCCACAGGATTCCCTGCTCTACGATAGTATAATCCCGCACAAGAAACGGCTTATAGCCGAGGCCGACCGTGTGATTGCGGTAAGTGAGAACACAAAAAAGGATATAATTGAACTGTTTGGCACCCCTGCCGATAAAATATCGGTGGTGCACCACGGCTACCGCGCCATAGACGACGTGCCCCCGCAGCTCTTTGACAAGTATGTGCTTTATGTGGGTGAGCGCAAGGGATACAAGAATTTCCTGCCGTGGCTGTCGGCTGTGAGGCCTTTGCTTGTGAAGAACCCCACCCTCAAGGTTGTGTGCACGGGTGCGCCTTTTACCGCAAGTGAGCTCGACCTCTTCAAAAAATGGAATATCTGTGACAGGCTGCTGCACATTGCGGCCGACGATGCACAGCTCGCTTCGCTCTATCGCTATGCCTTGTGCTTTGTCTTTCCATCGCACTACGAGGGCTTTGGAATGCCCATACTCGAGGCTTTTCACAATGGTTGTCCCGTGTGCTTGAGCAACGCGAGCTCCTTCCCCGAAGTGGCTGCCGACGCTGCTCTTTACTTCAACCCTTACAACGCGCAGTCGATGCTCGATACTCTGCAGGAGATTGTCTCGTCGGAGAGCTTGAGAGACGAGATGCGTGCCCGTGGCAGCCAGCGCATAAAGGAATTCTCTCTTGAGAGAATGGTGCAGAATACCTGTGAGGTGTATCGCAAAATGTAGAATATAAACAATTTGACAAATATGAAAGGAATAAATTTGAAAGCGTTTTATCCGCACATCCTTGCGGTGCTTGCTTTTCTTTTGATGACCGGAATCTATTTCGCTCCTGTCTTTCAGGGAAAAGACCTCTTGCAGGACGATGCGATAAATTCGCGTGCCTGGGGACAGGACCTGCGTGAGTACCACGAGGAGAGCGGCGAGTATGCCCACTGGTCGAACGCAATGTTTGGCGGTATGCCTGCAAATTACACCTATATGCCCAAATCGGTGAATATATTCAGGGAGATAGGTGAGTTCTTTACACTCAAGTGGCTTGGTGCGTCGAGCTTGCACAACGGGTATATCTTCCTCTCTTTCATCTGTTTTTATATTTTTATGATATCGATAGGGTGTAGCTCGTGGCTCGGCTTCATAGGCTCTGTGGCCTACACGCTATGCTCCTATAACTTCATAATAATAAATGCAGGACACGCAAATAAAGCTCTTGTAATGGCCACAATGGCGCCCATTATAGGCGGTGTGATGATGTGTTACCGCGGCAAGCTGCTGTGGGGTAGCATCGTGACTCTCATTTTTGCGGGTATGAATATCTTCTGGAATCACCAGCAAATTAGTTATTACCTGCTGCTCACGCTGCTTATCCTCGCAGTGGTGTATGCAGTGTATGCCGTGCGCGAGAAGGCTCTCAAGGCCTACTTCAAGGCTACGGGTGTGCTTGCGGTGGTAGCAGTTCTTGCAGTTCTGCCGTCGGTGGGGCAGCTGTGGCCCACAATAGATTACACCAAGGAGAGTATGCGAGGCGGCTCTGTTCTGCAGAAAAGCGATGCAGAGGCTGCATCGTCGGGCCTCGATATAGACTACGCCTATCAGTGGAGCTATGGCATAGATGAGACTCTCACTCTGCTTGTGCCCAATATATACGGTGCAAGTTCGCACTATAACCTGGGTACCGACTCCGAGACATACAAGGTGTTAAAACGTGCATACGGCCCTGCGCAGGCCAAGCGTGTGGTGGCGCAGATGCCCGCCTATTGGGGTGCGCAGCCCTTTACATCGGGTCCAGTGTATGTGGGTGCTATAGTGTGTTTTCTCTTTGTGCTCGGTCTCTATGTCGTGAAGGGGCGTGAGCGCTGGTGGCTTGTGGCCGCTACGCTATTGTCGTTTGTCCTCTCTTGGGGTAAATATCTCCCTGCGGTGAACGAGTTCCTCTTCTATAACCTGCCGCTGTATAACAAATTCCGTGCACCGTCGATGGCGCTTGTGATAGCGTCGCTCACTATGGTGATACTTGGCGTTCTTGCGCTCGACCGCCTTGTGAAGATGCGTGCCGAGGGTGGCAAGGAGGCAAAGAATTTTCTCACAAAGTGGCTCACGGTTTCATTTGCCGTTACGGGAGGTCTCTCTCTGTTGCTTGCCCTGTTTGGAGGCTCTATGTTCAGCTTCGAGGGTGCTACCGACGCCTCTCTGCCTGCACCGCTGATTGACGCTTTGCGTGCCGACCGCCGTGCGATGCTTGTGAGCGATGCGTGGCGTTCATTTGCCTTTATAGCTGCTGCCTATGCACTGCTGACAGCCTATGTGCGTTTCTCTTTCAAGTCTCGTTATCTTATGGCGTCACTTGCCGTGCTTATGCTGCTCGACCTGTGGGTGGTGGACAAGCGTTTCCTCTCGTGGGATACCTTTGTGCCCAAGCGTGTGGCCACAGAGTTTGTGCCTACGGCTGCCGATAAGCAGATTCTGCGCGACAAACACCCCGACTATCGTGTGCTCAACCTCACGTCGAGTACCTTCAACGACTCGCGCACATCATATTTTCACAAGTCGGTGGGTGGATACAGCCCTGCCAAGTTGCGTCGTTACCAGGATATCATCGACCGATATTTCAGCGGAAATATAAATATGAACGTAATAAATATGCTGAACGTGCGCTACCTGATAGTGCCGGGCGAGGAGGGTGCAGCTCTTGTGCAGCGCAACCCCGAAGCTTATGGCAACTGCTGGTTTGTGGACAAGGTGACTTTTGTGGACTCTCCCGACGAGGAGATTGCCGCAATAGGCACGGGTAACCTGCTCGATGAGGCTTTTATTGAAAAAACCTGGAAAGAGAAATTTGCCGACAGCGAGGCCTGTAACCACCCCGGCGACTCTGCCGACTACATAGTGCTCGACGAGTACAAGAATCCCGGACATCTCACATACAAGAGTTCGGCACAGGCTCCGCGTCTTGCCCTCTTCTCCGAGGTGTATTATAAAACCTGGAAGGCCTATATCGACGGCGAGGAGGTGCCCCTGCTGCGTGCCGACTATATCTTGCGTGCGTTGCCTGTGCCTGCAGGTGAGCACAGCATTGAGCTGCGTTGCGTAGACGAGGTAATTATCGCCTCTTCGAGAATCTCGCTCTACTCGTCGGTGCTTGTGGCTATGATTATCCTGTCGCTGGCAGGTGTGGCATTCTATAGAAAGCGTAAAAAGGAATGAGATGGCTTTGAGACCGAAGTTTTCCATAATAACGGTGACCTACAATGCATCGGCTGTGATAGAGCCGACATTGAGAAGCGTGGCCGGGCAGACCTATGACAACTATGAGTATCTGCTCATAGACGGTGCGTCGAGCGACGACACCGTGGCAAAGGCTGTGGCCTCGGGTATGCGCTTTGCGCACATTGTGAGCGAGCGCGACAAGGGGCTCTATGACGCAATGAACAAAGGCATAGCTCTTGCCACAG
Organism: Bacteroidaceae bacterium; assembly: GCA_045646965.1. GTDB lineage: Bacteria > Bacteroidota > Bacteroidia > Bacteroidales > Bacteroidaceae > HGM04593. The sequence continues at coordinate 70,560 of JAZRLR010000025.1, forward strand.
GCGATTACCTCTGTTTCCTGAATGCGGGCGACTCTCTCTATGCCCCCGACACGCTGGAACGTATGGTAGCCGCCATAGAGGGCTGCTCCGAGCTGCCTCATATATTGTATGGCGAGACTGCCGAGGTGGACGAGAAGCGTAACTTTGTGCGTATGCGTCGCCTGCAGGCTCCCGAAAAGCTCGATTGGAAGAGCTTCAAGCAGGGAATGCTTGTGTGTCACCAGGCTTTCTTTGTGCGCCGCGACATAGCACCTCGCTACGATATGAGATACCGCTTTTCGGCCGACGTGGACTGGTGCATAAGGGCAATGAAAAAATCCTTATCGATTGTTAATACGCGCATTATCATAGTGAATTATTTGCAGAATGGTTTATCTTTGCAGAATCACCGTGCATCGCTTTTCGAGCGGTTCGATATTATGCGCAGGCACTATGGCCTCTTCACCACGGTTATGAATCACCTGTGGTTTGTGGTGCGGGCCGTGATAAAAAAGTAATAAATAACTAACCATAAAAACTTATGAATATGTTTGGCAAAGAGACCTACATCGCGCGTCGCGATGCTTTGAAGAAAAAAGTGGGCAGCGGAATTCTGCTCTTCCTGGGAAATACCGAGGTGGGCGTGAATTATGCCGATAACGCTTATCACTTCCGTCAGGATTCTACCTTCCTCTACTATTTTGCTTCTGATTACTCGGGGCTTGCGGCGGTGATAGATATAGACGAGAACAAAGAGATAATATTTGGTGACGAGCTCACCATCGACGATATTGTGTGGACAGGCGTTCAGCCCACTATAAAAGAGAAGAGCGAGCGCGTGGGTATAACACTCACAAAGCCTATGGCCGAGCTCGCTTCTTACCTGAAGGCTGCGCAGGGCAAGGGACAAAAGATTCACTTCCTGCCTCCCTACCGCGGAGAACACAAGGTGTGGTTGCAGGAACTCCTGGGCATAAATCCCTGGGAGCAGCAGGCTGCCGTTTCAATGGAATTTGTGAAGGCGGTGATTGCACAGCGCAACTACAAGAGCGCCGAGGAAATTGAGCAGATTGAGGAGGCAGTGAACGTGTCGGTTGATATGCACTGTGCAGCTATGCGTGCCGTGCGTCCCGGAACAACCGAAGCCGAGATTGTGTCGGTTGTGCAGGCCGAGGCTGCAAAGCACAATTTCAACCTCTCGTTCCCTATAATCGCCACAATAAACGGACAGACACTGCACAACCACGCCTATGGCACCGAGCCTCTGAAAGACGGGCAGATGTTCCTCCTCGACTCGGGTTGCGAGAACGCTATGCACTATGCGGGAGACCTCACTACCACAATGCCTGTGGGCGCCCGTTTCACAGAACAGCAGCGTGAGGTGTGCAATATTTTGCGTCGTGCGCATCTTGCAGCGGTGTCGGCTCTGCGTCCTGGTGTGGAGTACCGCGATGTGCATCAGACTGTGCTCACCGAGATTGCAAAGGGTATGATTGACCTCGGTCTTATGAAGGGCAACCCTGCCGAAGCTGCCCGCGTGGGAGCTGCCTGTATGTTTATGCCTCACGGTCTCGGTCATATGATGGGACTCGATGTACACGATATGGAGAACTTCGGCGAGCAGTATGTGGGCTACGAAGAGGGCCGCTCGAAGAGCACTCTCTTTGGCTGGAAGTCTCTGCGCCTTGCCAAGGCTCTCGAGCCCGGGTATGTCTTTACCGTGGAACCGGGTATATATTTCATCCCCGACCTTATGGACAAATGGCGTGCCGAGAAACAGTTCCTCGACTTCATCTGCTATGACAAACTCGATGCGTGGCGTAACTTCGGCGGTATACGCAACGAGGAGGACTACCTTGTATTTGAGGGCGGTGCACGCCGCTTGGGTAAATACAAGCCTATGTCGCCCGAAGAGATAGAGGCGGAGCATAACAAATAATTCCGCTGTATGAATTCCTTATCGAAATATATATATCCGACAGGGCTTGCTTTGCTTGCCCTGTTGGTGTTTATGTATGTATTCAACGCAAAGATAGATTTTAACGGCGACAACTGTTATTATTACATTTTTGCGTCATCGCTGGCTGCAGGCAACGGCTATGTGGATATGTGGGGTAACCCCACGGCGCTTTTTCCTCCCGGTTATCCGCTACTGATGGCGCCGTTGCGTTTTTTTACCGACAGCGTGGTGGCACAGAAGGTGCTTAACCTGCTCTTTCTCTTTGCGGGGGTACTACTCTTTTATGCGGCCCTGTTGCGCGAAAAGGTGAGCCGCGCCCTTGCTTTTGTGCTGTGTACGGCGGTGATTGCCACGCCCCACATACTTGAGTTCTCTACTATGATGATGAGCGAGCCCTCGTGTATATTGTTTATCATCCTGGCCATCTATGCTTACACCCGTCTGCCTCAAGGGGAGGGTGTGTGGCGCTCGCCGTGGCTCTATGTGCTGCTCTTTGCGGTGGTCTATGCCTTTTATATACGCACGCAGGCCGTGGTGCTTGCGGGAGCCGTGGTGCTTGCCTGTCTCTGTGCACGGCGTTTCAAGGTAGCTGTAGCTGTTTCAGGGGCATTTGTCCTGGGCTATCTGCCGTGGGTGCTGCGTAATATTGTGCTCGGTGTGGGGCAGTCGCGCTATATGAGCCAGATTGATTTTTCAAATGTGTGGGGGCATATAAGAATGCTTGTGGTGCAGGCCGTTCCCGAGAGCATTGTGCCTTTCTGGGATATAGACTATGCGCAAAGGCCCACTCTGCTGCTTGTCTTTATAGCCGTTGCCACGCTTGCCGTTGTGCTCTATGGCTTGTGGCAGTTCGAGCGTCTGCGTGTGTTGCTTATCGCCTTTTTTGTGGGTAATATCGCAATTATCTCCATAATGAACACCCCGAGCTACTATCGCTATCTTGTGATTGTGCTGCCTGTGGTGACGGCAGGTTTCCTGATGGGGTTGTGGAACTTGTGCAACAGCCTTTCGCTGCGATGTGTGAAACGTGCCTTCTCGCCGCTGTTTCTGTTGCTTCTATTTATACCCTCGTTAAATGCCGACGAGAGCTCTGCCAAGCATTCCGTTGCGGGGTTGCACAACCTGGCACAGAGCCCCTATCCCGTGCACATCGACAACTACTTCGACCTGGGCGATGCCCTTGCCAAGAAAAACAGGGATGTGACGGTGGCTGCCCGCAAGCCCGAACTCCTGTATGTGAAGTCGGGGCTCAAGGCGTTGAGGCTGCGCGAGGAGGTCGATGATATAGGGATTTTGAATTTTATGGTCGATAAAAAGGTCGATTATCTGCTTGTGGAGAATCTCGGGTTTAAATTTGCATTTGAGAGGCTGCACCCTATGGTCGAGCGTTATGAGCCTTTCTTTGAACTCGATATGTACACGCGAGAGCCTGTAAATGTGATGTATAAATTCAATCGCTCGCTGGCCGAGCGATGGCTCGTGTATAAGGGACATCGGTAGGGGCTTCGGCTTCCCAAAGGGCGGTACTCGGATGTGCCGCCTTTTTTTATGTTTTATTGAAAGAAATAGTCGATTTTATATGTCAAATTTGATATAAATTCATTATTTTCGCCAACAGAATAGGTTCTCTTGAAACACCGTTTCTGTGAGATTAAAAGGGAACCGGGTGAGAATCCCGGACAGTCCCGCTGCTGTGTAGCTCCTTTGACATTCCGCAAAACTTCTTGCCACTGATTTTTATCGGGAAGGCTGCGGAACGAGGAGTAAGTCAGAAGACCTGCCGTTCTTTAAGGCTGTCGCTACTCGTGGGGTAGGGCGACGGTACGAAAATTTTCACGACAATCAACATTCATAAAAATGATTCAGACAGTTGTAAAGCGCGATGGTCGCATCGTGGGTTTTAATGAGGAAAAAATAGTAACGGCTATCCGTAAGGCGATGCTTCACACCGACAAGGGTGAGGATATGTCGCTCATACGCCAGATTACCGACCACATATCAATCAAGGGTGAGCCCCAGATGACTGTGGAGGATATTCAGGATATGGTGGAGATGGAGCTGATGAAGAGTAGCCGCAAGGATGTTGCGAAAAAGTATATTGCCTATCGCAACCAGCGTCGCATTGCACGCAAGGCGAAAACCCGCGATATGTTCCAGGAGATTATCAATATAAAATCGAACGATATTACACGCGAGAACGCAAATATGAATGCCGACACCCCCGCGGGTATGATGATGAAATTCTCGAGCGAGACCACAAAGCCTTTTGTGGACGATTTTCTGCTGGGCGAGGAGGTTATGGAGGCAGTCAAAGGCAGCTACCTGCACATCCACGACAAGGATTACTATCCCACAAAGAGCCTCACCTGCTGTCAGCACCCGCTCGACCGCATCCTCAAGAACGGTTTCTGTGTGGGACACGGTGAGTCGCGTCCTGCCAAGCGCATCGAGACAGCGAGCGTGCTTGCCTGCATCTCTATGGAGACTGCGCAGAACGAAATGCACGGCGGACAGGCAATCCCTGCGTTCGATTTCTATATGGCGCCCTATGTGCGCACCACTTTCATCGAGGAACTCAAGGCTCTCGAGGAACTTATGTCTATGGACTATGAGCGTCTCTACAACCGCGAGATAGACGATTATATAGAGCGTCCGCTCGATTTCCTTTCGGGCGACGACCGCATTGTGCAGCACGCAATGAACAAAACTGTGAAGCGTGTGCATCAGGCTATGGAGGCTTTCATACATAATATGAACACAATCCATTCGCGCGGAGGTAATCAGGTGGTATTCAGTTCTATAAACTATGGTACCGACACTTCGGCCGAGGGACGTTGCGTGATAAGAGAGCTTCTCAACAGCACCTATCGCGGTGTGGGCAACGGCGAGACAGCCATCTTCCCCATTCAGATATGGAAAAAGAAAAGGGGGGTGAGCTATCTGCCCGACGACCGCAACTATGACCTTTATGTGCTTGCCTGCAAGGTTTCGGCGCGTCGTTTCTTCCCCAACTTCCTGAATCTCGATGCCACATATAACCAGAACAGCGAGTGGCGTGCCGACGATCCCAAGCGTTATATTCACGAGGTGGCGACAATGGGTTGCCGCACCCGTGTGTTTGAGAACCGTTTCGGCCCCAAGACCTCTATCGGTCGCGGAAACCTCTCTTTCTCTACAATAAACATTGTGCGTCTTGCGATAGAGTGTCGCGACATCGAGGACAAGCAGCAGCGCGTGGCGCAGTTCTTTGCCCGCCTCGACAGCCTGCTCGAGCTCACAGCCAAGCAACTGCACGAGCGTATGGAGTTCCAGCGCACGGCGTTTGCCAAGCAGTTCCCCCTGCTTATGTCGTCTCTGTGGGTGGGTTGCGAGAATCTCAAGCCTGACGATTCTATAGCCACCGTAATAAATCAGGGAACGCTCGGAATCGGCTTCATCGGCCTTGCCGAGTGTCTTGTGGCTCTTTTGGGCAAGCACCACGGCGAGAGCGAGGAGGCGCAGGAGCTTGGAGTGAAAATTGTAACCTATATGCGCGACAGGGCAAACGACTTCTCGGAGCGTTATCAGCATAACTACAGCGTGCTTGCAACACCTGCCGAGGGCTTGTCGGGCAAGTTTACCCGTGCCGACCGCAAGAAGTTCGGTGTCATTGAGGGTGTAACCGACCGCGACTACTACACAAACAGCAACCACGTTCCTGTTTATTACAAGTGCAGCGCACGTCACAAAGCCGAGGTGGAGGCTCCCTATCACGCACTCACCGGCGGTGGTCACATCTTCTATGTGGAGATAGACGGCGACGCCACACATAACCCCGAGGTTATTATGCGCGTTGTGGATATGATGGACAAGTACAACCTTGGATACGGCTCGGTGAACCATAACCGTAACCGCTGCCTCGACTGCGGTCACGAGAACTCGGCAAAGAATCTCGAGGTGTGTCCCAAGTGCGGAAGCGCCCGCATAGACAAACTGCAGCGCATCACAGGCTATCTGGTAGGCACAACCGACCGATGGAATAGTGCCAAACTTGCCGAGCTTAACGACCGTGTGATACACGAGTAAACAGGTATGCTCTATATTCTGGATATAGTCGAAGATACAGCCGTCGATGGGCCGGGGTTTCGCACCTCGGTCTATTGTGCGGGGTGTCCCAATCGTTGTGCAGGTTGTCACAACCCGCAGTCGTGGGACATAGCCAACGGTCGTCCTATGGCCACCGACGAAATTCTCGATATTATCCTTGCCGACCCCTTTGCCGATGTCACTTTCAGCGGGGGCGATCCTATGTTTCAGCCCGAGGGGTTCACAGAACTTGCCGTAGCCATAAAAAACAACAGCGACAAGAATATCTGGTGCTTCACCGGCTATTTATATGAAAATCTTTTGAAAAACAGTGCCCAGGCCGAGCTCTTGCGTCACATAGATGTGCTTGTGGACGGCCCCTTTGTGGAGGGGCTCAAGGACGAGGGGCTGCGCTTCAGGGGGAGCAGTAACCAACGGGTTATAGATGTCCCGCGCTCGCTTGCTTGTGGCGAGGTGGTTCTTGTAGAAGGTATGTAGCGGAGTTATTCTCCGCTACTTGTTTTATAGAGGTATGTGGTGAGCAGGTATATGAGCACGCCGCTCAAAAGGCCTGCAATGCCGTCGATGAGGTAGTGGGCTTTTATATATACCGTGGCGCAGCACAGTAGCACATAGAGCGGGAAAAGCAACGCGGTGAGCCCTTTGCTTGCTCTGCGTGCAAGAAGCATAATAATTGTAGAGACTCCTATGTGCGAGCTTGGGAAAGCTGCTGTGGGGCGTTCACCCGAGGCTTGCGCCATATTCACAAGCGAGGTGAAGAAACCCTCTTTGTCGGCCTGTGGCAGTGTGATGCCGGGGTTGAGGTCAAAGAAATTGCCTATGCTCTGAAACTCTCCCGCAGCCACGGCGCCGTCGCCTATGACGGGGAAATAGAATTGCGGGCCTGCCACGGGCACAAAGATATATATAAGGTAATAGAGAAAGAAAGATGCCATAATAACAAATGTGCATCTGTCGGTCTCTTTGGGCTTCCTGAAGAAATACCACGTCACAATAGTTACAATCATAGGGTAGTATGCCCAGTATCCCAAGTTGAAGGCCTCGCGCCACAGAGTGTGGCTGCACACCTGCTCAAAGAGCACCGCCGGCTGACAGCCGAAGAGCATCTGCTCGGCTGTGGCGAAAAGGTGGTCGAGATTGGGAAATATGCGGTTGAACTCAAAGGTGTCGGGGTACCAATAGCCGAGCAGTGACATCTGTGTGACAATGCGTACCAGGCGGGTGAGCGGCGAGGGGTACAGGGTGTATACATATATCACCGCAAATGTGCCCGCAGCTATGAAAAAACGCTCCAGAAGCATTGTGTCGGGGTGCTGCAACCTGTCGAAGAAAATTATAATGAGCAGGGTTGTCAGCAGGTTGTAGAGCAGGTTTAGTTTCTCTACCGCCAAAAAACGTGTCTCGCTCTCTTCGCGTGCGAAGAATTTTAAAGCCATCTTTCCTGTTTGTACCATTGTATAGTCTCTTGTGTGCCTCTTTCGAGGGTGTAATCTGTTGTAAATTGTAGCTCTTTCTCTATGGGTGTGGTGTCGCACAGCCAATTGCGTTGCCTCATTATATTGTATTTGTCCCGATTGAGCGTTGTGGCCTTTCCGGTGAGACGTGCGAGAGACTCCGACAGGGTGGAAACTACTTTCAGTACCCAGAGCGGTGCGGTTATGTGGAGCACATTTTTTACCCCAAGCGACGCCTGTATGTAGTCGCTGAAACTGCGGCTGCTGTAGCCTCGCGCCTCGCTCACAAAGTAGCAGCGGTCGGTTACACTTTTCTCTATCGCAAGGTATACGGCTTTTACGAGGTCCTTCACATAGATGAATGTGATTGTCTGCTTTTTGTATCCCACGGCAAAGTCGATGTGCTTTTTTATACTCACTGCCATCTGGAAATAGTCGCGCTCGCGGGGGCCGTATACACCTGTCGGGCGCAATATTATATAGGGCACGCCGCAGCTCTTTATATAGGCCTCGGCTATGAGCTTGCTGTGCCCGTATGCGGTGTCGGGCATTGCCGTGTCGCTCTCTTTTATGGGGGTGTGAGGCTCCTGCTCTCTCACAGGGCCAAAGATGCTCAAAGAACTCAAATATATGAGCTTTTGTGGCGCAGCACCTGCCTCTTTAAGTGCCTCTACAAGGTTTTTTGTGCCGCCGTAGTTTATGCGTAAAAACTCCTTTTTATCGATACATTTTGTAACTCCGGCAGCGTGTACCACATAATCCCAGGCTCCGTGTTCGCTTGTGAAACGGGCTATCTGGCTACGCAGTACCTCCTTGTCTTCGAGGTCGAGGATAATGGTCTTTATTCCATTGCCTTGCAGATACTTGAGACTGCTGCTCGGGCGTATGCCTGCCCACACCTCGTAGCCGAGTGCTATACCCTGCTCGGCAATGAAGCTGCCTATAAACCCGCTTGCGCCTGTGACCAAAATCTTTTTTGCTGCCATTGTGCTCTGTCTCTTCTTTTCTGCAAAGGTACTCTTTTTTTTGATTGTTTGCGAAAAGTTTTTTGCAAAGAGTGGTGCCGCAGTTAATGCTTGTGCGATATGTGGCAATATGGCAACCTCGTGGGCGTGCGCCGCACTTACTTTTGCCGAAAAACTATATATGGTAAAGAAGTTGAAATCGTTGCTTTCGCTCTTCGGCGCATCGGGCTACAGATATAATTTTTCTCTTTTCTCCTTTGATAACATATACGGTGTGCAGGACGCCTTCCCCGACGAGCCCGCCGTGTTTGTATTTGCCCGCAGGGTTTACGATGTGCTGCGTATGCGTTTCAGCTATCGCCTCATACATTGTGGTGCAACGCGTAACCTCTCCTCGCTTTCGGCGAGTGAGCTCTCTGCACGCTTTCCCGCACTTGTGGAGGCCGATTGCATAGGCGTTCTCTACGAGGGCGACGCGCAGCAGCGCCGCCGTGTGGTGGACGATGTGGTGCGCCGCAATTTCACATAGTTTAATATTTCGCCTTCTACCTTTTTTTGTTTGCCGCTTGTATTCTCTCTTTTTATTGCTAACTTTACACATTGCATCGCGTAATTTGTTTTTGCGGTGCCGAGTTATTTACAAAAAAGATTGAGGGATATGTCAAAGAAAGGCGGTAAATCGAAGGGACGCATCAACAAGCGAGTGCTTGTGGAGATGCTTGTGGAGTTTTTTAACAGACACGACGGAGAACAGATAAGCACAAAGGAGATTTTTAAGGAACTCGACCTCACCTCGTCGTCGGCGCGCACCTTGTGCGTGAGCATACTCGACGACCTCGTCTTTGACGGCTATCTCGTGGAACCTGCTTTCCGTCGCTACCAGCTTGCAAACAGCGCATCGTCGATGCTCGGCACGTTCAAACGCAATAATAACGGTTACAATCTCTTCTACCCCGATGACGAGAGCGAGCCTGTTGTGGTATCGGAGAGAAATTCGGGGCACGCGCTCACCGACGACTATGTGAGGGTGGCGCTCTTTGCACGCCGTCGCGGACGTGGTCGCGAGGGTGAGGTTGTGGAGGTACTCAAACGTGCACACGAGACCTTTGTGGGTGAGTTGCGTGTTGAGAAACATTATGCCTTTCTGCTCACCGAGAGCCGCCTTATGCCCTGTGATATATTTATCCCCAAGGATATGCTTAAAGGGGGCAAGAACGGCGACAAAGCCATTGTGAAACTGCTCGAGTGGCCCGCCGAGAGCAAGAATCCTGTGGGCAAGGTGGTCGATATTTTAGGCAAGGCGGGTGAGAACGATACCGAGATGAATGCAATCCTTGCAGAGTTCGGCCTGCCTTATACATATCCTGCCGCGGTGGAACAGGCGGCAGAGAATCTTGCTGTGGGTATCACCCCCGAAGAGATAGCCGCGCGTGAAGATTTTCGCGGGGTTACCACATTTACCATCGACCCCGACGATGCCAAGGACTTCGACGACGCCCTCTCCATACGCCCCCTCTCCGAGAATATGTGGGAGATAGGTGTCCACATAGCCGACGTCTCATATTATGTGACCGAGGGAAGCGTCATCGACAAGGAGGCATTTAAACGTGCTACATCTATATATCTGGTAGACAGAACTATACCTATGCTTCCCGAGCGCTTGTGTAACTTCCTGTGCTCTCTTCGCCCCCACGAAGACAAGCTCGCCTATTCGGTTATTTTCACAATGAACGACAAGGCCGAGATGAAGAATTTCCGCATCGCACGCACCGTTATAAACAGCGACCGTCGTTTCTGCTACGACGAGGTGCAGAGCATAATAGAAAAGGGCGAGGGTGAGTATTACACCGAAATAAAAACTCTGAATACTCTTGCACAGACAATGCGCAGCAAGCGTTTTGCCGCCGGAGCCATAGATTTCCAGCAGGCCGAAGTGCACTTCCGTCTCGATGACGACGGGCACCCCTTGTCGGTCTATTTCAGCGAGAGCAACGAGTCGCACCAGCTCATCGAGGAGTTTATGCTTCTCGCCAATCGCACCGTGGCCGAAAAGATAGGTCGCAAAGCACCCGGAAACACTCCCAAGACCTTTGTCTATCGTATACACGACCAGCCCGACCCCGAGAAACTTACGATGCTCTCAAAATTTGTGAGCAAGCTGGGATACAAGATGCGCAGCGGCTCGGGGCGCACCACATCGGCAACGGCTATGAATAATCTTCTCAAGGATATTCAGGGCACAAAGGAGCAGAATGTGATAGAGCAAATATCTCTGCGCACAATGCAGAAGGCACGCTATTCTACCGAGAATATCGGTCATTACGGCCTCGCGTTCAGATATTACACCCATTTCACATCGCCCATACGCCGATACCCCGACCTCCTGGTGCACCGTCTGCTCACACGCTACCTGCTTCAAGGTTCACGCTCGGCAAGCCTGCCCAAATACGAGGATTTCTGCGAGCACTGCTCGGCACAGGAGCAGGTGGCTGCAAACGCCGAGCGCGCAAGTATCAAGTACAAGCAGGTGGAGTTTATGAGCGAGCACATAGGCGAGGAGTACGATGCCGTGATAAGCGGTGTCACAGAGTGGGGTATATATGCCGAAATAAACGAGAACAAGTGCGAGGGTATGATACCCCTGCGCACATTACAGGACGACTATTACGAGTTTGACGACGCCAACTATTGTCTTGTGGGCCGTCGCACGCACCGCAAATACACCATAGGCGATGCGTTACGCATACGCATAGCGCGTGCCAACCTCGACCGCAAACAGCTCGACTTTGAGCTTGTGGAGCACTACGGCGCCTGACGTGCTTTGTGCAGGAATTTCATTTTCTTTTCAGAATTGGTGTGCATATTTGTAAAAAATAAAGAATATGAAACTACTTGTAATTGAAGACGATGCTTCTTTGAGCGAGATAATGTGCCGCGCATTGCGCAGCGAAGGTTATGTGGTGGAGACCGCCACCACATTCTTTGAGGCCGAGGACAAGATTGCGGGTTACAGCTACGATTGTATTATGCTCGATATTATGCTGCCCGACGGAAACGGGCTCAAATTGCTCGAGCACATAAAGTCGCTCGACAAGGGTGACAGGGTTATCATAATCTCGGCGCGCGATTCCATAGACGACAAGGTGGCGGGGCTCGACCTCGGTGCCGACGATTATCTGGCAAAGCCTTTCTATATGGCCGAGCTATCGGCACGCATAAAAAGCGTGTTGCGCAGGGGCAATGCATCGGTGAGCCGTTTTATGACGGCGGGTAATATAAAGCTCGACTTGCAGAGCCGCTGTGTGTCGGTCGATGGCGTCGATGTAACCCTCTTGAAGAAGGAATTCGATATTCTGCTCTATTTTATGCAACGCCCCAATCACATAGTCGATAAGGCTGTCCTTGCCGAGGCTGTGTGGGGCGACCACATAGATATGGCCGACAATTTCCAGTTTGTATATGCGCAGATAAAGAACTTGAGAAAGAGGCTTTCCGAGGCGGGTGCAACGGTAAATGTGAAGGCTGTCTATGGCTTTGGTTACAAATTTACGGAGGCTGAACTATGAAACTGCTCTACAATGTGATATTGCGTATGGCGGTGGCTCTGCTGCCCATTATGGCGCTGTGGTCGGTGGTGTTCTACTATGCTATGGTAGATGAAATAAATGACGAGACCGACGATAGCCTCGAGGATTATGCCGAGCTCATAATACGCCGCACTCTTGCGGGGCGCACGCTGCCGGCTGTGGGCGACGGCTCAAATAACAGCTATGCGCTTGAGCTCTTGCAGGACGATGAGGCTATGTTGCCGCAGCAGATGAACTACAAAGATTCGCTTGTGTACATACAGGAAAAGCGCGAGACAGAGCCTGCCCGTGTGCTCACAGCTGTGTTTGCCGACGAGAGAGGGGGTAAATATCGCCTTGTGGTTACAACGCCCACGTTTGAGCGCGAAGACCTGCTCTCCTCTATTCTGTGGCACATCGTTACCTTGTATTTGGTTGCGGTGCTCACGGTATTTGGTGCAACTGTTCTTGTGTTTCACCGCAGTATGCGCCCTCTCTACCGCTTGCTGCGCTGGCTCGACGGCTATATCCCGGGCAAGGGCGTAGACAATTTCCCGGAATCGACCTCGGTGGTGGAGTTTGACAAGCTACTGCAATCGGCCAAGAGTACCATTTCGCGCGCCGAGAATTTTCTCGAGCAGCAGAAGCAGTTCTTGGGCAATGCTTCGCACGAATTGCAGACTCCGCTTGCTGTGCTCGGCAATCGCATAGAGTGGCTCCTTGATACCACGGCGCTCACCGAAGAGCAGGCTGCCGAGCTCTATAAAATGCAGCAGTCGGTGCGCAGGCTCTCGCGTCTCAATCGCACCCTTCTTCTGCTTGCGAAGATAGATAACGGGCAATTCCCCGACCTCGCCGACGTAGATATAGTACCTTTTATAAAGGATAGTTGCGAGACACTCTCCGAGATATATGTCGCAAAGAATATCTCGTGCGATGTGTCGTTGCCGCAGAGCGCGGTTGTGCGCATAAACGACGAACTGCTGTCGGTGCTTGTGACAAACCTGCTCAAAAATGCTTTTCTGCATTCGCCCGATGGCGGTTGTGTGTCGGTTTCCCTCACGGGCACTACTCTCACGGTGTCAAACAGCGGCACGGAGCCTCTCGACAGCGAGCGTCTCTTCGACCGTTTCTATAAGAGTGGCAAGAGTGGAAGCACAGGGCTCGGGCTTGCGCTTGTGAGCGCAGTGGCACGTTACTATAATATGGAGGTGAAATACTCTTTTGCCGATTCACGGCACCGTTTTACGCTCTCTTTATAAGAGGCGCGAAAGAAATTTATAAGGGGCTGTGGCACGCAGGAGGGCGTTCTACAGCCTTTTTTCTATCTTTTTCCGAAAATTTTTGAAAAATAATGTCAATTCTGAAATTATTTCAATTTAATTTCAGAATCATATATAATCTTTGCATCAGAAACAATGAGGAAACGGTTTCAGAAAAGAACAAATCTCTTCATTGTAAAGTTAATTTGAATGTATAAATAAAAAAGTTTAAAGTTATGAAAAAGATTTTGTTTGCATTAGTAGCTATTTTTTCTCTCGGTGTATTTTCAGCACAGGCAGGTAACGACAGAATTATCAGCAAAGATAAATTACCCGCCGAGGCGCAGGCTTTCTTGAACGCTCATTTCGCAGGTATAAAAATCTCATACGCAAAGGAGGAACGCGATTTCCTGGAGCGCTCATACGAAGTGGTGCTGGTCGATGGTGTAAAGCTCGAATTTTCTCGCAGCGGAGTGTGGAAGGATGTAGATTGCCGATACAGCGAGGTGCCCGCAGCGATAGTGCCCGCCCCCATAAAAAACTATATCGACGAGCATTTTGCAGGTGAGAAAATTCTGAAGATAGAGCGCGACTCAAACGACTACGATGTGAAGCTGTCGAACCGCCACGAACTCATCTTCGACAAAAAGTTCAATATCATAGATATAGACAACTAAACAATTAACTATATAATTAAGCGGAGCGGGCGTGAAAGCGCCCCTCCCACAACCCAAGAAACTTTACTAACAAATTTAATTCCAGGTATTATGAAGAAGTTATTATCAATTCTGTGTTTGATAGGTGCGGTGGCATTTGTAGCCTGCAACGACGATAACGATTCTCCCAGATATCAGTTGAGCGAGAACATAAAGAATTATATCGCAGCCAACTACCCCGGAGCAGTAGTAACCGATTACGACAAGGAGCGCAATCACATCGAAGTGGATATCGTGGAGAACGGTGCGACAGGCAGCGTGAGAAAAGAGCTCTATTTCAGTACAGCTGATCAGTGGCTGCGCACCGAGTGGGATGTACGCGTTGCCGACTTGCCCGAGGCTGTGGTAAATGCAGTGAACGCACAGTATCCCGACTATAGAATCGACGATGCCGACTATGTGCAGGCCCCCGGCGAAGAGTACTACGAGATTGAGATTGAAAAGGGTAATAAAGAGCCTCTTTTGAAGGTTGCGCTCGACGGCAGTTCTGTAGAGATGATTTAAGAGTAATTTAGGTTTTTGTGTTTATCATAGTTTTTGTGTTTCCCTCTCCTCGCACTTGGTGTGCGGGGAGAGGCTTTTTTATATCTTCTCCCCTGCGGCAGAGCTCTTTTGTTGTCGTAGCACCAAATTTCTCTAAAATTAACTGCTTTTATTTTGTATTGCCCGACCTTTGAGTTATTTTTGTATTTAAATGGGGTGGTGGCGTTTGGCCGGTCGGCTCCGTTTATTTAACAGATTATTATATGAGAGTTATCGATAGCATAAATTCAGGTGATAAAACGGCCTTCTCGTTCGAGGTGCTGCCCCCTGTGAAAGGTACGGGCAGGGGCAAGCTCTTCTCTAATATAGAGAGGCTTATGGAGTTTAATCCCAAATATATAAACATTACAACGCACCACAGCGAGCCTATATATATAGACCTTGGCAACGGTACGTTCAAAAAAGGTACCATACGACGTCGTCCGGGCACGGTGGCTGTGGCAACGGCCATACAGCACCGCTTTGGTGTGCCTGTGGTGCCTCATATCCTGTGCAACGGATACACGCTCGAGGAGACAGAGTATGTGCTCATAGACCTTCAGCTCTCGGGTATAAACGATATTCTTGTGTTGCGCGGCGACAAGTGCAAGGAGGACAGCGTGCAATGTGGCGACTCACACGCCCACGCCATAGACCTTCTGCGTCAGGTGAACCGCTTCAATGAGGGCTATTTCATCGACGGCACGCAGATGAAGGAGCGTGGCGAGCGTTTCTCGTGTGGCGTAGCCTGCTACCCCGAAAAGCACGAGGAGGCTCCCAATATGGAGAGCGACCTTATGGTACTCAAACAGAAAGCCGACGAGGGTGCCGAGTATGCCGTGACACAGATGTTTTTTGACAATAAAAAATATTTTGCTTTTGTGGAGAGAGCGCGTGCTATGGGAATAAATATCCCCATAATACCCGGAATAAAGCCTATGCATCGTCTCTCGCAGCTCAATATCCTGCCCAAGGTGTTCCGCGCCGACCTTCCAGAGGAACTTGTGTCGGCTATGCAGAAGTGTCGCGACGATGAGGCTGCGGCCATTGTGGGGCGCGAGTGGGCTATAGCGCAGTGCCGCGAGCTTATGCAGCACGGCGTGCCGAGCATTCATTTCTATACAATAAACGCTGTAGACAGTGTTTGTGAAATTGCAAAAGCTATTTACTAATGGGAATATCCTTTGGAAACATAGTAGGGCAGAGCTGGGTAATTGAGCAGCTTAAACGCTGTGTCGATGAGAACCGCTTGGCACACGCTCTGCTGTTTACAGGTGCCGCGGGCAGCGGAAAACTTGCCATTGCGGTGGCTCTTGCGCGCTACTTGCTGTGCGGCTCACGCAGCGCCGATGCCTGCAACAGCTGCCCCGCGTGTGTGAAGATGGACAAGCTCATACACTCTGACTTGCACTTTGTATTTCCCGTAAAAAAGAAAAAAAACAGCCCTTCCGACACCCCTCCTGTGAGTGACGACTACATAGCCGAGTGGCGCGAGCTGCTCATCTCGAACCCATATTTCAGCTACGACAACTGGTTGCAGAAACTCGATGTGGAGAATCAGCAGCCTATGATATATGAGCGCGAGAGTGGCGAGATTCTGCATAAATTGTCGATGCAATCGCGCGAGGGCGGCTGGAAAATTGTGATTATATGGCTGCCCGAGAAGATGAAAGAGGCGGGCTCCAACAAATTGCTTAAAATAATTGAAGAACCGCCCAAGGATACGCTGTTTATTCTGGTGTCGGAGCAGCCCGACCTCATCCTCCCCACCATCTTGAGCCGCACACAGCGCATCGAGATTCCCGCCATTTCGCAAAGTGAGATGGCCGCCGCTCTTGTGGAACGTTACGGCCTTACACAGGCCGACGCGGCACGCATAGCGCAGCAGAGCAACGGAAATATGGAAAAGGCCGAGGAACTGCTCTCGCTCGACAGCGAGAAGGCTCTCTATCTCGACCTCTTCTCGCAGCTTATGCGTGTGGCCTATGCCCGTAATATACGCGAAATGAAGCGCTGGAGCGAGCAGGTGGCGGCAATGGGCAGGGAGCGACAGAAACGTCTGCTCGACTACTGCCAGCGTATGATACGCGAGAACTTTATAATGAATTTCAAACGCAGCGAAATGCTCTATATGTCGCCCGAGGAGAGTGCCTTCTCGGTGCGTTTCTCACCCTTTGTGAACGAACGCAATATTTACGGCATAATGGAGGAGTTGAGCGAAGCGCAGAGACACATAGAACAGAATGTTAATGCCAAAATGGTCTTTTTCGATATGTCGTTGAGAATGATTGTTTGGATAAAAAACCGATAAATGGATAAATTGAAATATAAAGAAAATAACGATTGCTCCGGAATCTGCTGCAAGGGCTGTGGCAAGATGGATGCGCCGTTGAACACCTTCGATTGGTTGGCCGATATCCCCGGGAACGAGGAGTTTACCGACATTGTGGAGGTGCAGTTTAAGAATACACGCAAGGGATATTACAAGAATAGTAATAACCTTCCCTTGCAGAAGGGCGATATTGTGGCTGTAGAGGCTACTCCGGGCCACGATATAGGCAAAGTCTCTATGACAGGACGTCTTGTGCTCCTGCAATTGAAGAAAACCCGTCTCACCCCCGAGAGCGAGTTCAAGCGCATATATCGCAAGGCAAAGCCCGTGGATATGGAGAAATACGAGGAGGCAAAGGCTCGTGAGCACGATACAATGATACGCTCGCGCCAGATTGCCAAGGACCTTAATCTCGATATGAAGATAGGCGATGTGGAGTATCAGGGCGACGGTCAGAAGGCTATTTTCTACTATATAGCCGATAACCGCGTCGATTTCCGTCAGCTTATCAAGGTGCTTGCCGATACCTTCAAGATAAAGATTGAGATGAAGCAGATTGGTGCGCGTCAGGAGGCCGGTCGCATAGGCGGTATAGGCCCCTGTGGACGAGAGCTTTGCTGTGCAACCTTTACAACCAACTTTGTGTCGGTATCAACTTCGGCGGCGCGTTTCCAGGATATTTCGCTTAACCCGCAGAAGCTCGCAGGCCAGTGTGCCAAGCTCAAGTGCTGCCTTAACTACGAGGTAGATGCCTATGTGGAGGCCGGTCGCACCCTGCCCCCGCGTGACGCAGAACTTGAAACAGCCGACGGCACATATTTCTTCTTCAAGGCCGATATTTTGCGTGGCGAGGTCACATACTCTACCGACAAGCATATCCCTGCCAACCTTGTGACGATAAGTGCGCGCAGGGCACACGCGGTTATAGATATGAACAGGCGTGGTGAGCGTCCCGCGAGTCTCGATGCTTCGGGTGCGGGCGACCATAAGCGTTCGGTCGATTTGCTTGAGCAGGAGAATATAAACCGTTTCGACAACTCCTCAAAGGGCAAGAAACGCAGAAAAGGGCACGGAGGAAAACCACACGACGGCAGAAACAATGGCAAGGGCGACAAGGGTAAGAGGCCGCAAAAACCTGAATAGGATATTGCTGTGCGTGGCGGCTGCGGTGCTTTGTGCCTGTGGCAACTACGAGCACAAATATCTGTCGGTGGGTGGTGCGTGGCACAGGGAGCAGGCGCTCTCCTTTGAGGAGAATCTGCAAGCTCTCGATGAGGCTCGCACGCTCGACCTCTATGTGGGGCTGCGTTATAGCGCGGCCTACCCCTACAAAAGCCTGTGGGTGCAGGTAGAAACCCTTGCGGGTGGCGACAGTGTAGTATCGCGCGACACGGTGTGTTGCGACATATATGGCGAGAATGGCAGACGTGGCGGCTCCACGGCGGGCACTCTCTATCAGGCAGAGTTCTTTGCCGCCTCTGTGAATGCCCTGTGGCGCGATGTGCACGCAGTGCGCCTGCAGCATATAATGCAGGATTCTTTATTACAAGGAGTCTACGATGTGGGTATCAGGCTCTCTTCTCCCTGTCAGCGTCAATGCGCAGAAAAGTAAACAGCAGAATTGAAAAACCGAGGAACGACGAACCTCCGTAGCTGAAGAACGGCAACGGAATTCCAATCACGGGCATAATTCCGAGCACCATACCTATGTTTATGGTAAAGTGAAAGAAGAAAATCGAGGCGAGGGCATACCCGTAGGCCCTGCCGAAGAGGTCGTTCTGTCGCTCGGCAAGTGTCATAAGCCGCAGTATGAAGGCTGCAAACAGCAGCAGAACGGCAGTGGAGCCCACAAAACCCTGTTCCTCACCTATGGTGCAGAAGATAAAGTCGGTGTCCTGCTCGGGGACATATTTCAGCTTTGTCTGTGTGCCGTTGAGAAAGCCCTTTCCAAATATTCCTCCCGAGCCTATCGCAATCTTTGACTGGTGCACATTGTATCCCGCTCCCGACAGCTCCTCCTTCAAGCCCAGAAGCACCTCTATGCGCACTCTCTGGTGTGGCTTGAGCACATTGTGCAGCACATATTCACACGAACTGAAAAACAATATCGAGCCTATTATATATGCGGCTATGCAGAGCCCTTTTGTCTCTTTGTGCAACCTCGCTCTGATAATCAAGAAGCCTACATTGAATGCAAGCAGCAGGTACTGCACAATGAGTATGTTAAAGGAAATGAGATATACCGCTATCCAATATGTGGCAAGTGAGACGGCTACGTTTATGAGCAGCAGTATATTAAAGGATTTCTTGTGCTTGCACCAGAACCTTATCATTGCGAGCGAGAACCCCTGTATGAGCAGTGTCACAGCATATTGTCCCAGGTTTATCGAGAGCGTTTCGGCCTCTGTCTCGCCAAAGCGTATACCCACAACGAAGTAGACCACCGCACTTATGGCCATAAGCAGCACAATGCCTGTCATTCCCTCGCGATAGAGCACAAGGAAGAGCGAGAGATAGACAAGTGCGCTACCTGTCTCCTTCTGCCCCACAATCACAAACATAGGTAACAGAATTATGCACAGGCACTTTAGGAAATCGCTGTTTTTCTTTATGTTAAAACCGTGACGCCCGATGAACGATGCGAGCGTGAGGGCTGTGGCAAACTTCATAAACTCGGCGGGCTGCAGGCTGAAAGGGCCCAGCGGAAGCCACGAGCGCGAGCCTTTGATGTCGCGTGCGACAAATATAGTGACGATACCCAGGATTATGGTTGCGACATATATGAACGGTGCAAAGTCCTTGTATTTATTCTTGTCTATGCACAGCAGCACAAGCCCCACGAGGGTGGATATGCCCATCCACATTGCCTGTTTGCCTGTGCGCTCGCTCTGGTCGAAGAAGTCGAGAAAATTGGTCTCTATATAGCTGTGGCTTGCTCCACAGATGGTAAACCACCCTGTGATGCCGAGCGCGGCGAACAGTACGATTGTCCACCAGTCTATGTGGCTGAATATGTTACCTCTCGTCTGTGCCATAGTGAATTATTCTGTTTTCTATCCTTTTTGCTTTTTCCTCACTCTCTTCACTTAACTCTCCTTTGAGATATTTCTCCATAAGCAGTGCGCCGATGGGCACGCCAAACTCTGCACCGTAGCCGCCGTTCTCCACATACACCGCGATGGCTATCTTCGGGTTATGCATAGGGGCAAAGCCCATAAAGACACTGTGGTCAGAGCCTCTGTTCTCGGCGGTACCTGTTTTGCCACATACCTCTATGCCGGGGATATTTGCTCCGCGGCAGGTGCCGTTGAGAACGGCCTCGCGCATTCCGCGCACTACATTCTCGTATGCCTCCTTGCCTGCGAGTGTCTTGTGCGGGGTGCGATATATGCTTTTAATTGTGTCATTCTCTATGCTGCCCACAATGTGTGGCACATAGTACTCGCCTCGGTTTGCTATGGTTGCGCCGAGATTTGCTATCTGCAGGGGGGTGAGCGTAACCTCGCCCTGTCCTATCGAGATGCTTATCACCGTGGTGGCTTTCCAGTGTCTTCCCAGGTGGCGGTCGTAGTATTTGGAGTTGGGTATCATACCGCGCACCTCGCCGGGGAGGTCTATGCCGAGCTTGTAGCCAAAGCCCATTGATACCATATAGTCGCGCCAGGTGTCCATAGCCTCTTGTGTGCTGTTGTATTTGCTTGAGCCGAACATTCTGTGCAGTCCCCAGCAGAAATATGCGTTGCACGAGGTTGCTATGGCAGGGATAAGTGCTGTGGGCGAGGAGTGTGCGTGACATCCGAGCTTGAAGCCTTTCATTACAAAACCCTTGTGGCAGGCAAATGCGGTCTGCGGGGTGATGATTCCCTCCTGCAGAAAGGTGAGCGCCTGTGAAATCTTGAACGTGGAGCCCGGTGGGTAGGTTCCCATAATGGCGCGGTTGAGCAGGGGCTTGCGTTTGTCCTTCGAGAGGGTTTTGTGATTGGTTCCGCGGGCGCGTCCCGTGAGAAGCCCGGGGTCGTATGAGGGTGCCGATACCATACAAAGTATCTCGCCCGTTTCAGGCTCTATGGCAACGATGCTGCCAATCTTGTTTTTCATAAGGCGTTCGCCAAGCTGTTGCAGCTCTATGTCGAGGCCGAGCGTGATATCTTTTCCGCGTGTGGGCAGCGTGTCGAGCGCTCCCTCGCGGTATTTGCCTTGAATGCGGCCGTGAGCGTCGCGCAATAGCATCTCGGTGCCTTTGTGTCCGCGCAGTGTCTCCTCGTATGAGGCCTCTATGCCTTGCGTGCCTATGTAGTCGCCTCTCGTGTAGTATGGGTCTTTGTCTATTTTCTTCTGCGACACCTCGCCTATGTCGCCAAACAGCACACCTCCCACGCTATAGGCATATTGCCTAATGGAGCGTTTGCGCACATAGAAACCGGGGAAGCGGAACATCTTCTCCTGAAACTCGGCAAACTCCTCGGCCGATAGCTGTGTGATGAACTCCTGCTCGGTGTATGAGGAGTATCCGGGGTTGTGACGCGGGTTGCGCACCCTCTCCATCCTCTTGTCAAAGTCTTCGCGTGTGATGCTCAACGCCTTGCAGAACTCCAATGTGTCGAGCCCTTTTATCTCGCGCGGAACAAAGGTTATGTCGTATGCGGGGCGGTTGTAGACAAGCAGTTTGCCGTTGCGGTCGTACATAAGGCCGCGTGCGGGGTAGATTGTTTTTTTGTAAAAAGCGTTGCTGTCGGCTTTCGATTTATACTGCTCGCTGAGCAGCTGCAGGTTAAACAACTGCGATACATATATGGCAAGCACTAAAAACACCGCTCCGCCCAGGATATATTTGCGTTTGTCGTAGCTGTGTATGTTCATAGTACTATTTGCGGCGGGTGAAGCACTCTATTACGAGCGTAAATAACATTGTGAGGAGGGTGCTGCCTGCCACGCTTGTGAGCAGTGTCACGGGGTAGCTTATCGTGAAGAGCTCAAGCAGGTAGAGAATGGTGTAGAATAGTGCCAGACAGAGCGCGGCGTAGGTGGCATATCCGCTCCAGCCTACTGTGTGTACTCCGGGGGCAAAATCGTCGGCTGTGCCTTTCTGTGTGACGGCCGACAGAATGTAGTTGCGTGCAAAGGCCATAGCTGTGGCTGCGCAGGCGTTTAATCCCGGTGTGTCACCGAAAATATCTACTACAAGGCCGAAGAGGAAACCCCACACAAGCAGCTCGTTACGCGATGTGAAGCGTGGCAGCTTGAGCAGGAAGATAAGATATATATATGCCGTGGCATATCCGAACAGATGTATGCGGCTGAACACAAGCACCTGCAACAGCGCGAGTATCACAAAATTGCGTATGCGTATGAGAATCTCCTGTGTCATTTGCCGTAGGTTGATAATTCGAGTTCTTTCTGTTCGGCTCTCTCTTTGTTTCCCACCACATAGATGTGTGTGAGGCTTGTAAAGTCGGTGAACAGTTTCACCTGTGCGCAGTAGAACATTCCGTCTTCCGAGTCTATGGTCTTTTCTACCGTTCCCACGGGTATGTCGCCGGGGAAGATAGATGAGTGGCCGCTCGTTACCACGGTGTCGCCCTGCAGCAGCTGTGTGTAGCGGGGCAGGTCTACGAGGTAAGAGTATCGGGTGTCCTTGCCGTCCCATTGCAGGGTGGCAAAGCTGTCGCTCCCTTTTATTCGGCAGCTGATATTGCTTTTGCTGTTGAGCAGGGGTATCACCACCGCAAAATTATTCGACACCGTGTAGACTATGCCTATTACGCCGTCGTTGCCAAAGACGCCCATCTCGGGTTCTATGCCGTCGGTAGTGCCTTTGTCTATGGTGATGTAGTTGTTTACAGCGTTGAACGAGTTGTTTACCACCTTGGCGGCATTGTAGAAGAATGCACCCTTGCCCTTTTTGTCCATAGCGGCAATGGCTGCGCTGTCCTCGTACTGTGCGAGCTTCTCCTCGAGGATGCTTATGCGGTCGCAGAGCTCTGTGTTGCGGCTGTGCAGCTCTTCGTTGCTGCTGCGCAGCGAGAAGTAGCCGTTTACATCGCTCATTGCAGCGAAGATATTTCCAGACACATTGTTTGCCGAGGTGAAGAACGTCGCGTTCTGGTAGCTGTTAAATTGAACAATAAGCATAATCCCGATTCCCTCCAGTAGCAGGAAAAGGAACCAGTGATTATGCTTAATAAGAAAGTTCAACAGTGTGTGCACGGCCTATCTGTTATCTCATCAAGAAAGGATAATTGAGGTCGTTGAGCGCAAGAGCTGTACCCTTTGCCACACAGTAGAGAGGGTTCTCGGCGATGTGGAAGGGGATGTTTATCTTGTTCTCCAAGCGCTTGTCGAGGCCGCGGAGCAGGGCGCCGCCACCTGCGAGGTAGATACCGTTGTGTACGATGTCGGCATACAATTCGGGGGGTGTGGCCTCGAGTGCGCTTATGATTGCGTTCTCGATTTTCATAATTGATTTGTCGATACAGTGCGCAATCTCCTGGTAGCACACGGGTACCTCGATAGGCATCGCAGTGATGCGGTTGGGGCCGTGTACAATGTAGTCCTGGGGAGCCTCGTCGCCCAGGTCGGTAAGTGCTGAACCTACGTGAATCTTGATGCGCTCGGCCATACGCTCGCTGACGCGTACATTGTGCTGACGGCTCATATACTCTTGAATGTCGGCTGTGAAGTCGTCACCGGCAGTGCGCAGTGAACCATTCGATACAATGCCACCGAGTGAGATTACGGCAATCTCGGTAGAACCACCACCTATGTCCACAACCATATTACCCTCGGGTGCAAGAACGTCGAGACCGATACCCAGAGCCGATGCCATAGGCTCGTAAATGAGGTAAACGTCGCGGCCGCCGGCGTGCTCGGCAGAGTCACGCACAGCACGCAGCTCCACCTCGGTAGAGCCGTAGGGAACGCCGATAACCATACGCAGTGAGGGGGTGAAGAGCTTGCTGCCCATATTCACCTTCTCAATGAGGCCACGCATCATCATCTCGCAGGCGTAGAAGTCGGCGATAACGCCGTCGCGCAGGGGACGTATGGTCTGTATGTTGGGGTTGGTTTTCTCGTGCATCTGCTTTGCACGCTCACCAACGGCAATCATCTTTTTTGTCCCGTCTATAGCAACCACCGAGGGCTCATCGACAACTATCTTTCCGTTGTAGGAGATGATGGTGTTGGCGGTACCCAAGTCGATGGCTACATCTTGTGTGAATGAAAAAAGTCCCATCCTTGTTTATCGTTTATTAGTGTTTGAAATGACGGAAACCTGTTGTAACCATAGAAACTCCGTTGGCGTCGCAGTAGTCTACCGACTCCTTGTCGCGGATAGAGCCTCCGGGATGTATCACAGCTGTAACACCTGCCTCGTGAGCAATCTGCACGCAGTCGGGGAAGGGGAAGAAGGCGTCGCTGGCCATTACGCTGCCCTGCAAAGAGAAACCGAAATTGCCGGCTTTCTCAATAGCGTGGCGCAATGAGTCTACGCGTGAGGTCTGTCCCACACCGCTTGCGATGAGCTGTTTGTTCTTTGCAAGCACGATGGCGTTGCTCTTGCTGTGCTTAACGATTTTGTTTGCAAAGAGCATATCTTCTATCTCGCTTGCGCCGGGAGCGGCCTGTGATACAACTTTCAGGTCCTCGGGAGTCTCCACCTTGTCGTCGCGGTCCTGAACGAGAACGCCGTTGAGCACGCTGCGATAGGTCTGTGAGGGAAGCTCTGTAGTCTTCTGAACGAGGATAATGCGGTTCTTCTTCTGTGTGAGTATCTCGAGTGCTGCCATATCATAGTCGGGAGCGATGATTACCTCGAAGAAGATTTCGTTGATTTTCTCGGCTGTAGCCTTGTCTACAACTGCATTTGCGATGAGCACACCTCCGAAGGCCGACACGGGGTCTCCTGCGAGTGCTGCGTCCCAAGCCTCCTCCAATGTGGGGCGTGAAGCAAGGCCGCAGGCGTTGTTGTGCTTGAGGATGGCAAATGTGGTCTCGCCTGCAAAGTCGTTGATAAGCTCAACGGCTGCGCTTATATCGAGCAGGTTGTTGTAGGAAATCTCTTTGCCGTGAATTTGGTTGAACATCTTGTTGAAGTCGCCATAGAAAGCACCTTTCTGGTGGGGGTTCTCACCGTAGCGCAACGACATAGGACAATCTTTTGCGTTGCGGAACGCGCTCTTGTCGTCTTTGTCGAAGTAGTTGAAGATGGCAGAGTCGTATGACGATGACACTGCAAAGGCCTCACGAGCGAAGAAACGACGCTCCTCGAGTGTGGTCTGTGCGCCGTTGCTCTGGAGAATGTCGAGCAGAGGCTTGTACTGTGCCTTGCTTGCAACGATAACTGCGTCGTTGAAGTTCTTTGCTGCACCGCGGATGAGCGAAATGCCGCCTATGTCTATCTTTTCGATGATATCGGCCTCGGGAGCGCCCGATGCTACGGTCTGCTCAAAGGGATAGAGGTCTACGATAACGAGGTCGATGGCGGGAATCTCATACTCCTGCATCTGCTGCATATCCTTCTCGTTCTCGCGACGTGCCAGAATACCGCCGAATACCTTGGGGTGGAGGGTTTTTACGCGGCCGCCCAGGATAGAGGGATAGCCTGTGAGGCTCTCTACTGCTGTGCAGGGGATACCGAGCGATTCAATGAACTGTTGTGTGCCACCTGTCGAGATAAGCTGTACTCCCTCGGCGTGCAGGAGTTTGATAATCTCGTCCAATCCGTCTTTGTGGAATACGGATACCAAAGCCGATGTAATTCTTTTTGTTGCCATATACTGATTAAATTGTTGTAAATCCGTTTGTTATGTGAAATGCGGCGGTGCTGCGCACCCGCCCTGCGGAGAAAACCGCTAATTTTCTGCGAAGATAGCTTTTTTTATGCGATTTTACAATATAAAACCCACCTGTTTTTTTGCCACTTAAATATAAATATTTAACGGCGCAGGCACTGCCTTTTGTGCAGTGTCGGCGCCGTTGTTTTTGTGGCCTTTGCAGGTGTCAATCTTTTTTGGGGTAATCGATGTTATAGTGCAGGCCTCGGCTCTCCTTGCGCTCCATAGCCTGACGCATAATGAGGTAGCCCACGTTTATTATGTTACGCAGCTCGCACAGCTCGCGGCTCACCACGCTGCGTTTGAAAAGTTCCTCGGTCTCCTCGTAAAGAAGGTCGAGGCGCTGCCAGGCTCGTTTAAGGCGCAGGTCGCTGCGCACAATGCCCACATATACGCTCATAATCTGCCCCACCTCTTTCACGTCCTGCGAGATAAGCACCATCTCCTCGTTCATCTTTGTGCCTTCGTCGTTCCACTCGGGGATATTCTCGTTGAAGGTGTACTCGTCGATGTGTGCCGATGCGTGCTTGGCTGCTGCGTCGGCATATACTACGGCTTCTATGAGCGAGTTACTTGCGAGGCGGTTGCCGCCGTGCAGTCCCGTGCAGGAGCACTCTCCCACGGCATAGAGCCTGTGTATGCTCGATGCGGCGTTCAGGTCTACCTTTATACCGCCGCACAGATAGTGTGCCGCGGGTGCCACGGGTATGTAGTCTTTTGTGATGTCGATGCCCAGCGAGAGGCACTTCTCGTATATATTGGGGAAGTGTCGTTTGGTCTCTTCGGGGTTTTTGTGGGTTACGTCGAGGTAGACGTGCTCCTCGCCGCGTGTCTTCATTTCGTTGTCAATGGCGCGTGCCACAATGTCGCGCGGAGCGAGCGAGAGGCGCTCGTCGTATTTGTGCATAAACTCCTTGCCGTCAATGGTGCGCAGTATACCGCCGTAGCCTCGCATAGCCTCGGTTATGAGGAACGAGGGGCGGTCGCCGGGGTTGTAGAGCGCGGTGGGGTGGAACTGCACAAATTCCATATCTTTCACTGTTCCTTTGGCACGGTAGACCATCGCAATGCCGTCGCCCGTTGCCACAAGGGGGTTTGTGGTTGTTTTGTAGACGGCTCCGCAGCCTCCTGTCGCCATAAGGGTTACCTTGCTCAAGAAGGTGTGCACCTCGTTTGTCTTTATGTCGAGCACATAGGCGCCGTAGCACTCAATGTCGGGTGTCTGTCTGGTGACAGTGACTCCCAGGTGGTGCTGCGTCAGTATCTCTATCGCAAAATGGTTGTCGAGGATGGTTATATTGGGGTGCTGTCGCACAGCTTTTATGAGCGATACCTGAATCTCGGCTCCTGTGTTGTCGGCGTGGTGCAGAATGCGGAACTCCGAGTGTCCGCCCTCGCGGTGCAGGTCGAACTCGCCCTTCTCGTTCTTGTCGAAATTTACTCCCCAGTCGATGAGCGCCTGAATTTGTGAAGGTGCCTCGCGCACAACCTTTTCCACAGCGTCGCGGTCGCTTATCCAGTCGCCGGCAATCATAGTGTCCTCTATGTGCTTGTCGAAATTGTCTACGGCAAGGTTTGTGACCGACGCGATACCTCCCTGTGCAAAAAAAGTGTTGGCCTCTTCGAGCGTCGTCTTACATACTATTGCGACCTTGCCTTTGTCGGCGACTTTCAGTGCAAAACTCATTCCGGCTATACCGGAACCGATAACCAAATAATCGAATCTCTTAATCATAAGTCCATAGATAATGTGCTGGGGTGGTGGCGTCTATGGGTTGAATACAGCTCAAAGGTTTTTTGCATCTGCCCCGCACTTGCTATCTGCAAAAATACAAAAAACATAAATAAAACAGCGTTCTATGGCCAATATTTGATAAATAATAAGTAGTTTTACTCCGTAATTACCGCCACAGGGCGTTTTTTGTATTATGTCGAGACTCCTTTTTTTCTTTTTTTCTGTGCTTTTGCCCGTGGTTGTGCTTGTGGCGCAGCCCTCGCGTGAGAAGTTTGAGTCGTTGCTGCGCGACGATATACTCAAGGTGAGCGATGCTTCGCTGGTGGTCTACGACCTCGATGGCGACTCGCTTGTTTTTGCTCACAGGGAGCACAAACTCTCGCGCCCTGCTTCGTTGCTCAAAATAATTACATCGGTGGCGGCTGTCGAGCGTCTCGGTGTCGATTACACTATAAACACCCGCCTGCTGCAGAGTGGCAGCAACCTGTATATCAAAGGTGCGCTTGACCCTCTCTTTTCTTATGACGATTTGTGCGCAATGCTCTCGGCTGTGCCTGCGGGCAGTGTCATCGACACTCTGTTTGCCGACTGTTCTATGACCGATTCTCTCTTCTGGGGGCCGGGGTGGGCGTGGGACGACACTCCGTGGGAGTTTCAGCCCTACATTTCGCCGCTTATGCTTTGCGGAGGCTGCGTCGAGGTGTCGGCAAGGCCGGGCACACAAGGCGAGCCTCCCGTGGTCGAGTGCTACCCGCCGTCGGCGTTCTATATGGTGGTGAACGAGGCAGTGAGCAATGGCGGCTGTGACGAAAAGTTTACCATCTTGCGCGACTGGCTCGAGGGCACAAATGTGATACGTCTGCGCGGTAACTGCCGCGCTCCCAAGAGTGAGAAGATGAATATGCAGCCTTCGCAGGACTATTTTATGGCTGTGGCTGCCGAGTTTCTTGCTTCGCGTGGCGTTGTGGTGAGGTGTGTGCAGCGAGGCATCGCTCCCGACAGCTGTGCCCTGCTTTGCGAGGTGAAACGCCCCATAGAAGATGTGGTGTGCGAGGCTCTTCTCGAGAGTAATAACCTGTGTGCCGAGTCGCTCGCCTATCATCTTGGAACGCTCTACGGCCGTCGTCCCGTGACACAGAAGATGGGCACCGATATTATAAAAGGCTTCGTTGAGAGCACGTTTGACGAGCCCGAGGTATATGACATCTGTGACGGCTCGGGGTTGTCGCCCTACACGCTTGTGCCTGCCCGTCTTTTGCTCGACGTACTCAAGTATGCTTACGCGCGCGGGGATACCTATAAAATACTTATGAAGGGATTGCCGCAGGCGGGGCTCACAGGTACTATGAAACATCGTCTCAAGTCCACCGCCGCCTATAAAAAGGTCTTTGCAAAGACGGGTACCGTCACGGGTGTCTGCACGCTTGCGGGGTATGCCCGTGCCTCTAACGGAAATATGCTTGCTTTTGTAATTATGAACGACGGCCTTCCCAAGGCTCGTGCCGCCCGTGTGTGGCAGGACAAGGTGTGCGAGCTACTCTGTCGCTGACACTTTCTCTTCGCTCTCTTTCACCGCCGCTATATTGCGCGTGAGCAGCGCATAGCCTGCACGCTCCACTGCGCTGTGGGCAAAAAGTTCCTTGTAACGCTCTTCGCTCAAGGTGTGCCAGTCGCTGTCGTGCATTGCAGCAAGCCCCTCGTTTGTGCGCAGGGCGGGCTCGTTGCAGGGCTGTGCTCCTCTGTTCCACGGGCAGGCCGTTTGGCAACGGTCGCAGCCGTATATACATTTTCCCATCTTTTCACCGATGTTTTCCGGCAGCTCGCCGCGATGCTCTATAGTGAGGTAGGAGAGGCACTTACGCGCATCGAAGCCGTGGGCTGTGAGAGCACCTGTGGGGCAGTTGTCTATGCAGCGTGTGCAGCCGCCGCAAATACTCTCTGTGAGGGGCTTGTCGTACTCAAGCTCGCAATCTACAAGCAATTCGCCAAGAAAGAAGTATGAGCCCAGACGTGGTATTATAAGCTGGTGGTTTTTGCCTATCCTGCCTATCCCTGCCTCCTTTGCCCAGTACCGTTCCATCACAGGAGCCGAGTCGCAGAAAGGTCTTCCTTTCACAGGGTGTATTCTGTTTATGCTTTGCAGCAGCAGGTGGAGCTTGTCCTTTACAATCTTGTGGTAATCGTCTCCTTGTGCATAGCGCGAGATGTGCAGGTGTGTCTCGTCGAAATCTCCCTGTGCATATCCCAGCGCCACCGAGATTATGCTTTTGCAGCCGGGGACGAGCTCGGCGGGGTTGCGTCGTTTTTCGCCGTTGCGCTCGAGGTAGCTCATTGTGCCGTGGCAGCCCTCCTGCACCCAGCGTTCCAGCGCCTCGGCCTGTGCAGGAGCCACTTTGCCGGCTCGTGCAATGCCGCAAACGTCAAAGCCGAGGCGTGCGGCCTCGGCTTTAATGTATTGTGTGAGTTCTTTAATTTCCATCACTCAAATATCTTGAATGTGTAACCCTCCTCGAGCAGCCAGTCGAGCGCGCGCGGCAGTGCGTAGCGCAGATTGCTCTCCGAGCGCAGCGAGTCGTGAAAGGTTATTATGGAGCCGTTGCGTGTGTAGCGTTTCACATTTGCGAGCACATCCTCGCCATAGAGGCGGAAACTATAATCGCGTGTAACGAGGTCCCACATCACAAAGGTGTATCTCTTGCTCAACTCGTTGTACTGCGATGTGCGCAGTATGCCGTGCGGCGGTCTGAAGAGATTGCTGTGAATGAATGCGTCGGCTCTGTCTACATTCTCAATGTACTCTTTAGTGCTTGTGAAAAGCCCCTTCAGGTGGTTGAATGTGTGGTTTCCTACTCTGTGGCCGCTCTCCACCACCTGCATATATTCCTGCGAGAATTTGTGCACATTGTCGCCCACCATAAAAAACGTCGCTTTTATGTTGTAGCGGTTGAGCAGTTCCACCACCCACGGAGTGATTACAGGTATGGGCCCGTCGTCAAAGGTCAGATAGATGGCCTTCTCGTCGGGGTTCATCCTCCACAACGCCTTTGGGTAGAGGTTGCGGAAAAAATCGGGTACCTGCTCTATAAACATAATTCTCTTTCGCTTTTACACACCTGTCTTGCTGCGCCACTCGGTGTAAATTTTGTTGAGCGCAGTGTTATACTTTGTGGCAACTGCCTTGCACTGGTTGTCGCCCTTTTTCAGCTCTGCAATCACAAGCTTTGCCATCTCAATAGCCATATAGCTCTCCTGCAGGGTGTTCTCGAAACGGTTCTGGTCGAGGCTTGTGTACCACTCAATGTATTCGAGACGGTCTTTCAGCAACTCTTCGAGCACTTTGCATCCCTTGTCGTGTTTTCCGAGCAGCATATAAAGACGACCTATGTCATATCCGCCTGTGGCTATGCTGTGGGGAACGATGCTCGAGGGGAACTCCTCCTCTATGAGGTCGAGCAGGTTGAGGGCTTTGGCGTTCTCACCTTCGTTGTAGAGTTGTGCTGCCAACGAAGAGATAAGGCGACGGTGGGTGAATACCATACGGTTGATTGTCTCGTCGGAATAGTAGGCAGGATACTCCTTGAAACCTCCGAACTTGAAACGGTTCATCACATTGTGATAGAAAGCTTCGGTGTCGGCTATGATATCGTTGCCTTTGCTATATCCGAGCTCCACCCAGTTGAAGGGGGTGATGCGGTAGGCAAGTCCCTCCTGCACAAAGAACTTCTTGAGTGAGGGCAGGTAGTTCTCGTCGCCCACGGTCATCGACATATAAAGGGGGCGTTCCCAGTTACACTGCGAGAGCATCTCAAGCAGCATAAGGTCGGCACGGAAGAGCTTGCTGCGGCCGTTGAGCGAAATTGCCATATACTCGGGCATCTCGTCTTTGTACTCCTCGGGCACAATCATTCCCGAGCGTATAACGGCGTCGCGGTCAATCTTTATATACACCGTATCGGTGGGTATGAGGTGCAGCTTCTCGTTCTTGTTGCGCACCCAGTTCTTCATAATATTTTTTATCTCGAAGGGGTTCTCGCCGAAACGTCTTTTCGCTCCCTCGGGGTTGCTCTGGTAGAGTTTCTTTATTGTCTCTTTGTAGGCGGGCTCCACCTTCACTGCCTCGTTGCTGTTTCCTGCATAGTCTATTCTGTCCCATTTTATGGGGATAGAGGGTGAGTCGTATGCGGGGCGGCGCATCTGGTCGATGTACCAGTCGGTATTCAGGTACGAGAGGTTGCACACGCGTGCGTCGGTGCGCACACCCTCAACCTCCTGGTTATACCACAGGGGGAAGGTGTCGTTGTCACCGCAGGTGAAGATTATGGGGTTGCCCTCCTCGGGTATTGTGTACAGG
Organism: Bacteroidaceae bacterium; assembly: GCA_045646965.1. Taxonomy (GTDB): domain Bacteria; phylum Bacteroidota; class Bacteroidia; order Bacteroidales; family Bacteroidaceae; genus HGM04593. Next base: position 102,322 of record JAZRLR010000025.1, read on the forward strand.
TAGTTCTGTCCAAAGTCGCGGCAGGCATAGCGTCCGCTGCGGTCGTGGTCGTCCCAGGTCTGCGACACCATCTGCACGGGCACAAGCAGGCCGATTGCGGCTGCCGCTGTGCTCACGGCTGCGTTTCTCTTCCCAAGCCACTCTGTGATTCCTGCCACGCCCATTCCTATCCATATCGCAAAGGCATAGAAAGAGCCTGCGTAGGCGTAGTCGCGCTCGCGGGGCTGCAGGGGTGTCTGGTTCAGGTAGAGCACAATGGCAAGGCCTGTCATAAAGAATAGCATAAACACCACGAGCAACTGCTGCTTGCCCTCGCGTCCGCGGCGTGCCTGCCACATTATACCTATGATTCCCAGAATAAGCGGCAGAGCATAAAAGACGTTGCGTCCCTTGTTCTCCTTGAGCACGGTGGGGAGTTTCTCTTGGTTGCCCACGAGCAGGCTGTCGATGAAGTTGATACCTGTAATCCAGTTACCGTTCTCAAACTCGCCGTGGCTTTGAATGTCGTTCTGTCGTCCCACAAAGTTCCAGAGGAAATATCTCCAGTACATATGGTTGAGCTGGTAGTTCACAAAGAACTTGAGGTTCTCCCATTGTGTGGGCATATTTATAATCTCGGTCTTTCCCCAGGGAGCTCGGTAGCGTATGTTTCTTCCCTCAATCTTGCCTCCGCACCACTGCTCATAGAGGTTTATTTTATTGGGGCCCCAGTTGGCGTGCTCGTAGCTGTACATACGGGGGAAGAGCATATTTTGTGCATATATCACCTCCTTGTCGTAGCTCAATATCTCGTAAGAGTCCTTCTCGTCGGGCGATGCCTTCTCTTTGGGTGCATATTTGGGAGCGCCCACAATTACCTTGGGCACAAGGTACTCTCCCTCGGGAACGCGCTCAATCTCGGAGCTGTATGCGTTGCCATAGAGGAGAGGGCGTGAGCCATACTGCTCGCGTCCCAGGTAGGCTCCGAGGGTGAAGATGTCCTCGGGTGAGTTCTGGTCCATAGGGGTATTGGCGGCCGAACGCACTACAATGAGCGCATACGACGAGTAGCCAATCATAATTACAAGCATACAGAGCATAGATGTGTTCAGGAAACGGAGGCTCACGAGATATTTCTCGCTGCGGCGTATCTTTGCCACAAAGTATATTGCGATGAGCACCGCGATACCCAGGATTATGCTCAAGATTCCGTATCCGTAGAAGGGGATACCGAGCAGGCCCACGGCTGCAGTGAAGATGGCAGCCACGGTTGTGCGTTTTGTGCCCTTCTCGCTCTCATAGATACCCCAAATGAGCGTTGCGCACAGCAGCACAAGGTATATTATAAGTCCGGTATTGAAGCGGAAGCCCAGGACGTTCACAAAGAGAAGCTCGAACCAACCGCCCACTTTAACCACGCCCGGCACAATGCCGTAGAGCACCACTGCTACCAGGATACCCGACACGGCGACAGCTCCAAGCACGCCTTTGAGCGTTGCGTTGCGTGTGCGTTTGTAGTAGGCCACAAGCACAATGGCGGGTATACAGAGCAAGTTGAGCAGGTGCACGCCTATGGAGAGTCCCATAAGGTAGGCTATGAGCACAAGCCAACGGTCGCTGTGGGGCTTGTCGGCGTTCTCCTCCCATTTGAGAATAAGCCAGAAAACCACAGCCGTGCAGAGCGACGAATAGCCGTAAACCTCGCCCTCAACAGCGCTGAACCAATATGTGTCGCTCCAAGTGTAGGCAAGTGAGCCCACCACGCCCGACGCAATTATTGTGATAATTTGCGAGAGAGGAATCTCTTTGCTGTTTCCGACGATGAGCTTGCGTGTGAGGTGTGTGATGCTCCAGAAGAGGAACAGAATACCTCCAGCGCTCAATATCGCGCTCATATAGTTCACCATAAGAGCCACATTCTCGGGCTTGGCAAAGAGCGAGAAGAAGTTGGCGGTAAGCATAAAGAAAGGGGCGCCGGGGGGGTGTCCCACCTCCAGTTTATTGCCCGAGAGGATAAACTCGGGGCAATCCCAAAAACTTGCGCTTGGCTCCACGGTGAGGCAGTAGGTAAATGCCGCAATGGCAAACACCACCCAACCGGTAATGTTGTTTACAATTTTGAATTGTTTCATTATTTTGTAGATGTAGTTTTTCTGTGCATCGGATGCAAAGGGGTTCTTTCTCCCCAAAAATCGTGCAAATTTACCTAAACGGCGGGAGAAGAACAAAATATTACGTGCGAAAATCTGTTAAAGAGGGTCAATGTCGTAGTACATCACCACGGAGCGGTAGCGGGCATTTTGCATAAACGCCTGCTGAACAGCCTGCAAAGCCTCGTTTACCCTGTACTGCGAGAGGGTGCTCTCCACCTTGAGCACAATCTTGCGTATGTAGAGCTCTTTTATGCGTGCCACAGGTGGCAGGTCGGGGCCCAGAATACGCTCCTCGAATATGCGGCGCAGCTCCTCGCCGAGCAGCTCCGAGAACTCCTCGAGGATGTTTATCTCGCGGTGCTTCACATATATGTAAACAAGCCGATAAAATGGCGGATAATGAAAGAGCATACGCTCCTTGAGCTGGCTGTTGTAGAACTGTATGTAGTTGTTCTGCACAATCTGCGGAATTACCGGTGCATCGGGTACCTTTGTCTGCAGAATCACCTTGCCCTGTCCGTTCTTGCGTCCGGCGCGGCCTGCCACCTGTGCCATAAGCTGAAAGGCTCTCTCGGTGGAGCGGAAGTCGGGGTAGTTGAGCAGCGTGTCGGCGTTTATGATACCCACAACGGCCACATTGTCAAAGTCGAGCCCTTTCGACACCATCTGTGTGCCGATGAGGATATCGGTCTTTCCCTCCTGAAAGCGTGTGATTATATCCTCGTAGGCGGTGCGTGTGCGTGTGGTGTCGAGGTCCATACGCGCTATGCGTGCCTCGGGGAATATGTTCTGCAGGTCGTCCTCAATCTTCTCGGTGTCATATCCCAGGTTCACAAAGTTGTTTTCTTCGCAGTTGGGGCAGTGCTTGGGTGCGGGTATGGTGTAGCCGCAGTAGTGACAGGTGAGTTTCTGCGCGTTCTTGTGCAGCGTGAGGCTCACATCGCAGTGCTTGCAACGTGGCACCCAGCCGCAGGTGCGGCATTCGAGCAGGGGAGAGTATCCGCGGCGGTTCTGAAAGAGAATCACTTGCTTTTTCTCCTTTAAGGCGTTGCCTATCTCCTCGACAAGCGCATCGCTGAAGGCTCCCGTCATACGTTTGCGGTGTGCCATATCCTTGGTATCCACCACCTCTATCTGCGGCATCTGCACGGCGCGGTGGCGCGTGGTAAGGCTCACAAGGCCATACTTGCCTGTGGTGGCGTTGTAGTAGCTCTCTATCGAGGGCGTGGCTGTGCCGAGCAGTGTCTTTGCGCCAAAGAACGACGCAAGCACGATGGCTGCATTGCGGGCGTTGTATCGCGGCGCGGGCTCCTGCTGCTTGTAGCTGTTCTCGTGCTCCTCGTCCACAATTACAAGCCCCAGATTCTTAAAGGGCAGAAAGAGCGACGAGCGCACACCCAGAATTATGTCGTAGGGCGCGTCGCTTATCTGTTTCTTCCATATCTCCACCCTCTCGGCGTCGGAGAATTTAGAGTGGTAAAGGCCAATCCTGTTGCCAAACACTCGGCGCAGTCGTTCTATAATCTGCTTTGTGAGTGCAATCTCGGGCAGCAGGTAGAGCACCTGCTTGCCCTCGTCGAGGGCTTTTGTTATGAGGTGTATGTATATCTCGGTCTTTCCTGCCGAAGTGACGCCGTGCAGCAGGGTGACATTTTTCTGTGTAAAAGAGGCTGTAATCTTGTCGAGGGTCTCCTGCTGTGCATCGGTGAGGCTGTTGAGGGGCGCTGTGGGCTCGTCGGTTGTGTTAAGGCGCCCCACCTCCACCTCGTAGCTTTCAAGGATTCCCTTGTTTACAAGCTCCTTGTAGATGCTTGGCTGCACCTGCGCCTTCTCTATGAGGCGGTGCTTTGCCACCTCGCGGTAGCTGCCGTCCTCGCAACGTGCCATCTCGAGGTATGTGGCAAGCAGACGCTGTCGGCGGGGGGCTCTCGACAGCCCCTGCATAATGAGGTTTATGGCCTTTTCATCGCGACAATTTGCGGCAAGTCTTGTGCGTTGCTCTGTGCGCGGCTTGAACTCTCCTTTCAGTCCCTGCGGAATGGCAGCCTTGTATATATCGCCCATCGGGCTCAAATAGTAGCGGGCAATCCACTCCCACAGCTTTAGCTGGGTGGGTAGCATAATGGGAGTCTCGTCGAGCAGTTCCTCAATGGGACGCACCTTGCAGTTCTGTGGTTTATTGTCGTGTGCCGTCGCCACCATAGCCGTGTAATGTCTTTTTGGGCCGAGTGGAACGCTCACGCGACACCCTGCCTGCACCTTCTCCTCAAGCTCCTGTGGCACGCTGTAAGTGTAGCACTCGGGGAGGGGCAATGGTAATATAACATCTACATATTTTGCCATATAATCAATGTGCGAATTTATTAAAAAAGCGGCAATGTACAAAGTGTTTCCTGCGTGTCGCGGCGCTTGTGCCGATAAAAAAAGTGTGCCAAAGTAAATTCGGCACACCATTTATAGTTTGTATAAATCTCTTCTTTAGAAAATATATGCTGCAGAAATCTGCCAGGTATTTACTTTAGAGCCCTTTACATAGTCCCAGGCGCCTCCTGTGGGGTCTGCCTTGAACTCACCTGTCTTGCCGAGAGCGATATTGTAGTTCACGTGCAGCTGTATGTGGTCGAGTACAATGGCGCCCAAGCCGAGGTTGAGGCTCAAGTTGCTCTTTTCATACTCCCACTGTGCCACATCACTGAAGGTCTCTTTTGTGTCGCCGATAACCCAGCCGAACTGCGGGCCCACAGCCACAAAAGGCTCAAGGAATTTGTTTACGATGGGGAGAGAGAGCTCGTAGCGCAGGTACACGGGAATCTCGATGCTGCGACGTGTGATGTCCTCGTTGCCAATCTTTGAGCCGCTCTGTGAGTAAAGGAGGTTACCCTCGAGACCGAGTCCCACGATGGGAAGAACTACTTTTGCGGTGGGGCCGAAGAAGAAACCATTCTTTGAGTCCTTTGAGATGCCGTCTTCGAGGTCGCTTGGCTCTCCTGTGAGGTTTACACCGGCTTTAACACCCCAGTTGAACTGTGCAAACGCGGGTGCAGATACAAGCAAACACAATGTGAGTGCTATTCCAAAAATCTTTTTCATATCAATTTGTTTTAAGTTTAATATTTTTTCACGTTGCGGCTCTTGCCGCGTATCTGTCTGCAAATTAAATGTAAAATAAGTAAATACGCAAATTTTGAGACTTTTCTTTGTGATGCGGGGGTGCTGTGGAGCTTTCTTTGCGGGTATATAATAAATTGAGGCAGACCACGGTCTGCCTCAATGGGTGGGTGTTATCGTCTTGTGCGTCGCACCGAGTGCTTTGCTCCTCCTGTGCTCGGTTTGCTGCTTGTCTTCTTCTTTTTTGTCTCCTCTTTCTCGTTGCCGCTCTCTCTCTTTGTCTGTCGCTCGGCTGTTTTTTTGTTGTCTGTGGCTACGGAATCTGCGGCGGCACTCTTCTCGGCCTTGGCGGGCTGCTGTGCGTTCCACAGGTTATTGCGGAAGTCGGTGAGCTGTTTCTCAATGTTCTGCTGCTCCTTTTTCACTGCCACCGAGTCCTTGCAATACTGGTTTATGGCAAGGTTACGCAGGTTCACGGTCTTGTATATATCGCCTTCGTAGCATTTTTTTATGAAGTAGTCGTCGATGCTCATTGACGACACGTTGTTATAGCTGCTTGTAACGAGTGACTGACGTGCGAGCAGGGGAGAAATTTCGTCGTAGTTGAGCCAGAACATAGGGTACTTGGTTACCTCGGTGGTGAACTCTCCCGCACGGTGCAGCACGGGGCATATAGCTGTCACGCGCTGGTTGTATGTGCCTGTTCTCTGGTCGTAGTAATAGCTCTCCTTTATGTAGTAACTCAAAATCTCGCTTGCAGGTATGTCGCTCTTGCCCACGATGAACTGTCCGTCGTTCTCCTCGTAGTATATGCGGTAGTTGTCGAGCATATCTCTGGGGTTTATCTTGTTTTCCTCGGTGAAGGCCTCGTAACCGTCGAGGTTATAGGTGTAGGCGGTTATTGTGCCGTCGAGAATGAGACGGAAGATATATGTGAACAGGTTCACGCTCTCGCCCATAGGCTCCACGGGGTAGTAGAGCGATGCGTTCTTCTCCTTCTTGAGGTCGAGTGCGCGGTATATGTCGCGTTTCCACACCACGTCGGCCGGTGCTGTGGCGGTGGGGTATTGGCTCTTTGCTCTGTCGGTGAGGTTTATCACCGGTGCTGCGCTTGTCTTCTGCTCCTTGCGGGCTGTCTGCTTTGAGCGTGCAGGGGGCTGTGCAACGGCATATTGTCCCAAAAGTGCAAATATCGCAAGAACAATCAATTTGCTGATGTATTTCATAATCTTTGCTTTTTATCTTTGTTTGCGGCGGTGTAAATCCTTGCCGATTAGTTAATTATCACTTCGAGCGATGTGGGCAGTGTGCGTTCTACATTGTCGGGGCCCACGGCCTTTACGTGCGATATGTAGAAGCGTTTGCCGCGTCCCAGGTTGCGGAACATATCTTTCTGACGGGCTGTGAAGCTCGCTCCTTGCGAGAGCAGGGGTATGGCGTTACCCATATTGTCGTAGAAGACTGTCTCGAACGAGAGCACCTTGAAATTTATGTTCAGGAGTCCGTCGTCGATGGCTGCCACAATGCCGTCGGTAGACATAAGCGCCTGTTTGCTGAAGGCTGTGCCGCCGCGGTAGCGCTGTGTGTTGCCGTCCTTGTCCTTGAACTCGATGAAGGGGGTGGGGTCGGGGAGCTGTCTCACACGGAATGTGTATTGTCCCATACTCTGGCTGCGTCCCTCCTCGTTGAGTGCGGTGACACCTATGGCGATATCTTCGCCCACCTGTGCGGGTACCACGATATATCCGCCCTTTCCATCGCTTTTTATGCTTCCCTTGCCCGCTGCTATGCTTGCCGTAATCTTGTTTGCGGCAACGCCGGGCACCGAAATGCTCACGGGGTTGTCAAAGCCTGCGTAGAGCACGTTCATAAGTGAGGCGCTCACGGTTGCGGTGGGCTCCACCACGGTATATTTCTGCGAGAAGTCGTAGCGTGTCTGCGTTCCCGCTCCGTCGTTTACAATCATATATCCGTTGAGGGTGTAGTCGCCCACGCTGTTGCACAGCTTGCTGTACTCGCCGTTCTCTGTCTCGAGCAGTTTGTCGTCGATGAATATCTGCGGGCGCTGTGTGGAATCGACAGCCGCCAGAATAATCTGTGCCGAGAACTCGCTGCCGCGCACGATATTGCGCGAGGTGGGTATAACGAGTGAGCGTATCTGGTTTACACGCACGTCGCCCACGTCGATATTGCGTGCAAGGGTGTGAAGCACCTCTCCCTCGGCATAGCGCACGTCGTTCTGCAGTTTTGTGAGCAGGGTAATGGCGGCTATGGCGGGCATATTCTCAAAGTTGTACTCCTGCCAGTTCTTTAGCAGTGAGATGTCGCGCTTGGGTACCTCGGTGCTGAAACAGCTCTCTATCACGGCACGCTGCACCGAGTCGCTCACCATTGTGAGAATCTCCTCGCGGTAGCTTGTTATGGCGTCGAAGAGCTGTTTGCCCTGTCCGCTGCCGGGTGCAAGCATTACATAGGTCGAGGCCTCGAGGTCTTCGCGATTCACAAGGTTATTGTAATCGCCGTCGGCGCCGTCGGCTTTCTTGGCGATGCGCTCCTTGAGTCGTGTGGCGAGGTTATAGAGCGAGTCGGAAATGGTGCGAACGTGTGCGGCACGGTTGTACCACTCGCGCACCTTCTCGGGGTTCTGTGCCATATAGGTGTCGAAATCCTTGTACAGAGCCTCGTTCTGCTTGCTTGCATTGTCCGAGCTTTTCGAGAGGCTCTCATCGACAAGGTTAAAGCCGTTGAGCACGTCCGACGACACGTTCAGCGCAAGCATCGCCATCAGAAGCACGTACATAAGATTTATCATCTTCTGACGCGGAGATACTCTTTGTTTCTTTATCTTCATCGTTTTGCTTCTTATAGTTGAGGCTTGTTCATATTTATTGTCATAGCCTGAATCATACGGGCATACATCTGGTTGAGCTCTTCAATCTGTGCTGCCATCTTCTTTGTCTGCTCGTTCACCTGGTCTATGGCGTTCACCTGTGTGCCTGCGCTACGCAGCTGTGCCTCGTAGAGGGCGTTTATACCGGTGAGGTTGCGTGCGAGTGTCTCCATTTCCTTCATATTGTGTCCCAGGGCGTTTGCCTGTTCCGAAATATTCTTGATTGCCTCGTTGAGTGTGCGCACCTTCTCGATGTACTCCTCGGTAACCTCGTCCATCTGGGGGTAGAGTGTGGGGTTGCTTGTGATGGCTGCTCCCTGCTGCACTGCGCCTGTGTTTACGTTCACAGGTTGTGCTGTGGTGCCGCCGTTTATGTTCACGGGTTGTGCAGGTGTGCCCACGTTAAGCACGGCGGGAGCGCTCTGGGGCTGTGCGGTAATCTCGCCACCCGCAGTGCCTATATTGCCGTTTATAACGATGGTGCCGCCTTGCAGGGGAAGGCCGCTTATACGTGCTGCCATAGCCTCCTCTGCTGCCTCTTCTCTCTGCTCGTCGATAGCCACGTCATAGGGGCGCTCAAAGGCCGAGAAGAAGAACACGAGTACCTCGGTTCCCATACCCACGAAGAGCATAATATTTGCTCCTGCGATGTGTGTGAGCTTGAAAAGTGTTCCCAAAATAACGATTGCGGCACCCCAGCTGTAGAGGTAGTTGAGGATGGTTTTTCCTCTTGCCGAATCCATAAATGCCTGCAGGCGTCTTACCAATGTCTTATATTTGCCCATAGTTATATGCTTGATAATATGATGTGTGACTCTGTTTTATCTTCTCTTGTCGGTGCCGGCGTAGCTGCGCACGCAACGGAAACCTATATATGAACGTGACTCGTTCTGATACTCGTAGTTGCGGGTGGCTCCCTGTATGTAGCGCACGGCGTCTTTCCACGAACCTCCGCGCACGGTCTTTTTCTTCATATTGTAGGGGTCCTCGAGGGCGGCTCTGTACTGCAGGTCGGGGTTCATATCGCTCATTTGCAGAACACCTGCCTCGGTATACACGGTCGATGTCCACTCGGCTACGTTTCCTGCCATATCGAAGAGGCCGTTTGAGTTGGCCGAGAAGATTCCGCAACGCGATGTGATGAGGCTGCCGTCCTTTGTGTAGTTACCCTCGTCGGGTTTGTAGTTGGCATAGTAGCAGCCCTTGTCGCTCTTTGTGTCGCCGCTCTCCCAGGGATATTTGGCTCCCTCCTTGCCGCGTGCCGCGAACTCCCACTCTATCTCCGAGGGCAGACGGTAGCGCTGCACCCATTTGGCTTGCGAGCCAAGGCCGCGCAACAGGAAATCGGTGCGCCACGCGCAGAAGGCGTTGGCCTGCTCCCAGCTCACTCCCACAACGGGGTAGTTGTCGTAATTGGGGTGGCTGAAATAGAGGTTGAGATATACCTCGTTGTTTGCGTTGGGGAAGTCGTTCACCCAGCAGGTGGTGTCGGGGTATATATTTACAATGTATGTGTTGAGGAAGTCGTAGGGGCTCGAGAGGGGGCGTGTAATTGTCTCGCGCACAATCATACCCTCGTCGTCGATGTAGGCGGTGTCTTTTGAAATTATCACCTGTGCATCGAGGTCGGTGGGTATGTCGGTGTTGCGGTTACGCTCCGCGGGGTTCAGGCGGTTCTTGCGCAGAGCGGCCTGTGTGTGGTCGTAGATGCTGTAACGGTAGTTCATCTGCGAGGCGTCGAGCATCTTCTCGCCTGTGATGGGGTTTGTGATGTAGACGCTCTCTATGGCACGCTGCTCATCCTCGCCGGGACGCTGCCAAGGGATAGGCTTCTTCCAGTTGAGATAGGGCTCAATGGGCTCGCCATACTCGTCCTCGGTAATCTTGTACGACTCGTCGCCGCCGTATGCGGGGTCGGCAAGGCGCTCGCGTATGATGGAGTCGCGCACCCAGAATACAAACTGGCGGTATTTGGCGTTAGAGACCTCTGTCTCGTCCATCCAAAAGGCGTCTACCGAGATATTCTTTGCGGGGGCACCTATTCCCCACAGAGAATCGGCCTCCTCTTCTCCCACTTTTATGGAGCCGCGCTCCACAAGCACCATACCATAGGGAGCAGGCTCGCTCACCGCGGTGCCGCCTACTCCGGTAACTTCTCCTCCGTTGGCGTTGCCATAGCTGCGAGGGCTCAGGCACGATGCCGTAACAAGTGCCAAAAGAATTGTTTGCAGAAAAATTATCTTTTTCATCATTTTAAAATTCTTATACTGTTATGTCTGTTCTTCCCTTTTTTAAATATATCCAAGTTCATAGCGTAGCCTATGAAAATATCGTGGTTTCCGTTCTTTGCGCCCACCCCCGAAGTGAAAATCTCGTAGGCGTAGCTCACTGTGAAATCCATAAACCCAATGCCTAAAAACAACGCTACAGATGTCTGTGGGCTGTATGTGAAGCCTGCAAAGTAGTCCTTTTCGTTGTAGCTGTATGTGCCTTTTGCGGTAAAGTCGGCACGCCACGACACGAGGTCGGTCATCAGTTGCATATAGGGCTGTATGTTAATTAACGTATTTTTTATCGGTATATTGCCTCCTGCTGTAAAATTAAAATAAGGGTCTACCTGAAACTCGTTTTTTTCGCCAAGGAGAATGAGCGGTGCGTTCAGGTGGAGCCCCGATAGGCCTGCATAAAAATTCTTGTGCTGAAAGAGCACGCCCAGGCCGAAATCGAACTTGTTTCCGTCGGCGTTGCCCGAGGGGAAGGCGGGGTCGTTGCTGTCGCCGCCAAACTGTATGTCTTTGCTGTCGAACTGCGCGTTTAGTATTCCAAGTTGTGCTCCCACGGCCATCCGTCCGCCGCACATCTTGAATGCGTAGGCGTAGTTCAGATATATGTGTTGGTTTACAAAGAGTCCTACCTGGTCGTTGAGTGCGCCCACGCCCAGCGAGTGGTCTCCGCTCACAAAGGGAATGGGGGCATCTACGTTTAGAAGCATACTCTTGGGGTTATTGTCGAAGCCGCTCATCTGGTTGCTATATGCACCATAGGCCCACATACGTCCCGTTGCGCCGGCACCTGCGGGGTTGTAGAAGTTGAGCATATTCCAGTAGTGCGTAAAATGCACGTCGTATTGTGCGCGCACTTCTGCGCACGCAATAACTATAAGTATCAGGAATATAAGCGGTTTTTTCATCTCCTTTTTTTAACGGGATTTTGTACCCGTTAGTATATCATTTGGCTCTGTGTGGGCCTTTTCCTTGCAAATTTCGTAATTTTTTGTGAATTTTTTTATAATTCGTCGCAATATTCCTGCTTTGTGGTTGTTACAGTTCAGTTTTTTTGCGCGGCAGGGGCGTTTGCCGATGCGGGTAAAAAAACGACGTGCCCTTTTGCAGAGCACGTCGCGCGATATTATAGAAACCTGTCTGTTTAGAAAATAACTTTCTTGCCGTTTACAATGTAGATACCTTTTGTGGGGTTCTCTACACGCTGGCCGTTGAGGTTGTAGATGGCCTCGTCGCTTGCTGTGGTTGTGATGCTCTCCACAGCTGTGATGCCGCCGAAATTGAATGTGTAGCGGTTGCTCAACTGCACGTCGGGGGCATTTACCGTGGTGTCGAAGATG